>JAFWES010000026.1 GCA_017512805.1 Clostridia bacterium
CGTTCTTTGCTCGTCGGCAGATTCATGCAGTGGAAACTGACAAGCCGCCCGGGCATGATCACCCGGTAAAGCTGATCGACGATAAACCGGAAATGCTCATGAAACTCGCCGCCGTTCCGGCAGTTCCCCAGGTCCCTGTCGCTGTTTGTATAGGTATACAGACTTTCAAACGGCGGGGAGAAAATGGAATAATGGACGGAATTGTCCGGGATGCCCCGGAGTATCTCGCAGCTGTCGCCGCAGTACAGGGCATAATCGCGGCCGATCACCTGATCCTTCACCTTTACGTTTTTGATCTTTATGCACTCTTCAGCCATACAGGCACCTCCATCTGTTCAAAGGCGTAATACTCATCAACGTCGCGTTTTGTCTGCCGGATATCGCTTTTCAGAAATTCTTTGGTAAACTCGATCAGCTCTCCGGTCATCCTCTCCGCGTCAGCCTGTTTCCGGGCGATGTTTGCCTTTACAGCGCCCTCCGCGTCGCTGATGATGATGTAAACATCCACGGGCTTCTCCTGCCCGTATCTCCAGCACCGGCGCACAGCCTGGTAATACTGCTCGAAACTGTCACTCAGGCCGACAAAAATTTCAATGTGCGCGTTCTGGGCATTGATACCGAATCCGGCAATGGAAGGCTTGCTCACCAATACGCGATGTTGTCCGGTCAGAAACCCGACGATCCCGGATTCCTTCTCTTCAAGTGGCATGGTTCCTTCAACCTCGACCGCGCCACGGATAGCCTTTGTCAGGGCTTTGCTTTCCGCGTTCAGATCGCACCAGACAAGCACCTGATCATCCGTCGCGTTCGCGATCTCTGCCGCCCTGGCAACGCGATCCTCCAGGCTATTTCTCCGGGCGCTCCGCCGTTCCAGCAGCGTTTTGCCGACCGGCGCGAAAAGCATCATCTGGCCGTCGATCAGCTCCGTTCCTTTGCTTACGACGGCTTCCTCATGCACCCGCAGCTCCGGCAGCTCATATCCTTCCTGCTCATAGCCTAGATCCTGCGGCCGCCGGAAGCAGGCCGCCCATCCGGCCACCCACTCAAAGAACTTTTTCTCAGCGTGCCGTTTCAATCTCCAGCTCTGCGTTTCACCGCCGTCGTGGACAAAGAACGTTGCCAGCATTTCTGTCTGCTTCATTACGCCCAGAAACTGCGCGTGAGTGCCGAGCTCCATATAATCGTTAGGCGCCGGCGTGGCCGTGCAGCAGAGCTTGAACGGCGTATCCTCGAACAGGTCCTGAATCATCTGCCGCGTTTTTCCGTCCTTATGCTTGATAATGGACGATTCATCCAGGACAATGCCGCAGAACTTTTGCGGATCGAAATGGCTCAGCATTTCGTAATTGGTAATATTCAGCCCGTCGCAGCATTCTTTCTGATTACGCACGACTTTGACGTCGATGCCGCACTTTTCACCTTCACGTTTCGTCTGCTGCGTTACGGCCAGAGGCGCCAGGATCAGCACGGGGCGCCTGGAATGCTCATGCACTTTCTGCGCCCATTGGAGCTGCATCCGGCTTTTGCCGCTTCCGCAGTCGGAGAAGATCGCGGCCTTGCCCTTCCGCAGCGCCCAATGCACGACATCGTTCTGCCAGTCGAACAGATACGGATTAATGTCAGTGCATTCAAAGCCGCTGGGCGTCGCCGTAATTGCCTTCCTTTTCAGAAAGCGTTCATATTCACTCCTGTCCATCGATCACCTCATGCAGACGGACCGGCATGCAGACATGAATTCCATCTGATTCTTTGCACTGGATAAGAACAGGACTCGTTGCCGTATTGAACCTGATGACAGATTCCTCCGCTTTCAGCACGCTGACGGTATTCATCAGATAGCGTTCATTGAAAGCGATCATGCCGCCTTCGCCCTGCGTTACACATGGGATCTTTGCTTCAAAGTCAGCCATCGGGCTGTTGTTCGTTACGATCAGCTCGTCAGCTTTCACGGCCACTTTGACGGTGTTCGACTTGTTGTTTACAACGCTGCTGCTTTTCAGGGCATCCATCAGCTCGTCCGTGCTGATTTTCGTTTCTGTCGCGAATGTCTGCGGGATCAGATACTTATAATCTACATACTCGCCGATCATCAGAGCGCACTGGATGGTCATGTCCTTTGTCCTGGCCTGGATGATCTTGCCGTTCGTGATCAGTTCCAGTTCGTCGCCGGGCATCAGCGCGGAAGAAATCAGATCCATAAACGCGCCCGGGATGATCATGCTGCCGGTTTTCTCCCCGCTGCATGGCATGGATTCAACCGCGATCTGGAAACCGTCACAGGCCACAAAACGCATCATCTTATCCTCTGTTTCAACAAGGACACCAGTCAACAGCGGCCGGCTCAGATCCGTCGCGATCGCATAACTGACGAGGCTATATGTGTTCTTGAAATGTTCCGCTTTCACGGTCACGCTGTCGCCATTGATCTCGTCCGGTGCTTTTACTTTCGCGTTTACGATCGGAATCCGCGTTCGGCCGATTCCCTTCAGGGCGCAGTTTTTCCCGTCCGTCAGAATCTCGATATTCTTGTTGCACATGCCGACGACCCGAGCGAACATATCGCCATCGACACAGAATGCCTCTCCATCTCCACCGGGGGCTTTCATAGACATTTCGCCCAGGAATGTGCCGTTTGCGGCGCGGATGGTCAATTTGTCGTTTTCGTGGACAATCTGAATATTGGAGCGAGTGCTGATTTTCTTATCCATGCACCGGCTCAACACTTTCATGATCCGATTCAGATCTCCGCTTTCTACAATGATTTTGTTCATTTCGTATCACCCCACGGTCCTTCATAAAAGGTCTGTTCCCAGCTGATCTTACTGTTCACGAACGGGTGCACGCTGTCCGGCTCCAACACCGGTTCAGGCGCGACCAGGTTCAAGGCAATCATCCCGGCGAGCACAAGCAGAGAAATGATCACCGGCACTCGCTTTTTTAGTTCAGATGTGATAGAATGTTTTGAAGGGTTTTTCATGTAGATCTTCCTTTCTTAGTCCGTCAGCGTGCCAGCGCCGGCGGTCTTTTCTTTCATCTGGTGGTCAAGCATCAGACTGAGCGCTCTCATGATCGTGCTCTGGCCTTCGAGCATTTTGCCCAGCATCGTCAGGATCTCCCTCGTCGGGTCCTCTTCCTTCTCCGGCTCCATGAACCCGCATTTCTGCAGGAAGTCCTTCCGGAAGAACTTGACGTGTCCGCCGCTGATCACGAAGTTGCCAAGCCGGTCCGCATCCCAGGTGCCGTCCTTCGCGTACTTCACGATCACGCTGGGGTTCATCTTCAGGATCGGGGCGATGTGCTTCGCGCTGACGGTCTCGTCGGTCATCTCCATCAGCATCTTGACCGGGTCGCTCATTTCCGCACCTCCTCCTTGACACGCTTCCACCGGCACCCGGTGCAGCTGCCCAGGTGCTCCGTCCGGTACTGGCCACACTTCAGGCACAGCTCGTTCACGCAGTCCTTCAGGTCGCTCTCCGTGCCCGTGATCGCGCTGATAAGTTCCATCGCGTGCATGCTGATCTGGACGTCCGTCCCGCCAGGCAGCTCCGTCAGGTCCTTGACGATCGCGTTCAGCGCCTCGTTTGTCTCTTGCCTCATGTCTTCCATTCCTTTCTGTTACGCGTTTCCGTAACTCATTCCGCAAAAAAAATGTTGCGTGCGTCTTCCCAGGTCAGACCAAGCGCATTTATGATCCGCTCGATCTCATCCCGGTCGAACTCGCCGGGGCCGTTCAGCTTCCGGTCGAACGTAGACCTGGAAAAACCGAACTGATCACAGAATGCCTGAATAGTCAGCCCCTTCGCCGTGATCTTGCCCTTCAGCTCGTTTGCGTTCATATCGTCACCTCCCTATATGTTGTTGTTCGGTTACGTTTTTCCGTAACTTCCTGTACAAGATAACACATATTTGAGGAATTGTAAAGCATTTTTGACGAAATAATTTGCATAATTGCGTAATCGGTGATAAAATGCGGTTGAAAACAACAGGAGGAAACACACAATGACAATCGGTGACATTATCCGGAACCGCAGGAAAGAGCTCAATATGACCCAGGAAGATCTGGCCAATTCTGTCGGAACGACGAAGGCCACCGTGTCCCGCTGGGAGTCCGGAGATATTCATAAGATGAAGCGGCCGATGATTGCCGCCCTGGCCCGGACGCTGCAGTTGGATCCGCTGATCTTCCTCCAGCGGGAAGAAGTCCTTATGCCAGATGAGTCAGAAGTCATCTATGCGTATCGTAAAGCGGATGATGGAACAAAGGCAGCCGTCAGGAAGCTACTGGACGTTCAGGAAGTAAAAAAAGACCCCACATCGTCGGCGGGATAATTCATATTTACTAAGAAAGGAGGCTCCACCATGACCGAAAAAAAACGCAGAGCAAAATCCAGAGGCAACGGCACCGGATGCGCGTACTGGGACCCGGTGCACCGTTACTGGATCGCCCAGGTGATCGTGGACTGGCGGGTCTCCGCGGAGGATAAGCCGCTCGTTCCCGTCAAGAAAACAAAGGGCGGATTCAAGACCCGCGACAAGGCCCTCCAGTACTGCCCGATCCTGAAGGCTGAGTATAACGGCCCGACGGCTGCGGAAATGACCCTCCAGCAGATCTATGACGCATGGGAGCCGTGGTATTCTCCCCGCGTGGATCCATCCACCATGGCAGGCTACCGCGCGGCCTACGCTTATTTTAAAAAACTGCACGAAACTAAAATAACGGAGATCTCCGCCGGAGACCTGCAGGAGTGCATGGACGATTGTCCGAAGGGAAAGCGCACCCACCAAAACATGAAAGTCATCGCCGGCCTTCTATGGAAGTATGCGAAGTCGAAGCACATCGTCAGCCAGATCGAGTCAGAAACACTGTACACCGGCAAAGGCCAGTCCGTGAAGCGGGAGGCCCTGACGGACATCGAGGTGGAGAAGATCCGGCAGGCCATCGGCAAGCACAGATACGCGGAATATATCTACTGCCTCTGTTATCTGGGATACCGACCAGGAGAGATGCTGGAGCTCCGGAAAGACCAGGTCATCGAGCACAAGGGCCGGCTGTTCCTGGTCGAGGGGAAGAAGACGGACGCCGGCAGGAACCGCACCGTGCCGGTCCATCAGAAGATCGAGGCGATCATCCGCGATCGGCTGATGGTCCCCGGATCTAATCTGATCTTCCCGCAGTACTCATTCACGAAGGCCTCCAAGAAGGCGCCTGTGCCGCTTTTTACCGGCTTCAAACAGATGAGTGACAACTACTTCAGGGAGATGGTATTCAAGCCGATTTGTGCCTCTCTGGGCATCGCTGAGGGCAAGGTTCCGTATGCTGCCCGGCACACATTCAGCAACAAGCTGAAGAACGCCGCCGGCGATGATATCGACAAGGCCGCGCTGATGGGGCACAGCGACTATACTTTCACCAAAACAAAGTATCAATCCACCGACCTGGATGAGCTGGCGGCGGTCATGGATTCCGTCAAATGACCCCTCCACACGTGTCGGTAGTAGGTCGGTAGTAGCGCGATTTTTTTCGGTTATGCACAGGACTTTTCCACAGGCAAGCCAAAACGAAGAAAAACCCCGGAGCGGTTGATTTCTCAATGCTTCGGGGTTTCTCTTCTTGGTGAGCCCGGCGGGATTCGAACCCACGACCTTTTGATTCGTAGTCATGGCAGTAAGACGGTAAAATAAGGGTTTTCAGCCATTTTACTCGGTAGTAGGTCGGTAGTACAGCAATCCACAGGGATTTCCACAGCCCCTCTTTCAGCCGGATTATACCACATTTTCAGGCACAAAAAAAGCGCCCCGGGATTTCTCCCGAGGCGATAATAATTGTCATCCGTTCCCCTGTTCGTCAGGAGGTTGCAGCTCAGACTCTTTCCGGTACTGCGCGGTGCTGATCCCAAGCAAAGCGCCCAGGAAGGCATCCACGGCCGTGATCGTTCCGACCACCTGTTCCGCCAGCGGGAGCTCCCAGATCCGGGCCAGGGCGAAGTACAG
>JAFWES010000027.1 GCA_017512805.1 Clostridia bacterium
CCATGGTCCCATTGGCCAGCATCGCGTCCTGCACCGCGTACACCCTGCCGCTGACGCTGGCATGCACGGGAGCGGACATAAACCCGCCAGCCTCGCCTATTTTCTGGCCCAGCAGGACATGATCTCCCGCGGAAACCAACGCCTTCGCGGGGGCGCCGATATGCTGCTGCAGCGGAATGATGACCCGGGGCGGCGCCTCCAGCGGGCGAATTTCATTCAGGCCGTTTACTGCCTTGCCACCCACTCCCTCCTGCGGATGAATTCCGCCGGGGAACAATCCTTTTTCAATCACGGGCACAAGCCCTCCTTCCAGGGGTTGTTTTTCATTAGTCAGATTATAGCATATTTAAACCAGAAATCACAAAACATTTTTTTAACAATCCAATTTTTCCGCGGATGCCTGGATGCCGGTTCGTTCGTTTCCGCTCTGACTTCGCATACGCTCGTCAATCGCGGGTGCTCACCGCCTTTTCGCCTTTGCCTACATCCCGTGCGCCGCTTCCAGCATTTTCCGGGCGTAGCTCTGCGCCTCTTCCGTGCTGCCCTTGGCTCCGCTCACCATCCGCGCCATTTCCTGGACGCGTCCCTCCTGATCCAGAAGCACAACCTCTGTATGGGTTCGGCCATCCGGCCGTTCCGCTTTCCGGACAAGGAACTGGGCGTCCGCAGCCGCAGCGATCTGGGGCAGATGGCTCACGCAGATCACCTGCCGGGAGCGGCCGATCCCCTTCATCTTCTCCGCCACCGCCTGGGCCATCCTGCCGCTGATTCCCGTATCAATTTCGTCGAAAACCATGCAGTCCACCCCGCTTCCTTCCGCCTCGAGGGCCTTCATGGCCAGCATGATCCGGCTCAGTTCTCCGCCGGAGGCGATCTTCGCCAGCGGCTTCATCGGCTCCCCGGGGTTCGGGCTGATCATGAATTCCGCCCGGTCGTCTCCCTCCGGCCGGGGCATGGGCCGTTTTTCCCCTTCGGTCTGCGGGAAGGATACCTGAAACACCGTCTTCTCCATTCCCAGATCCTTCAGCTGACCGCTCATGCTCCTTTCAAACGCCGTAGCCAGCCGCTTCCGGCTCTCGCTCAGCTCCCTGGCTTCCGCCCGATAGACGGCCAGAAGCTGTTTATGCTGGCGGGCCGTTTCCGCCATCCGGTCCTCCAGTCCGCAAAGATCCGTATATTCCTGCTCGAACGCCGCCTGCTGCGCCAGGATCTCTTCAACCGACCCGCCGTACTTTCGTTCCAGCCGCCGGATCAGATCCAGCCGTTCTTCCGTCCGTTCCAGCCTTCCGGGATCCCGTTCCAGGGCGTCCAGCATCCGGCTGATTTCGAACGCGGCCTCTTCCAGCTCATAATAGGCCCCTTCGCACCGCTCTCCGATCCCGGCGTATTCCTTTCCGAAACCCTCCAGTTTCCTGAGCGCCGAGGCCGCGTCCTTGATTCTCTCCAGGCAGCTGCCTTCGCTCTCTCCCTCGCTCAGGGCGCTTCTGGCTCCTCGGAGAATGCCGGCGATCTTTTCCCCGTTCCGCAAACGGGCGTTTTCCTCCGTCAGCGCTTCCTCTTCCCCGGTTTTGAGCTTTGCCGAATGCAGCTCTTTCAGCGCCGCTTCCAGCTCCTCCATCCGCCGCTGTTTTCGGTCGTTTTCCTTCTTCATCCGGGCATAGAGCCGATGGGTTTCCAAAAAAGCACTGCAGGCGGAAGCCACCTGCTTCATCAGCGCCTGATGCGCCCGGTCTCCCATCCGATCCAGAAAGCCCAGATGCATGTCGGGATCCATAAGAAACTGATGCTCATGCTGGCCGTGAACGTCCATCAGGCCTGTCGAAACCTCGCGGATCAGGCTCACCGGTACCATCACCCCGCAAAGCCGGCAAAGATTTTTCCCGCTGGCCGACAGTTCCCGGTAAAGGGTCACCTCCCCCTCCTGGGCCTCAATGCCTTCCCGCCGCAGAATCTCCATCACCCCGGAACTGTTCCCGACCGAGAAAACCGCCTCGACAGTCGCTTTTTCGGTGCCCGCACGGATCAGACTCCGGTCCGCTCTTCCGCCCAGAACCAGATTCACCGCATCCACCACGATGCTCTTTCCTGCCCCGGTTTCCCCGCTCAGGACCTGCATCCCCCGTTGAAATTGGATGGTCAGATCCTCGATCAGGACAATGTTTCGGATCCTCATCCGTTCAATCAATCGGTTTCGCCCCCTTCCGGGCCATCCGGCGTATCCGTTCGCCGGCCTGGGCGGCCCCTTCCGGATCCCGGGCGGCCAGAAAGATGGTATTATCCCCCGCGATGGAGCCCATGATCTCCGGCATTCCGAGTACATCCAACGCTTCCGCCGCTGTGTTGGCCGCGCCGCTGAGGGTCTTCACCACGATCATCTGTCCGCCGGTTTCCACCCCGGTGACGCAATCCGCCAGCAGCCGCACCATCCGCTGCCCGGCTTCCCGGCTGCCGGCGGCCGGAGCGGCATACCTGTATCCGCCCTCCGGCACCGCAACCTTCGTGAGCCGCATGTCCTTCATATCCCGGCTGACCGTGGCTTGGGTTACCCGAAATCCGTCCGAGATCAGGGCTTCCGCCAGTTCCCCCTGGGTCCTGACAGTCTTCTCCTCCAGGATCCGACGGATAGCTGCCTGTCGTTCCCGCTTCAAGGCTGCTTCTCCTCCCTCCCCGGCTGGCTCCATGCCATGAATTTCTGTGTCATCAGTTCAAAAAAGTGATATTCCCCGATCCGAACCAGCTTCAGATGCTGGCCGGCTCCGGTCACCACCACGGCTTCCCCCGCCTCCATGGTTCTGCAGCTCCGCCCGTCCACCTGCAGCTCCGCGCGGTGACTCCGTTCTGTTTTCATCCGGAACTCGATTTTCGAGTCCGGCGGCACGACGCAGGGGCTGTGCCGCAGGCTGTGCGCACAGACCGGAGTCACCACGATTCCTTCCACTCCCGGGGCCAGGATGGGCCCCCCCGCGGAAAGGCTGTATCCGGTAGAACCCGTAGGCGTGGCCGCCAATACCCCGTCCGCGATAAAAGTATCCCATATCTCCCCATTGATTCGGGTTTCGATCTGGATCATCCGGGCAAACCCGCCCCGGGTAACCACCGCGTCATTCAGCGCCACCCATTTGTCCCGGGTTCCTTCCGCCCTGATTTCCAGCAGGCCCCGCTTCTCGATCCTGTAATTCCCTTCCAGCAAACTGTGGAGCAGGGTCCCCAGCTGTTCCGGATTTCCCTCGGTCAGGAAACCCAGCGTCCCCAGGTTAATCCCCAGCAGCGGGCAGTCCGCCGCCAGCGCTTCCCTTGCGCCATCCAGCATGGTTCCGTCTCCCCCGAAGGAAAGCACGAATTCATAGGAGTCCGCCCGTTCGCCGCTGCGGGGATAATACACGCCGAATCCGGCCCGGCGGAAAATGGCCTCCGCCTGCGCCGCGCAGCCCAGAGCGTCCGCCCGCCGGTTGTTGACCAGGAAGGCCGCGTTCCGTTCCCTGTTAATGGTTTCTTCAGGCCCCTTTCATCTTGATGTGAGCCTCTGTCACCACCCGGCGGATCTCCTCTTCGCCGATCATGGGGGCATCATCCCGACGTTTTCTGATCTCCGCCAGAAATTCAATATTTCCTTCCGGCCCGGTAATGGGAGAATAGTCCAGCCTCATCACCCGCCAGCCAAAGCTTTCCGTAAAGGAGACGATCTCCCGCAAAACATCCTCGTGCGTCCCCGCGTCCCTCACCACGCCCTTCTTTCCGACCCGCTCCCGGCCGGCTTCAAACTGCGGCTTGATCAGGGAATAGAAGACCCCGTCCTCCCCCATGATCTCTGCCGCCACCGGCAGAATCAGCTTCACGGAAATGAAGCTCACATCCATGACCGTCATCTCCGGGCGCTCCGGAAAGGAATCCTTTGTCAGATACCGGGCGTTGGTCCGCTCCATCACCGTCACCCGCGGATCATTCCTCAGCTTCCAGTCCAGCTGGCCATACCCCACGTCGATGGCGTACACCCGTCTGGCTCCGCCCCGCAGCGCCACCTCCGTGAATCCTCCGGTGCTGGCCCCGATGTCCATCACGACCCTGTCCTGAAAATCCGCCCCAAAAACGCGCGCCGCCTTTTCCAGTTTCAGCGCGCCCCGGCTGACCCAGCTGACCTTCGGTTCCCGGACTGTCAGCGTCTCTCCCGGCTTGAGCGCTTCGGACGCCTTCAGCACCTTCCGCTCCCCGATATAAACCTCCCCGGCCATAATGGCCGCCTGAGCCTTCTCCCGGCTGGAAAAGAACCCCTGGGCCACCAGCGCCGCGTCCGCCCGTTCTTTATCGGCCATTCCTGCTTCCTCTTAAATCGCACAGTATTCTGTCTCTTATGCTATCCGGGTCCAGCCCGACGTCTTTCATCAGCAGTACGTGGCTTCCATGCTGCGGGAACATATCATCCACCGCAAAAACCGTCCTGGGCGGTTCCAGCCCCCTGTCCAGGCACCACCTGCTCAGATATTCCCCAAACCCGCCGTTCTTCATGTGCTCTTCCAGGGTGAATGTCGGAATCCCCTGCAGGCTCCGCATGCAGTTTTCATCCAGGGGCTTCAGGCTGGAGCAGTTGATCACCGCGGCCTGAATCCCCCGCTCCGCCAGAAGCGCCGCCGTTTTCAGACCCTGCCTGACCATGGTCCCCACAGCCAGGATCGCCGCGTCCTTTCCGGCCCGCAGCCGTTCCCACCGGCCCGGCGTAAAAGGACCGTCCTTCCGGCCCGGCACGTCGCTTCCGCCTCTGGCGTACCGGATCACCACCGGCCCGTGGTCTCCGCCGGTCCATCGGATCATTCGGGTCAGCTCCCGGGCGTCGCAGGGAGCCAGCACCGTCATCTCCGGGACCGGCAGCACCTCCGCAAAATCAAACAGTCCGTGATGGGTCTGTCCGTCTTCTCCGCCAACGCCGCTGCGGTCCAGCAGGAAAACCACCGGCAGCCGCTGCATGGCAACGTCGTGGATCATCTGATCGTAGCACCGCTGAAAAAAGCTGGCATAGACCGCATAATACGGCCGCATTCCTCCCGCCGCCAGCCCCGCCGCCATGGTGGCCGCGTGTTCCTCGGCAATGCCCACATCCAGCATCCGCTTGGGAAATTTTTCCGCAAAGTGATCCAGGCCCGTCCCCAGGGGCATGGCCGCGGTGATGGTCACGATCCTGTCATCCTTCTCCGCCATCTCCGCCAGCGTGGTGGCCATGATATGCCCGCTGCTGGGTCCCTCCGGAATCTCGGCCCGGTCTCCGGTTTCCACCAGAAAGGGCGGCGTCCCGTGAAAAATGTCCGGACGTTCCTCCGCCTTGTCGTATCCGTATCCTTTTTTGGTCTTGACATGAATCACACAGGGACCGT
Source organism: Clostridia bacterium (assembly GCA_017512805.1). Taxonomy (GTDB): domain Bacteria; phylum Bacillota; class Clostridia; order Christensenellales; family Aristaeellaceae; genus Aristaeella. The sequence continues at coordinate 5,364 of JAFWES010000027.1, forward strand.
CAAAATTTCTGGCCTTTCTCAGCGTCTTTTCCAGGCCCTCTATGTTGTGCCCGTCAATGGGTCCGAAATACTCAAATCCCAGGGTTTCGAAGAAACCGATGCTGTCTCCCTTGACCAGGGCGGTTTTCGCCAGGGTCTTTCCCGCGTGAGCGATCCGGTAGATCGGTTTCCCCACCAGGGGAATCTGCCGAAAGCGATGCATGGCTGATTTCGCGTTCTGCCACTCGCTGCTGACCCGAAGGTTGGTCAGCCTGAGGCTCAATGCCCCCACATTGGGGGCAATGCTCATTTCGTTATCATTGAGAATGACGACCATCCGGGTATTGGAATTTCCCGCGTCGTTCAATGCCTCGTAGCACATTCCGCCGGTCAGGGCCCCATCCCCGATCAGGGCGATGCACTGATGCTCTTCGCCCCGGAAATCCCGGGCCCGGGCCATCCCCAGCGCGGCTGAAATCGAGGTGGAGGCGTGTCCCGTCTCGAAGCAGTCGAAAGGGCTCTCCTTCCGTTTGGGGAAACCGCTGAGCCCCCCATGCTGCCGCAGCGTGGCGAAGTCCTTATACCGTCCCGTCACCATCTTGTGTACGTAGCTCTGGTGACCCACGTCAAAGACGATCTTGTCCTTCGAAAAATCAAATACCCGGTGCAGCGCCAGTGTCAGCTCCACCACGCCCAGATTGCTGGCCAGGTGTCCCCCGTTCCGCGCCACCGTCCGGATCAGCTCCTGACGGATCTCGGCCGCCAGCGCCTTCGTCTCCTCCGGCGTCAGCTTCTTCAGATCCTCCGGCCCCCCGATCCTCTCCAGCATCTTGCTTTTCCTCCGAACTGTTTCTCGCGTTTCCCGAATTTGACTTACAGCTTTGCTCCCCCGGCCTTGCTTCCCTTTGCGCCCTTGGTTCCCAGGACAGCGCCCTTGAGAATATCGCTTGTATAGGCATAGTTTGCCTGATTCTTCTCCCGGTTCGCCCGTTCCGCCAGGTCCACCATCTTATCCACCAGCTTCCGGTAGGGCAGCCCCGCGTTCTCCCAAAGATAGAAGGCCAGGCTTCCTGGAATGGTGTTGATTTCGGTAATATACAGCCCGCCGCCTTCCCGGTCGAACATATAGTCGATGCGCACAAGCCCCTTGCAGTCCATCATCCGGAAGATGCGTTTGCTCAGTTTCTGAATCCGGTCCTTTAATTCGTCCTCGATCGGCGCGGGCAGCACCCGCTTCAGGCTGGCCATCCCTTTGCTGCCGCCCCCCGCCAGATACTTCTCGCTGAATGTCAGCGTGTCCTCCCCGCTGACCGGCATCTCGATGGGGCTGGCTTCCACGTCCTCATCATATCCCAGCACGCTGCAGTTCAGCTCGATCGGTTTTGTCAGGCCCTTTTCCACTAGAACCCGCCGATCATATTCGAAGGCCAGCTTCAGCGCTTCCCGCAGCTGCTCCCGGTTCTCCGCCCGGCTGACGCCGATGGAGCTCCCCAGATTGGCGGGCTTGGTATAAACCGGATATCCCAGCTTTTTCCCGATATCGTCCAGGATCTCCTCCGGATTCGCCTCAAAGCCGCTCCTCGTGTACCACTCAGAGGGCAGCACCGGCAGATCCCCGCCCCGGAAAAACTGCTTCATCAGGATCTTATCCATGCCCAGGGAACTGGCTCCGACGCCGCTGCTGGTATACGGAATGTTTGCCAGCTCCAGCATACCCTGCAGCGTTCCGTCCTCCCCGTTCATCCCGTGCATAATGATGACAAACACGTCCGCCCGGGCCACGGCTTTCAGCTCCGTCTTCCCGAACAGACCCTTTCCCCTGTCCAGGGCCAGCAAGGCGCCGGATCCCGGCGTCATGTCCAGAAAAACTCTGGTCAGCCCCGGCTGATCAGGCTTGAAGGGCGTATAATTCCGGATATCCTTCAGCGGTTCCCCCGTATACCAGATCCCATGCTCGTCAATATACACCGGAATCACGTCGTATTTTTCAGGATCCGCATGCCGCATCATCTGCACGGCGCTGATGATGCTGACTTCCCGTTCGCAGCTCCGGCTCCCGAAAATCACTCCCAACTGTTTTTTGGCCATTCTTATATACTTCCTTCGTCATAATGATCGGGGAGATCGTTCTCAAACAGAATCGTATCGCCGCTCCCCGCCAGGGTTCTCAGCAGATCGGCCGCCTCATTCAGGCTGCCCGCCACCCGGATCTCCGTTTCCGGAAATCCGCCGGCCTTCAGGCCTTCCCGAATCGCTTCACTCCGCTTTTTTCCCACCAGGATCGCTGTATCGCAGCAGTCCGCCATGGCTTCTCCGAAGGCCCGGTTCATTTCCGCTTCCCGGTCTCCCAGCTCCACCATGCCCGGCGTCACCACAATCCGCTTTCCGGGGAATTCTTTCAGAACCCGGAAAGCCTGCTCTGCCCCCCTGATGTTGCTGTTAAACGCGTCATCCAGAACGGTGAGGCCTCCCGGATTTCGCTTCAGCTCCAGCCTGTGCTCCACCGGTTTCAGCTTCCGGATTCCCCGGGCCATCTCCTTCCCGGTCAGGCCCAGCCGCCGGCACACCGCCGCGCAGAGTACAATATTCCGAATATTCAGTTCCCCCAGCAGTTCCGTCTCGCAGTCCACCCGTTCGCCTCCGCGAAAGCAGAGGGTGAACCGGCTGCCCTCGGGACCGCTTTTGAGGTTTTCCGCCCAGACATCATCCCGCTGCGGATCCATGCCGGCCAGGATTTTTTCCTTCTCCGTTTTTTCCCAGAGGCCGGTGACAATTCCGCCGTCATCCGCAAAAAAGCAGACGCCGTCATCGGGAACCGCGTCCATCAGCTCGTACTTCGTCTTCGTAATCCGCTCCTGGGTATGGAAGGTGTCCAGATGCTGAGGGCCCACGGAGGTTAAAAGGCCCATCTGCGGATGCACCAGCCGGCACATCTCCCTGATGTCCCCTACGTGCCGCGCCCCCATTTCCGCCACAAAAATCCGGTGTCCCGGCTCCAGCCGGGTCCGAATCACCTTTGTGACCCCCATGGGAGTATTGAAGCTGGCCGGCGTCACCATCGTGGGGTAACGCTCGTTCAGCATGGCGCCAAGAATGAACTTGACGCTGGTCTTCCCCCAGCTGCCCGTGATCCCGATGCGGATCAGATCCGTCCGCTCCCGCAGAATTCGCTGGGCGTCCCTGAAATACATCTCGCTGATGGCCTTCTCAATGGGCCAGGCGATCAGACCGCAAAGCGCCACCCACAAGGGCAGCAGCAGCGGGATCATCCCGGCGCCCAGCGTTTCGCCCCAGGGGCCGCCGATCCTCCTGCCCAGGGCCGCCAGCCCCAGGCCCGCAAGCGTCAGAATCACCAGGCTGACCCCGTAAAGCCGTTTCACCCGGGGCGTAAAGACCAGTTCCTTTTTCGCTTTCTGCTTCCGCGCCCTCCGATCCATCAGAAGCCCCAGGCCCACCATGGCCAGGCCCCCGACGATCTGCCGGAAGGGCTCCGACCCGGACGCCAGGCCGGTCATTACGGTCACGGCCCCCCAGAGGGCTCCCAGCAGGAATCCTGGGATCCACCCCCTGATTCCCTGCCGTTTCAGGGTTCTGAAATAGCCCGGAAACTGGTAGCTTTCCAGCTGAAACCAGTGAATCAGCGTTCTGGCTCCCAGTACGCACGCGATGGCGCAAAGCAGCGCGCCTGCTAACTGAATCATTTTTCCTCCGACAGAAAGTGCCTGACAATGGTGTTAAAACGAAGCGCCTGCTCCAGGTACGCAAAATGGGAGCCGCCTTCCAGAAGAACAAGCCCCGCGTCGGGAATGAGGGTTTCCATCTCCCGGCCCATCCACAGCGGGGTCTCCGTATCCATGTCGCCCCAGATCAGCAGCGTCGGCGCCTGAATCAGGGGATACCGATCCCGCAGATCCAGGTTCACCACTTTGACAAAGGTCTTCCGCATTTCCGGATCCAGGGCGTTATAGTCGGCGCTGCCATATTTTTGCCGCAGGCTTTCCTCCGCCTTTTCCGCGATTCCTTTCAGCGCTCCGATTTTTCGGATCCCCTCGAGGATCTTCCGTTTTTTTCTGTATTCTTCCGCCCGCTTCCTGGCTGCCTCATCCGGTTCCTTTCGAAGGCCCGCGGCTCCCGTAAAAACCAGCTTCGTGAACAGCCCGGGCCATTCGCTGGCTGCCCAGGCCGCCACCCGGCATCCGAAGCTGTGCCCGACGGCGGCGGCTCCGGCAAAGCCGGTTCCCTCCATCAGGTCCTTCAGCCACGCCGCATACTCCGGAATGCCCCAGGGCTCCGGAGGCATGCCGCTGTCTCCGAATCCGGGAAAATCAACCGTCAGCACCCGGTGATCCTCCTCGAGGGCGCCCGCGACGCCGGTCATCATCTGCCCCCTGCAGCCCCATCCGTGCAACAGCACCACCGGGGATCCTTTCTCCCCGGAAAGGGTATATGCGGACTTGGTCCCCCCGATCTCCGTGAACATGTTCTACTCTCCCAATATCCAGATGTACCGATCCTTCACCGGGCTGATGTCGAATCGCCTGCGCAGCTGTTCGTCCACGCTGACCCTGCTTTCCCAGCTGCACCCCAGCGCCTCACAGGTTTTCCGGCTGGGAATGTTGTCCGGATCGCAGGTAATCACCACGCTGCTTTTTCCGCCCCGTCGGATTTCTTCCCTGATCAGGCCGCAGGCGCGGCGGGCGTAGTGATGGCCCCTCCATGGGCCGTCCACGTGATACCCGATGTGTCCGTAATAGTAAACCCCCAGGCTCTCCCCGTCCCGGTAGCTGATCCTGCCGATCTCCTTGCCTCGCCCGTGTTCCGCGATCCGCCATACTCGCTCGTGGCCGAACCCCAGCTCCCGGCTGGGAGGCGCTTCCCTTACGGGGATCAGATCGATGACCCCGTCCGTAAACTCCGCCCTGCGGAACAGCTGATACAGCCCCATGACCTCAATCAGACCTCCTGGATGCGCACCTGCTCCAGCAGCGCATAAAAATCCTCCGGAACGATCAGCTGCGTTCCCTCCGTCATGACGCTGGCCGCCCCTGCCGCCACGCCGTATCGGAACGCTTTCCCCATATCTCCTTCCCGCTGGTATCCCAGCAGCATGCCGCCCAGCATGGCGTCTCCCGCGCCGATATGGCTCCGGGTCGCCACCCGCAGCGCCGGGGCAAACAACGTTCGCTCCGCGTCCACATACATGGCTCCCATGGCTCCCATGGAAACCACCGCGTGCTCCACGCCCAGCCGGATGAACAGCAGCGCCGCGTCCCGGATGCTCCGCATGGTCCGCAGCTCCAGCCCCAGGGTGGTTTCCATCTCATGAAGATTCGGCTTGATCAGGAAAGGGTGCGCCTTCGCCGCCAGCTCCAGCTCCTTTCCCTCCGTATCCAGAATGCACTTTTTCCCTTCCAGGCGCTTCATCAGGTCCCGATAGGTTCCCTCCGGGCATCCCGGAGGCAGACTCCCCGTCATAACCACTACATCGCTGTCCCGGGTTTCCTCCTCCGCGATCTGGAAGAAAGCGTTCAAATCCTCCGCCCGGATGGCAGCCCCCGTCTCGTTCAGCTCGGTGATCCCCTTTTCCCCTTTGATCACCAGCTTCAGGTTGGCCCGGACCCGCCCCGGGATTCGCATAAATCTGTGCCGCAGATGCTCCGCGTCCATCATGGCGGACAGCTGATCGGCGCCGTTCTCCCCCATGGTCCCGATGCACTGAACGTCAAGCCCCAGCCGCTGCGCCACCACGGCCACATTGATTCCCTTGCCGCCCATGTCTTCCCTCAGCTCCCGGATGCGGTTCACATCCCCCATCTTCAGGCTGTCCAGTTCCACGGCCCGGTCAAAGCACGGATTCAGGCAAATGGTCGTAATCATGTCCTCACCCCCACAAAAATACAGGTTATTATATCATTCCCGCCCTGCTTTCGCAACCTTGTCAAAAAGAATTGATTGTGATAGGATAGTCTATACTTTTGTCTGGGAGGATCACTGATGGACAATTATGCTGATATCCTGATCGTCGGCGCCGGTGTCGTTGGCTGTGCCCTGGCCCGTGAACTCAGCCGCTTTCAAGTTTCCGTCGCCGTGGTGGACCGGGGGTGGGACGTGGCGGAAGGTGCCTCAAAAGCCAATTCCGGCATCGTCCATGCCGGCTATGACGCCGTCCCCGGTTCCCTGAAAGCGAAATATAACGTGGAAGGCGCCAACATGTTCGCCTCCCTTTGCGATTCCCTTGGCGTCCCCTACAGCCGCTGCGGGGCTTTGGTCGTCGGTTTTTCCGACGAGGACCGAAAAACGCTGGAACTGCTCCTGGACCGGGGTCTGCGCAACGGGGTTCCCGATATGAAACTTCTCTCCGGCGAAGAGGCCCGGGCCCTGGAGCCGAATCTGAATCCGGCGGTCACATGCGCTCTGCTGGTCCCCACCAGCGGGATCGTCAGCCCCTACGAGCTGACCTTTGCGCTGGCGGATGACGCCGCCCTCAACGGCGTCTCCTTCCATCTGGGAACCGCTGTTTCCGCCGTAAAGCCCCTTCCCGACGGCGGCTTTCTGGCGGAAACCGACCGGGGGCCCTGGCGCTGCCGGATTTTTCTGAACTGCGCCGGCACTTCTTCCGCCGTTTTTCATAACCAGCTCTGTAAAGAATCCCCTCTGAAAATCACCTATCGCCGGGGGCAGTACTATCTGCTGGATCGTCCGAAGGCGCCTCCCTTCGCGCGAACCATTTTCCAATGCCCCTCCGCCATGGGCAAAGGGGTGCTGGTTTCCCCGACCGTCCACGGGAATGTTCTTCTGGGGCCCAGCGCCGAGGATATTGACGATCCTACGGATACCGCCGTCACCCAGTCCGGGCTGGATTCCGTCATGGAACGGGTCCGCATGACCTGGCCCGCTGTTTCCCTGCGGACGAATATTACCAATTTCAGCGGCATCCGGGCGCATGAAGAAAGCGGCGACTTCGTGATCGGTCCCGTTCCCGGCTGCCCGGGCGCCTACGAAACCGTGGGGATCGAAAGTCCCGGTCTCTCCTCCGCGCCCGCCATCGCCCGGGATCTTGCCGCCCGGATCGCGGAAGCGGAGCATCTGGCTCCCCGCGCGGAAAGGGTTCCTTATCGTAAGCCCCTCCGTCCCTTCCGGGAAATGACCCCCGAAGAGCAGCAGGAAGCCATCCGGAAAGATCCCCGGTACGGAACCATTGTCTGCCGCTGCGAGGTTATCACCGAGGCGGAAATCGTCGCCGCGGCCCATCGTCCCGTTCCCGCGCAGACCATTGACGCGGTGAAGCGCCGCACCCGCGCCGGCATGGGGCGGTGCCAGGGGGGATTCTGCTCTCCCCGGGTGGCTGCCATCCTGTCCCGGGAAACGGGGATCCCCTTGATTGATATCACCAAAAACGGCGGCGAAAGCTATCTGCTGACCGGTACCCTGACCGAAGAGGCGGAGAGGAGGAATCAGGCATGACAGACCTTCAGCATGTGGATATTCTGATTATCGGCGCCGGCCCGGCCGGCCTGGCCGCGGCCATCTCCGCCCGGGAGGACGGGATCGAGTCCCTCCTGGTGCTGGAACGGGAATCCCAACCCGGCGGGATTCTTCGCCAGTGCATTCATAACGGGTTCGGCCTTCACCGGTTCAAAGAGGAACTGACCGGCCCGGAATACGCCCAGCGGGATATTGACCGGGCCAGGGAACTGAATATTCCCATCGAGTGCGGTGTGACGGTGCTGTCCGTTTCCCCCGACCGGATCGTGACCTGCGTCTCCCCCACCTTCGGGCTGCGCCGGATTGAAGCCGGCGCCGTCATCCTGGCCATGGGCTGCCGCGAACGTCCCCGTGGCGCGCTGTGCACCCCCGGCACCCGCTGTGCCGGCATCTATTCCGCCGGGACCGCTCAGCGCTTCGTCAACCTGGAAGGCTTCATGCCTGGAAAGCGGGTCGTCATCCTGGGCTCCGGCGATATCGGTCTGATTATGGCCCGACGTATGACCCTTCAGGGGGCGAAGGTGCTGGCCTGCGTGGAAATCATGCCCTTCTCTTCCGGTCTGAACCGGAATATCGTTCAGTGCCTGCAGGATTACGATATCCCCCTTCTCCTGTCCCATACGGTCACCGATATCCGGGGCAAGGAACGGCTGGAAAGCGTCACCGTTTCCCAGGTGGATCAGCATCGCCGCCCCATTCCGGGGACCGAGCAGGTCTTTTCCTGCGATACCCTGCTGCTCTCTGTCGGCCTGATTCCTGAAAATGAGTTGAGCGAAGGCGCGGGTGTGCAGATCTCTCCAGCCACGTCAGGCGCCGTGGTCTCCGATTCCTTCGAGACCTCCGTTCCCGGCGTCTTCGCCTGTGGCAATGTCCTCCATGTCCATGACCTGGTGGATCATGTCTCCAATGAAAGTTTCCGGGCCGGCCACGCGGCCGCCGCCTTTGTTCGGAACCGCTCCTCCCAGCCCGTTCCGCAGGCCTTCATCCAGGTGAAGGACGGGGCTGGCGTCCGTGGAGCCGTTCCCCAAAAAATCCGGCCGGATCCCGTTTCTCCGGTGACGATCATGTTCCGGCCGGCCGATGTGTATCGCAACGCGACCGCCGTCGTGGCCTGCGGGGATAAAGAACTGCTCCGTAAAAAGGCCATGATCTTTACCCCCGGCGAGATGGTTGCCCTGGACCTGAAGCCTGAACTGCTCCGGGGAATGGCGTCAACCGACACGCTGACGGTCCGTATTGAGTAAAAGAGCCAGACAGAAAGGACAAATTCCATGACACAGCAGATCACCTGTATCAACTGCCCGGTGGGCTGCCGCATGACAGTCACGCTGGACGACGCCACGAAAGCGGTCCTGTCGGTGGAAGGCAACACATGCCCGCGCGGGAAGAATTATGCCATTCAGGAATGCACCCTTCCGCTTCGGATGATCACCGCGGTTGTTCCGGTGGCCAATTCTGCCACCCCTCTCTCTGTAAAAACCGCCTCGCCCGTTCCCAAAAAACGGATCCCCGATGTGATGAACGCGCTGCACGGTCTTATCGTGCACGCGCCCGTCTCCATTGGCCAGGTGGTTCTTCCCGACGTCTGCGGCACCGGAGTGGACATCATCGCCACCCGTCCGCTGACATAATCGCGTCTATTTCACCGGTTTAAAAGCCTCTGTCTTTCCTGCTTGCCAAACACGCCTTTAGACCTCTCCCCTTCGGTATCAAGCCGCTGCGCATTCTCCGGGAAAGGCAAATTACACTGGGCTAATGCTCGCTTTCGAAACTGTTTTTCCGCTGAAATACGTGATATAATGGGTTCAGATTCCGGAAGAAGCCTGATCAGACGGCGGGAACGGAATCGGCAAAAGAAGGTAACGGAGGAAAAAGACATGATTCGCAGTATTGTTCGGAATAAGACGGTTCTGGCCATCCTGAGCATCGTGATGGGGATTTACATGTGCGTCGCGGGACGCAATGTCCTCTATTCCATCATCCGCGTGGCGGGCTACGGTCTCATCGGCGCGGCCATCATTTATCTGGTCCTGTATCTGACGGGCCAGAACGGCCGTGATCAGGTGAAGATGGGGTATGCCATCGTCTCCGGGATTGCCGGGCTCCTGATCGTGCGGCTGGCGCCCGCCATCGTGAACCTGTTCCCCATTCTGGCGGGGGTGGGCCTGATTCTGGCGGGGATTGGGAACCTGACCCAGGCCGCCGGCAGCGGCATGCCCATGGTATCCAAAGTGGGACCCATCGTCACGCTGGTGCTGGGGCTGCTGATCCTGACGCACCCCGGAACCGTGGTGAATATGGTTGTGACGCTGGCAGGCATCGCGCTGATCCTGAACGGCCTGTCCGAGCTGGAGATGATCCGCCGGGTCTGGTAAGGCGGAAAAGGAACGAAATACGCAAAACGGCCACCTTTTCTTATTTCCTGTTATGCCCTTCTCCCATAAAGACATGTTCCCCTGCAAAAACAAGCGTCCCATCCTTTTTCAGTCCCACACAGTAATCACTTCCACATCCAATGGCAACAACATCTTTCCACGCGGATACATCCGGTGCTTCTGATACCCTTGATACTGAAACCGCAGTCCCGTCTTCCTTTAATCCCAGAATAAAATACACGTTCAGCTCTATTTGCTTCATCCCTGTCCAATTCCCGATCAGATCGTTCAGGGCCAGTGGCGCCGCGAGTACAGTTCCGTCATCGCGGACTGCAACATAGGCGGCAGAGTCATGCCGGCCGGGATACAGGCGAATCCACCCGCCGCTGATATCTTTTACATGATTCCAGGTTTCCCACGCTGGTTCAGGCGCATCATCCAGATCCTTCTGGAGGAAAACAGTATAGACCTGTCCCTCAACCGAAAGCAGCAGCAGTCTGCTGTAGCTTCCTGCCATTTTTGTGATATGAGAAAGCCCCTCCGCATTCAAACCAGATGCGGGATGGATCCAGCTCATGGGAATACGCTGCAGCAGGCTGAGAAGTTCTCCTCCCCGGGTAATGCCAAATAAGGTTTCTGAACCGCCGATCAGGCGTAAATTCTCTGCGGAAGGATTTCCAATAGAATAGGTGAAGCGTCCGTCCTGCGTTAATACTGCATACCCATTTGAATTGTCAGCTACTACCTGGCTAACCTGCGCATAGGAAAACTCCTGTGTCGGCGGCACCCACCTCGTTCCATCCCGGCTTACAATCAGCCTTCCAACGGTCAGCGTCGTTCCGTCTTTCCGCAAAGCGATCAGCCCCGTTCTGGAAGCGGATATTGAAACAATATCATGCCAGAGGGCGTCTCCGGCGTCGATAAACTCCGCCTTCATCCATCCGTCGAAGTCCACATTTGTGTATTCAACATTTGCACCGGCGTTAATGTGGTACCACAGTGTTCCCTGGCTGTCCGTCTTACTTTCCTTTACCCAGACTCCGGTATTTTGAGGCAGACGCACCAGCACTTTGCCCCCTATTCCCCTGCGCAAAGCTACATCTGTATTGTTCACATATCCAAAGCCGATCGGATCAGCAATAGCATATGAACACAGAAGCAGCAGGATCACCGTTAAACACAGCATACGTTTCATCGAAAGCAGAATTCCTCCTCTTATCAGGGCAACACACTTCATCAACATAAACAAGTTTATCCAACCGTCCCATTTTCGTTAGTTACAGTTATGTCAGGGCATTCCACCCATCCTCCAGAACCTTCGTCATCCGGGAAGTGTCTCATCTTTAATATCCGCGCCAGCAAATGCCATCGCAGGAACCAAGAACAGTACCAGCAGGAGCAGAAATAGCATTTTCTTCATGGGAAATTGCCTCCTTTGCATTCTGAATTCGATTACGGACGTCCGGAAAACGTCTACAATACTATTAGACGATATAGGATAATAATTTCTTTCATCATTTAGAAAATCCTCCCCAATCAATTGTCCAACCAATGGTTCTGTAAAAAAATGTGGAAATGACTGCGTAATCTCACGCAGCCTTCCTATCATTAGTCTTTCCTGACTGGATGTCTTATCACCGTTTTCAGTTTCTCCGGAGCAACTTTTCTGGCGTCGCTCAGATAGATTTCATGGTGAAGCCTCTGATCTGTGATATCTAGCGCATAACCTTGCTGTTCCATATATTCATGCATCAATGCGACTGTCTTCGATTCATCATCGTAGGAACCGATATGCATGCACTGTACGCAAAGGCCTTCATCATAAGTTATGTATTCAACTTTGGAAAAATCTGTTTTCTTTTTCTTTGTTGCCTCATCAACAGCCCAGTTAAAATCCGCTTTTGTCACAAAATCCGGCAGGCGGATCACGGAAATCCACCGGAAATCCTCTTTATGAGCATAGTTGATTCCTGTGACTCCCGGTTGCCACCAGAAGCCCTCCAGTGGCGGAACGACATAATCGAAATAGCCATCAATCTGATGGCCTCCCTTTTTGCTCATCTTAATAGTGAATGCGATCCCATAGAGCAGCCCGATTGCCTGCTTGTACTCTCCGTCTTCCTGGTTGGGATTACCTTGCCCGCGAACAGCGAGATAGTTCATTTTCGGAACCAGGATGATACCGGGCTTTTTGTCAGGCAGATAGAACTCCTTATATTCCTTCTTGAAATCAAAAATCATCACTTTCCTCCTCTGCAGTTCTTCAATGCGGAAACCCGATCCTCGATGCTCTTTTTGAACTGCTCATCCGTCATGGACGGATCGCGGGTCGCCTGCCAGATGTCGCAGGGAACCCGGTCACAGGAAGCACAGTTTGTGAAACGGTGCTTATTGGCACAGCAGGCATAGATCGGACAGGCTTTTCCGTCTGCATGAAACACCTTTCCGCAGGCTTCGTTGCAGCCGATACATACGCTGCCGTGAAGCGGGCAGGTGGAACAGTCTGTCCCGCAGACGGACAACCCCAGGATCTCCCGTTGCTTCTGTTTCGGAAAGCCCTTCAGAACCAGTTCGTAGGAACGGTCCAGCCAGTGCTTCAGCAGATCGTCCGGAATCTCCCCGTCAGGTTTGACGGAATTCCAGTGTTGCTTATTGCTGTAGTATCCGGGAATGATATCCGGATACTGTTGCCGCATCAGTTCACCTTCCATTGGTTCCAGTTTTAAATTGATATAATATGGCTGATTACTGTCATCCAGCAGGATAGCGGCAAACATTTTCCCGCCGATATGATATCTGATCCAGTTCCATTCCGGCTGCAGGTCTTTGGTCACGCTGCGTTTGGCCATCAGGTATTCATTGATCCAGGGATATTTCACAGTCTGATCCTCCTTTGCGTTTTCAGGAACAGGATAGCACTGTAAACATGACAACATTGTGTCATGTACGATGTTGATGTTTTATTTTTTCCCCGATCCGTGACAGTTCATCCCGTAATTCAGTTGGTTCCAGCAGCTCTGCTTCTCCTTCGAAAGAGAGGACCCAACTGAGCAGGTGGTCCCGATCCGCGAACACAGCAGAGAACAGGCAGTCACCTTCCGGAGTCAGATCATAGCAATCGGGACCGTATTCCTCCACCAGCCGCCATTTGTATTTTGGATTGATCCGGACAACTACCTGATACCGGTTCGGAAAGGCGCGGTCACTCAGAAGGTCAGGCATCTCCATTTGCCGAGGCGAAAAAGATTCACCGATTTGCAGGGAATCCATCCGATCCAGTTTGAAAAGACGAGGCGCGTCTTTCTCCCGACACCAGGCCCACAGATACCAGTTGCTCCATTGGAAAACCAGCAGATACGGTTCTACAGTCCTGTCGCTTTCCCCGTTCGGAGAATAATAATGGAAAGAGACCAATCGATGCAGTTCGATTGTTCCATGAAGCAATTCTATTTTTTCAGACAGGGATGCCTTATGCCAGGAAGCAAGGTCGATCATGATATACTGATCTCCGGAAAGCAGATCTGAAGAACCAGGACTGATCTTTTCCATCAGCTGCCGGTACTGGTTGGTTCCACTAACGCTGTCCAGGCTTCTGAGCCCTGCAAGGATCGCTTGCATATCGGCAGACGTCAGGGCTGTGCGATCCATCCGGAATCCGTCCATGATCCGGATTCCGCCACCTGCTCCTTGCTGCGCCACAACAGGAATCCCAGCCTGGTTTAGCGCTTCAATATCCCTGTTGATTGTTCTGCGGGAGACCTCAAAACGCTTTGCTAGTTCCGGTGCGGTCGTCTGTTCCCGGTTCAGCAGCACGGAAAGAATGGCGATCAGCCGATCAAGTTTCATAGTATTATCCGCCTCCGGTTGTTCCTGTGTTCAATGCCTGCTTTTTGGCTTCAGCACCGCGTCTTATTGCCATTCGCTTCGAACACGGCCCGTCCTGCCTTGCGGGTTTCCATAACCCTGAAACTGCCTTCCTCATAAATCCTTTTCGGCGTATCACCGTCCGGCCAGATGTAGATATTATCCATACCGTTTTCTTGACACCATTCCATGTAATGATAAAACAAAGTGCGCCCGACGCCTGTCATTCTATGCTTTTTAGAAACAAGCAGGTAATCCACCCGGCAGGCTCTCTCTGAGATATGACCGTACAGCAAGCCGACCGGTTTATTTTCCAGATATGCAGCAAACATCCAGGCTTTCGGATATTCCAAAGTCTTCCTGGCTACCTTTATTTCCCAGGGCTCTTCTGCTTCCCGGAATACCTTTTCCAGTTCATCCTGCCATTCCGCAACCTTACGTACTTCCACTTCGGGATTGGGAGTGATCAGGTTTTCACCAGCCGGAAGCATATACTCCTGATCTTCGACCCAGCTCCTGAAACCCGCTGCTGCAAGGTATTCTTTTATCTCTCCAAACCAGTTATCATCAAGCATGGACTGATAAATAATCGGGCGAATGCCTTTTGAACTGTAAAAATGGATAATGTCCGAAAGCACACTTGGCAGATCCTCTACTTGATCTTTATAGATCACCGCATGATTCGAATCGAAGGAATCCTTATTGTCCTCATTATAAAACAGAATTCCGTAGTCCCGTTCTTCATAATCAGTAAATATCTTTGGGAACAGGTCTTCTTCCAGATAGCAGTCAGATAAATTCATTTTCGTCCATCCTTTGAAAATACTGCAAAGAAACCGATTATCTCTCCATTAAAAATCTTACAAGTTCAACATTTCCGTCTTTTTCTCTACCAACGATCTGAAACCCGCATTTCTCCGTATAGAATCTGACATTTTCATGCTTGTATAAAGGCGTTACCAAAGATAAACGCTTCCAGTCATCATAATAGTTCCTCACAAACTGAATGGCCTGTGTGCCTATTCCTTTTCCCTGGTACTCCGGGATGACGCACAGACATCCGATTTCATATTCCTGTGGAGCATTCAAATGGCACGATACACAGCCGACAGGCTTGTTGTCACACAGGATGATATGCTTCGGATATAAACGGATGGATTCTTCCATCATTTCGATTGTTTTTCCATAACCCGGACATGATCCGAACCGTTGATAATCGCTGAAAAAGGAAGCGTTATATAGATCGATCAGAAGTCCGGCATCATCCATTGTCGCCAGTTGAAAATCAAGTTCCATAATCTGATTCGCCTCCGCTTAATTCTTTGCTCAGGCTTCAAGGTTTTCTCTCTGAGCAAAGAAAGAGCATCCTTTCTCATATGCTTTTTGAAGATTCATATCCCAGTTTTTTTCACGTAGTTCATTTTCCCTGGACGTATTATCAAAAATCATGAATTCCATTTTCCGGGCTCGTCCGAACAGTCTGTCGCCCAGCATTACTTTTTTCATACTGTCCAGGAGCCCGAACTGTTCGAGCCGTTCAATCGGATTGCCTGCGGAACAGAGAACGATTGCTTTGTCAAGTTCTTTCATGGCCTTTTCTCCGTATGCGAATCCATAAGACCATACCCTGTCAAACCAGCCTACCAGCTTCGCCGGAGCTTCTGTCCAGAATACCGGATAAATAAATGCGATTGCATCCACTGAATTGATCTTCTGCTGCTCGGCAAGCACGTCACTGGCAATATCCGGTGTGTTCCTGTAATATGCATCCCTGAGGTATTCTTGTTCAGTCATTGTCGGATCAAAACCCATCTTGTAAAGATCCGACAGAATATACTCATTCCCGGAATCCACGATGCCTTTGATAAATGCATCGCACATATGCTTCGTAAAAGAATCATCTGACGGATGGCAATAAACAACAAATACCTTCATACCGTATATTCACACTCCATAATCAGACTTCCTCCATACATTCCGATTTAGCGATATCCCGACTTACGGGAGTTTGTTGTGAATATCATCACCTCATTCCAATGGTATGCGGATGATATGTTTCTGATTCTTGAAATCCCCAATAATCTGGCCGCCGTTTTTCATCATGATTTTTACGGTAGGCTCGTTGCTTTTCATTGGAAATAGCTTAATTTCTGTATATCCAATCTCTTTGCACTTTTTCAATAATTCTTTGAATAAAATACTTCCGTATCCTCTTCTTCTATATTCCTTTGCGATGCCGTACCCCAGATTCCCTGCGCCGACAATCTTTTCCAGATACTCAGATGACGAATGCCTGACTCTGCCGTAACCGACAGGAATACCGTCAACATATAAAACATAAGTAGTATATGGAATCCACCCTTCCGGCAAATCAATGCCTATGGAATTATTATCCGTTATCCGCAACCACTCTTTATACTCGTCATAGGACAGGTTATATGCCGGGTTCGTAAAACCGTTCTCTACTTCAGGAATCTCCTGCAGCATATCATATTCCGTTTTCCCCATATCCTGCGATAGTTGTTTTAATTCTATATTATGCATCGTCATTTT
This sequence comes from Clostridia bacterium, assembly GCA_017512805.1. GTDB lineage: Bacteria > Bacillota > Clostridia > Christensenellales > Aristaeellaceae > Aristaeella. The sequence continues at coordinate 21,620 of JAFWES010000027.1, forward strand.
TCCTTCTGTTTTCTATATCCCAATTTTTCATCAGTTCAGCAAATGCGAATCTGTCATTTCAGATAATTCTTAATATCCGCAACAAACTGATTTCCGCAGCGGGCAAGTTCTCCAAGAACCCGGTCTATCCCTTCCTCAGTAATATACCAATTGCTCTTCGTAATGTTATAGCAATGAACCGGCTGCACAATAAAGGATATGTCCGGGAAAGCCATCTGATAAAGCATTAGGCAGCGTCGCGCATGAAACGCCTTGCAGACAATCATGGCAGTTTTTATCTCAATGCCTTTCTCGTCAATGACTTTCCGGGAGAAGAAAGCATTATCACGCGTGTGCCCGGATTTGTTCTCACCGATGATAGCAGATGCAGGCACCCCGTTTTTCAGCAAAGCATCTATGAAGAACTCGCAATCAGAATGATAATCGCCGTCGTAGATCTCTGCTTTGGCGCGAACTCCGGGCCATTTATCTCGTTTCACACTGAGTCCGCCGGAAGGAATGATCCAATTAGCATAGCCTTCCCGATAAAGCTGCGCAGCATATTCCGGTTGTTCAGGGTGAGAACCTCCGGGAAGAAAAATAGCGTCAACTTTTTGTAATTCATCAGCAACAAATATGTATTTGGAAATATCCGATATAATCCGGTTTTGCATACCTCCCGGTTTTCTTTCCGACAGAGTTATTGAATAATACTGGCTGATTTTGTTTCCTTTGTAATTGTTGTTCTCTGCAGTAAGGATACCGCCATTTTTTCTTATTGTCGCTGCTGAAGCAAGGTTGTCTTTATAGCAGCCGAGAACCACTTTCTCCATACCTTTTTCTTTACATACTGACAAAGCGTATCGGAGCATGGCTGTTGCATAGCCTTTGTTCCTTTCAGACGGTCGAACTCCATAACCAATATCTCCGTATTTTTCAGACAGTTCCTTGGGCAATTCATATCGAATGCTGAGCAGGCCAATCAGGCGGTCCTGATCAAAGCAAAGATACAGCAACGATTTCCCCCAAGCCTCATCACCGGTCAAAGCGTTTCTTTGTATTTTCTCTACCCATTCGGAATAATCAGAAGATGTTAAACCCAGGCTGGCACTAATACTGGTTTCACCGTGATCGTGATGCTCCCGGATATATTCCCGGAGCACCTTTTCATCGTTGATACAAGGAAGGCGGTATAGCATAGCAGGTTCCTCCGTCAAACATCTCTGAATATATCATTCCACAGAGCTTCATGTGATCCGGTAAACAGTTGTGGCTTCTCTTCCTTTGAGAAATACTTCAGCTCCAGTGTTTCATCCCGGACACAGAAAAGCTTGCCGCCGACAGTCCGGAGTTCATAGGCAATTATGATGCTCTGTGCCTGATCCCCGTTGGAGTATGTAATGTCCGGATCCGTATAGACGCCGATCAGGCGTCCGGCAGAAACATCCAGCCCGGTTTCTTCCTTTGCTTCCCTGATTGCAGTCATCTCCGGAGTTTCTCCCGGTTCAATTGCTCCGCCGGGGAAGCCCCATTTGTTGCTGTCTCCTCTTCGCTGGAGAAGAACCTTTCCCTGATCATTAAAGATACATCCTCCGGCAAAAGTCAGGATGATTTTCTCATGACCGACCTTGCTTCTGATCCATCGAATGTAGTCTTTTGCTGCCATCTCTTATCCTCCGCTATTCATAGAGTTTATGGATCGGGAAATAAATATAATTTTTTTCCGGTCTTCGGATCGGTGAAATCGTTCACCGCGCCGGCCAGGGAGAGATTGTTTTCACCCATGTATTTCAGCATCTCAGCAAATGTCTGATCGTTCTCGTGTTCCACAACCAGAAACTCATATCCGGGAATGACCCATTTCACCCATCCTTCAGGGGCTTCTGCGTCATCCCTGCATTCTGCCCCTGCCAGATATAGTCCCCTGTTGAAATCATCCCATGGCTTAAAGGAACGGGAAAAATCAGTCATGGCCCCCCATATGCCGACGAGGTTACCGGATTCCTCTTTTTTTGCCAGATCAGCGATCTCATCAAAATGGGTATTGGCATCCTGCCAAAGTCTCTGAATGAAGCCTTCTCCATCCAGGGTTGATCCTTCTTTTCCGATGACCACAAACGAGTCTTTGCGGATTTTCTCAATCTTCATCTGTTTTCACTCCTTCCTTCGGTGAAATTCATTGTATCAGTTCATCTGATATCTTTCCCGACTTTTCCTGCTCAGGTTTGTCGGATCTGCCTGCCGAATGGAAGAATTAACCGTTTTTCCTTATGCTGTTCCCGATTCAGGTATATCCATTGTTCTTTCTGACCTCAGCCATTTCTGCAATTAATTCCTCCAACGGGCGGTATTCGCCGCCCCACCATTCAAACACATGCATGCCTTCTTCTTCAAGAACCGGCCCGGTCAGTTTCATCTGGATGCCAAGCTTTTTGAGCAGGCCCTCACGGTCAACCGGGATTGCATCGTTTGGCGTTAGCTTTGAAAACACTTCATAGAACACGCCGAAAACAACGTTTTCGACGCCAAGGGACGCGATCGCGCAAAGGCAGCGTTCGCATGGAGCGCAGCTAGTATACAGCACGGACTCCTTCAGAACAGTATCAGAATACCGGTTGGCGCATTTGTGAATCAGGTTGAATTCGGCATGTCCGAAGATACCTCTCTTCCAGTCTGCTGTGTTCTCAGCTTCCTCCAGGATCTCTCCGTTATGGACGAGTACTGCTCCGAAGGTGTCAAAGCCTTTCTTTCCCGCCTGGATCGCCAGTTCGTAACAGCGTTTCATGTATTTCTCGTGATTCATATTGCAATTTCCCTTCAGTTGGTCAAGGTATGGCTTGTACCGTGGGTATTGCATTTTCAGAATCGGTTCTTCACTGATCAGGCTGAGGAATGAGTCTGGGGTCATCCACCGGTAATCCACGGTCTCTCCCTCCTGAAGCCGGACCGCATCTTTCTGACAGTTCACGACACTCAGATAGGCATAAATCACAGAATGGGACTGAGGCCTGTAATTAACGCTGATCAGTTCAAGCTTTTCGGCTTCCAGTCCGGTTTCTTCCAGCATCTCTCTCCGGGCACATTCTTCCGGTGTCTCCCCGGCCAAGGCGGATCCACCTGCGCTGGCTTCCCAGCAGCCCGGATAAATATCCTTATGGGGATCTCGGAAGGTCAGGAGAAACGCCCCATCCTGATGGCGGATCAAAATGTCACAGACAATATGGTACCTGCCTTCTGGAATTTCCTTTGCCCGTGAGCGTTCCCAGGTTTCTCCGGTTTTGTTTCCCTGCTCATCATACAAATCCCAGATTTCCATCAAACTACCCCCGTTCCGCGCTGTTTTCACCGAATCAGCTCCCTCAGATCCCGAATCTTCGTATACTTCGTTTCCACGTTCGAAGCCGGATTGGCCGCGATCAGGATCGGTGTAATCCCCAATGCCCTCGCGCCGTCCAGGTTACCGACGGCATCATCGATAAATACGGTTTCCTCAGCAGAAACGCCGCATTTATTCAGTGCGTCGAGGTAAATCCGTTTATCAGGTTTGAACACACCCACAAAA
>JAFWES010000028.1 GCA_017512805.1 Clostridia bacterium
ACCTACGAGCTGCCGGACTGGACCAAGAACACGGCCTACACCGTGGCGGACCGTTTCTGGCTGGCCAGCCGGGACGAGATGGGCTTCGGTGTGGAGAATGTGGCAGAAGGCAGCGTACTGGCGGCTTATAACGGCGCCGGAAATACCGACCGGATCAAGTATGACCTGTCGAACGGCAGCACTGCCAGCTACTGGTGGTTGCGGTCGCCGTACCCGTGGGACGCGACCAGCGAGCGCTCGGTCCATACCGACGGTTCGCTGCGCAGCAACAATGCGTACGGCGGCACCGGAGCGGTCGCGGCCTGTGCAATCATGTAACAATCCGATCATCCCCCGCCCTGGCGGGCGGGGGATAGAAAGCTGAGAAGAAGATGAGCGTGGCGAAGGGAGACCGGAAAGAGTCCAGCAGCAACCTGGAGACGGCGCGTACCATGAAGGGCCTGTGCGTGTACACGATCCAGATCTGCAAGAACGAGAAGAACTTCCCGAAGCGCGACCGGTGGATCCTGACGGCCCCGATCGTCAAGTGCGCGGTGAAAGCCTACGCGAAGGTGCTGGAAAACGCGAAGAAGGTGATCACCGAAAAGGTGAACGCCCTGGGCCTGGAGATGAACCGGAAGACGCAGATCTCGCCGCTGAAGAACGGGATCCGCTTTCTGAAGTGGCGGTTTATCCTGACAGACAGCGGCAAGGTGATCCGGAGGATCAGCCGGCAGAGCGTCGTGAAGGAACGGCGGAAGCTGAAGAAGCTGGCCGGGAAGATCCGGCGCGGCGAGATCCCGGAGGAATACCTGTGGACCAGCTTCCAGAGCTGGAGGGCGAACGCCAGGCGCGGAAACGCCGGCAGGCAGATCTATGAGATGGAGAAGCTATACAATCAGTTAAAGGAGGAAATCGAAAATGGGCGTAAAGGTGACGACGGAGGAGCGGCTGATGAAGGCTGCAGCGAGGGCGGAAGCTGCAGCCGCGCGGTGTGAAAAGCTGGTGGACAGCATCGTGTTCGTGAAGCTGGCGGAGACAGGCGCCATTGATGAGGTGACGGCCACGGAGCACGCGGAGGTTTTCGCGGAGTGGGAGCCGGACGTTGACTATGTTGTCGGTAACCTGCGGAAGTACGGCACAGGCGAGGACAGTAAACTGTACAAGTGCATCCAGGCGCACCGGGCGCAGGCCGACTGGACGCCGGACGCGGCGGTGAGCCTGTGGGCCAGGGCCGGTGATCCGGCGGAAGAGTGGCCGGAGTGGAGCCAGCCGATCGGCGCAGCTGACGCCTATATGGCCGGGGACAAGGTAAGCCACAACGAGAAGCACTGGGTGTCCGACTATGATAACAACGTCTGGGAGCCGGGCGTGTTCGGGTGGCACGAAGATGGAGGAAATTGACCTGGGCAGGCTCAGCCTGCAGGAATTGACGGAGCTGCTGCACCGGATCGCGGACGAGATCCAGCTGCGGGCAATGGAGGAGGCCGGGCAGGCATAGACGCGAGAGAAGGCGGTGATCCACATTGAAAAAGTAAAGACTGAGATTGCCTGGTGCATGACATACGACCAGGCGGACACCTGCCGGGGCGCCAGCGGACGGAAGCTCCGGCAGGTTTGTATATGGTGCCCGCGATATCAAGAACATCAAAAGAGGGAGAAGGAAAAAGACGATGTGGAAAAAAGTGATTGAGTTCCTTTCAGCAATCGGCGGGGCCATTGCTTCGTTTTTCACCACAATGCCCCCGCTGGTTTACATCCTGATCGGCGTGATGAGTATCGACTATGTCACCGGGCTGATCTGCGGGGCGATGGGTAAGAGTAAAAAAACCGAGACCGGCTACCTTGCCAGCCATGAAGCCTGGAAGGGCCTGCTGAAGAAAGGCGTAATCCTGCTGGTTGTGCTGCTGGCAAACCTGCTGGACATCGCAGTAAGCAAGGGCGCAGGCATTACCGTGGAGGCGGTCATGGGGGCAACGTGCCTGTGGTTTATCGCAAGCGAAGGACTGAGCATACTGGAGAACGTGGCCAGCATGGGCGTGCCTGTGCCGAAGGTGCTGATCAACTTGCTGGAGATTATGCGGCAGAAGGGCGACGGCAAGGAAGAACAGCAGAAAAATACAGATTCGGACAAAAAAGAATAAAACAACAAAAAGAACCTGGCGGAAGTATCTGCCAGGTTCTTTTTTTATCCGTTTTTTCAGATTGCGATTCGATATATCGTAACCCGAAAGTTCGGATGTATCACTGTTGGTACACCTAAAGGCACTTTATCCGAACTTTCTGACAAGTCCGGGAGAGCTTCCAGCGGGTAGCGTTGATTACCTTCCACGTTATTGATTACGATCTTCAAATGATCATCATAGACATACACGGCGTTGATGAATGTTTCGATAATGTGCCGGCGGAGGGTGGGATCCTGCCGGTCGCCTTTTGTGAACTGATGCAGGAAGAAGATCACCCGGTCGCGGTCCATCAGCTGAGACTGAGAGAACCGCAAAGTTTCGCAGCTGATCCGGAGCGTCTCCGCACTGGCCTCCAGTTCGTGCAGCTTCGTAACGGTGGAAGTGGACCATATGCCGGCAGCGATGGCGTTGTTGATGTTATCAATCTGCTTCAGCACTTCCTGACGCTCTGATTCCATAGCGGACAGCGGGGAAGATTTGAGCTCTTCATCCTGCAGGGCCATGACGGCGTCAGCTGTCTTTTCTATCTGATCATCAGATAAAACATAATCCAGGACAAAGTCCACGACGGCGCCTTCCAGATAATCCTTCTGGAGGGATTTTTTATCACAGCCCTTCCGGGCCTTGTGGGCCTGGCAGGTGTAATAGTAATGCCGGGCGCCGGTCTTGCTGGTACCGGAATCGCCGATCATGGCAGAGCCGCAGTGGCCGCAGAAGGCTTTACCGGTGAGCAGGTAATCCACGGCACCATGCTCCACATGGCGGCCGGTTTTCCCCTTCATGCGCTGCGCCTCCATGAAGGTCTTTTTGTCGATGATGGCGGGCATACCATCCTCCACGCGGATGGAGCCCCAGATATATGTGCCGGTATAACGCTCATTGGAGATCAGGCGGAGGACGGACTGCACCTGCCAGCGTTTTCCGTGGGAAGTGGTCAGGCCGCGGGTGTTCAGATCCGCGCAGATCCTGGCAGCGGAATAACCGGCAGCGTACTGGTCAAAAATATAGCGCACCAGGTCGGCTTCCTCCGGGTCCAGAGCGTAGCGGCCATCCGGGCCGCGG
>JAFWES010000029.1 GCA_017512805.1 Clostridia bacterium
GATGGTGGTGATCGTGTCATGGTGGTGGTGATGCTCGTGGTCATGATCCTCGTCTTCGTCATGATCCTCGTCATGGTGGTGATGATGCTCGTGATCGTGATCCTCGTCTTCGTCATGATCCTCGTCATGGTGGTGATGATGCTCGTGGTCATGATCCTCGTCTTCATCATGATCCTCGTCATGGTGGTGATGGTGCTCGTGGTCATGATCCTCATCATGGTCATGATGGTGATGATGGCATTCGCAGTCCGGATCGTCGCACTCGTCGTCGTCCTCCACTTCCGCCAGGATCTGGGCCATCTCCTTTTCCAGGGTATCGGCTTTCTCCATGGCCCGCAGAATCTGTTTTCCGTCCAGCTGGTTCATGGGCGTGGTCATCACGGTGGCGTTCTGGTTATGCTCCCGGATCAGCCTGACACAGTCTTCGATTTTCTGCTGGCTGGCGATATCGGTCCGGGTCAGGATAATGGTGGCCGCGTGCTCAATCTGGTTGATGAAGAATTCGCCGAAGTTCTTCACATAGATTTTCGCCTTGCTGGCGTCCACGACAGCCACCAGCGCGCCGATCTGGCAATCGTCCCCGCATACGGCGCTGGCCGCCCGCACCACATCGCTCAGCTTGCCCACGCCGCTGGGCTCGATGAGGATCCGGTCCGGATGATAGGTATCCAGCACCTTCTCCAGCGCCTCCCCGAAATCCCCCACCAGGCTGCAGCAGATGCACCCGCTGTTCATTTCGGTCACCTGGATTCCGGCTTCCTTCATAAAGCCGCCGTCAATGCCGATCTCGCCGAATTCGTTTTCGATCAGGACCACTTTCTGCCCCGCGTAGGCATCCTTCAGCAGCTTCTTGATCAGGGTCGTCTTCCCCGCCCCGAGAAACCCGGAAAAAACATCAATCTTCGTCATGATTCTTTCGCTCCTCTTTCTGGCAATCCCTATTGCCGACCGGTATTGTACTCCCCTTCCCGGGGATGGTCAAGCCTGTTTTTGACTTTTTTTGACTTTCATTTTTTTCGTTTTCGGATCGCTTCCCTTACTCTGGCGAAATAGCCCGGCTTCCGCTGGTGCGGCTCCTCCAGCTCCTCCGGCAGGCCGTCATAGAAATGGGTATGGGTGGACAGCCCTTTCGCCGTCAGCCGCCCGTCCACATAGCTCTGGATGATCGCGTAGGCAAGCGCGCACAGGGGGACGGAGATGAGCAGCCCCGTAAATCCCCACAGCCCCGATCCCACCAGGATGGCGCCCATGGTGAGCATCGGGGAGATGCCCACGTAATCCCCCAGAATCTTGGGCCCGATCACGTTGCCGTCCAGCTGCTGCAGCACCAGGATCAGAATCGCGAACTTCAGGGCCGAAGCGGGGTTGACGATGGCCAGGATCAGAATGCTGGGAATCGCCCCGATGAACGGCCCGAAGAAGGGCAGCACGTTGGTGATCCCGACGATGACGGAAATCAGGGTGGCGTATTCCAGGCCCAGGATCAGCATAATGATATAGCAAAGGATCCCGATCACGATGGAATCCACAATCTTTCCGGTGGTAAATCCCGCGAAGAGCCGGTTCGCCTTCCGGCACCAGCGCAGGAAGCGATCGGCGTTCTCCCGTTCCATCAGGGCATAAATCACCTTTTTGCACTTCCGGCTGATCCGCTTGGAGTCGATCAGCAGGTAGAAGGAAATGATCAGCCCGATCAGGGTTTTAAACACCACGGAGTACACCAGGTTATAGGATGTTTTCAGCACGGTGGGAAGCAGGCCGACATAATTGGTGGCGGAGGAAAGGATGTTCTGCCACACGGAGTTGAGCGGATCCACGTCGGCGCTGATCACGCCCGCCCGTTTGAGGAGGGAATTGATCTGATCGTCGTTTGCGTCCACGAAGGCCGTCACCTGCTTAACCAGGGTATTGGCCGAATCTATGACCTGGGGCAGCAGGATGTTCATGAAGATCAGCAGGAACAGCACCACCGCCAGCAGGGCGATCACCGCGGAAATAACCCGGGCTGCCCGTCCCGTCTTGCTTTTACGGAAAACGCTCCTCGAAAGGAATTCCTCCATCCGCCGGGCGATTGGCATCTGGATGAAGGCCAGCGCCCCGCCGATCAGGAAGGGCGTCAGGATACCCGTCAGCTGGGACAGAAAACCGGTAATCCGGTCCATATAGACCATAACGCCGATCAGCACGACGGCCACAAAAACCACCGCGATAATCATCCTGGCCAGCGGCCTGTATTCCTCCGGAATCCATTTCTTCATGATTGTTTTCCTTCTTTCACGGATCATGGGGCGGATCCTGCAGCGTTCCGCCGCCCCGTTCCTCGCTGAGATGTTCCATTCCCATGTTCAGAATGGTGGCCACATGATCATCGGCCAGGGAATACAGGATCCCCTTCCCGTCCCTGCGGGATCGGATCAGCCGGGAATCCTTCAGGATCCGCAGCTGATGCGACACCGCGGAAGTGGTCATCTGCAGCCCGTTGGCCAGTTCCGTGACGCCCACCTCCGTGTCCATCAGGGCACTCATGATCTTGACACGGGTACTGTCGGCAAACATGCGGAACAAGTCCGCCAGTTCGTATACCATCTCATCGTCATGTCTCAGTTCCGCCATTTTTCGTCTCCCCGTCCGCATCCATACAGTTGAGCAAATGTTCACCTGTTCACAGACTATTATACGCGGCCGCGGGAAACTGTCAATATCCGGAAATGAAACAGGCAGCCGAAATCAAACATTCCGGCTGCCCACTGCGCGTTACATGCTTTCCCTCAGTTCCGCGATGCGTTCCTCCAGCGCCTTTGCCTTCTGCTCGCTGGCGAGGAGCTTTTCCTTCTCCGCCTCGACCAGCTGCGCGGGCGCTTTGGCCACAAATCCCGCGTTGCCCAGCTTGCCCCTGGCCCTGGCCATTTCCTGCCCCAGCTTCTCCAGTTCCTTCTGCAGCCGGGCAATCTCCTTCTCAAAGTCCACCAGGTCGCCCAGGGGGATAAACAGCTCGCCCGCCGCCGTAACGGCGGAAACGGTCTTCCCGGATACCTCCGTCCGGCTCTTCGGGAAACTGACCTCCGACGCTCCCGCCAGGCGTTTAAAGTACCCTTCCCCGTTCTCCAGGGCCTGTTCCCATCCTTCCGCCGCGACCAGCATCAGATGCGTCCGCCGGGACGGTGCCACGTTCATTTCGCTCCGCAGGTTGCGGACGGAGCGGATAATTTCCATGACCCCGGCCATGCGCTTTTCTTCCTCGGGGAACTCAAAGTCCGCCTTCGCCTCCGGCCACTTCTGCAGCATCAGGAAGCCTTCGCTCTCCGGCAGATACTTGTACACCTGCTCCGTCAGGAAGGGCATGAAGGGGTGCAGCAGCTTCAGCACCGCTTCCAGCACATACAGCAGCACCGCCCGGGCGGTATCCCGGCTCTCCGGATCCTCTCCCAGCAGCCGCGCCTTGCTCAGCTCGATATACCAGTCGCAGAATTCACTCCACGCGAAATCGTAAATCTTTGTCGCCGCCAGGCCGAAATCCCCTTCTTCCATATGGGCGGTAATGACCCGGATGGCGTCCTGCAGGCGGCTGAGGATCCACTTATCCGCAATCTCCAGCTTCCCGGGGCGAATCTCCGTCCGTTCGCTGACATTCATCAGCACGAAGCGGCTGGCGTTCCACACCTTGTTGGCAAAGTTCCGGGCCGCCTCCACCTTCTCGGTGGAATACCGGGTATCGTTCCCGGGGCTGACGCCCATCACCAGGCTGAACCGCAGGGCGTCGGCGCCGTACTGGTCGATCACCTCCAGCGGATCCACCCCGTTGCCCAGGGATTTGGACATCTTCCGGCCCTTTTCGTCCCGCACCAGCCCATGGATCAGCACGGTCTCGAAGGGGGTCTCGCCCATATTGGCGATGCCGCTGAAGATCATCCGCGCCACCCAGAAGAAGATGATATCATAGCCCGTCACCAGCATGGTGGTCGGATAGAAATACTTCAGGTCTTCCGTCTGCTCCGGCCATCCCAGGGTGGAGAAGGGCCACAGGGCGGAGGAGAACCAGGTATCCAACACGTCCTCGTCCTGCCGGATCTTTTTGCTTCCGCACTTCGGACAGCAATCCGGATCCGTCCGGCTGACGGTCATCTCCCCGCAGTCGTCGCAGTACCAGGCGGGAATCCGGTGGCCCCACCACAGCTGCCGGCTGATGCACCAGTCGCGGATGTTTTCCATCCAGTTATAATAGATCTTGCTGAACCGGTCCGGCACGAAGCGGGTCTTCCCCTCCCGCACCGCGGCGATGGCAGGCTCGGCCAGGGGCTTCATCTTTACGAACCACTGCTCGCTCAGCCTGGGTTCCACCACGGTATTTCCGTGCCGGTAGCAATAGCCCACGTTATGGGTATAGTCCTCGGTTTTGACCAGCAGGCCCAGCTTGTCCAGCTCCGCCAGCACCGCCTCCCGGCACGCCAACGGATCCATGCCGTTATACGCCCCGGCGTTCTCGTTCATGGTGCCGTCGTCATTGGTGACGGTGATGACCTCCAGATTGTGCCGCTGGGCCACCTCGAAGTCGTTGGGGTCGTGGGCGGGGGTCATCTTCACCGCGCCGGTTCCGAAGTCCATCTCCACATAGTCGTCCGCCACCACCGGGATCTCCCGGTTCATGATGGGCAGGATGACTTTCTTCCCGACCAGATCCGTATACCGCTCGTCGCCCGGGTTCACCGCCACGCCGGTATCCCCCAGCATGGTTTCCGGCCGGGTGGTGGCCACCACCACGCCCTCACCGCCGTCGGCGCCTGGATAACGGATATGCCACAGATGGCTGGCCTGCTCCCTGTACTCCACCTCCGCGTCGCTCAGAGCGCTGCGGCAGCTGGGGCACCAGTTGATCATCCGCTGGCCGCGGTAGATCAGGTTCTTTTCGTACAGGCTGACGAACACTTCCCGAACCGCGTTGCTGCAGCCCTCGTCCATGGTGAAGCGCTCCCGGCTCCAGTCGCAGCTGATGCCCATGCGCCGCTGCTGATTGACGATCCGACCGCCGTATTCCTTCTTCCAGTCCCATGCCCGCTCCAGGAACTTTTCCCGCCCCAGGCTCTCCTTGGTCAGGCCTTCCTTGCGCATGGCGTCCACGATCTTCACTTCTGTGGCGATGGCGGCATGGTCCGTCCCCGGCAGCCACAGGGTCGGATCCCCCTTCATCCGGTGATACCGGATGGGGGCGTCCTGCAGAATGCAGTCCATGGCATGCCCCATGTGCAGCTGCCCGGTGATATTGGGGGGCGGCATGACGATGGTGAAGGGCTTTTTGCCTTCCTCCCGGTGCGCCACAAAGGCGCCGGCCTCCTCCCAGCTGCGGTAAATGTCACTCTCGATGGCCTGCGGATCGAACCGGGTCGCCATATCCGCCCCGGTCATTCTTTTCTCCTCCATGGTCATTCTCCTTCATCAACGTGAAAAAGCCCCATCCGCGAAGGACGGAGCTTTTATCCCGGCCGAAAAAACGGTCAGCAATCAGGCGTCCTTCTTTTCGTCCTTGTTGACGACCTGGACGCCGTTATAATAGCCGCAGTTCTTGCACACGCGGTGCGCCAGCTTCATCTGGTGGCACTGGGGGCATTCCACGATCCCAGGCAGGTCCAGCTTCCAGTTGGCGCGGCGGCTGTTTCTGCGAGCCTTGGAAATTTTACCCTTCGGTACAGCCATGTTTACACCTCCTCCATTTGATCAAGCAGTTGCCTCAGCCCCGCAAAGGGGTACTGTTTACCGGTCTCCACGGGGGCCGCATCCGGGTCCTTATACGACAAGCCCGGACAATCCTCCCTGCAAAGGAATCGGATCGGCAGAGCCATGACGGCGTAAGACATCACCAGCTTGCTCATGGAAACGAGGTGCCCTTCATAGGCAAAAATCTCGTCATCTTCCGGATCGCCGTTCCGGATAAAATCCTCCTGGAATTCGTTTTCGACTTCCGCGGAGGCCTCCTTCAGGCAGTTCGCACAGGGTGCGTGAGCCGTGGTCCGAAGCCTGCCCTCCACGCGGATGTTCCCCGTATCGTCCGCCAGGTACGTGCCCTCTACCGCGCAATCGTCGATCTTCACCGTCGTGCCGTAGATCTCCTGATCCGCAATGGCCTGCGTACCGGAGAAACCGTAGACCTGGCCGGGATGGGATAAAGCGGCGGAAACGTCAAGCTCCATGTCCTCACCTCAAAAGTGACCGTTTAGCATTATAGCGACTGGGAAATGGTTTGTCAACCGTCTTTTACAGGGAAAATTCAATGATCCCGCACCTTGCCGGTGGTCACCAGATCCAGCGTGTCCCGGGCAATCATGATTTCCTCGTTGGTGGGGATGACGCAGACCGTCACCTTGCTGCCGTCCTTGCTGATGACTTTCTCGCCCCGGCCCTTGTTCTTCTCGGGATCCAGCTCCGCGCCCATGAACTCCAGGCCCTCGATCACCTTCGCCCGCAGCGCGTCGTTGTTCTCGCCGATACCGGCGGTAAAGCAGATGATGTCCACCCCGCCCATGGCCGCGGCATAGGATCCGATATACTTCTTGATGCCGTAGACCAGCATCTCCTGGGCCAGGATCGCGTTCTCGTCCCCCGCGGCGGCCAGATCGTCAATGTCCCGGCAGTCGCTGCTCTTCCCGCTGATGCCCAGCAGGCCGCTCTTTTTGTTCATGATGTTCAGCACTTCATCCACGCTGATGGGATGGCCCAGGGGGGTCCCGTCCTCCTTCAGGGGATTATTGGCCATGAACTGCACCACGGCCGGATCGCAGCTGCCGCACCGGGTCCCCATCAGCAGGCCTTCCAGAGGCGTCAGACCCATGCTGGTATCCTGGCACTTCCCGTCCATGACGGCGCTCAGGCTGGACCCGTTCCCCAGATGGCAGATAATGATCTTCTTGCCGATGGGGCTGATCCCCAGGAATTCGCATACCCAGCGGCTGACATACCGGTGGCTGGTGCCGTGGAAGCCGTAGCGGCGGACATGCAGCTTCTCCTCGTACATCTTCGGCACGCCGTACATATAGGCCTTCGGAGGCATGGTCTGATGGAACGCAGTATCGAACACCGCCACCTGGGGCGTCCCCTTCATGACCTTTTCGCAGGCTTCGATGCCCATCAGGTTCGCCGGATTGTGCAGCGGCCCCAGGGGGAAGCATTCGCGGATGGCCGCCTTCACGTCGGCGTTCACCAGCATGGAGGCGGTGAACTTGTTTCCGCCGTGCAGCACCCGGTGCCCCACCGCGCCGATTTCGTCCGTGCTCCGGATCACGCCGTATTCCGGATCCTGCAGGATCTTCAGCATCAGCTGCGCCGCGGCCTCATGGTCCGGAATCGCTTCTTCCACCACCGTGCTCTTCTCGCCCGCGGAATGCTTCAGCCGGCTGCCCTCAATGCCGATGCGTTCCACCAGCCCCTTCGCCAGCTCCTTTTCGCCATCCATGTCGATCAGCTGATACTTCAGGGAAGAGGACCCCGCGTTTACAACCAGAATCTTCATCGTTCTACCCGTCTCCTTCGTTCGTTTTCGGGAAACACCCGAAATATTATACACGCATTTGCGGAAAAAGGAAAGAAAAGAAAAAGAGACAAGAATTCCTTTCTTCTTTTATGCTTCTGTAACGGTTTCTTTACAAAACGAAATGTTTGTGTTATATTTTGGAGGAATGATGCTTTGAAGGAGGTGCGCGAACCCATGAAAAAAGCCGGTCGCTGCGGCGCGCTGACCCTGGCGGCGCTTTTGGCGCTTCATCCCGGGATGCCCGCCTCGGCCTATAAAGCGGATACCCTTCGGTCCGGGATGCGGGGAGACGCGGTCCGGCAGATGCAGCAGGCCCTGATCTCCCTGGGCTACCTGGGAGGGACCGCCGACGGCATCTTTGGCACCAACACGGAAAACGCGGTCAAAAAATTCCAGCGTTCCGCCAGTCTGAAGGCGGACGGTCTGGCGGGAACCCAGACGCTGGAAAAGCTGTACCAGAAGGCGGGAACTTCGTCTGGTTCCTCCTCTTCCACCGCTGCCGCTTCCGCTTCTTCCTCTTCTTCCGCTTCTTCCGGCGCCCAGGCCGCTTCCGCTTCCAGCGGATCCTCCGGTTCCTCCTCTTCCCTTTTTGGCGGCAACTATGCCACCCTGCGTCAGGGAAGCACCGGATCCCGGGTCACAGTCCTGCAGCGGCAGCTGATCTCCCTGGGGTACCTTTCCGGATCCGCGGACGGAAAATTCGGCAAGCTGACCGCCCAGGCGGTGAAGTCCTTCCAGCGCGCCGCGGGCCTGACCGCGGACGGTCTGGCGGGCAAAAAAACGCTCCAGGCCCTGGAAAGCAAGGCCGGCGCTTCCTCTTCCTCCGCTTCGGCGGCGTCCAAGAGCGCGGCGTCCCAGAGCGCATCCTCCGGCACGGCCTCCTCCGGAGCCACCGCTTCCGGCCCCTCCGGCGCGGCGGTGAAGCTGCTCCACTGGTATAACGATATCAAGCCCACCCTGCGGGCGGGGAACACGCTGGTCATATACGAGCCCTCCTCCGGGCAGACCTGGAATCTGCGGGTCTATTCCAGCGGCCGCCACTGCGACGCGGAACCCCGGACCGCCGAGGATACCGCCGCCATGCTCAAGGCCTTTGGAGAAAATACCTGGAGTCAGAAGGCGGTCTATGTCAAGCTCCCTTCCGGCGTCTGGACCATCGGGGCCACCCATTCCATGCCCCATCTCTCCGGCTCCGTCAGCGACAACAATTTCAACGGCCATCTCTGCGTTCATTTCCTCCGGGATATGAGCGAAGCGCAGGAAAACGATCCCAAATACGGCGTCTCCAACCAGCAGACCATCCGCGCCTTCTGGAAGAGGCTGACGGGGCAGGACATTTCCAATTAATCCTTTCCCTCGCAGCGTGCTGTGGGTGAAGATGTAAAACTGTCAATGAAAAACCCTTGACAGTTTTTTTCTTTTGTGTATAATGTCTGATCGTCAGGGTTTCGCCCCTGACAAAGGAGGCATGCCCCGATGGCCGGAATTCTGGATCAGAAAGTGGATCTTGCCTTTCTGGCCGCTTTTTACGGCAGGCTGCTGACCGGGAATCAGCGGCAGATCCTCTCCCTCTACTGCGAGGAGGATTTCTCCCTCGGTGAAATCGCGGCCGAAATGGGCGTCTCCCGCCAGGCTGCGCACGAAACCCTGTCCCGCGCCGCCTCGAAGCTGGAGGAAATGGAGGCCGCTCTGGGGGTGGCCCGCCGCTTCCGCCGGACGCAGGCCGGTCTGGAAGAAGCCCTCTCCGCCCTGGAAGGCGGCCAATACGAAAGGGTCCGGAAGGTCCTGAAGGATCTCCTCTCCCTGGATCAGGAGGATACCGATGGCCTTTGAAGGCTTAAGCGAGAAACTGCAGGGCGCCCTGAAAAAGATGACGGGCAAGGGCAAGCTCAACGAGCAGGCCGTGAAGGAAGGCATGCGCGAAGTGCGTATGGCCCTGCTGGAGGCCGACGTAAACTACGCCGTCGCCAAGGATTTTATCAAAAAGGTCACAGATCGCTGCGTGGGGCAGGACGTGCTTTCTTCCCTCTCCCCCACCCAGCAGGTCGTCAAGATCGTCCACGAGGAAATGACCGAGCTGATGGGCTCCACCAACGCCCGGCTCAACTGGTCCTCCTCCGTGCCGACCGTATTCATGCTCTGCGGCCTGCAGGGCGCCGGGAAAACCACCATGTGCGCCAAGCTGGCGGGCTATCTGACCAAGCAGGGCAAAAAGCCCCTGCTGGCCGCCTGCGATATCTACCGGCCCGCCGCCATCAAACAGCTGCAGGTCGTCGGGCAGCAGGTCAATGTCCCGGTGTTTGAAAAAGGCACCCAGGATCCGGTGAAGACCGCCCGGGAGGCCGTGGAACACGCCCGGTATTACGGGCGGGACGTGCTGATTATCGATACCGCCGGCCGTCTGCATATTGACGAAGCCCTGATGGACGAGCTGGCCCGGATCAAGGAAGCGGTCCATCCCACCGAGATTCTCCTGACGGTCGACGCCATGACCGGTCAGGACGCGGTGACCGTCGCCAAAACCTTCGACGAAAAGCTGGATGTGACCGGCGTCATCCTCACCAAGCTGGACGGCGATACCCGCGGCGGCGCCGCGCTGAGCATCAAGGCCGTGACGGGAAAACCCATCAAGTTTTCCGGTATCGGCGAAAAGCTTTCCGACATCGAGCCTTTCCATCCCGACCGGATGGCTTCCCGCATCCTGGGGATGGGCGACGTTCTGACCCTCATCGAGCAGGCTTCCGAGACCTTCGATACCCACGAGGCCGAAAAATTTGCCCGCAAGGGAATTTCCAACAAGCTGACCCTGGAAGACTTCCTGGAGCAGATGCAGAGCATGAAGAAAATGGGCGGCCTGAAAAAGATGATCGGGATGCTGCCCGGCATGAGCGGGAAAGATATCGATGTGGACGAAAAGGCCATGAACAAGCCCGAAGCCATCATCCGCTCCATGACGCCCGCCGAACGGCGGGATCCGTCGATCCTCAACGCCTCCCGCCGCAAGCGGATCGCCGCCGGCTCCGGGACCACGGTGCAGGATGTCAACACCCTGATCCGCCAGTTCGAGCAGGCGCAGCAAATGATGAAGCAGATGATGAACAGCAAGGGCATGAAAGGCCGGCTGAGCCGGATGCGCTTTCCAGGCCTGTGACGCGTTCTCACACTCCGATGGTTCTCATATACTCCGTATATGATCTCCATAATACACATTTTTATTTTCAGGAGGAAACACTTATGTCTGTCAAAATTCGTCTGAAGAGAATGGGAATGAAGAAAAAGCCTTTCTATCGCGTGGTGGTAGCCGATATCCGCAGCCCCCGTGACGGCCGCTTCATCGAAGAGATCGGCTACTACAATCCCATGACCAAGCCCGCCGAGATCAAGGTGGATAACGACCGCGCGAAGTATTGGCTCGGCGTCGGCGCTCAGCCCACCGATACCGTTCGGATTCTGCTGAAGAAGACCGGTGCCATTGAAGAGAAGTAAGGGCGCGGCCCGCGGTTTCCCTCCCGGAAGCCGCCCGGCAGAAAGGATGTCTCCATGCAAGAATTGCTTACTTTTATGGCGCAATCCCTTGTCGAGCACCCGGATCAGGTGACCGTCACCGAAACGGAAGGTCCCGAGGCCATCATCCTTGAGCTCCATGTGGCGGAAGAGGATATGGGCAAAGTGATCGGCAAGCAGGGTCGAATCGCCAAAGCGATCCGCTCCGTGATTAAAGCGGCCACGGCGAAAAACGCCAAACCCGTTTTTGTCGAAATCCAGTAATGATCACAAAAGCGGAATCCCGCAGCTGTCCGGGTTCCGCCTTTTTCATATTGATTCGGTCCCGCGCCGGGTGGCGTACCCTGGGAGGGCGGGGCCGGGTCGACCTTTTTTCTGTGGAAGGAGCGCCCATGACTGACTTTCTGATGGTGGGGGAAGTGCTCAAGCCCCAGGGGCTGCGCGGCGAATGCAAAATCAGGCCCTGCGCGGCGGATCTGTCCCTGTTCGAAACCTGGGATACCCTGTTCCTTCCCAGGGGCAGCGCCTGGGATCCGATCCCCTGCCGCGTCTCCCGGATCCACGAAGGCTTCGTCTACGCCATTCTGGGGGACTGTAAAACCCCCGAGGATGTGGAACGCCTTCGGGGGGCCCGCCTGTATGTGGACCGGGCCCACGCCTCCCCCCTGGAGGAAGGCGCCCACTACATCGCCGACCTGCTGGGCTGCCTGGCGGTGGACGAAAGCGGCGCCGAGCTGGGAACCCTGAGCGACGTTCTGCAAAACGGGCCGGTGGATACCTGGGTGTTCACCGGAAAGCGCCCCTTCATGGCCCCGGCCCTGCGGCGGGTTTTCCCGGAAGTGGATACGGAGGCCCGCCGGATTCTGGTGGTCAAAGATGCCCTGGAAGAGGTGGCCGTCTTTGAAGATTAAAATCCTGACCGTTTTTCCGGAAATGTTCGAAAGCGTCTTTTCCGCCAGCATCCTGGGCCGGGCCCGGGCGCAGGGCCTCCTGGACACCGAGCTCATCGATATCCGCTCCTTTTCCGACCGCAAGCACAAAAACACCGATGACTACCCCTTCGGCGGCGGCGCCGGAATGGTGATGCTGGCCCAGCCCATTCGGGACGCCATGCGCTTTGCCATGGGCGAAGGCTTCCGCGGCCGGCGGATTTATCTCGGGCCCCGGGGCGCGCCCCTGACTACCGCCAAAGCCCGCCTGCTGGCGCGGGAAGAGGAGCTGATCCTCCTCTGCGGGCACTATGAGGGCGTGGATCAGCGGGCGCTGGACACCTGTGTGGATGAGGAGATCAGCATCGGGGATTATATCCTGACGGGAGGCGAGCTGGCCGCCATGGTCCTGACCGACTGCGTAGCCCGCTTTATCCCGGGCGTTCTGGGCAGCGCCGACAGTCCGGAGGAGGAATCCTTTTCCGACGGGCTGCTGGAATATCCCCAGTATACCCGTCCCCGGGACTGGGAGGGGCTCTCCGTCCCGGAGGTTCTTCTGAACGGGGATCACGCCAAAATCCGGGCCTGGCGGCGGCAGGAAAGCCTCCGGGCGACCCTGCGCTTCCGGCCGGATCTGCTTTCCTCCGCCGCCCTCTCTCCGGCGGACCGGGCCTTCCTGAATGACCTTGCGAAGGAGGATGCCGCATGTTCCTGCGAAAGCTCGTCGTAATCGTCGTCCCCCTGGGCCTGCTCCTGCTGCTGGCGCTGCTGCTTCCCCTCTTCGCCTCCCTGGGCGCCTTCTTCGGCAGCCTGCTGCTGGGCGCGGCGCTGGGGGTCGCGCTGGGGCTGCTGCTCCCGCTGGCAGGCGCCACCCGCCTCCGGGAACCCTTTGCCCATCTGCTGTGGGTCCCCGCGGTGCTGGTGCTGCTGATCCTTCTTTATCAGTATCTGTCTTCCCTGGGAGTCTCCTGGCCCCTGCTGCGTCTTCTGGCCACCCTGGACTCCCGCCTGATCACCGTCGAAAGCGCTTTCGCCGCCTATATGCTGACCTTCTCCGTCCGCACGGGGCGGGGAATCTAAACCATGGGAGGAACTGTAACGTGCAAACCATCTGTTTATTCGGCCATGACTATCAAAACGCTTCCCAGGTCCACGAAGCCCTGAAGTCGCTCCTGGATCTGCCCTCCTGGTATGGCATGAACGCCGACGCCCTGGCGGACTGCCTGTCCGAGCTGGTGCGCTGTCCCGGGCTCTGGGTCCGCGTGGAAGGCCCCGAGGATGTCCAGGCCTGTCTGCGCCTGATTTCCCGGGTCTTCGCGGATCAGGGCGCCGAAGTAAAGGAGCTGTAAGCCATGCGCCTGCATATGATCGGGGTCAACGGCCCCTTTCCCGCCTCCTCCGCCGCCACCTCCGGGTACCTGGTGGAATCCGGCGAAGCCCTCCTCCAGCTGGATTTCGGCTCCGGGGTTCTGGGCCGTCTGACCGCCCTGTGCCCTCCGGAGGATCTGTCCGCCCTCCTGATCTCCCACTGGCATTTTGATCACACGGCGGATCTTCTTCCCCTGATCTACCGGCTCCAGGCCCTGGGGCGGACGCTGCCCCTGTACGCCCCCGCCGATGAGTCCTCCGCGCTGCGGCGCATTGCGGAGGAGGCGGGCTGTTTTGAGATGCATACCGTCTCTCCCGGTGACCATTTTTCCGTGGGAAAAACCGCCGTCCGGGTCGGAGAAGCCCGCCATCCGGTTTCCGGGGTCGGCTATCTCCTTTCCGCGGGCGGAACCTCCCTGGGATATACCGGGGATACCAATACCCTTCCTTCCCTGCCCGCCTTCT
Source organism: Clostridia bacterium (assembly GCA_017512805.1). Classification (GTDB taxonomy): domain Bacteria; phylum Bacillota; class Clostridia; order Christensenellales; family Aristaeellaceae; genus Aristaeella. Next base: position 13,786 of record JAFWES010000029.1, read on the forward strand.
TCCGGGGCGTTGATCTCCTCCTGGCGGACGGTCTCTTTCCGGAAAGCGACTGGGCGGAAGGCAAGCCCCATCTTTCCGCGGCCCTGGCCGCGGCTCTCGCCCGTGACGCGGGGGCCGGGCAGCTGATCCTCACCCATCTGAATCCCTTCTATCCCCCCGAAACGCTCCTGAGGGAAGCCCGCGCGGTTTTTTCTCCCGTCTCTCTGGCGGAAGCCAGGGGCGGTGATTTCCCTGTGACCGCCCGTCTCCGGGGCTGGCTCCTGCCGCCCGCCGCCCTTTGCTTCGCCCTGGGAGTGCTGCTGGGCCGGATCGCCGCCTCCCCCTGGACCGGAGCCCTCGCTCTGCTGCCCGCCGCGGGGGCTGTTTTTCTGTTGCGGGGAAAAAAGCGGTTCTGTGCCGTGCTTTCCCTCTTTCTTGCTCTGGGCTGCCTGCGGGGCTATCAGGCTTATCATCCTTCCCTGCCGGAGCCCGGCTCTTTTGTCGTCTCCGGCATCGTGTCAGAGGAGATTCAGGCCCGTTCCAACGGCCAGTTCCGGACGGCCCTGGCGAATGTCACCCTGGACGGCCGCGCCCTCCCGGGAGGCCGGGCCTACTGGTCCTTCTATGCGGATGAGCTGCCCGCCGGGCTGACGCCGGGAATCCAGGTCTCCTTTCAGGGACGGGTCTATCATCCCTCCGGGGCCTCCAATCCCGGGGGCTACGACTTTCGGGAGGAGCTTCTGCGCCGGGGGATCCGGGCGGGAATCTACGGCAGCGCCGACCTGAATGTTTCCCCTCCGGCCTTCTTCTCCCCGGCCGGCCGGATTGCCGCCCTGCGCCATGCCCTTCGCCTGCGTCTCCTGGCCGCGCTGGGGGAAGAAACCGGCGAATACGCATCCGCCATGCTGCTGGGCACCCGTTCCTTCCTTCCCCGGGAGGACCGCCTCGCCTTCTCCCGCCTGGGCGTGGCCCATCTTCTGTCCGTCAGCGGCTTCCATACCGGCGTGCTGATGGCCCTGCTGGGTCTGCTTTTCCGTTGGCTGCGCCTCCCGCGGAAGCTGCGGCTTTTCCTGTTCTCCGCGGTCCTGTTCCTTTATGCCGCCCTGTGCGGCTGGAGTCAGCCGGTGCTTCGCGCGTCCCTGCTGGTCCTTCTGGCGGAAGCCGGGCGCATTCTGAACCGGCCCCGTCTCCTGACCCATCTGCTTTCCGCCGCTTTTCTGATCCTGCTCTTCTTCTCCCCGGTCCAGCTGACCGGCCTGTCCTTTCTGCTGTCCTTCGGAGCGGTGGCGGGGCTGGCCCTGGTGACGCCCTTTCTTTCCGCTCTCCTGTCCCCGTCCGGGGCCCTGTCCCGCCGCCTGTGGCGCGGGCTCTCCGCCGGGCTCGGTGCCCAGATCGGCATCCTCCTGCCGCAGCTTTCCGCCTTTCAGGAACTGCCTCTTCTGGGCCTGCTGGCCAATCTCCCCATGATGGCGTTGGGCTCCTGGCTCATCGGGCTTTACTGGGCCGTCCTGCTGACCCTTCCCTTTCCCGCCCTCTCGTCCCTGTGCTGCCGCGCCGCCGGGATCTGTACGGCCGGTTTCCTGGCCGCGGTCCGTTCTGTGGGGGCCCTGCCGGGCATCACCCTCTGGACCAAGGCCGCTGGGCCGCTGACCGGCCTGGGGGTTGTGCTGCTGACGGCCGGTCTGTGCGGCCTCCTCCGGCTCCGCGGGCGTTCCCGGCTGCTGCTTTCCGGCGCCGGGGTCCTGCTGACGGTGCTGTCCCTCCTGCCCGGTTCTCACCTGGCCACGGAGTATATCCAGTTTTCCGTCGGCAGCGCGGACGCGGCCGTCCTTTGGGACCAGAACCGCCTCTATGTCCTGGACGCGGGCTATGAGGACGGGGTCCTCAGCTCCTTTCTGCGCCGCGGCCGGCTGACGCCGGATGCGGTGATTCTGACCCATCTGCATTCCGATCATGTCTACGGGCTGCAGGCCATGATGGAGGATCGGATCCCCATTCCCCTGATTTACCTTCCCGACGGCGCCGAAGCGGCGGATATCCACCCCAGCGCGATGGAGCTGCTGGAGAAACTGAAAGCCGGCGGAACGGAAATCCGCACCCTGGCCGCCGGGGACACCCTGGACCTTCCCTCCGGGAACATCCGGGTGCTCTGGCCGGAGAAAGGCCGAACCCGTCCGGGCCAGGACGCGAATCAGTCCAGCCTGGTCCTGCGGCTCGATCTTAAGGGGTCCGTCCTCCTGCAGACGGGCGACCTGGACGGCCGGTACGAAATGTATGCCGCCGCCCCCGCGGATGTGCTGAAGGTGGCTCATCACGGCTCCCTCAGCTCTTCGTCCCCGGCCTTTCTGGCCGCCGTACATCCCTCCGCCGCCCTTCTGACCTGCGATGATGCGCAGCGGCATCTGCAGTTTCAGGATCGTCTGGGGGATATTCCCCTCTTTTCCACGGCGCTGCACGGGATGCTGACCGTCCGTTTTGAGGAGAATGCCTTCACGGTGGAAACCTATCTGACCCCCTCGGAAACGGATTTCGTTTCCGAAAGCAATGAACAATCGTAACTGTTCAGTCCCGCAAGCACAGCGCTGAGGTCTTTCCCTCCGGGGGACGCCTCAGAAAGCGGAGCGGTAACTGTTCAGTCCTGCAAGCGCAGCGCTGTGGTGTTTCCCTCCGGGGGCCTTGAGTCTCGCCGGTTCTTAGCGATTGGCAAGCCGTATGGCGCAGACAGAGCTTAGAACCGCTGCGTAAGCGAACGGAGCCGCGAGGCGTCCCCCGGAGGGGAATACCACAGAGAGCGGAGCGACTGAATAGTTACGCGGAGCGATTGAATGCATGAACTGCCCTGAGCGAGGAGGTGCGTCTCCCTGAATCGCGCTGATTTTCTCCGGCTCCTGAAAGAAAACCGTCTGCCCTCCGTGCTGCTCTTTACCGGCGTGGAGGATCATCTGAAGCAGGAGGCTCTCTCCGCCCTGCGGAAGGCTCTCCTTCCCCCCGGCCTGGAGGATTTGAACGAAACCCTTCTGGAGAACCCGGAAACGGATGCCCTGATCGCCGCGGCGGAAACCATCCCCTTTATGGCGGACCGCCGCCTGGTGGTGATCCGTGATTATCCGCCCCTGGTGGGCCGCGCGGAGGCGGACGCCCGCCTGCTGGAGTATCTGCCCCAGGTTCCGCCCACCGCGCTGCTGCTCTTTTACTGCGTTCAGCCCGCCGTCAAGACCAAGAAAATCGTAAAGGCCGTTCAGAAGCTGAACGGCCTGGTGGAATTCGAGGCGCTGAAGGGCGCGGCGCTGACCTCCTTCGTCACCGACGCGTTCCGGGCCCAGGGCAGGGAATGCGACGCCCGCACCGCGGAATTCCTGATTTTTACCTGCGGCTCCGATACCAATCTCCTCCTGACCGAAATCGCCAAAATCGCCGCTTACCGAACCGACACCCCCGCCGTCCATCCGGATGATGTGAAGGCGCTGGCCACCCCCAGCGCCGAATCCAACGTTTTCCAGATGGTGGACGCGGTGGTCTCCGGCCAGGATGCCAGGGCGCTGCGGCTCCTGCGGGATACCCTTCTAGACGGCGATGATCCGGTTCGGCTTCTCGGGCTCCTGCTCCGCCAGTTCCGCCTCATGCAGCATGTCAAAATCATGCAGTACGAAAAGCGCTCCCCGGCGGACATGCAGTCCCTCATGGGCCTTTCCCCCTATGCCTTTCAGCAGTACCTTCGCCAGGCCTCCCTCTGGTCCCCCCGTCAGATCCGGGACGCCGTCCGCCTTTGCCTGGACACCGATCTGGGGATCAAAAGCGGCCGCCTCCCCCAGAAGGGAACCCTGGAAACGGTCATCCTGAAGCTCTTCCTGTCCCGCAAGCCGGACTGACCCGTCCCTTCTCCTGAAAATGTTTTCCTGCGGGGTTTTCAATCCGGAAAAACAGGTGTACAATACAGAAAACGTAACTGTTCAGACCTGCAAGCGAAGCGCTGAGGCGTTCCCCTCAGTGTGGAGCGGCTGAATCGTTACAATCGTGCGCTCAATGCGGGAAGGGGAAAGTGAATATGGCAGAAAAAAAAGTCGGAGCGCTGGTCAAGGAAGCAAGAACCGCGGCGGGCCTGACCCAGGAAAAGCTGGCGAAGGAAGCCGGCGAGGGGCTCAGCGCGGCAGACATCAGCCGGTGTGAACGGGGAGAAGCGGATCTGACCGCGGCGCAGCTGAAAAAAATCGCCGTGGCCTGTGGGGTGACCCAGAAGTCCCTCCTGGAGGCGCCGAAGAATCTGAAGGCCGCCGCGAAGAAGACGGACGCTACGGCTTCTTCCGCGAAAACAACCGCCGCAAAGAAGACGGACGCTAAGGCCTCCTCCGCGAAAACAACCTCCTCGAAGAAGACGGACGCTAAGGCTTCTTCCGCGAAAACGACCGCCGCGAAGAAGACGGACGCTAAGGCCTCCTCCGCGAAAACAGCCGCCGCAAAGAAGACGGAGGCAAAAGCCGCCCCGGCCGGCGCCAATACCAGCATGAAGGTCACCGCGACGGAAAAGAAGCTTATCGAAGCGTACCGGGAGGCCCCCACGGATCTGAAAAAGGCGGCGCTGAAGCTGCTGAAGGGCGAATACGGCGATACGGTCAATACCCTTCTGGGAGCCAGCAGCGGATCCGGCGCCACTGCGGCGGACGGCATCGGCGAAATGCTCGGCGGGCTGCTGGGGAATTTGCTGGGCGGAAAATGATCCTGCGCTCCTCTTGATCGAATCGGATTCATAGCAAGCCCCCCGCGGAATCATCCGCGGGGGGCTTGCGTATGGGTTTTCCTTATTTCTGCTTCTCCATGGTGATGGTGGTATCGCCTTCCACCACATACTGGAAGGTGGCTTCGTTTTTGTGGGTCGCCTTCTTGGCGCCGTTGATGATGTATCCCTTCCCGACCATGCCGCCGCTGGCGATGACCGTGATGGTGGTTCCCACCGGCACTTCCCCGGACTTGGCGTAGGAGCTCTTATATCCGGTAAAGCGGCAGTTCTCACAGGTGATGGCGGCCATCTGGGCGCTGGGATCCTCGGGAACTTCCGTGATTTCCGGCAGAATCGGACCTTCGTCCTGATCCTCGGCGGAGGACCCCGGCTTCAGCACCTTGATCCTGACGGCGGCGGAGGCGGGCCATCCGCGCACGGACATGCCCCGGACCTCGCCGTCGGGAGTAAACCGGATGCCGTCCACGGAAACATACTGGATGGTTCCTTCCGTGCCGTCCGGGATTTTGACATAGAAGCTGGCGGCCTCTCCGCCCGTGAAGGTCAGCTCTTCCGCGGCTTTCCCCAGGGGAACGCCCTGGTTGTCGATTTTGTACAGCTCGATCCGGGAATTCCCGGTAATAACGATGTTTTCAGGCTTGGGCGTGGCGGTGGGGGCGGCGGGGGTGGGCTCGGCCGTCACGGTTTCCTCCAGGCTTTCCTCCTCCGTGCCGGAGGAGCCGGCCTTGCTCCCGGATTTGCCTTCGGATGAACCCTCAGCTTGGCTGCCTTCGCCGTCGGACGCGGATGCGGGCACGGGTGTTTCCGGCGCTTCCATCCCCTTGATCAGAATCATGACGGTATCCGTATCGATGCCGCTGTTCTTGGGTCCGATATGGCAATAGGCGGTCCAGCCGTGCATGGATTCCGGCACCTTCCGCAGGGTGATGCTCAGGCTGTTGGGATTGGTCACCTTCAGCCCGGAAACATGCTTGGACAGCTGCTTTCCGGTGATATCCTTCCCGGTCAGGGGATCCTGAAAGTGCCAGGTGATGGCGACCCCTCTGGCGTTATCCGCCTTGACCGTCAGGGTGACGGTGCCGCCCTTCTCCACGGTCTGGCTGACCGGCTGCTCGGTAATGCTGGGTCTGGCCGCGAACGCAACGCCGCACATTCCCAGCAGGAGGCAAAGCACCATCATGGTCGAAATCAGACGTTTCATGAATACGAGACCTCCCATCCATTCAATCTGCGTAACGGTTCAGTCCTGAAAGCGGAGCGGCTGAACCGTGATCCGACTGCTTTTCGGCAATCGCATGAAAACGGAAACCGCCGCGCGCCTGCCCTCTGCCTTATTTTCCGCTGTTCTTCTTCATGGGATCCAGATGCCAGATCAGTTCGTTGTACTCGCTGATCGTCCGGTCGGAGGAGAAGATTCCGCTCATGGCGGTATTGGTCGCCGCCATCTTCAGCCACTTCTGCCTGTTGGCGTAATCCTTGTTCAGCCGGCGCTGGGCCATGGAATAGGATCCGAAATCCTTCAGCACGAAATAGCTGTCGCCCATGGAGCCCCAGTCCCCCAGCAGCAGGCTGTGATACAGATCCTGCAGCACGGAGGGATTCTCCGGCGTCAGGGTTCCGTCGATCATCTGGGTCATGGCCAGCCGGATCTCCTGATTACTCTCGAAGATATTCATCGGGTTATAGCTGTGCTCCCGGTACATGTCGAGCACCGTGTCGCTCCGCATGCCGAAGATGTAGATGTTCTCCATCCCGACCTGCTCGCTGATCTCCACATTGGCCCCGTCCATGGTCCCGATGGTGACCGCGCCGTTCATCA
>JAFWES010000030.1 GCA_017512805.1 Clostridia bacterium
ATACAGGGGCGGACCCTCTGCGCTTAAGCGCAGAGGGTCCGCCCCTTTATGTCCTCTGCCGGAACGAAAGAGAAAAGGCGCTCGAGCGAGCGCCTTTTCCAATGGGCATTCTTCAGGACAGAACCTTGCGCAGCGTTTCCCGCACGGCGCCGGGCCCGGCCAGGAGGGATGCAAAATCAGCTTTGATAATCTCGTCCAGCCCTGTTCCCACCAGATCGGTCCCGAAAAGCACCGGGTCGGCCAGCAGGGCGTCCAGTTTCCCTTCCGCGGTTTCCGGTTTTCCCAGCTCAACGCCCGCCAGGGCGTCCCGCAGCCGGGGAAGCAGGGGATCGGGGCTGAGCTCAAAGGGCTCGCCCCTGTCATCCAGGGCCAGCAGATACCTGAGCCATCCGGCGATGGCCAGGGGGATGGCTTTCAGGGAGCGTACATCCCGGCCGGGATCCGCCAGATAGCTTTTGATGGTTTCGCCGAAGCGGATCGGAACCTTCTGGCTGGTATCACAGGCGATCCGCTGCGGGGTATCCGGCATGAAGGGATTGGGGAGACGGACTTCGACGACCGTATCGATGAATGCTTTCGGATCCAGAATACCGGGGTTGACCACCACCGGAAGCCCCTCCGTATAGCCGATGCGGCGGATGAGGGAGACCAGATCCGGATCCTTCATTTCTTCGCTGATGCGGGTATAGCCCAGCAGGCAGCCGTAGACTGCCAGGGCGGTGTGCAGGGGGTTCAGGCAGGTGGTCACCTTCATGCGCTCCACGTTGTTGACCGTATCCCGATCCGTAAAATAGAAGCCCGCGGCCTCCAGGGGGGGACGGCCGTTGGGGAAGGCGTCCTCCAGGACCAGGTATTCGCTCTCCTCCGCGTTCACGAAGGGGGCGATATAGGTATGGCGGGAAGTGACGACCGGATCCAGCCCCTGCAGCCCGTCGGCCCGGAGCATGGCTTCCACGGTGGCGTCCGGACGGGGAGTGATTTTGTCGATCATGGTCCAGGGGAAGGAAACCCTGGCCGGATCGCTGATGTAGGCCAGGAACCCTTCGTCCTTCCATCCTTCCGCGAAGACGCGCATGGCGGCGAACAGCTTTTCGCCGTTATGGGAGCAGTTATCCGTGGAGACCATGGCCATGGGGAAAGCGCCGGCCCGATACCGGGCATACAGCAGGGAAGCGACTTTGCCCAGGTAGCTCTGGGGCTTTTCGGGGCCGGCGGCCAGATCCGCCGCCACGGCCGGGACAAGATTCCCTTCCGCGTCCCGGGTCACATACCCCTTTTCCGTAATGGTAAAGGTGGCCATCTGCAGCGAGGGATTGACAAAGACCGCCTTCAGGTGATCAAATTCCGCGGCATTGCCGCTGTCCAGCATGCAGGATTCGGCGATGGAACCCACCACCGTCTTTTCCACGGATCCATCGGATTTCAGGGTCACCAGGAGGGAATAATTATCGTTGGACCGGTATCCCTTTTCCACGATTTCGTAGTCGAAGCCTTCGACCGCGATGATGCCCGTTTTCACCTTTCCGGCGTCCAGCAGCTTCTGCATGGCGGCGCACTGGAAGGCCCGGAAGATATTGCCGGCGCCGAAATGGACCCAGGCGGGCGCTTTCGCCGTTTCAGCGATCATGTCCGCGCGGTTGAAGGCGGGAAGCCGGTACCCCTTTTCAAGCCATGCCTGACGGTCGGCAAGGCCTTTTTCGTTCAGAATAAGCATAGAATGATCCCTCCTTGTAAGATATCGGTGGAAGCTGTGTTCATTTTACACGTTTCCGTTTGCAAAGTCAATGATGGTGGAAATGCAACCATATCAGCGATCCTGAAAATGTAACAATTTACGCGCCTTTTTTTACTTGACGCAGGCAGAAAAGGATGATATCGTTGCCTGCGGTGGGTCTTTAAGGCGGTACGGGATACCGACAAGATGCGGCCGTTTCTTTGTGAACGCATTCAGCAGCCTGTCACGCCCGAAAAGCCGACAGGCTTTTTGTGTGGGATTCCGCCGGACAAAAACAAGGGAGGTAGTTTGGGATGAATCTGGTTTACGGTGTCAAGGATCGGCCCCCTTTCGGCAAAACCCTTCTCTTTGCGCTGCAGCAGGTGCTGGCCGTTCTGGCGGCCACCATCGCGGTTCCCGCCATCGTGGGGAACGGCATGAGTCAGAGCGCGGCGCTGTTTGGCGCTGGCGTCGGTACGCTGGTCTATCTGTGCTTTACGAAGTTTAAGAGCCCCGTGTTTCTGGGATCGAGCTTCGCCTTTATCGGCCCCATGTTCGCGGCGTTCGCCGGGGCGGTGACGGTGGAGGCGGGATTCATGGGCCTGCTGCTGGGCGCGGTGTTCGCCGGCCTGGTGTACGTGATTCTGGCGATCCTCGTCAAGGTGATGGGGGTGAAATGGATCAATCGGCTGATGCCTCCGGTGGTCATCGGGCCGACCGTCGCCATCATCGGCCTTTCTTTGGCCGGGAACGCGGTGGCCAACTCCTTCGGCTTCGGCAGCCCGGCCGGGGACGGATACACCCTGACCCTGAATACGGCGGTGAACCTGCTTTACGCCATCGTCACCCTGCTGAGCGTGATTTTCTGCTCGGTGAAGGGTAAGCGGATGATGACCCAGATCCCCTTTATCCTCGGCATTCTGGCGGGTTATCTGTGCGCGCTGGTGTTCACCCTGATCGGCCGGGCGTCGGGCAATGCCAGCCTGCAGATTCTGGATTTCTCCGCCTTCTCCCATATGCAGTGGGTGCCGGAATTCACGTTCCTGAAGGCGTTCCAGGGCATGAAGGAGATCACCGGACAGTACGTGGCCACCATCGCTGTGGCCTATGTGCCGGTCGCCTTTGTCGTATTCGCGGAGCATATCGCGGATCATAAGAACCTGTCCTCCATCATCGGGCAGGAGCTGCTGGAGGACCCGGGTCTGCACCGGACCCTGCTGGGCGACGGCATTGGTTCCATTGCCGGCGCGTTCTTCGGCGGATGCCCCAACACCACCTACGGTGAATCCGTGGGCTGCGTGGCCATTTCCGGAAACGCGTCCGTGATCACCATCGTGTGCACCGCCGTGCTGTGCATCGTGGCCAGCTTCTTCGGCCCCTTCGTGACCTTCCTGAGCACTATTCCCACCTGCGTCATGGGCGGGGTCTGCATTACGCTGTACGGTTTCATCGCCGTATCCGGCCTGAAGATGCTCCAGCCCGTGGATCTTAACGACAACCGCAACCTGTTTACGGCGTCGACCATCCTGATCGCAGGCATCGGCGGCATGACCGTCCACATCGGATCCGTCACCCTGACGGAAGTGGCCTGCGCCCTGCTGCTGGGCATCCTGGTGAACTTCCTGTTCAACCGGGAGGGGACAGCGCAGAAACGGTGACACTGCTTTTCCAAACCGGGAGGAGGAGCGTTCCTCCTCCCGATTTTGCAATCAACGGAGGATGGCCCATGCAACTGAAGTCCGTGATCATGGATGAAACGGCGGTTTATCGCAGCCTGACCCGCATCACCCATGAGATCATTGAAAAGAACAGGGGCGCGGCGGATCTGTGCCTGCTGGGGATCAGGCGGCGGGGAATCACGCTGGCCAGGATCCTGAAGGAGAACCTGAAGAAGTTCGCGGAGGCGGATGTGCCGCTGGGAAGCATCGATATCAGCCTGTATCGGGACGATCTGACAGAGCAAAACCTTCAGCCCCAGACGGGCATTAATGATATCCCGGTGGAGATCAGCGGGCGGAAACTGATTCTGGTGGACGATGTCATTTACACCGGACGGACGGTTCGGGCGGCCATTGACGCGGCCTTTCACTACGGGCGGCCGAAGCAGATTCAGCTGGCGGTTCTGATCGACAGGGGGCACAGGGAACTTCCGATCCGGCCGGATTATGTGGGAAAGAATATTCCCACCAGCCATACGGAGATGGTTTCGGTGCTGGTGGACGAGTATGACGGCCGGACAGGCGTGGAGCTTTTTCAGACCTAATGCCGTCCGGGGAGGATGCGCGTGAGCCCAGCCGAGCGTCATCGAAAAGCGTCTGCGAAAATTTCCGAAAAGCGAAAAAAAGCGCTTGACAAAGAGTGAAAAATGGGCTATCATGGCAGAGCCGCTTGCGAGGAAGGCTCCAAAGCTTCGGCAGATGCCTGAGGGAGCATAGCTCAGCTGGGAGAGCACTTGCCTTACAAGCAAGGGGTCACAGGTTCGAGCCCTGTTGTTCCCACCATTTTATGGCCCGGTAGCTCAGTTGGTTAGAGCGCCAGCCTGTCACGCTGGAGGTCGAGGGTTCGAGCCCCTTCCGGGTCGCGTTTGCCTTGGTAGCTCAGTCGGTAGAGCATGTGACTGAAAATCACAGTGTCGGTGGTTCGATTCCGCCCCAAGGCACATCCCCTTTTCTGCGGTAGTAGCTCAGTTGGTAGAGCGCCACCTTGCCAAGGTGGAGGTCGCGAGTCCGAGCCTCGTCTACCGCTCTTTTTCTTAAGGTGCCATAGCCAAGTGGTAAGGCGAAGGTCTGCAAAACCTTTATTCTCCAGTTCGAATCTGGATGGCACCTCGTGGAAACCCTTGTTGATCAACGCTTCTGGCCGCTACCGGAGGCGTTGATTTTTTGTATTTTGAAAAGGGAAGACCTTCATGCAAATAACAAGGAAAAAGATGGAGGCCATGGTCAGCAAGCTGACCATGGCCTCGCCGTTTTTTATGCCGGATATGACATGCGAAATGCAAGTGCCGGGTTTTCCTCAGGCCTTTCGCTGCTTTTGCACCGCGAAGCACAGCGGCGCACCGGGGCCGGCGTTCGGAAAACGGTGCTCCAGCACGTTAAAGTCCCGGGGAGACAGGGCGGAAAAAAGTTCCGTAACCGCGTCCCTTTCCCGTTCTCCCTCCGGATGGCCGGGGTAGACACAGACGAGCAGCATGCCCATGGGCTGGAGCAGATCCATCGCCTGTTCAATGGCGGACAGGGTGGTTTTGACCCGGGTGGTGACGCCGTGGTCGCCTCCGGGGAGCCATCCCAAATTGAACACGATGGCTTTGACGGGGGAATTCACCGCTTCCGCCATATGTTCGTGTCCCAGAAGATACAGACTGGCCCGACTCAGGAGACCCTCCGCCTCCAGAAGACTTTTTGTGCTTTCCAGGGCGGCAGGCTGGACGTCAAAGGCGTCCACATGGCCTTCCGACCCCACCAGGCTGCAGAGCAGGGCGGTGTCATGCCCGTTGCCCATGGTGGCATCTATAGCCCGGTCTCCGGGCTCCAGTATTTTCCGAAGGTATTCTGCCGCCAGGTATCGGGCGGATTTCAGTTCATAGGACATGACAGCGTCTCTCCGTCAGTTGTAGTTTCCCACCCACCCGAAGGCTTCCACACTGCTCAGCTCCATGCCGTTCTCGGTGCAGTAATCCACGGTGGAGCTGTCCAGGGTATCCAGCAGGGTGATGGTGCTGCCAGCCGCCAGTTCATTTTGATACAGGCTGCCCTGGGCCAGATCCATCAGATGCCCGTCGGCATCCCTGACGGCCATCACGACATTCGCCTGGGACAGCGGAGCGTCACCGGTATTGGTGAGGGTGGCGGCGACAGTATAGTTCGTCCATCCGTAATTTTCCGTCTTGCGCAGCTCCGGATTGGTGACTTCCAGCTGACCATCAGTGGAATAGTAGGAGCCAGTCGTGCGGAGGACGGCTTCATAATCCGTGGGCGTTCCGCCTTCCGCATCCGCCCGCAGGCAGATGAAGGAGATTTCTCCGGGCTCCAGATAGCGGGAACCGCACCGGCTCAGATAGTCGGCTTTCCCGGCTTCCTGGCCTTCCGCGTCCTTGAGAATGATGCTGCCCTCTGAAATATACAGGGGGACATCGTTCTGATTCTGGACTTTAGCGATGTAGATTCCCTCCAACTGGTCGTCCCAAATCTTTCGGACATAGAAGTTTTCTTCCAGAACGGTCAGCTCCGGTCCTTCCTCCGCGGCGCTGCCGAGATCGGACACCGCGCTGCTGAGATCGGACATCGCGCCGCCCAGACCGCCCATCATGCCGAAAACGGCAGTCAGCATCTCTGCCTGGATCGCTTCCATTTCTTCCTGGGTTCTCCCTTCGGGAACGGTGCCGTCCGAAGAGAAGGCGCTGAACTCACCGAGGGTGATTTTCCCGGGCTCCCGGGAGACCTGAAGCAGCGCGTCCATCATGGATTCGCTCATGCCCATGCCCTCTGCGCTCACTCCCATGGCCTCCAGAGCGGAAGCGTCCAGCTTCAGGGCAGTTCCGTCATAGGACAGAACCAGGACCTGATCCCGGATGGTCAGGGTGAGGGCGCTCTCCTCGGCGGTCCAGGTGCCTTCTTCTGTCGCTTCGCTGCCGTCGGTGGTAATCTGCAGGGAGGCGGTCCCATCCGCGTTCAGCTCCAGGGTTCCGGCCGTCATGCCAAGCATGAGGAAGTACCAGGTACCGCCGAGATCCTCCGCCATGGCCGGAAAGGCGGTGAAGAGAAGGCACAGGGAAAGAACCAGAGTCAGGATTCTTTTCATTTTCGGAATCTCCTTTGACGATATTTCAGAAGCGAAGCTTCTGACCGACCCGATTATAGCATAATGCTCCGGTTTTGTCCCGCTTTTTTCGATCTGCCCGAATTCTGCGGGGCAGCGAAACAAAGAAACCTTTCAGAAATCCGGGCAGTAAATCATGCAAAGACTTGCGGGAAGGGGAAAGGTCTGGTAAAATAGGCGAAGTTTTGCGGAAGAAGGGGGATGGGACGGATGCCGATTAAACTGTCCAACGCGTTACCGGCGTACAGAACCCTGACGGAGGAGAACATCTTCGTCATGACGGAGAGCCGGGCGGAAACCCAGGATATCCGGCCGCTGCAGATCGCGATTGTCAATCTGATGCCCACCAAGGTGGATACGGAGACGCAGCTGCTGCGACTTTTGGGGAACACTTCCCTGCAGGTGGAGACGGAGCTGGTCACCATGGCCAGTCACGAATCCCGGAACACCAGCAAGGAGCACATGGAGTCCTTTTATAAGACTTTTCCGGAGATTCGGGACCGTAATTTTGACGGCATGATCATCACCGGAGCGCCAGTGGAGCATCTTGAATTCGAAGAGGTGGAATACTGGCAGGAGCTTTGCGGGGTCATGGAATGGTCCAAGAAGCATGTGCACTCCACGTTCCATATCTGCTGGGGCGCGCAGGCGGGGCTTTATTATCATTTCGGCATTCCGAAGCGAAAGCTGGAAAAGAAGCTTTTCGGGGTTTTTCCCCACCGGGCGGAGCGGGAACACTACATCCTGCTGCGGGGCTTCGACGATGTGTTCATGGTGCCGCATTCCCGGCATACCACAGTGGACCGGGCAGAGGTGGAAAAGCATCCGGAGCTGAAGATTCTGGCTTCCTCTGAGGAGGCGGGGATCTACGCCTTGAGCACGGAAAACGGGAAACAGGTGTTTATTACCGGGCACAGCGAATACGATCCCCGGACGCTGGAAAAGGAATATCTGCGGGATCGGGCGGCTGGACTGCCCATTGAAGTGCCAAAGAATTATTACCCGGGGGATGATGACACGAAGGCGCCGCTGGTGACATGGCGGGGACACGCGCATTTGCTGTATGCCAATTGGCTGAACTACCTGGTTTACCAGACCACACCGTATGATCTGGCGACACTGGAATAAAAAAACGCCGGCTTGACGCCGGCGCTTTTTTATTCCAGGGAGATCAGGGATGCGCCGATTTCGAAGGCGATTTTATCACCGCGGTCGCCGAGAAGCTGGACGTTTTCGCCCTCCCTGCGGAGGCGAAGGATCAGGGAATGACCGGGCAGCACTTCGGCGTTGAAGTGGATATTCAGGGCCTCCAGCAGGTGGGTGGACATGGTGTCGATCCCCAGGACATTGCAAAGCCAGTCCGCATAGCGGGTGTTATTCACATGGCGGTTCGGATCCAGATCCGTAAAGTGAACAGTCCAGGGATGGACGGTTTCGGCCACGGAAAGGGCAGGAATCGCGCCCGGAAGAGGCAAGGGTTCCGGCAGATCGCTGTTGTCCGGCAGGGGGGAGGGGAGCCGGGAGGCCGGAACGGCCTGACGGGTTTCCAGATCCATCAGGAGCCAGAGGCTTGACGCTTCGCCGATGGCTTCGCCCCGGCTGTCGGTGATGACGAAATAGCGGGGGAAAAAGGTGTGACGGTGCGGGCGGTGGAAGGTGCGGACGGTGACCGTTTCTCCGGAGACGGGATAACGGTGCATCCGCAGCGCCAGGCGGACCACTACCCATGCGAGGCCCTCCCGCAGCAGTTCCTCCCGGCCGCAGCCGAGAGCCGAGCTGTGAAGGGTGGCTGCTTCCTGCAGCTCCGTCAGGATGGCGCCGGGACGCCAGTAATTGTTTACGTCACATTCCGCGACCCGGATGGGAAAGGTTCTTTCCAGGGATTTCATCATACTTCATACCTCCGCACGGCGGCGAGTTTTTTTATACCGCAGGATTCTGATTTATTAATGAACCAGGGCTTTGACGAGCCAGACCACCAGCAGATGGGCGGGGTAGAGGCCGTAGCTGATCCAGTGGGGCAGGCGGATTTGACGCCGGAAGGGAATCAGGATAAAGAACAGGCTCAGGAGCCCGTAGGTTTCCAGCCGAAGGAAGGCGCTCAGCGGCTGCGAAAGGCCGCTGGGGAGCTGATTTAGGTTCAGGGGGATGCCGAAGAGGGACTGTGTCACCGCATAACCGGTGCCCCAGAAAAGAAAGAAGGCGGTCATGACCGCGGCGATGGCGGGGCGGGAGGTTCGGCCGGCATAGAGCATCAGGATGAAGAGAACCCCCTTCCAGCCGTAATCCGCATGGAGGACGGTGGCCAGAAACAGGGCCAGTGCCGGGGCCCAGATGTGGGAAAGATATTTCCGCTCCCGGATTCCCCAAAGGGCAGCCAGGGCGAGAAAGAGCGTCAGAAAAATGCTCGGTTTTCCACAATAGAAGGAAAGAAAAAGATTGGGCGAAGAGAGCCGGTGATTCATGACATGGGCATAGAGGGGCTGAACCAGGATACCCATCAGGAGGATTCTGCCCAGATACCGGGGAACGGAGCGGGTGTAGCAAAAGCCAACGACCATGCACCAGGCATAGAGGGGAAAGGCGATCCGGCCCAGGATCCGCATCTCCGGAACCTGGGGAAAGACCACGGCACCGAGATGATCGATCAGCATAAAGAAAAGGGCAATCAGCTTCAGCGTTCCGGTGTCGGTATTCCCCGCGGGAAGCGGGGGACGGGATCCGGTTTCGGGATGAATGGCTTCCATGGTTGACAAAATCCTTTCCAAAAGGTACAATCAATCCGTGCGAGGTGAACAGGCGATCGCGTGGCCTGAAAGGGTCATGAGGAAAGTCCGGGCACCACAGAGCAAGGGTGCCGGCTAACGGCCGGCGGAGGCGACTCCAGGGAGAGTGCAACAGAAAGAAACCGCCCGCTTTCCGCAGGGAAGGCAGGTAAGGATGGAAAGGCGAGGTAAGAGCTCACCCGCGGGACTGGTAACTTTCCCGCGCTGTAAACCCCACCCGGTGCAAGACGCAGGAGGCCAGTCGGTTGCTCGCCGCAGCCCTCCGGGATCGCTTGAGCCATTCGGTAACGAATGGCCTGGATAGATGATCGCCCCATACAGAACCCGGCTTACGGTCACACTCGCATATTTCCGGCAGGATGCGCCCCTTCGGGGGCGCTTTTATTTGGCCTGCGCGAAAACCTCCCCGTCGCGGACGGTCACAAGGATCCCGACGGCAGCGTTCTGGGTTTCCCAGACTTCCACATTCCATTGCCGAAGGAGCTTCAGCACCCGGTTGGCAGGCGTGGAGGATTTTTCTTCCGTGCTGGTGGAAATGACGGCGATTTTCGGCCGAACGGCGTTGAGAAGCGCTTCGCTGGTGGCGTCGTTGTCTCCGTGATTTCCAACCTTCAGGACATCCGCTTCGGGGATGAGACCGGCGGAGAGCAGGTCTGATTCCTCGGGAAATTCCATATCCCCGGCCAGCAGCATGGAGCCGCTGGCGGCTTCCGCCAGGAGGATGACAGAGTTATTGTCGTCCTTGTCCGCGGCTTCGTGCAGCGGGCCGAGGACCCGCAGAGACCCGTCGGAGAAGGGCAGCGTATCACCGCTTTTCAGGGTTTCGACCGTGATGTTCTGTTTCGCGGCCGCTTTCAGGACCGGGTGCTCCTCCTCATCATCCTCCGGAAGATAGAAAGCGGAGGTATAGAGGTGGTCAATCACGATCCCGGACTTCAGGAGCTTTTTCAGGCCGCCCACATGGTCCGCGTCGGTATGGGTGATGATGACCCCGTCCAGATGCGTGATTTTTTCGGCGGCCAGTGCGCTTTCTACGGCGCTGTAGGTACGCCCCCGGCCTGTATCGATCAGGTAGGCGGCGTCACCGGCACGCAGCAGCAGACAGTCGGCTTTGCCCACATTCAGGGCGTACAGGGTCATTTCCGCGGCGCGGGAAGGGGCGGGGCGGACCAACCCGACCGCCAGAAGGCTCATCAGCAGGATGATTGCTTTTCGCATGCGCACTCCTTTCTTCTGGAACGGAAAAACCGGTCAAGCAGGGCCCGGCATTCGGCTTCCCGTTCCCCGGCAAGCCAGCGTGTATCCGCGGAAAAGGCCGGATCGGCGGGCAGGTCATAGACGCTGCCGCAGCAGCCTTTTTCCGGATCGGCGGCTCCGTAGACCACGCGGCCAAGGCGGCTCATGACCAGCGCGCCGGCGCACATGGGGCAGGGCTCCAGGGTCACGTACAGGGTGCAGTCGGACAGGCGCCAGTCCCCTTTTCGGGCAGCGCCGCCGCGCAGACAGAGGATTTCGGCATGGGCGGTGGGATCGGCGGTTTGCTCCCGGCGGTTATGATCCGCCCAGAGGACTTCGTCCCCCCGCATCAGAACGGCTCCCACGGGGATTTCCCCCTCCGAGAGGGCTTTTTCCGCTTCCAGCAGGGCCAATGACATTCCATTCATGCACAGCGCTCCCGAACCTGATAATCAATCCCTGGCAGAAAAGAATATAATCTTCGGGAAAAGACTTGTCAACCCATCGATTTTTCGTGTATAATGTATTTTGGTTTGCGGGATAAGGGTGAATATCCGGAATTGTTTATTCTTTCTGCGTGAGGCGGAACAGAATACACATCGGATCACTTCTTCCATACCGGGGATAATGTGATAATGTTATATTAAGGAAGGGTATCATCATGAACTTAAGGGATCTGCGGGACGCGATGGGGCTTTCGATTTCCCAGGTGGCGGAAGAGCTGGGCGTTCCGAGGCAGGATGTGGAAGATTGTGAGGAAACGGGATCCACCTGGCTGCTGCAGCCTTTTATTACCGCTTTCCCGATCAACCCGGCGATCATTTCCGACCCGGACGCGGATCCCTTTCTGGAGAGCTATGTGCAGAACGAGATGTCGCACAGAGCCGCGGAATGGCGGGAAGAAAACGGGGTGACCCTTGCGCAGATGGCGCAAGCCGTGGGCATGACGGCGGAGCAGCTGGAGGCGGCGGAAAAGAGCGGGAAGATCACCCGGGCGCTGGGAATCAAGATCGAAAAGGCCACCGGAATGAATCGAAAGTGGCTGATGTACGGGGACGGGCGAAAAAAGGGCGTCAGCATCATCAGGCCGCCGAAGACGGACGGCCGCCGGAAGCAGAATCCGGACGGGGAGGGCCCGGAAACGGCGCAGGCCGGCCGGGTGGCGCCGAACAGGGAAGCGGGCCTTCGGATGAAGATGGCCCGGAAGGAGGCAGGGCTTTCGCGGGAAGAGGTGGCGGAGAAGCTGGGCGTATCCGTCAGCCGGGTGGCCCAGATGGAAAGCGGATATGTCCGGGACGAAAAAGCGGATGAAGTGATTCGCGTGATGGAGCCTCCCAGGAGCGGAAAAGAGATCGGCACAATGCTGCGGGAGGCGCGAAAGGCGGCAGGGCTGAAGCTGAAGGAAGCGGCGGAGATCGCCGGCCTGGCCTCCGGGACGCTGGCCGCCATGGAATGCGGGCATATTTCCGAAACCCGGGCGAAGGAACTGATCGAGATGTTCCAGCGGGCGGAGACGCCCAGGGACGAGGGCGACGCCCTCAGCAAGGACGCCGGGGCCAGGATCAGGGAGGAACGGAAGGCGGCGGGTCTGAGCCAGAAGGCGCTGGGGGTGATCCTCCGGGTGCCCGAGAGCGCGGTGGCCAGGATGGAACTGGGGCAGGTGACCGAGAAACGGGCGGAAGAGATCATTCGCAGAATTCACGGAGAACCCCGGCACGCGGGGCAGGGAACCAACCGGAAGATCAAAAAAACGGTCCAGGTGCTGCTGGGAAGACAGATCCGGGATGCCAGAGAGGCGGCGGGCCTGAGCCAGAAAGCGCTGGGAGACCTGGTGGGGGTTCCCCAGAGCCGGATCAGCCTGATCGAGCGGGGAAATGTGGACGAAGCGACGACCGCGGACATTCTGAAGGCCATTGAGGAAGAGATGGCCCGGAGGGAAGCGGAGGCGGAGGCGGCAGCCGAAGCGACCAATGCCGGCAACGGCGCGGCAGAAACGGCAGCCGACGGAACGGCGGAGGAGTCCGCGGCTGGCGAAGCGGCGGAAGCGGCCTCGGACGGGGAGACGGAAACGGAAGCATGACAGGAATAAAGCCCGGAGGAATCCTCTTCCGGGCTTCTTTCTTGACAGAAATGTTTCAAATTTAAACAAAATTACAAAAAATAGTTGACAAACGAAACATAAAAGCGTATGATGATCGCGAACCGAGGAGGGAACGGGGATGAAGGAGAGGACTTGCGCGGGGATCGAGCGGTACGCCCGGACGATCCGGGACGCCCGGAACGCCGCGGGCCTGAATCAACAGGAGCTGGCGGACCGGGTCGGAGTCAGCCGGGCCGCGGTCGCCGGCTGGGAAACGGGACACAGCCGGCCCGACCTGGACGCGATTCCGCGGATCTGCAAAGCGCTGGGGATCAGCCTGGGCTCCTTTTTCGGCGTCAGGGAAGGGATCACCAAAGAGGAACGGAGCCTGGTGATGACGTACCGGGCCATGGAGGAAAATGACCGGCAGGCCATCCGGTGGCAGGCGGAGGCCCTGCTTCAGCGTCGGAAGGAATTCCGGATGGAGGAACTGAGGGGTCGGGTCGTGCGGATTTACAGAAGCGACCTGAGCGCCGCGGCCGGGTTCAGCGGCCTGCTGGATGCGGAACGGGGCGAGAAAGTCTGGATCTTCGCGGATGAGCGGACGGGCCGGGCGGACGAAATCATTTCCGTCAACGGGAACAGCATGGCGCCCACCTTTCAGGACGGGGATCAGGTGCTGGTAGAGCATACGGACAGTCTCCGGGAAGGGGAAATCGGGATCTTCCTGGTGGACGGAGAAGGATATATCAAGGAATACCGGTCGGAGGGGCTGGTGTCCCACAATCCGGCCTATCCGATGATGCGCTTCAGCGAGGGGAACGAGATTCGCTGCGTGGGCAGGGTGCTGGGGAAAGTGTATCCGGAGCAGTGGCCTACGGAGAGCCAGATGGAGCTGCTCAGCGAGATGAGATTCTGACCGGGAGAGACTGGAAAAGATTCAGCCATATGCGGTTTTGGAAAGAACACCGGGGACGGAAGAGACGGGAGGAACAGGATATGGTTCAGCGGATGGATATGAAAACGATTCACGAAATCAACAGCAGGCTTTATTTCGGATCCGCGGGGGTAGGGACGGCGGCGGAGATCGCTCCCTGGCAGCATGTGATCATGAGCTATAATCAGGCAGGGCTGACAGCGCCATCCTATGTGCCGCCGCTGGAAACCAGGGAGGACGCGGATATCTGGATGTGTCTGGATGAGCGGATGAATTACAAAATGCGCGAAAGCGCGCTGGCAGGGTAATCCCCTGCTTTTTTTGTTTCGGAGGGGCAAGATGGCCTGACGGGAGCGTCCCTCAAAAACAGACGGAAGAAGCTTTTCATTGACTTTTGGCTTCCTGTCATATAAACTGAATACCATAACAGGAGCACATGACGGAATCATTTGCGGGAGTGAGGGGAACGTTGCGGAACTGGCTGGCCGGCTTTTTGCTGGTATTGGGATGCATGGCCTGTCTGGCGGGAGGCCGGGCGGAAGAGGGAGCGATTGCGCTCCGGCTGATTCCCACATCCAGGGTTCAATTTACCAATGCGATTCCTCATTACGTTTATTTTGACGCGGAAGTGGAAAACGCGGAGAAACTGACGGTGAAGCTGTACAGCCCCTCTGGCGCGCAGTCCAGGTTCCGGACCCGGCAGCATGTGGACAAAAAGAAGAGCCCCGTACGTCAGACGGTGTATACCCTGCGGCGGGGCCAAAAAGCACAGGAAGAGATCAACATCCTGTTCGTCAGCGAGATAGATCCGGGGATCTGGAAGATTGAGGTGACCGCCAGCGGAAAAAAGGGAAGCCAGTCGGTGACGGAAATCCTGGAAATCCAGGTGGACGTTCCGGCCCCGCTGGAGCTGGGCCAGCTGGGCGAGGTTCACGCCATCCTGGACGGGGAGGGCAGCAACGAACCGGTACCGGTCCAGGAGGGGAAAATCCGCTTCGTCGCCCAGAATCCGAAGGATCACGCCTTTGTGGACAGCTACTGGCTGAGCAAGGCGTATGACCTTCGGGACTGCGCGAATCAGAAATGCTCCCGGGCGGTTTTTTCCATGGCGCTGAGTTATCTGGGGATTGATATGACCCCCGTGCGCATGTCGGAAATCCTGTGGGGGGAGAACATCTTTTATACCTTTGACCCGGTATGCGAGAAACTGGGGAATGTGGAACGGGTGAACGGCTCCCTGGAGGACCTTTGGGATGATTACGAACAGGGAAACGCCTCCCCGGTGCTGGTGCATTTCCGGTACAACGGCGGGGAAGGAATGCACGCGTTGCTGCTGGTCAGCCGGGACCGGCTGAACCCGGATCTTTACTATTGCGTCACCTCCAGCACCCCGGTGAACACCTCCGCTTTCCCGGACGGACGGGAGAAGGAGCACGTCCTTCCCATCCTGATTGAGGACGGACGCATCGGGCAGCGGATTCAGAGTCCAATGCTGAATATTTACCACAAAGGGCAAATCGATGAGATCTGGCAATGGAGAAGGACGGACATCCCATAAGAGATCAGGAAAGGAGCAAGGGAACGATGAGAAAGACCAAGATTATCTGCACGATCGGGCCGGCCTGCGAAAACGAGGAAACCCTGTCCGCCATGTGCGACGCGGGGATGAATGTAGCGCGGCTGAACTTCTCCCACGGGACCCATGAGGAGCACCAGCAAAAAATCGATCTGGTGAAACGGGTCCGGGAAGCGAAAAAGATGCCCATTGCCATTATGCTGGATACCAAGGGGCCGGAGTACCGGATCAAAACCTTCAGGGACGGAAAGATAACCCTGAAGGACGGGGATCCATTCACCCTGACAACAGAGGATGTGGAAGGGGACGAGACCCGGGTATCCGTTACGTACAGGAAGCTGACGGAAGAATTGGAGCCCGGGGATACGGTGCTGATCAATAACGGGCTGGTGATCCTGAAAGTAAAGGATATTCAGGGGACGGAGATTCACTGCGAGACGGAGACGGGCGGCGTTCTCAGCAACCGGAAGAGCATGAACTTCCCGGGGAAGGTGCTCAAGCAGGACTATCTGAGCGAGCAGGACCGGCAGGACATCCTGTTCGGCATCCGGAATGATGTGGACTTCATCGCCGCCAGCTTTGTCAGCAGCCGGGAGGATGTGCAGGCCCTGCGGGATCTGCTGGATCAGAACGGCGGCAAAAATATAGACATCATCGCCAAAATTGAGAACCGAAAAGGCGTGGAAGATATTGAACAGATTTGCGAGGTGGCGGACGGGATCATGGTGGCCAGGGGAGATCTGGGGGTGGAGATCCCCTTCATGGAGGTTCCCGCGGTCCAGAAACACCTGATCGGGCTGTGCCGGCTGCTGGGGAAGCGGGTGATCACCGCGACGGAAATGCTGGAGAGCATGATTCAGAATCCCCGGCCCACCCGGGCTGAAATATCTGACGTGGCGAACGCGGTTTATGACGGTAGCTCGGCCATCATGCTCAGCGGGGAGACGGCCGCGGGCAAGTATCCGGTGCAGGCGGTGAAAACCATGGCGGAAACGGCGGAGTTTACGGAGCAGCATATCGATTATGGGGAATGGTTCAGGACGACCAACTTCCGGATCCATAACAATCTGGATGCCATTTCCCATGCCACCTGCGCCATGGCGGTGGATGTGAACGCGAAGGCGATCGTGGTGAATTCCCTGTCCGGACGGACCGCGCGGATGGTGTCCCGGTTCCGCTGCCCGGTGAACATTCTGGGGACCACCACGGATGAAAAGGCCTGGCGGAAGCTGAATCTCAGCTGGGCGGTGACGCCGGTGCTCAGCGAAGCGTATACCAGCATGGACGTCATGTTCTGGCAGGATCTGAAGTATGCCAGGGAGCTGCTGAACCTGCAAAAGGGGGACAATGTTGTGCTGACCGGCGGGCAGATCAACGGGGCCCCGGGGAACACCAACACCATCAAGGTAGAGTCCGTACATTAAAAGACCGCACAGGTATCCATTATGAAAGCAGGGAGTAGAATCAACATGAGTTTCAGTTTTTCAAGACTATCGGATCCGGGCTATTTTCGGGAGAACCGGATGGACGCGCATTCTGATCATGTGGCGCTGGACGGGGCAGGGAATTCCCTGCGAATGAGCCTGAACGGGGCCTGGCGTTTCTTTCATGCCCTGAACGAAGCGCAGGTGATCCCCGGGTTCGAAAGCGAGGCGTATGACTGCCGGAGCTGGGCGGAGATCCCGGTGCCGGCGCATATCCAGATGGAAGGATACGGCCATCCCCAGTACTGCAATACGCAATACCCCTGGGACGGAACCGACAGTACGGACGTGGGGGCGGTGCCTTCCTTTTTTAACCCCGTGGCCTGCTATGTGAAATACTTCACCCTGCCGGAAGGATGGCGGGAAGACCGGGTGATCATCAGCTTCCAGGGCGTGGAAAGCTGTGTGGCCGTATGGCTGAACGGGCAGTACGTGGGCTTTTCCTCCGACACGTTTACGCCCGATGAGTTTGAACTGACGCCTTACCTGAAGGACGGAGAGAACAAGCTGGCCTGCCGGGTGTACCGCTTCGGGGTCAGCAGCTGGCTGGAAGACCAGGATTTTTACCGCTTCAGCGGGATTTTCCGGGATGTTTATCTGCAGCGGATCCCCAGAGCGCATCTGACGGATCTGCGGGTGCGTACCCTGCTGGACGATGATTACCGGGATGCAGTGCTGGAAGTGGAAATGAAGGCCGAAGCGCCCGCCGGCAGCAGGGCGGTGCTGGCCCTGATGGACGGGGACGAGGAGATTGCCGGATGCGCCTTTGACATCGAAAATGGCTGCAGGAAGGCAGCCATGCCGGTTTCCGCGCCGAGGAAGTGGAGCGCGGAAGTGCCAAACCTGTATGACCTGGATATCCTGATGATGGGGCCGGAGGGCGAGGTTTGCGAAAGGATCCGCCAGAAGGTGGGCTTCCGCCGGTTCGAGATGAAGGACGGCCTGATGCTGATCAACGGCCGGCGGATCGTGTTCAAGGGCACGAACCGGCATGACTTCTGCGCGGAAAAGGGCAGGGCGGTTCCGCCGGAGACCATCCGCCGGGATCTGATCACCATGAAACGGAACAACCTGAACGCCATCCGCACCAGCCATTATCCCAACAACAGCGTGCTGTACGAACTGTGCGACGAGCTGGGACTGTATGTGATCGATGAATGCAATATGGAAACCCATGGGGTCTGGGAGATGCTGATGAAAGGAAAGCTGGTCCCGGGGCAGACCCTGCCGGGGGATCGGCCGGCGTATCTGGAGATCATGCTGGACCGGGTTACCAGCATGCTGGAGAGGGACAAGAATCATCCCTGCATCCTGATCTGGAGCTGCGGAAACGAAAGCTACGGAGGGACCGTCATCCGTGAAATGAGCGATGCCTTCCGGCGCATGGACGATACCCGGCTGGTCCACTATGAGGGGGTCAGCTATGACGGACGGCCGGGATGCGACATGGATACCACGGACATGTACAGTCAGATGTACACCCCGGCGAAGAAGGTTCGGGAATTCCTGAAAAGCCATCCGGACAAGCCCTTCATCCTGTGCGAATATACGCACAGCATGGGCAATTCCAACGGCGCCATGCACTGGTACACTCAGATGGCTTATGAGGAACCGCGGTATCAGGGAGGCTTTATCTGGGACTATATCGACCAGAGCATCCGGGGCCGAGACCGGTATGGAGAGACCCTATACAGATACGGCGGGGACTGCGATGAGCGGCCCCATGACGGCAATTTCAGCGGAAACGGCATCTGCTTCGGGAACGGGGATCCCACGCCGAAGATGCAGGAGGTGAAATACAATTACCGCAGCATCGAGGCGGAGCCTTCGAGGGAAGGCATTCTGATCCGGAACAGACATCTGTTCCGCTCCACGAAGGATTTCGACTGTGTGGTGATCCTGGAAAAGGACGGGGAGGAGATCTGCCGGGCGCCGATCGAGACGGATGTGGCGCCCATGAGCGAGGACACCGTTCCCGTGCCCTTTGCCCTGCCCGAAAAGGCCGGCGAATACGCGCTGACCGTGTCATTCCGGCTGAGGGAAGACACCGCCTGGGCGGAGCGGGGATACGAGGTTGCGTACGGCCAGGGCGTCTGGAAGGGGACGGAGAAAGCGAAAGCCCCCGCGCCGGCGCCGGCACCTGCGCTGCGTATTGTGGAAGGAGACCGGAATACCGGGGTGTTTGGGGACGGGTTCAGCGCCATGTTTTCGATGGAGCAGGGAACGTTGATCTCCTATACCGTGTACGGGCGGGAAATGCTGAAGACCCCGCCGAAGCCGGTCTTCTGGCGGGCGCCTGTTGACAATGACCTGGGCAACGGAATGCCCGTCCGGTACGCGCAGTGGAAGATCGCGGATCTCTACGCCGTGCCGCTGGGGGATCAGAAGGAAGGCCGGATCGGAGGATCTGTGCCGGAAAAGATTCAGCGCGTTACCCGGAACGGGGACGGCAGTGTGACCTTCCGGAGCTGGTGGATGCTGCCGGGAGCACCGGTTTCCTTCTGCCTGATGGAGATCACGGTCTTCCCCGGCGGGCGGACGGAAATCCGTCTTTCCCTTGACCCCGCGGAGGACCGGGGAGATCCGCCGCTCTTCGGCGTCAGCTTCAAGACCGACGCGGACTTCGATCAGATCCGGTATTACGGCAACGGGCCGGAAGAAAACTACATTGACCGGAAGGAAGGGGCCAGGCTGGGCATCTTCACCACCACGGCGAAGAAGAACATGACGCCCTACCTGCGGCCTCAGGAATGCGGCAACCGAACCGGCGTCCGCTGGGCGGAGGTGACGGACTTCCGGGGCCGGGGGCTCCGGTTCCGGGGGGATGGGATGGAATTCAACGCCCTGCCCTGGACGGCTCATGAGATCGAGAACGCGGCCCACGGAAACGAGCTGCCGAAACCGGTTTACACGGTGATCCGGGCAGCGACAATGCAGATGGGTGTCGGCGGAGACGACAGCTGGGGTTCATTGACCCATGAAGAATACTGTCTGAACGGAAAGGAAAAGCTGACGTTCAGCTGTACCATGGAACCTGTGCTGTAATCCGGCGAACAAAAAAAGAAGCGCTCCTTTCGGGGAACGCTTCTTTTTCATATCATTGCTGCCGGACATATTTTTTCATGATATAACCGGTGGCGGCGGCCCACTTTACCTTGTACCAGTCGCCGGACTGGCCGATGACCTCCACATTGGTCCAGGGATCCAGCTGGGCAATGCGGTCAGCCTTCAGATCCGCCTTGACCCGGAAGTTCACCTGTTTGCCGTTGGGACTGTAGATCTGACCGGCGAAGGCTTTAAAGGCTTTGGGATTCCAGGTGGTTCCGGGCTTGACCCGGGACAGGTATTTTGTCATGACATAGACTTTGAAGCCGTTGTACTCAATGGCGGCCCACCCGTTTTTGAGGGTGGACAGAAGCTGAACCTCCGTCCCCTCGTCCAGTTGGGCGGCAACGGCATACCCGGTTGCGCTGGGGCCGTGCCGCACGTTGATCTTTCCGCCGTTGGGGGAAACGATATAACGGGTCATGGTGCTGGGGACCGTACCGCCGGGCGCGGAGGAGCCGGGATTGTCCGTCAGATAGCGGCTCATGATCCAACCGTCCACCGGGCTGGAAATATGGGACCAGGTCCCGTTAATGGATTCCACGGTTACTTTTGTGCCGGGCTTGAGTTCTACCTTGACGACGTTATCCTTGCTGGGGCCGGAACGGATATTCACCGTCCGACCGGTCGGATTTTTGACATATTCGGTATGGGCGGCGAAGGCCGCAGGCATCATCAGGGCGGAAAAGGCCAGGCAAAGGGCCAGAAGCAGCGGAAAAATGGATTTTCTATTCATCAAAACCCCTCCTCGATACATGATCAGGATATGATCCGCAAAGCCCCTGCGGGAGGCGCGGTTCATATCCTGCGTGGCCCGGAAAGCATCCCGAACCATGATCATCATACCATCTATCCATTGAGAGAAAGAAAAGGAATCCTGAAAATGCCCTTACGGGAGGGAGAAGGATTTCTTACAAAAATCAGACGAATCTGATACCTGTTCAGCCGAACAGATCCCGCCGCACAGAAGGGGCGCGTCCTCTGTGCCCTCCGAAACGGTTCCGGACCGGACGGGTTACAGCATTTGTATCTGTGTCGGAAATATGATAAAATACGCGGGATTCGGAAAGAAATGGGTTGACTTTAGTACGCTAATGTGGTAGCATGGCAAAGCAATTTTCCAGGAAAGGGGGTCCGGGAGAAGAATGGAGATCAGGGACGATATCCTGGACGATCGGGAACGGATTGGGTTCCGGCTGCGGGAACTGTACCACAGCCACGGGTTCAGCCGGTACCGGATGGGGAAATTTGAGGAATATGACCTGTACAGCCGGAACAAGGATTTTCTGCTGAGCGACGGGGTCATTACCTTTACGGACACCAATGGGCGGCTCATGGCCCTGAAGCCGGATGTGACGCTGAGCATTGTCAAGAATATCCGGGATCGGGGAGAAGGGCTGGAGAAGCTTTATTACTGCGAGAATGTGTACCGGGTATCGGAGGGGGCCGACGGTTTCCGGGAGGAGACCCAGGTGGGGATCGAATGCATGGGCCGGATCGGGAAACGAACCATCGGCGAGGTGCTTGAAATGGCGGCGGAAAGCCTCGGGGCCCTGGATGAAAAATGGGTGCTGGAGGTCAGCCATCTGGATCTGCTCAGCGCCATGGTGGACGGGGTGGCGCTGGACGGGGATATGCGGGACCGGATTCTCCGCTGCGCCGGGGAAAAGAATCCCCACGGCATTTCGGAAATCTGCCGGGAGGCGGGGCTGAGAGCCGGGGCAGAGGAGGCGCTGCTGACGCTGCTGAGCGTCTATGGGCCTCCGCGGCAGGTGATGCCGGCGGTTCGAAAACTCGCGGAGGAGAACGGGTGCGGAGCGTATGCCCGGGAGCTGGGCGAAATCGTCGCGGCGTTTGCCGGAACCGACGCGGCGGATAA
Source organism: Clostridia bacterium (assembly GCA_017512805.1). Classification (GTDB taxonomy): domain Bacteria; phylum Bacillota; class Clostridia; order Christensenellales; family Aristaeellaceae; genus Aristaeella. Next base: position 21,616 of record JAFWES010000030.1, read on the forward strand.
AATCTGGATCGATTTTTCCGCCACAGGGGACCCGAAGTATTATAACGGAATCGCTTTCAAGGGCTTCATTGAAGGCATTCCGGATCCGGTGCTCAGCGGCGGACAATACGATGCCCTGATGCGGCGGATGCACCGGAAGGACCGGGCCGTTGGGTTCGCGGTGTTTCTGAACCGGCTGGACGGACTGGCGGAGGCTTACCCGGCCTCCGGCGAGTCCGTCAGCCGGGCCCAAAGCAGCGGCAGCGAACCGCTGGGCCGGAAGGAAAAGGAGGCTGGGGACGAATGAGCGGAAACAGTCTCATGAACGTGGCTTTGCCCAAGGGCAGGCTGGGGGAAAAGGTATACAGCCTCTTCGCCGAAGCGGGATTCGAGTGTCCGGCCATCCTGGAAAACAGCCGGAAGCTGATTTTCGAAAACACCGACGCCGGGGTTCGGTATTTCTGGGTAAAGCCCAGCGATGTGGCAATTTATGTCGCCCGGGGGGCCGCAGACATCGGAGTGGCCGGGAAGGATATCCTGCTGGAATACCGGCCGGAGGTTTATGAGCTCATGGATCTGGGAATCGGCAAATGCCGGATGGCCGTGGCGGCCCCGAAGGATTTCCGGGAGAATCCGGAGCGGACGCTGCGGGTGGCGACTAAATTCAGCCGGATCGCCCGGGACTATTACGGCAGCATGGGCCGGGATATTGACATCATCCATCTGAACGGCAGCATCGAGATTGCGCCGATTCTGGGGCTGAGCGATGTGATCGTGGATATTGTGGAAACGGGGACGACCCTGAAGGAAAATAACCTGGAGGTCAGGGAGACCATCGTCCCCATATCCGCCAGGCTCATCGCCAATAAGAGCGGATTTAAATTTAAACGGGCCGCCATTGAACGGTTGATGGCAGGACTGGGAGGAGCGGGAAAATGATCAGAATACTGAAGATGGGGGAGGTCTCGGCGGCGGAAATCTTCTCCCGGGGGGTGCCCACGGTGAACGTCAGCGACACGGTGACGGAGATTCTGCAAAATGTCCGGAAACGGGGGGACGCCGCCCTGAAGGAATACACGGAACGCTTTGACGGAGCCAGGCTGGAGCGCCTTCAGGTGACGCAGGAGGAAATGGACGAGGCCATCGAAGCGGTGGATCCGGAACTGCTGCGGGTGCTGGAAAAGGCGGCCGCCAACATCCGGAAATTTCACAGCCGGCAGGTACGCAACTCCTTCATCATCAATGATGAGGAGGGCGTTGTCATGGGACAGAAGGTCATCCCCGTGGATCGGGCAGGGCTCTATGTCCCCGGGGGGACAGCTGCCTATCCTTCCACCGTACTGATGGATCTGATTCCGGCGAAGATTGCCGGAGTGCCGGAGGTCGTGGTGACCACGCCCCCCGGCAGGGACGGAAAGATCAATCCGGTGATTCTGGCCGCCGCCAGGGTGGGCGGGGCGGACCGGATCATGAAGGTGGGCGGGGCCCAGGCGATCGCCGCCCTGGCCTATGGGACGGAGAGCGTTCCCCGGGTGGACAAGATCGTAGGCCCCGGGAATGCCTTTGTGGCGGAGGCCAAGCGTCAGGTATACGGGCTGGTCAGCATTGACATGATTGCCGGCCCCAGCGAGATTCTGGTGGTGGCGGACGGGAAGAGCAATCCGCGGCACCTGGCGGCGGATCTGCTGAGCCAGGCGGAGCACGACAGGATGGCCAGCGCGGTGCTGGTGACGGACAGCGAAGAACTGGCGGCGGCGGTGCAGGCGGAAATCGAACGGCAGCTGCCGCTGCTGGAGCGGGAAGAGATTGCCAGGGCTTCCATCGAGCAGAACGGAAAGATCATCCTGACGGAAAGCCTGTGGGACGCCATCGACACAGCCAATGAAATCGCGCCGGAGCATCTGGAGCTTTGCGTGGATCATCCCTTCGATTATCTGGATCGGATCCGGCACGCGGGAAGCGTATTTATGGGACGGAACTGCCCCGAGGCCCTGGGAGATTATCTGGCGGGGCCGAACCATACCCTGCCCACCCAGGGGACGGCGAGGTTTTCCTCGCCGCTGGGCGTGGATGATTTTGTGAAGAGAACCCAGTATACCTACTTTACCCGGGAGGCGCTGAACCGGGTGGCGGAGGATGTAGCCCTGTTCGCCAGGGCGGAAGGGCTCACCGGCCATGCCCGCAGCGCCCTGAGCCGGGGGGAGGCGGAGGCATGAGCCGCTTTTTCTCCGAAAAATACCGGGAACTGGAGGCGTACGTTCCGGGGGAGCAGCCCAAAGGGCAGACATATATCAAGCTGAACACCAACGAGAGCCCCTTTCCTCCGGGTGAATGGGTGGCGGAGGCGGTGCGGTCGGAGACGGAAAAGCTGCGGCTGTATTCCGATCCGGAGAGCACGGCGCTGCGGGAGGCGCTGGCGGAAAAGCTGAGCCTGCGGCCGGAACAGCTGATCATGACCAACGGCAGCGACGAAGCCCTGAACTATGCCTTCATGGCCTTTTGCGATGACGCGCATCCGGCCGCCTTTCCGGATATCACCTACGGCTTTTATCCTGTGTTTGCCAAAATCAACCGGGTGCCGTATACGGAGATCCCGCTGAAGGAGGATTGGTCGGTGGACCCGGATGATTACCGGAAGGTCCGGGGACCTGTTTTTGTGGCCAACCCCAATGCCCCCACCGGCCTTCAGCTGCCCCTCAGCGGGATGGAAAAACTCCTTCAGGCCAACCCGGACCGCATGGTGGTGGCGGATGAAGCGTATGTGGACTTTGGCGGGGACAGCGCCCTTCGGCTGCTGGACCGGTACGATAACCTGCTGGTTGTGCGGACCTTCAGCAAATCCCGCTCCCTGGCGGGACTGCGGCTGGGCTTTGCCGCGGGAAACCCGGAGGTGATCAGGGACCTGAAAACCATGCAGTATTCCACCAATCCCTACAATGTGGACCGGCTGGCCCAGGCGGCGGGGATCGCGTGCCTCTCGCGGGATGAATATAACCTGCAAAACGTGCGGGAAATCATCCGGATCCGGGAAGGGACAAAGGAACGGCTGCGGGGGATGGGATTCGAGGTGACCGACAGCCGGGCGAATTTCGTCTTTGTCCGGCATCCGGCCTTCCCCAGCAGCGAACTGCGGGACCGGCTGCGGGAGAAGGGGATTCTGATCAGGTGGTTCAACCGGGACAGGATCCGGGACTGGAACCGGATCTCCATCGGAACGGAAAAGGACATGGACGCCCTGCTCCGGGCCATCTCGGCGATGCTTCAGACAGAAAATGAGGAAAGAAAGCCATGAGAACGAGTATCATTGAACGGAAAACCGGGGAAACGGATGTCCGGGTGGAGCTGAACCTGGACGGCAGCGGAAGGCTCGATATCGATACGGGAGTGGGTTTCCTGAACCATATGCTGGAGCTGTTTGCCCGGCACGGGCGGTTTGATCTGACGGTGTGCTGCAAAGGGGATACCCAGGTGGACGACCATCACAGCGTGGAGGATATCGGCATCGCTCTGGGGGACGCGTTTGATCAGGCGCTGGGAAGCAAGGCAGGGATTCGGCGATACGGTCAGCGGCTGCTGCCCATGGACGAAAGCCTGATTCTGACCGCGGTGGACCTGAGCGGCCGGAGCTTCCTGGGATACGAGATGCAGATTCCGACGGAGAAGGTGGGCAGCTTTGACACCGAACTGGCGGAGGAATTCTTCCAGGGCTTCGTCCGGCACGCCCGCTGCACCCTGCATATCCGGCAGATGACGGGGAAAAATGCCCATCATATTATAGAAGGAACATTCAAGAGCGTGGCCCGGGCGCTGCGGGAAGCGGTGGAGATCGATCCCGCCGCCGCGGGGGAAATTCCATCGACGAAAGGAATGCTGTAAGAGGATGACGGCTATCGTGGATTACGGAGTGGGAAACCTGTTTTCCCTGGAGAGCAGCCTGAACGCGATCGGGGAGCGGGTACGGGTGACCCCGGAGGCCCAGGATATCATGAAGGCGGATCGGGTAATCCTGCCCGGGGTCGGCGCCTTCGGGGACGCGGCGAAAAAACTGAGGGACAGCGGTCTTGATCAGGCGGTCCTGCAGGCGGCGGAAGCCGAAAAGCCGGTGATGGGGATCTGTCTGGGGATGCAGCTGCTCTTTGAAAAGAGCTTCGAGTACGGGGAGCATCCGGGGCTGGGCCTGCTGCACGGGGAGGTGCGGCCGATCCGGGAATTGCTGGAAGCCGCCGGGGCTGACCCGGAAAAGAAACTGAAAATTCCACAGATGGGATGGAATGCCCTGCGCTTCAGAAAGGAAAGCTCCCTTTTCCGGTATATTGAGGAGGGGGATCATGTGTATTTTGTCCACTCTTACGCGGCTGCCGGATGCGAAGATTCGCTTTTAGCGGACACGGAGTACGGAACCTTCCTGACCGCCTGCGTGGGGAAAGGGAACGTGTTCGGATGTCAGTTTCATCCGGAAAAGAGCGGAAACGTGGGGCTGAAGATCCTGAAGGCCTTCTGCGAAATGGGGAGGGCGGACGCATGATTCTTTTTCCGGCCATTGATCTGTATGAAGGAAAGGCGGTCAGGCTTTATAAAGGCGATTACCGGCAGATGACGGTTTACAGCGAACACCCCGAGGAAATTGCCCGGGACTTTGCCGCCCAGGGGGCTTCCCATGTCCATCTGGTAGACCTGGAGGGCGCCCGGGATGGGAGCACGCCCAACCTGAGGACCGTGCTGAAACTCAAGGAGGACAGCGGGCTGTTCTGCGAAATCGGCGGAGGGATCCGGAATATGGAGACGGTCCGGAAGTACCTGGACAGCGGGCTGGACCGCGTGATTTTGGGGACCGCGGCCGTCCGGGATCCGGCGTTTTTGCAGCAAGCGCTGGATGAATGCGGCGAGAAGATCGCCGTTGGGGTGGACGTCCGGGACGGAGAGGTGGCCGTCAGCGGATGGACCGAAGGGTCCGGGCTGGATTTTATGACCTTTTGCCGGAAGATGGCGGGAATGGGGGTTCAAACCCTGATCTGTACCGACATCAGCCGGGACGGAGCCATGCGGGGGACCAACCGGGAGATGTACCGGCAGCTGCAGGAAGAACTCAGCCTTCAGATTACCGCCAGCGGCGGGATCTCCGGCATGGATGATCTCCGGGCCCTCCGGGACATGGACCTGTATGGCGCCATCATCGGGAAAGCATACTATACCGGAGCCATCCGTCTTCGGGAAGCGCTGCTGGAGACGGGGCGATGAAGGAGTATGGCCGCTGATTCCGGGGAGCGTGCGATGCCTGCGGGCTGCAAAGCCCAGAACGGAGAAGACGGATCTTCGGGAACGTGAGGATGACAGGAGACAGAAATGATCACCAAAAGAATTATTCCCTGCCTGGACGTGAAGGACGGACGGGTGGTGAAGGGAGTCAATTTCCAGGGCCTGGGGGACGTGGACTCTCCGGTGCGCCTGGCCAGGTACTACAGTGACTGCGGGGCGGATGAACTGGTGTTTTATGACATCACGGCCTCGGCGGAAGGGCGTGCCCTGTTTACGGACATTCTGCGGGAGACGGCCAGAAGGGTTTTTATCCCCCTGACCGTAGGAGGCGGGATCGGGACGGTGGATGATTTTGACCGCGTTCTGAAATGCGGGGCAGACAAGGTGTCCGTTAACAGCGGCGCCATCCGGGATCCCTCCCTGATCGGAAAGGCGGCCAGGAAATACGGGGATCAGTGCGTGGTGCTGAGTGTGGACGTCAAACGGGTGGACGGGGTATTTCGGGTGTTTGCCCGGGGCGGCCGGGAAAATACAGGGCTGGAAGCCCTGGAGTGGATCCGCCGGGGTGTGGGCGAAGGCGCCGGGGAGATCGTGGTGAACTCCATCGATACCGACGGAGTGAAGCAGGGGTTTGATCTCGAAATGCTGGAGGCGGTCTGTCGGGTGGCGAAGGTCCCGGTGATCGCAAGCGGCGGCGCCGGATGCGTGGAGGACTTTCTGACCCTCTTCCGGACGCTGCCGGGAGTGGATGCGGGGCTGGCGGCCTCCATCTTTCATTTCGGAGAGGTTCGGATCGCGGATTTGAAGGATGCCATGGCAGCGGCCGGTATTCCGGCCAGAAGGGAAGGAGCGAAACGGATATGATCAGCATGGAGGATTTAAAATTTGACGAGAAGGGTCTGATCCCTGCCATCGTGGTGGACGCGAAGAGCCGGAAGGTGCTGACGCTGGCGTACATGAACCGGGAAAGCCTGAAGATCTCTATGGAAAAAGGGCTGACCTGCTTCTGGAGCCGCAGCCGCGGGGAACTGTGGCTGAAGGGGGAAACCAGCGGGAATTATCAGCACATTGTTTCCATCACCGCGGACTGCGACCGGGATGCGCTGGTTGTGCTGGTGGAGAAGGACGGACCCGCCTGCCACCTGGGAACGGACAGCTGCTTCAACGATCCGGTTTACATCAGCGAGGACCGGGGAGAGTTTACCTATGAGGGGCTGATGGAACTGATCCGGGGTCGGAAAACCGAAAAGAAGGAGGGCTCCTATACCACCTATCTCTTCGAGAAGGGGCTGGACAAGATCCTGAAAAAGGTGGGGGAGGAATCGACGGAGGTGATTATCGCCGCCAAGGATCGGGATCGGGAAGAGACGGTCTATGAGATCGCGGATCTGGCGTATCACGTGATGGTCCTGATGGTGGAGAGCGGGATCGGCCTGGAGGAGATCCGGGACGAACTGGCCCGGAGACATGTGATCGATCACAAGGTTAAGCAGGAGAAGATGACCGGCCATGTTTGACCTGCATATGCATTCCGCCTATTCCGACGGTCAGAACACCCCGGAAGAGATGATCCGGGCCGCCATGGACCGGGGCCTGGACTGCGTGGGGATCTCCGATCACTCCCACACGCCGGGGGACGACTGCGGCATGACCCTGGAGGGAACGGCTGCTTACCGGGCGGAAATGGCGGAGCTGAAGCAAAAATACGCCGGAAAAATCCGGGTGCTTTGCGGGCTGGAACGGGATTACTATTCTGACGATGACCTGCCCTATGATTACGTCATCGGATCGGTGCATTTTGTCCGGTTTCCCGACGGAAAACAGGTGGTTGTGGATTGGACGGCGGACATCCAGCGGCAGGGGGTGGAAACCGTGATGGGAGGGGACTGGTATGCCTTTGCCGAGGCCTATTACGAGCTGGTGGGCCGCGTGGTTGAACAGACCGGATGCGACATTATCGGGCATTTTGACCTGTTAAGCAAGTTCGTGGAGCAGGCCCCCCTGTTTGATCCGGCCCATCCCAGGTATGTCCGGGCCTGGCGAAAGGCGGCGGATCGGCTGCTAAAGACCGGAAAACCCTTTGAAGTCAATACCGGGGCCATGTCCCGGGGGTACCGGACGTCGCCCTATCCGTCGGAGGAGATCCGGAACTATATTCTGTCGAAGGGGGGCAGGCTGATCCTGTCCAGCGACGCGCACAGAAAAGAGCATGTCGGATATGCCTTAGAAAAGGTCGCCGGCGAGGTGCCGAGGGCCGGGGAATGGCTGACGTTTATGAAAGAATGACAGGATGAAGTCAAGCAAAAAGAAAAACGAGACCGTTGCGCATTGATGACGATCGTGATATCATCACCTCCGGAAACGGAGGTTTTTTGCATTATGGGATATCTTTACGAAACGCACCTGCATACCTGCCTGAGCAGCGCCTGCGGAGTCAGCACCGGAAAAGAGCATGTCCGGTTTTATAAAGCGCAGGGGTATACGGGGATCATTATGACGGATCACTTTTTCCGGGGGAATACGGCTGTTTCCCGGGATCGGCCCTGGGAGGAACGGGTGGATTTGTTCTGGCGGGGATATGAGGATGCCCTGGAGGAAGGGTTGAAGGTGGGTCTGGATGTATTCTTTGCCTACGAGGAAAACCACGTGCATGACGAGTACCTGATTTATGGGCTGACCCGGGATTATATGAAAGCCCATCCGGAAATGGAACACTGGACCCGGCGGGAACAGCTGGAAGCAGTGCACGCCGCGGGCGGCGCGGTGATTCAGGCTCACCCTTTCCGGGTCAGAAATTATATTGACATCATCCGGGTGGGGGATCTTTTCGCGGACGGCATCGAGGCGGCGAACGCAGGCAATGCCCAGCTGGACGATGCCAGGGCCTATGCGTTTGGAAAAGAAAAGGGGCTGTTGATGACCGCGGGGAGCGACAATCACCATTCGCCGATGGCGCAGCCCTTCGGCGTGGGGCTGGAGGAGAAGCTGACCAGCGTTCAGGATTACGCGAATCTGTTGAGGCGGGGCGGCCCGGTGGGGCTGCATGTTCCGGAAGGACGGTTCGCAGTGCCTGATGGGGCGGAACGGCTCCCGGCCTGGCGGCTGGACGAAAAGGAAACGCTCCATTCCATGCAGGAGCCATGGCTTTGAAAAATGAACCCCGCAGGGACCAATCCCGGCGGGGTTCATTTGTGTAAAACGGCTCTGGATCAGATTCCCAGCAGGTCGCTGAAGACCTTCAGGGCTCCATCGGTATCATGGGCCAGAACCCGCTTGGCCAGGACTTTGCCCAGCTGGACGCCTTCCTGATCAAAGCTGTTCAGGTTCCACAGGAAGCCCTGGAACATGACCTTGTTTTCAAAATGGGCCAGGAGAGCGCCCAGGGCTTCGGGGGTCAGCTGATCACCGATGATAATGCTGCTGGGCCGATTTCCCTCGAAATACTTGTTGCGGTTGGAATCTTCCTTGCCGCAGGCGAAGGCCAGGATCTGCGCGGCCACGTTGGCGCCCAGCTTCTGTTGACTGGTGCTCCCCTGGATATCCACATCCATCCCGGCCTGATTCTGCCGGAAACCGATGAACTGCAGGGGGATGATATCCGTCCCCTGGTGAAGCAGCTGATAGAAGCTGTGCTGCCCATTGGTGCCGGGTTCTCCGAAAATCACCGGACCGGTCACGTAGTTCACTTTTTCACCGTTCCGGTTGACGGATTTGCCGTTGGATTCCATATCCAGCTGCTGCAGATGAGCAGGGAAACGGGACAGCGCCTGACTGTAAGGAAGAACGGCGGTCGAGGGGTATCCCAGGATATTCCGCTCATAGACTCCGATCAGGGCATCCAGCATGGCGGGGTTCTTCCGGGCGTCTTTTTCCGTGGCCAGCCTGTCCTCTTCCGCGGCGCCGGAGAGGAAACGGGCAAAAATATCGGGGCCGAAGGCCAGGCTCAACACCGCGCCGCCCACGGCGGAGGTGGAGGAATAACGGCCGCCGATGTAATCGTCCATGAAGAAGGCGGCCAGATAGTCACTGCTCTTCGCCAGCGGAGAGGTTTCACTGGTGACGGCGATCATATGCTTTCCGGCGTCCAGCCCGGCTTTGTTCAGCGCATCCTTGACAAAGGCCTCGTTGGTCAGGGTTTCCAGGGTTGTGCCGCTCTTGCTGACCAGGATGAAGATGGCGCGGGAGACGTCGGTGGATTTCAGAACCGCCGCCGCGTCATCGGGATCCACATTGGAAATAAAGCGGGCTTCCATCCTGAAATGACCGTTGGCCTTCGCCCAGTTTTCCAGCGCCAGGTACATGGCCCGGGGACCCAGGTCGCTGCCGCCGATACCGATCTGCACCACGGTGGTAAAGGACTCGCCTTTTTCGTTCACGATTTCGCCAGCGTGCACTTTGCGGGCAAAATCGGCGATCTTTTCCTGCTGCGCTGTGTAGAAGGCCCGCTTGTCCACGCCATCGGCTTCCACGGCATGCCCCAGCTGGCCGCGGGTCAGGTGATGCAGAACAAGACGCTTTTCACCGGTATTGATCACTGCGCCTTCGTACAGAGCCTGGTATTTCTCGCTCAGCTGAGCCTCCTCGGCCAGCGCGGAAAGGCCGGACAGAATCTCTTCATCCACTTGTTTGGCGCCGTAATAGTATTTCAGGCCGCCTCCCATGTCCACCGCGTATTCCCGCACCCGCGCGCCGCCGGCTTCTCCGGACAGCACTTCAGGCAGGCTCACCTTTTTTCCGGTTTTTTCCAGCTTTTTCCAGCTTTCCAGCGTATCCAGATTTTGCCAAGCAATCATCTCGGAACACCCCTTTTTCTATCATTCAGGAACCACCGGAATTTTAACACAGGAGTCCTTGCTTCGTCAATCGGATATCCGCTTATCAGGGGACGGAACGGAACCGGTTACGGTCACGGCGGCGTGACGCGATCCGTATCAGCGATCAAAAAGACAGCAGGGGATGTCCCGGAATTTGCGGATATAGAACTGAAAATAGTCAAAAATATTTCAAAATAATAACGATAATAGGTTGACATCTTAATATTTTCGTAATAAAATGTCCGAGGATGTCGTTCATCCAGGAAGGAGGTGCGCTGATTGAAAAAGTGGAAGACAGGGATCATCCTCTGCTTCCTGATCTGCATGATCCCTCTTTTCGGCGCGCTGGCCTGGACCGGAACGGTGACAGCCAGTTCGCTGAACGTTCGAAAGAGCAATACGACGGACAGTAAAGTCATAAAATCGATCCGGGAAGGGACGAAGGTAGACGTGATCTCCACCAGCGGCAGCTGGTATAAGGTGAAGGTAGACGGTGTAACCGGCTATGTGGCAAAAAAATACATCAAGAAGAGTTCCTCTTCATCCTCCTCTTCGTCATCCTCCTCTTCGTCGTCTTCCTCTTCATCCAAATCTTCTTCCAAGAAGGAAGGAGATCCCTGCGAACCGGGAGACACTGGCGCGGCTGTCCGCTGGGTGCAGCGGAAGCTGAAGAAACTGGGATATCTCAGCGATGTGGACGGGGATTACGGCCCCGGAACCAAGAAAGCGGTCAAAGCCTTCCAGGAGCGGAACGGGCTTTCCGCGACCGGAGTCGCGAATCAGAATACCATCAAGAAACTGAAAAGTTCCAGCGCGAAAAAGGCCTCCTCCGGTTCCAGCTCCGATGGCGGCGGCGGAAGCAGCGATACCGGGACGGAATCACTGAACTGGTTTAAGCATCCGGACCTGATTCCGCACCATGCCACTTTCAAGGTCAAGGATGTCCGGACGGGAAAGGTTTTCACGGTGAAGCGGTGGAGCGGGGCAAATCACGCCGACTGCGAACCGGCCACGGCCAGCGACACAAAAATCATGAAGAGTATTTATGGGCACTGGAGCTGGAAACGAAGGCCGATTCTGGTGAAGTATAACGGGCATGTGTATGCCGCGTCCATGAACGGGATGCCTCACGGAACGCAAACCATTAAGAATAACAATTTCGACGGGCATTTCTGCATTCATTTCACCGGGAGCAAGACACACGGAACGAAGAAAGTGGATTCAGAGCATCAAAACTGCGTGAAACAGGCGCTGAAACACAGCTGGTAAAGGGAAAACCGCGAAGCATCAGACTCCGCGGTTTTTTTTGTGGGAGTCTTTCCTTTCCATTTGATTTGTGGTAAAATAAATAAGTATGCCTTTGATAAGGCGATGAAGGAGGAAACGCATGGCGATTCAGGCACCGAGAGGAACCAGAGACGTGCTGCCTGCCGAGAGTTACCGCTGGCAGTATCTGGAAGAAAAGATGAGGAAAGCCGCCGCTTTGGCAGGATACCGGGAAGTTAGAACGCCTGTTTTTGAGCATACAGAACTGTTTGCCAGGGGAGTCGGCGATACCACGGATATCGTACAGAAGGAAATGTACACATTCAACGATAAAGGGAATCGCTCCATTACCCTGAAACCGGAGGGAACCGCGGGCGCGGCCCGGTGCTTTCTGGAAAGCAACCTGTACGCGGACGCGCTGCCCTGCAAGATGTATTATCTGAATGCCCCCATTTTCCGCTACGAGGCTCCCCAGAGCGGCCGCCTGCGGGAGCATCATCAGTTCGGACTGGAGTGCTTCGGAGCGCAGGATGCCACGGTGGATGCGGAACTGATTCTGCTGGCGTACCATCTGCTGGAGGAACTGGGCGTGAAGAATCTGAGCGTCCGAATCAACAGCATCGGCTGCCCCAACTGCCGGCCTTCGTACCACGGAGCGCTGAAAGATTTCCTGGTTTCCCGGCTGGACGGGTTATGCGAGGACTGTAAGAACCGCTACGAGCGTAATCCGCTCAGGGTGCTGGATTGCAAGAAACCCGGCTGCAAAGCCCAGGTGAAAGACGCGCCGAGCATGCTGGATTATCTCTGCGAAGAATGCCGGGATCATTTTGCCCAGCTGAAGGCCTGCCTGCAGTCGGAAGGAATCCCCTTTGCGGTGGATTCCCGGATCGTACGGGGCCTGGATTATTACACCAAGACGGTGTTTGAACTGGTGACGGAGACGGACGGAGGAGCGCTGACCGTATGCGGCGGCGGCCGATACGATCATCTCGTCGCCCAGCTGGGAGGCCCCGACCTGCCCGCGGTGGGGTTCGGCATGGGGATCGAGCGGGTGCTGATGCTGCTTGACAGCGAAGGGATCGAGATTCCGAAGCCGGATCAGTACGAGGTATTTGTGACATATATGAAGGATAACCGGGCGGAAGCGTTCGCGCTGGTGCAGGCGCTGCGCAGGCAGGGAATCCGGGCGGATATGGATCACTGCTCCCGGAGCCTGAAGGCCCAGTTCAAATATGCCAACAAAACAGGGGCGCGCTTTGCGGCCACCATCGGCGAGGAAGAAGCGAGGACGGGGACGGTCCGGGTCAAGGACATGGGCAGCGGGGAAGAACGCACCGTTGCGCTGGCGGAGGCCGGAGACACGATTCGAAAGATGAGGAAGGAAGCGGAATAAGTCATGCAAACCAGAACCCATACATGCAATGAACTGCGCCTGAGCGACGCGGGGAAAAAGGTCCGGCTCAGCGGCTGGATGGAAAACGTACGGGAGGTCGGCGGAAATCTGGCCTTCGTCGTGCTGCGGGACTTCTACGGGACGACTCAGCTGGTGGTGGAGGATCAGGCGCTGCTGGCCCAGATTACGGCGCTGAATAAGGAGAGCGTCATCTCCGTCACGGGCCTGGTCCGTGAACGGGACAACAAAAACCCGAAGATGGACACCGGGGATATCGAAGTGGTGCCGGACAGCCTGGACGTTCTGGGGAAATGCCGGTACAATGCCCTGCCTTTTCAGATTAACCGCAGCAGGGAAGCGGACGAAAGTCTGCGGCTGAAGTATCGGTATCTGGATCTGCGGAACCCTGAAGTCCGGAAAAACATCGTCCTGCGGAGTCAGGTGGTTGCCGCGCTGCGCAGCGCGATGACAGCGGAAGGCTTTCTGGAGATCACGACGCCGATTCTGACCGCCTCCTCTCCTGAAGGAGCCCGGGACTACCTGGTTCCCGCCCGGAAGCATCCCGGAAAGTTTTACGCGCTGCCCCAGGCGCCCCAGCAGTTCAAGCAGCTATTGATGGCCAGCGGGTTTGACCGGTATTTTCAGATTGCTCCCTGCTTCCGGGATGAGGATGCCCGGGGGGACCGGAGCCCCGGCGAATTCTATCAGTTGGATATGGAAATGGCTTTTGCCGGGCAGGAGGACGTGTTTTTCGTGCTGGAAAGGGTGCTGCCCCCGGTATTCGCCAGGTACGGGATCTATAACCGGGCTTCCGAAGCGCCGTTCAGGCGGATCCCTTATGTGGAGGCCATGGAAACCTACGGGACGGACAAGCCGGATCTTCGGATCGACCTGACGGTGCAGGACGCCACGGCGCTGCTGGGAGACTGCGGCTTTGGCCCCTTTGAAGGACAGCGGATCAAGGCCGTAAAAGTAACCGACTTTGAGGGGACGCGCAAGCAGATCGACAAGCTGTGCGCCGATGTCGAAGTGATTTCCGGGAACAAGGTGTACTGGTTCCGGCTGGACGAGCAGGGCGCCATCGTGGGCGGAATCGCCAAGTTCCTGCAGGAACGGAAGGACAGGGTTATCAGCGAGCTGGGGCTGGAGAAAAACACCCTGGTCTGTCTGAGCGCCGGGAAGATTGGCTCCGCCCAGAAGACCGCCGGTGTTCTGATCAAACAGCTGGGGATTCTCTGCCCCCAGCACATGGATCGCGAAAAGTACGAGTTTTGCTGGATCGTGGACTTCCCCATGTATGAAATCGGGGAAGAGAGCGGCGAGCTGGAATTTTGCCATAATCCCTTCTCCATGCCCAACGGGGGGCTGGATATTCTGCGGAAAGCCAAAAACGGGGAAATCGATCCCCTGAGCATTACCGCCTTCCAGTATGATCTGGTTTGCAACGGGGTGGAGCTGAGCTCCGGCGCTGTGCGGAATCATGATCCGGAAATCATGATGGAAGCCTTCGGCCTGGTGCGGCTGGGAGAGGAAGACGTGAAGGCCAAATTCCCCGCCATGTATAACGCCTTCTGCTATGGGGCGCCGCCCCATGCCGGGATTGCGCCGGGAGTGGATCGGATGGTCATGCTGTTGGCGGGCGAGGAATCCATCCGTGAGGTGATCCCCTTCCCCATGAACAAAAACGCCCAGGACCTGATGATGGACGCGCCGGGAGAAGTCGAGCCCAGGCAGCTGGAAGAACTGCACATCGCCCTGGTGCCCGCGGAGAAGGACTGATTTTCCGCCAGGTTGCCAATCCCAGGGGATTTTGCTATAATCTGAATATGTAATCAGCTTTTGTCTCTGTTCGTGAAGGAGGGACGGGTCATGGCCAAAAAGAAAGAAGAACAGGTGTTGCCGTTACATCTGGAAGAAGATATGGAGCCTTCCAGCTCCATCACCTATGCCAACGAAGTGATTGCGATCATCGCCGGCCTGGCGGCCAGCGAGGTGGAAGGCGTCGCCGGAATGTGCAGCGTCAACAACGGCCTGAAGAGCAAGAACAAGAACGCGACCCGGGGGGTTAAGGTAGAAGTGGGCTCCGAAGAGGTCAGCGTGGATATTTTCCTGAATGTGGAATACGGAACCCCGATTCAGCGTGCCGCCCATGATGTGCAGGAGGGCGTGCGCAAAGGAATCGAGAGCATGACCGGGCTGCACGTGGTTCGGGTGGATGTGCACGTTCAGGGGGTCAGCTTCGAGAAGGAAAACAATGCCCTGCAGGCGGGCGCCGGGAAGGCGGGCCTGGAGGCGGGCGAGAAAGTGAAGGAGCGGCCGGAAGAACCCGCCGCCGCAGAAACGGATCCGGCGGAGCCGCCGGTGACGGAATCGGACGAAGCGAAGGAGCCTGCTGAGGAAGCTAAAGCCGAATAAACATAAAAAGGGGGCAGAGGGGGGATCCTCTGCTTCGCTTTTTCATGATTTTGCGAGGAGGAGACAGGATGAAGCTGAGGATTGCCGACCGGATCCTGGTTGGCCTCGTGGGACTGCTTCTGTTGGCATCTGGCGCCGGGCTGGTTGCGCAGATCTTTTTCCAGGCGGATCTGCTCAGCCTGGCGGAACGGGCATTCGCCAGCAAATCGGCACAGGTTCGCTGGGCGCTGATCGGGATCGCGGCAGCGCTGTTTCTCCTGGGCATGTATTGCGTGCTGCTGCTTTTCCGGCACCGGAAACGGAAGGACCGTTTCGTACTGCAGAAAAACGACAGCGGAGAGCTGGCCATTTCGCTGAAAGCGCTGGAATCCATGGTTCAGAAATGCGTGGATCAGCATGAAGAAATCCAGGTGCAGCATATGCATCTGGAAACCAGAAAGGATGGGCTGCTGATCCAGATCCGCGGTTCTGTCGCGGGCGGGGTCAGTATTCCGCTGACGGTGGAAAACATGCAAAAGCAGATCCGCCAATATGTGACGGCCTGCAGCGGCGTGGATATCAAGGGAATCCGGGTGCAGATCGATGAATCCGGCGAGGATGCGGAAAATGCCCCCTTCGCCATCGCGCCTCCCCCCGTGAAGCCTTTGCTGAAGGAATCGGAAGAGAAGCCGGTGCATAAGGAGCCGGTGGAAGCATATGTTTCCGCCTCGGCGAATACGGCTTCGGAAGAGCGGCCGGCGGCGCCGGAAGCGGCTGACACGGCGGAAATGAGACCTGCTTCAGCGCCTCCGATCGTCCAAGAAGAAGAGGAAGACGACCGGCCGCTGCATCAGCGGCTTTTCAGCCAAATGCCTGAGCCATGCATCTATCCGGAGCCGCCGGCGGCGGATACACCGGAAAAGGGGGAGGAAGAAAGCGCGGACATCGATCCGGAAAACGCCTGGCCCGCGGACGGGAAAGAGGACGAACCCCTTCCTGACACGGGGCTTACAGAGCCGCCGGAGCCGCTGGATGAATCTGAAATGCCGCAGACAGCGGAGCCGCCGGAGATTTCCGTAAAGGCGGACGCCGCAGATGAACTGGAGACGCCTGGCATCGCCGAACCCGCGGAGGGAGAAGAACTCCCGAGCGAACCTGTTCCGCCGGCGGAACAGATGATAGATCCGGATGAAATGCCTGAGGCCGAAGAGAAAGAGGAGGCACAGGAATGAAAAAGTTCCAACGGGGGACCACGGAGTTCGGTTTTCTGATCGGAATGCTGTTTGTCGTGCTGGGAATACTGTTCATGACCATCGGGGTCTGGAAAACGATTCTGCTGGCCGTTCTCTTCGCGATCGGATTTTTTCTGGGCGCGGTCGGGGATCCTGCCGGAGCCGTAAAGAAAACCATCAACAAGGTGGTTCCGGAGAAGAAACCAGAAGTCATCAACTTCCGGGAAGAACTGGCGAAGGAACAGGAAGCGGCCATGCAGCGGAGCGAAGAGACGGAAAAAGGGAATCTGGGGAAAGAAGAGGACGGAGAGTAAGAGATGTCCAGAATCACTGCGAGGGTCGCTGCGATGCAGCTGGTATACGAGAAGCTGTCCGGGGGCCACGGGGGAGAGGATTCCCTGCAAATGGTTTATGACGAGCTGCGGGAAGACGGGGTTTCCGGCGTGGACAGCGTAGGGAAGAGCGAGCCAAACGAAGCGGATCGAAGCTATATCGCGGAAGCGATAGAGGGGGTTCTGCGCTACCGGCCTGAGATTGACGCCAGGATTGCCGCCGCTGCGAAAGGTTGGACGCTGGACCGGATGCCACAGGTGGATTTGACCGTCATGCGTCTGGCGGTATGGGAGATGCTGTATGTGCCGGAAGTCCCCGGGAATGTTTCCATCTCGGAAGCGTTGGAGATGACGGAGCGTTATTCCGATCCGGACGACAAGAAATTTGTCAACGGCGTATTGGGGACCATTTTGCGCGAATTGGAAGCGGAAAAGGAACAGGCATGAGGGACGCGGTACTGGGCCTGGATACCAGCAATTACCGGACTTCCCTGGCGGCGGTGGATCTGGAAGGAAATATTCTGCTGAACCAGCGGAAGCTGCTTCCGGTGACGCTGGGGGAGCGGGGCCTGCGTCAGAGCGATGCGGTATACCTGCATCTGAAACAGATAAAGGACATGGAACCCCATGTCAGGGATGCGCTGAGCGGGGTCCGGATCATTGCTGCGGCAGCGAGCGCCGCTCCCCGGAACCGGGAAGACTCCTATATGCCGGTTTTTGAAGTGGGGGATACCCTTGGACGGACGATCGCCGCAACGATGGAAATCCCGTTTATTCAAACGGATCATCAGCAGGGCCATCTTTGGGCGGCGAGAAGGGGAACCGCGCTGGAGAAAAAGGAGGCTTTTCTGGCGCTGCATCTTTCGGGAGGAACAACGGATCTGCTGGCCTTTCAGGCTGGAGAAATCGCGGAATGGGGAGGGAGCCTGGATCTTCATGCCGGACAGTTAATCGACCGGATCGGCGTGGCCATGGGGCTGCCTTTTCCGGCAGGTCCGGAGATGGAAAAACTGGCGGGACAGGGAAAGGCGGCCGGGCTGCTGGGATGCAGCATGGCGGATCGGGATTTGCGATGCCATTTCAGCGGAGCGGAAACCAAAGCTCTTTCCTGGATTCGGGAAGGAAAAATGACTCCCGGGGACGTTGCGCTGGAGGTATATGACCTGCTGGCGAGAACCGTGGCCCGGATGCTGGCCGCCGGAATGCGGGAAACCGGACTGCGTGACGTGCTGCTTTGCGGCGGCGTGGCTTCTTCGGCGCTGTTTCGCCGGATGGTGACCGAAAGGATCAATAAAAGGGAACGGGGGATGCGCCTTTGCTTTGGGGATCCGGCCCTCAGCGGGGATAATGCGGTAGGGGTCGCGCTGATTGGCCTGGCCGCGTATAAGCGGCAGGCGGCAGCGGGAACCTGAAGACCGAAGGAGACGGACGGACGATCGGAGGAATGATGGATGGCAAAGATACTGGACGGAAAGATCATGTCGGAAGTCCTGCGGTCTGAGATTGCCGAGCGCGTGGTCCGCCTGAAGGCGCGGGGGGTAACCCCGGGGCTGGCGGTGATCCTGGTGGGGAATGATCCTGCCAGCGAAATCTATGTCCGCAACAAGGGGAAGGGCTGCCAGGAAGTGGGCATCCACAGCGAAACCGTCAAGCTGCCCGAAGATACGTCCCAGGAAGTCCTGGAAAGGGAAATCGAACGCCTGAACTGTGATCCCGCGATTCACGGAATCCTGGTTCAACTTCCTTTGCCCGCCGGCCTGGACGAGGCGGCGGCGCTGGCCCGGATCCTGCCGGAAAAGGACGTGGACGGCTTCCATCTGTTGAATGCCGGGCGCCTTCTGACGGGCGAGGCAGGGGTTATTCCCTGCACCCCCCGGGGCGCGCTGCACATGATCCGCCAGACAGGGCGGGATTTAAACGGGCTGGAAGCGGTGGTGATCGGCCGAAGCAACATTGTTGGCAAGCCCATGGCGGCGCTTCTGCTGCGGGAAAACTGCACGGTGACCATCTGCCACAGCAGGACCCAAAATCTGAAGGAGCATACCCGGCGGGCGGATATCCTGGTAGCGGCGGTGGGAAAAGCCGGATTTGTGACCGGGGATATGATCAAACCCGGGGCGATCGTGATCGACGTGGGGATCAACCGGGTGGACGGCAAGGTCAAAGGAGACGTGGACTTTGACAGCGCAGCGCCGGTGGCCGGATGGATTACGCCGGTGCCGGGCGGCGTGGGCAAGATGACCATTACCATGCTGCTCCAGAATACGCTGGAAGCGGCGGAAAGGATGTCCTGAGGTGATAAACGGGATGGCGGGCATCTCGGTTACGGAGCTGAACCAGATCATCGGGGAAGCGCTGAAGAACGAGCCGAGGATCCGCTATGTAACGGTGACGGCGGAAATCAGCTCCTTTAAACATCATCTGGCATCCGGACACTGGTATTTTTCCCTGAAGGATGAAAGCAGCGCCATCTCCTGTGTCATGTTCCGGCAGAATAATCTGCGGGCCGCGCTGATGCCGAAGGACGGAGACGCGGTGACGGTGGCGGGGCATGTCGAACTGTACGGCCGGGACGGAAAGGTTCAGCTGTATGTCACAGAGATGCGGGCGGCCGGCAGCGGAGACCTGTATCAGCGATTCGAAATGCTCAAGCAGAAACTGGCCCGGGAAGGCCTCTTCGATCAGGGCAGAAAGCGGATCCTTCCACAGATTCCCCGGAAGGTGGCGGTGGTGACTTCCGCCAGCGGAGCGGCCCTGCATGACATTCTGAAGGTTTCCGCTTACCGATGCCCCTGGATTCCCATCGTGGTGGTGCCATCCGGCGTTCAGGGAGCCGCCGCGGCAGGGGAAATCGTGGAAGCGCTGGGAAGAGCGGCTTCCCTGCCCGGGGTGGATGTGATCATCCTGGCCCGGGGCGGCGGTTCCGCGGAGGATCTGTGGTGTTTCAATGAGGAGCCGGTGGCCCGGGCGGTTGCGGCCAGCCCTGTTCCGGTGGTGACCGGCGTCGGCCACGAGCCGGACATGACCATGGTGGATTTCGTATCAGATGTCAGAGCCAGCACGCCCAGCAACGCCGCGGAAATTGTTTTTCCGGACCGGCAGGAGCTGATCGGGCGGGCTGCCCTGGTCAGGGCAGAGCTGGGAAGGATCATGATCGGGAGAATTCAGCGGACGCAGCTTTCTGTCCATGAGACCCGGGAAAAGCTGTTCCGGCTTTCTCCGGAAAGACGGCTGCACCAGCTTTCGGATCAGACAGCATTCTTCCGCCAGCGGCTGAACCAGATGATCCAGGGGTCTTTGCAGAAAAAGACGGATTCCATTCATACCCTGGAAACGGCGCTGCATTACAGCATCAATCAGCGGCTGGCCCGGACGGAAAGCGAAACGGCCCGGTACCGGACCAGGCTGGAAGCCGTTTCACCGCTGCGGGTGCTGGAACGGGGGTATGCGCTGGTGTATGACCGGGAGGGACGGGTATTGCCCGGAGCGGCGGACGCGAAAAAAACGGAGAAAATGATATTACGGTTCGCGGACGGGACGGTGGCTGTTCGCAGGGAGGAAGAACATGGCGAATCAGGAAGCGGAACAGAAAATCAGCTTTGAGCAGCGGCTGACCCAGGTGAAAGAAGTGATCGACGGCATCGAAGGCGGTCAGCTGCCTCTGGAGGAGGCGGTACGCCTCTATGAGCAGGGGATCGCCAGCCTGAACACCCTGGAAGCGGAACTGAATGAGATGAAGCGGCGAATCACCATCCTTCAGCAAAAGGATGGCGCGCCTGTGGAAACCGAGATGGAGGAAAAGCCGTGAGGACGGAAGCGGAGTATAAGGTGATGACGGAGGGAGCGCTGGCTTTTTATCTGCGTTCACCGGGCCAGATTCCTGAAAAGCTGACCGAAGCCATGGAATACAGCCTGATGGCGGGGGGAAAGCGACTCCGTCCCGTTTTGCTGCTGGCGGCCTGCGAGATGGCGGAGGGCAGCCCGGAGGAAGCCCTGCCGTATGCCTGCGCATTGGAAATGATTCATACCTACAGCCTGATTCACGATGACCTGCCGGGTATGGATAATGATGACCTTCGCAGAGGACGGCCCACGAACCATAAGGTGTTTGGGGAGGGACTGGCGATTCTGGCGGGGGACGGGCTGCTGAACGCGGCTATGGAAATCTGCATGACGGCCAGCCTCCGAAGGAATGATTTTCGGGGCCTGCGGGCGGCTGAATCCCTCATCCGCCACGCGGGAGTGACCGGGATGATCGGCGGACAGACTGTGGACGTGACCATGGAGGGCTCCGTTCCGACGGAGGAACTGGTTTCTTATATCCACAGGCATAAAACATCCGACCTGATCCAGGCGCCCATGGAAATGGGACTGATCCTTGCGGGATGCGGCGACGCGGAAATCGAGATGGGGCGGAGATACGGGGAACACCTGGGCATCGCTTTTCAGATTGTAGACGATATTCTGGATGTTACGGGCGATCCGACCCTGCTGGGAAAAAACACCGGCATGGACGGGAAGAAGCTGACGTGGGTCGCTCTGAAAGGGATCGAAGCGGCCCGCAGGGATGCGGAAATTCACATCCGGGAGGCAGTGGGCGCTTTGGAGAACCTGCCCTTTGAGCATGGATTCTTCGATGAGCTGGCGTATCGGAGCCTGGATCGGGTCTTCTGATCCATCAACGGCAGGGCTTCCGTACCGTCTGCCTGAATGTGGGGGAGGCCCGGCATGCTGCCCGCAGAGCGGCAGCCAGTCAGAATTCGAAAACCGATAAGCGGTTTTATCGAGGAGATAAAGTGTTCCCCCGCGCAGCGGGGAAAAAAATCAGAATCCTGCGGCAAGAACTTGCCGCAGCGGGGAGGAATGAAGGATGAGTATGGATCATTTCCACGAGGAAGTAGCGGTCAAGCGGAACAACATCCTGAACCGGATCGTTTATCTGTTCAGCTGGGTGGTGATGATACTTTTTGCGCTGTTTGCCATGATGAACCTGACGAGCATCATGGGTCAGGGCGGCTTTAACGTGGTGGCGCT
Organism: Clostridia bacterium; assembly: GCA_017512805.1. Classification (GTDB taxonomy): domain Bacteria; phylum Bacillota; class Clostridia; order Christensenellales; family Aristaeellaceae; genus Aristaeella. Next base: position 43,316 of record JAFWES010000030.1, read on the forward strand.
GATCATGACCCTGATTTCCGGCGGCATTGCGGCGGGGATCTTTCTTTTCCATGACCGGCTGCTGACGGAATATGAATATACCTTTACAAACGGAGCCCTCGACTTTGCGGAAGTGTACAACAACAAGAAGCGGAAGAGCCTCGGCAGCCTGAACGTGAAAACCATCGAGGCCTTCGGCAAGGTCAACAGCGGCGCTTTCAACCGGTATCTGAATATGCCGGGGATCAAGCGGATGAACTGGTTCCTGAACCGGGATGCGGAACTCTATTTCTTCTATTTTTCAAAAGACAGCAATAAGCGGATGATTATCCTGGAGCCCAGCGAAGAATTGGTGAGCCTCATCAAACAGTACATTCCGCACGGCGCTTATCAGGAACATTAAAGGAGATCTGTTTTGAAAGAATTACTGCTGGTTCGTTATGGGGAAATCTTTCTGAAAGGACTGAACCGTCCCTATTTTATCCGGGCGCTTGTTCGGAAAATCCGCTATGCCATGCGGAATCAGGGCGCCCAGGTATGGGTGCACGACGGGCGGATTTTTGTGGAGGGCTTCAGGGATCTGGATATCGCTATCGAACGGATTACCCGGATCTTTGGGGTGCACAGCGTATGTCCCGCTGTGGAAATGGACAAGGAAGACTATGAAGCGCTCTGCCGTCAGGCGATCGCCATGATGGCGGACATGAAGGGTACGTTCAAGGTGAACGCACGGCGGAGCGACAAACGGTACTTCATGAATTCTCCGGAAATCAACGCGGATATGGGAGGACGGATTCTGGAGGCGAATCCCGGACTGAAGGTGGACATTCACGATCCGGATCATGTCATGAACGTGGAGATCCGGGACAGGGCGTACCTGTATGTGAAAGTCATTCCCGCGGTGGGGGGAATGCCGGTGGGAACAAACGGAAATGCCACCTTGCTTCTGTCCGGAGGCATCGACAGCCCTGTGGCCGGATGGATGATTGCCAAGAGGGGCGTTCAGATTAACGCGGTGCATTTCCATTCCTTCCCTTATACTTCCGAGCAGGCCAGGGAGAAGGTTCTGGATCTGGCCAGGAAGCTCAGCTACAGCTGCTGCGGAATAAAGGTTTATATCGTGCCTTTTACTGAAATTCAGCTGCAGATCCGGGATCATTGTCCGGAAGAATATACGACGCTGATCATGCGCCGGTTCATGATGCGGCTGGCGGAGCGGATTGCGGGGCAGACCGGAAGCGGCGCCCTGATTACGGGGGAAAGTATCGGCCAGGTGGCCAGCCAGACCATGGAGGCGCTGGGAACCACGGATGCGGTGGTGGAGATGCCGGTGTTCAGGCCGCTGATCGGCTTCGATAAAAGTGAGATTATCGAAATTGCCCGGAAGATCGATACCTATGAGCTCAGCAGCCTGCCGTATGAAGACTGCTGCACGATTTTTACCCCCAAGCATCCCGCTACCCGCCCTAAAAAGGAAAAAGTGGAACAGGCGGAGGCGGTGCTGGATATAGAGACGCTCATCGAAAAAGCGCTGGAAGGCGTAGAAATGGTGCGGGTCTGAATCCTTGTCATGATTCTGACAATGTGGTATGATAGCCTCGGCGGTGCTGAGGATGCAATCTTCTCCGCCGAAGAACCGAAAGCTCATCTCCGATGGGAGATTTGCTGAATATAAGAACCATTTACAGAGAAGAAAAGGAGCGTGTGTACCCATGGCCAAGAAAACAATCGAAGACATCCAGGTCAAAGGCAAGAAAGTCCTTGTGCGGTGCGACTTCAATGTTCCGCTGGACGAGAACAAGCACATTACCGATGAAAACAGAATTCTGGGCGCTCTTCCCACCATCAAGTACCTGAAGGACAACGGGGCCAAAGTGATCCTGTGCTCCCATCTGGGCCGCCCGAAGGGCGAATTCAATATGAAGTACTCTCTGGCGCCCGTGGCGGCCCGCCTGTCCGAACTGCTGGGGCAGGAAGTGAAGCTGGCCAAGGACGTGATCGGTCCGGATGCCCATGCCCTGGCGGCCGCCATGAAGGACGGGGATGTGATCCTGCTGGAGAACGTCCGCTTCCATAAGGAAGAAGAGAAGAACGATCCCGAATTCGCCAAGGCCCTGGCTTCTCTGGCGGAACTGTATGTGAACGATGCTTTTGGCACCGCTCACCGGGCTCATGCTTCTACGGAAGGCGTCAGCCATTATCTGCATCCCTCTGTGGCGGGTTATCTGATCGGGAAAGAACTGTCCGTGATGGGCGGCGCTCTGGAGCATGCCGAGAAGCCCTTCGTCGCGATTCTGGGCGGCGCGAAGGTGGCGGATAAGATCAGTGTCATCGAAAACCTGATCGAAAAGGTGGATACCCTGATTATCGGCGGCGGCATGGCCTACACCTTCCTGAAGGCGAAAGGATACGAAGTCGGAAAGAGCCTGTTGGATGAGAGCCGTATCGACTATTGCAAGGAAATGATGGCCAAGGCCGAAGCGAAGGGCGTCAAAATCCTGCTGCCCGTTGATACCGTCTGCATCAAGGAATTCCCCAGCCCCATTGACGCGCCGGTTGACACCGTGACGGTGGATGCGGATCAGATTCCCGCTGATATGGAAGGCTGCGACATCGGCCCCAAGACCTGCGATCTCTTCGCGAAAACAGTCAAAGCGGCCAAGACCGTCATCTGGAACGGACCCATGGGCGTATTCGAGAATCCGATCCTGGCGAAGGGGACTCTGGCTGTGGCTCAGGCGCTGGCCGACAGCGATGCCATCACGATCGTCGGTGGCGGAGACAGTGCGGCGGCCATTACCCAGATGGGCTTTGCCGACAAGGTGACTCATGTGTCCACCGGCGGTGGCGCCAGCATGGAATTCCTTGAAGGAAAGACCCTGCCCGGCGTTGCCTGCCTGGATGAAGCCTGATTTACAGGGGAGGAAGAAGAATATGCGTAAGCCGATTATTGCCGGCAACTGGAAGATGAATAAGACGCCCGCCGAAGCGGCGGCCCTGGTGACGGAACTGAAGCCCCTGGTCAAAGACGCGGGCTGCGATGTGGTCGTTTGCGTTCCTGCGGTGGATTTTGCCGCCGTGAAGGAAGCGATTGAAGGCAGCAATATTCATCTGGGCGCCCAGAATGTACACTTTGCCCCCAGCGGCGCCTTTACGGGCGAGCTGAGCGCGGATATGCTGAAGGCTGCGGGCGTGGAATACGTCATCATCGGCCATAGCGAGCGGCGCCAGTACTTCGGCGAAACCGATAAAACGGTGAACCTGCGGGTTCGGGCGGCTGTGGCGGCCGGCTTGAAGGTGATCCTTTGCGTCGGTGAAAACAAGGAAGAACGGGAAGCCGGATATACGGACGCTCTTGTGGAATATCAGACCCTGATTGCGCTGAACGGTCTGACCGAAGCAGAAGTGAAAGATGTTATCATTGCCTATGAGCCCGTGTGGGCCATCGGCACCGGCCTGACCGCGACCGACGAGCAGGCGAACGAGACCATCGGCGTGATCCGTAAGGCCGTGGCCCGCAAATATGGCCAGGACGTCGGGGATGCCATCCGCATCCAGTACGGCGGCAGCATGAACCCCAAGAATGTGAAGGGACTCATGGCGCAGCCGGAAATCGACGGCGGACTGATCGGCGGAGCCAGCCTGAAGGCGCCTGATTTCAGCCTCGTGGTCAATTACAACGCGTAATAAAGCCTGGATAAGTCTCAAGGGCCGCGGGGGAGTCTCCCTGCGGCCCTTTTGAGTCAGGCTTTAGCGTCAGGCCATGGGAAATATGAAAAAAGAGAGGCCCTGCGCCCCTACAAAATATGAAAAAAGATGGTTGACAGAAAAGGAAAAAAGTGCTATTCTATTTAAGCTGTCGTAAGGCAGTATGGGCTCGTAGCTCAGCTGGATAGAGTGTTTGACTACGAATCAAAAGGTCGTGGGTTCGAATCCCGCCGGGCTCACCACGAAACCCCAGAGGAATCAACGCCTCTGGGGTTTTTCCTATTTTTCGAGATATGAAAAAAAGCCCGGTTCGCTCCGCAAATAATTGCGCTACTACCGAGTGGTTTTTGGGGGCTATTCGAGGGAAATTGCGACTTCGAGAAGATCATCCAGATCCGTAGATTGATAGTGGCTCTGAGTGAAAGCGTAATCAGTGTGTCCCATAAGGCCGGCTTTCGCTTTGTCGCTTCCCTCTGCTTTTTTGAGCTTGTCGGAATATGTGTGTCTGGCACAGTATGGAACCTTGCCGTCTGCGATTCCTAAAGAGACCGTCAGGGGCTTGAAGGCGCTTTCTCTGAAGTAAATACAATCGATAACAATCAAAAATATTGACATATAACAATGCAGTGCATATAATATTGTGTGTAATCTCAGGCAGGAGGTGCAGACATGGGACGTAAGGCTGTTGTCGTGCTGCCCCAGACGCAGAAACTGATGAATCAGATGGGAGAGCAGATCCGCCTGGCCAGGCTGCGGCGCCATCTGCCATCGGAATTGGTAGCGGAAAGGGCGGGCGTATCCAGACAGACGGTCACCGCCATCGAAAAAGGTAGTGCGTCTGTTGCCTTTGGCGCTTATGCTGCCGTGCTGCATGCCCTGGGAGGACTGGAGAAGGATCTTCTTCTGATTGCGAAGGATGATGAACTGGGGCGCAAACTGCAGGATTTAGATTTACCCCAGCGGAAGCGCGCGCCGCGTCAAAGCAGAAAAGAGGATGACTGATGGCAAACAAAACGATATACGCTTACGAGTGCTGGTCATCTGCTCAACCCTCTCTGATGGGCTGCCTTTTTGTGGACGCAATGCGTGGAAAGGAAAGCTGCTCTTTTGAGTACGATCCGGAATGGCTGAAAACACATCCCGGGCAATACTTTCTGGATCCTGATCTCCAACTTTACAGGGGTCGGCAATATGCGCCAATGGACAAGGCTTTGTTTGGCGTTTTTGCGGATTCGTGTCCTGACCGTTGGGGAAGGATGCTGATGCGGCGCAGGGAAGCGATTCTGGCCGCCAGAGAAGACAGAAAGCCAAAGGCCCTGTCAGAGACGGATTATTTGCTGGGTGTGCATGATGAAGGCCGGATGGGAGCCTTACGGTTTTCGCTTCAGGAGGGCGGGCCCTTTCTGTCCTGTGACAGCGGCATGGCTGCACCGCCATGGGTGGCTTTGCGGGAATTGGAGGCCGCTTCTCTTGCGTTTGAACAGGATGAAGACACGCTCAACGACAGATGGCTCCGGCAGCTGCTGGCACCTGGTTCATCCCTTGGCGGAGCCCGTCCCAAAGCGACAGTCCGTGCTGCCGATGGGACGCTTTGGATTGCCAAGTTTCCTTCTAAACAGGACGAACAGGATACAAGCGCATGGGAACAAGTGGCGCATGAGTTAGCAGTAAAATGCGGTCTGAATGTACCTGAATCTCAACTGATGCGTTTTTCGGATGCAGGATCAACTTACCTGGTAAAACGATTCGACCGCGCAGGTATGAGACGGATTCATTTTTCATCTGCCATGACGATGCTCGGAAAAACAGATGGAGCCGACGACGGAAGCTACCTTGACCTGGTTGACTTTATCACAAAGGCAGGCGCATCTCCCAGCGAAGACCTGGAGGAACTTTGGAAACGGATTGTATTCAGCATGGCGATTACCAATACAGATGATCATTTGCGCAATCACGGTTTTCTGCTGACGGAAAAAGGGTGGAGACTGTCGCCAATGTATGATGTCAATCCGGTTCCTTACGGCGAGGCACTGTCTTTGAACGTTTCATTGGATGATTCCAGAATGGATCTGGATCTGGCCTTTGAGGTGGCGTCTTTCTTCGGAATAAAGAGGGAAAAGGCTGAGAACAGTGCAAAAAAGATGCTTTTGACCATCAGGAGCCAATGGAGAGACATTGCGACAACCTGCGGATTAAAGCGGGAAGCGCAGAATGAAATGGCACTGGCATTCTCCCTCAGCGATCAATTCGGATGAATCGGTCCCTGAGTATCAGGTAATCTGCCTCCGCCCGCCCTGGAGCGCGTCCTTCCCGTGATGGAGATCTCCGCCTTTGGCTGCGCCGCCCGCGATGCCCATATCGTCTTTGAGCCTATATTGCTGCCATCGCCCCGGGCGCCCGCGCCGCCATCCTCCAGCAGCTTTCCTCCACCATGATCTCCCTCTACCAGTCAGGCCTCGTCTCCGACGAAGCCGCCCTCGAGGAGCTCCGCTCCCAGGGCAGGCTCCTCGGCGCCTTCGCGAATCTGCAGGCTCCCACAATACCCAATACTTTGTAGTGCTATATCATGATGGCTAAACAAAGTACCCTCCCGCCCTTCAGATTATTTATAGATCTGAAGGGCGTTTCTTTTTCTATATGGTGAGAAGTATTTGATCCGTTTATTTCGGCGTTGCCTATTTCATGATTCTCTGCTAAAATCATCAACGATGTATCTATTATCAGGTTCCGTCCCGGAAGCACTGCAGATAAAGATTATGGAGGGAAAAAGATGAAAACCTATGAATTTCCGTATGGAGGATCGACAGGGAAAAACGATACATGGGATTCTTCTATTTGTTTTGATTTAACAGATGAAGAGTCTGAAAGGCTCGAAGAATCAGCCAGAAAAGAGCCCCGCTGGCGTTTAGATGAAGATGAAGCTATCAGCGACATTTGTGAAAAAATAGAGCATTTCATCTTTGAAGAGAACAAGCGTATGATGATAGAAGATGGACGCATGCCTACGAGAAGACGATTTTGTGTATTATCTAAGTCATATGAACTAGCTGTTGCAAGCAAACTATTGTTTATGGAGGATTGAAATATGTCTACTTATTCCATTTATCTGGATGAAACCGGAGATTTCCAAGGTAATGAGGGGTTTTATGCCATTTGCGGCTTTGTCTGGAAGGGAGATGCTCTGAATCTGAAGGAATGGATGATATCCCGCAAGCTTTGCACTACGCATATCGGAAAAGAAAGCGACTTTATCCACAGGTATTTTTTGTATGATACTGCAATCAGATCGATGAACTGTTTTCCTATGAGATGTCTGGCTATATGCAAGCTG
>JAFWES010000031.1 GCA_017512805.1 Clostridia bacterium
TCTGGACAGCGCAAGAATGTACACGCTGACGCTGACGAATCTGGAGGTTCGCCGCATGTTTTCCCTGATGGTACAGGACTGGTTTGCGCAGACCAGCGGGCTTTCAGACTTCACAAAGGCCCTGCTGCAGGGGGACGAAGAACTCCTGGAGGCACGACTGCAGGATATCATGCTGACCTCCATGAGTTCCTTCGACGGAGGAAAGAATCCGTCCATCAAGCTGCCGGAGAACTTTTATCACGGGCTGGTGCTGGGGCTGCTGGCGGAAAACACCCGGGAATATCTGGTGAAATCCAACCGGGAGAGTGGCTGGGGCCGGTATGACGTAATGATGGAGCCCCGGGAGCCGGGGAAACCGGCGGCGATTCTGGAATTCAAGGTGTTCAATGCCCGGCGGGGAGAAAAAAGTCTGGAGGATACGGCGGAAAACGCCCTGCGCCAGATTGAGGAAAAAAACTACGAAGCGGAGCTGCTGGCCCGGGGCATCCCGGCGGAGCGGATTCTGAAATACGGCTTTGCCTTCCAGGGCAGGGAATGCCTGATCCGAAAGGCGTAAGCCGGGTTCGCCCGGAAGGCCGTCCGGAAATCATATCGCGAGAGTAACTGCTCAATTGCTCCGCTTGCTGAGGTATTCCCCTCCGGGGGACGCCTCGCGCCCCCGCAACCTCAATCGGCGCACAGCCGCTTTGGGGCAGCGGCTGCGCTTGCTGGACTGAACAGTTACTCGCGGGAATTCCAAAACAGAACCGCGGCAAATATTGACAAAGTGAACCCGGGATGTTAGTATTTCCGCAAAAGCGCTGCCGGGCTTTTGTTACATCTGCGCCCGGCCGCGTGTAACCAAAAAGCCAGAGCGCCTCCGTAGGCCGCGCCTGACCCTGCCCAAAGGAAGCGACGCATCATGTACAAACGCAAAACGAGCGGATGGTCCCAGCACCTGGATTTTATCGCCCTGGATATTCTCTGTCTGGTGGTCGCCATGATTTCCGGCGCCGCACTGCGGATCGGATGGGACCGGATGTCCCATTCCGGCCTTTTCTGGTCCGTCTGCGCCGGCGCGGCGGTGATCGACCTGCTGGTCATGATGCTGATGGACACGTATCACGCGGTCATCCGCAGGGATTCCTATAAAGAAGCCCGGCTGCTGCTGGAGCAGACCGTATACATCGTAATCGGTCTGATCCTGTTTCTGTTTATGATCCGGGAAGAGGACATAAACGTCTTCAACATCATGATTCCTTCCCTGCCCATCTATGTGCTGCTCTGCTTCAACATGCGGGTTTTGTGGAAGGAATACCTGCGCAAGCGGCACCATATCCGCAACCGGACGGGAATGCTGGTGGTGGCCAACAGGGATCGGCTTCGGCCCGTGATTACGGATCTGATGAATCATAATTACGACTCGTACCGCTTCGTCGGCGTCGCGCTGCTGGATTCCGGCGTGGATCCGGAATCCGCCCAGGAGGAGCTGACGGGCATCATGCAGGGAGATGTCCCCGTGGCTCCTCCCAAAGTGGTGGCCAACCGGGATACCCTGATTCAGTACCTGATCAACAGCTGGGTGGACGAGGTCTACCTGGATATACCCGCCGGGGAGCCCCTTCCCGTGGATCTGATCAACGAGATCATGGGGATGGGGATCACCGTCCATGCCGCCATCAACGCCATGGACTCCCTGGAAGCCCGGCATAAGAACGTGGAATGGGTTTGCGGCAACGCCACCATCACCACCAGCCTGGGATACGTTTCCGGCCGCGACCTGCTGCTCAAGCGCATCATGGATATTATCGGCGGGGCAGTGGGCAGCGTCATCACCCTGCTGCTGACGGTGGTCATCGGGCCCCTGATTAAAATCGCCTCCCCCGGTCCCATCTTCTTCAAGCAGGTTCGGGTGGGCGAAAACGGCCGGCAGTTCCATATCTATAAATTCAGAAGCATGTATATGGACGCGGAAAAGCGCAAGGCGGAGGTGGCCGCCGCACAGGGCCAGGAAGGCCATCTGATGTTCAAAATGGAGCACGATCCCCGCATCATCGGCCAGGTGCAGCGTCCCGACGGCACCTGGAAAAAGGGGATTGGCGGCTGGATCCGTGATCTGTCCCTGGATGAATTCCCCCAGTTTTTCAACGTGCTGAAGGGGGATATGTCCCTGGTAGGGACCCGGCCGCCCACGCTGGACGAATGGCAGCGCTACGAGCCGTCGCACCGGGCCCGCATGTCCACCAAGCCGGGGATTACCGGGATGTGGCAGATCAGCGGGCGCAGCACGATCCGGGATTTCAACCAGGTGGTTCAGCTGGACCGGCAATACATCGAAAACTGGTCCCTGGCCCTGGATCTGAAGATCCTCTTCCGGACGGTATGGGTGGTTCTGACCCGCAAGGGCGCAATGTAAAAGGCGACAGTAGAGACAGAGAACCGTCCCCTGTCTCCTTGAGGATATCCGCCGCGAAAGGACGGAAAAGGAGAGCCGGACGGCGGCGGAAACAACCGTCCCCTGAGGAGGGACACACAAAACGTCAGAACGGGGGTGGGCTGATGACAGTCAGAGCAGACAGGGATTTGAAAATTGCCATGTTTGGCCACAAGCGCATCCCATCCCGGGAGGGCGGGGTAGAGGTCGTCGTGGAGGAACTGGCTGTGCGCATGGTGGCGCTTCATCACCATGTGACCTGTTATAATCGCAGCGGCCACCATGTCAGCGGCCAGGAATATGATGGGGCCCGGCTGCGGGAATACAAGGGAGTCCGCCTGAAAAGCGTATGGACCCTCGACAAAAAGGGGCTGGCCGCCATGTCCGCCTCCGTTTCGGCGGCATTCCGCACCGCCTGGGGAAAATATGATGTGGTGCATATCCACGCGGAAGGGCCGTCGTTTATGTGCTGGCTGCCCAAATTGCTGGGAAAGCGCGTGATTGTAACGGTTCACGGGTTAGACTGGGCACGGGCGAAATGGGGAAAACTAGCCTCCTGGTACATCAAAAGCGGGGAAAAGAACGCAGTCCGGTTCGCCGATGAAATCATCGTTCTGAGTGAAGGCGTGAAGCATTATTTCCAGCAGACCTACGGGCGGGAGACCGTGTTTATCCCCAACGGGGTAACGCCGGTGCAGAAGCGGGAAGCCGTGGAAATCAAAAAACAGTGGGGCCTGGAAAAGGACAGCTATGTGCTGTTTCTCGGGCGCCTCGTTCCCGAAAAGGGAGTTCATTATTTGCTGGAGGCGTGGAAAGGCCTGCGCACGGATAAAAAGCTGGTCATTGCCGGCGGCAGCTCCGATACGCGGGACTATACGGACCGGCTCAGGGCGCTGGCCGGGGACAACGTGATCTTTACGGGATTCCAACAGGGACAGGCGCTGGAGGAACTGTACAGCAACGCGTATGTATATGTCCTTCCCAGCGACCTGGAGGGCATGCCGCTGAGCCTGCTGGAAGCCATGAGTTACGGCAATTGCTGCGTTGTATCGGACATTGAGGAATGCCTCCAGGTGGTGGAGGATCACGCGGTTTCGTTTAAAAAAGGAGATGCGGAGGATCTGGCCGCGGCATTGCAGAAACTGATCGACCGCCCGGAGGAGGTCAGGACATTGAAAAGCGGCGCGGCCGCGTATATCTGCCAGAAATTCAGCTGGGACGACACCGTAAACAAAACGATCCGCTTATACCGGGGAAAACAGGAACCCGACGGGAATGACTTTGCGGCAGGAAAAAGAGAGGGAAAATGAGCGTTAATCGAGTAAAAGAACAGAGAAAGGGGCTGTTTTACTACGTAATCGTGATCGGTTACGTTGGTTTAATGACCATCGCTTTCTATGTTTCTACCGAGAAGCGCGGAATCATCCCGGCCTTGCCCACAACCCTCCGTTATGTCTGCGACGCCGGGATCATCGTCCTGGCCCTGCTGTATTTTCTGGTTACGTATATGAAAAACAGGATCCGCGTCGCGATGACGCTGGCCTGGATCTGGTCCTTTCCATATATAGGAATGACCATGATATCGCTCCTGATTTGGATTGTGGAACGGATGGATTTGAATTATATCGGCCGCGGTCTGATCAATGTGGGCTGCGCGGAACTGAATGTCATCGCTGTTGTATGCGCCATCTGGCTGTTTGGGGAACATGCGGTCGATTATTCTTTTTACGGCGCCATGGGCGGAGTTGTCCTGGTTGCGCTGCGCGCCATCCTGGATTACGGGCCGGCGGAATTTATCAGGCAGTATCTCGCGCTGGTCCTCTCTTTTGCCGGGGACACTGGAAAAGCCATGCGCTATATGGAATTTCACGATCTTTCGCAAGGGCTCGGCATTTTCCTGATGTATTACATCTGGACATTCCGTAAAACAAAAAGGAACATTTTGCTGCTTTTCCTCTCTTTTATTTGTTTCACCCTGACATTAAAGCGAATCGACGTCATGGCCATTGCGGCAGGCGTTGTTTTTGGCCGGTACTTTCATCACCTTCCTTTCCGAAGGAGGTGGTACTTCATCGTGGTCTTCGAGATTGCGCTGATTGCCTTCGTGTACATCTACCTGTGGCTTATTAAGGAAGGATACTATAAGGTCATCATGAATCGGCTGGGAATCGATCCCATGAGCCGGGATATCATTTATGACTATTACAAGGATTTTTTTGAGCTTTCACCGACATACTTGGGCCGGGGGCTGCGTTACATCTATGTCCATATAACGGAAGCGGATCGTGTGATCCATGTGACCCGCAAAATCACCATGCGTGTTGTTGCGGCGCACAATGAATACATGACCTATTTTATTGAACTCGGCTTCTGGGGATTCATCTTTTGGCTGTGGAGCAACAGCTGGTACAGGATGAACGCCCTTCGCAGAGCCTTTGGCTGGGAAGCCGTCACGTTTTCCCTGATGGTGATATTCTATGCTTTCGTATCCTATGCCACGGATAATACCTACTTTTATTTCTCCATCAATTATGTCGGATTTGTGACAAGCGGGGTTTCCGTGCTTTCCAGCAGGAAAGCGAAAGAATATGGATAATTACATATATAGTACCTGGGACGGTTCGAAGGAAGGGAGGAAAACGCGGCATGAATGATCTGCTGACCCGGTTATTGTTGGTTCTGCGAAAACACTTTCTCAAGATCGTGTTGTTTTCCGTTTTGTTGATGGGGATATTCTGCGCCTTTTCCTATGCGCACAGTTTTCAAACGGCCTCCGCGATTCTGGCGTTTACGTATCCGAACGCTTCGGACGGCCTCTACCCTAACGGCACGTTCTTCAATGCCTACAATATTCTGACCGGAGAGATCATTGAAAACGGAATCCGGCGGGCGGGGCTGGAAGGGGACGTCAACCCGGCCAACCTTGTGGATGAAATCTCGATCAAACCCCGGAGCAACGCGTCTCTGATTACGACTCAGTTCATCGTAAGCTACCGCGCGGGAAGGGCTGACCGCCTTGGCGCTGTGACGCCTGAGGGGCTGTTGAATTCCATCATCTACAGCTATATCGATCATTTTCACAAAACGTACAGCAATGAAAGGCTTGCGCTGAACCTGGACCTTTTGGAGAATGAAAACCTGGATTATATTGATCTTGTGAATTATTACAATATGATTCTGAACCAATTACAGAAGTATCTGAGCGCCCAGCAGGTCAGCGATAAGGATTTTATCAGCGCGGACGGAACCTCCTTTCAGGATCTGATTAATATCGTGGAGCGTATGCGTCTGACCGCTTTGAAGGAAGTCAGGGCCATTATTCTGGAGCAAGGCGTCTCCTCGAATCCGGAAACGTATCTCGAAAGGCTGGATTATCAGATTTGGAAATTATCCAACACCTATGACAACTACAGAAAAATGCAGAATCTGTATAAAAAGACGCTTCAGGATTATGATTCGCGGCTGACGAGCGTCGTATTCATTCCCTCCCTTGACGCGGAGCAGAAATTCTATATGTCCAAGACGAAGATCGGAATTGACCTTCTCGCCCTGAACGCGACGGATTATGAAGAAAAAGCCGAGAATGTGCAGCGCCAGATCAGTCAGAAAAACCAATATGTCGGCAGGATCAACGATCCCGGAAAAAGCGCGCAGGACAGGGATAACCATACCTCCCGTGTAAACAGCATGTTTTCCGAGCTCAGGAAACAACTGCTTGAAATCATCGACAGGGTTCAGCAGGTTGAGAAAGAATACAGCAAATACAAAAACCATGATTACGTGATGATGAGGCCGGTCGAAACGAGCTTTTTGAATCGGGCCAACGGAAAGAGCGCCTTCCTCGTCACGGTCGTCATCGACATTCTCATCATTGCTGTTCTGGTCATTCGTGAACAAAGAAAGGTATTGAGGTAAAGTGAAAGAGTTTCAGATTCTGCGGTATATCAAGCGGTGGAAGGTCCTGATTATCATTGGAATGGTGCTATGCCTTACCGCAACCTACTGGTATTTTTCCAGACAGCAGTATTATATTGCGGCCATCAATATTGAATATTTGAACAGCGGCGCGCCGGACGGGCTTACGCCGACAGGGTCGGAACTGAAGACAGAGGAGATACGGACGGCTGTCATTGTCAGTTCCGCGCTTGAAGAGACGGGGTATGATCTGAACGTCGACTATGTGCGAAATAACCTTTCCATCGAAGGGGTTCTGACCCCGGAAGAGGAAAACCTGAAAAAAGCCATGCTCGAAAAGGGTGAGGAATACACTGTAAAGCCGACAAACTATAAAGTTCAGTTATCCCTGAACTCAAGCTACTCTGAAGAAATTGCGCAGAACCTGATCACGGCCATCGTCAACAATTATATGACATGGTACGGCAATCAATATGTGATCAGCCGAAAAAAGCCGGGCGTCCTGGACGCGGAGCTGCTGGATAATCACGACTATATCATCGCAATGGATTTGATTTCAGAATCCATTGAAAAAATGCTGCAATACATTTACAGCTGCGAAGAGACCTTTCGATCGTCCCAATCGGGGTTGAGTTTTTATGACCTGCAGACGCAGCTGCAAATGCTGAGAGATTCCCAATATGAGGACGTTTATGTCAAGGTGATCAATTCAGGGATCACAAAATCCCCGAGTTTGCTGCGGGACTATTATACGGCGGATATTACAGAACAGAATCTGAAACACAGCCAGTTCACACAACAGGCCGCGGAGCTGGAAAGCCTTCTGCATATTTATGAGGAACGAATGCTGGAAGCCCAGGATTATTCTACCTCCAGCAAGAAATCCGATGGAGAAGGCCCGACGAACAGCGGATCCAATTCGATCATCCTGAATCAGGTATACGATATATACGACCTGGAGCACAATCCTGTTTACTCTCAGAATAATTACGAAACACTGATGGATACGTATGTCAATTACTATGCTTCGATTTATTCAGTAGAAAAAAAGATCTCGGAAGATGAATTTATCCTGAAGCGTTTTTCCGACGTCACCGAAGCATCGGATGAAAGCGCACAGATGAAGATTCGAACGGAAATCATGAACCTGATAGATGCGATTAACGGTATTTATGCGGATTTAAATGCGCTGGGCACAGAATATAATCAGTCGGAGGTCGCAAGAAACATCCATGTCACTTCCAGTTCCAAAGTGTCCAAAGGGATCAACATCGTGCTGTATACGACATTGAGCGCCATCCTGTTTCTGGGCGTCGGTTGTTCCGGAGCGATTGTGCTCGGCCGCGCAGGCGATCTGATGGATTATCTGCTGTACACGGATAAAGTGACGGGTTTGCCCAGCCGCAATTCCTGTGACGAAATGATCAATAAAATCGCCAAACAGGGCGCACTGGACACGTTCAGCGTCGTTTCCCTTTTCGTGACCAATCTGGGGGAAATCAATAACCGATATGGGCGCGAAACAGGGAACCAGATGCTGACCGAGCTCGGTTTGATTTTGCAGACGATCGCCAAACAGTACGGCTTCATCGGTTATAACAACGGGAATCAGTTCCTGTGCCTGTTGGAGGGATGCTCCTACGAAAAAGCAAAGGATATGCTTGATGCCATTGCCATGGAACTGAAAAATACGCAGGCGGAAGTGAAACCCGGCCTGGTTGCAAAGATTGGCGAATCCCATAAACTGTCTTCGTACCAAATCAGCAACTTAATCAGCCTGACCTTCAAGCAGGAGGATATCGTGGTCTATCGGCCGATGAATAAAGAAAGAGAAGGGGCAGTGCAGTGAAAAGAAATCAAAAAAGCCGGAAATATAACCCTGCTGCCATTCAATCTTCCGTCATGGGCGAAGAGGAATCTTCCCTTCTGCCGTCGGGTGAAGAAGGAAATCCTCAGGAAGAAGCACGGCAGACGGATGCGGCCGCCCGGACTCACAGGCGAGGGATACGGGGAAAGAATCCCCGGGCTCTCCTGAAAATCCTGTGTATTCTGCTGATTGCCGCCACAGTCCTGGCCGGAGCGCTGTATTATGTCCATCAGGAAAGCAATACCCTTCAGGTGACGTTCCATCATCTGCAGTCGGACAAAGTCGGAACCGCCTTTCGAATCGTACAACTCAGTGATCTGCACCTTCATGAATTCGGGAAGAAAAACGCGGAGCTGGTTGATTGGGTCAACCGTCTGAAACCGGACATCATTACGATCACCGGAGATATGAACAATCATTTTAATGACGATACCCATGTCGTGACAGAGCTTTGCGCTCAGCTGACGGAAATTGCGGACGTCTACTATGTGATGGGCAACCATGAGTGGGTGGATTATATCCACCGTCATACAAGCATTAAGGACGACATCGTCGCGACCGGCGTGACCATGCTGGAGAACGATTCTATTGAAACGATCATAAACGGAAATAAGGTGGTTATCGGCGGGCTGGTCAATGAGGTATCCAATTACGAAAAATACACCGGGCCCCGTTTCATGGAAAAGTTCATGGATACGGAGGGATTTAAACTGCTGTTGGTGCATTATCCCGAATACTTTTTGGGAACGCTGAATCATTATTCCGTTGACCTGGCCATGTGCGGGCATACGCACGGGGGGATCGTCAGAATTCCGCACTTCGGCGGACTGTACAGCTCTGATCAGGGCCTTTTCCCGAAGCTTTATGAAGGAATGCAGATCGTGAAAGGCGGGAGCACGGTTGTGGTGAGCCGCGGTCTCGGAGGCGATTCCAAGATTCCCAGGATCAACAATAATCCTGAAATCGTGGTTGTGGACGTGTGCTGGTATTGATGGGGCAAAAAGGGAGGAAGCCGGACATGAAAATTCTGCTCATAAACAAGTTTTTGTATCCCAACGGCGGATCGGAAACCTACACCTTCCAGCTGGGAAAATATCTGGAGCAGGAAGGAAACAGCGTTCAGTACTTCGGCATGGAACACCCTGCCCGGTGCGTTGGCAACGCGGTGAACGCGTATACAACCACCATGGATTTTCACACGAGCAAAGGGGCCGCAAAAATCAAATACGCCTTCAGGACGATCTATTCAACGGAGGCAAGAAAGAAACTCCGCCTTGTTCTGGACGATTTCCAGCCGGACGTGATTCACCTCAACAACTTCAATTATCAGCTCACTCCATCCATGATTGTGGAGATCGAAAAATGGAAGAAGGACTCAGGCAATCCCTGTCGAATCATTTACACAGCTCATGATTTCCAGCTCATCTGTCCTGATCACCAGCTGTTTAACCCCATCGAAGGGAAAGTGTGCGAGAAGTGTCTGAAGGGCGGCAACGGACGATTTATCCATTGCGTCAAAGGAAAGTGCATCCATTCTTCCGGCGTCAGAAGCTTTCTTGGTTTTTGCGAGGCGTATTACTGGAATTCACGCGGCATTTACCGTTTCCTGGACGCCGTGATCTGCCCGTCGCGGTTTATGAAGGAAAAGCTGGATACCAATCCGCTGCTGGCTTCCAGGACTGTATTTCTGCGCAACTTCAAGGGAACAGCCGTGAACGCGGACGCGGACGCGGATGTGAAAAACAAGCTTCCGCCGCGGTATGTGCTCTACTTTGGCCGTTTTTCAACAGAAAAAGGGATTGAAACCCTGCTGAAAGCAATCAGAGCGCTGCCGGATATTCCTTTCGTTCTGGCCGGAGACGGTCCCCTGCGCAATCAGGTGGAAGGGGTTGAAAATATACATTATATGGGATTCCTGTCCGGCCGCGTACTGAACGGAGTCATTCAAAACGCGGCGTTCAGCGTGATCCCATCCGAATGGTATGAGAACTGTCCGTATTCCGTAATCGAAAGCCTGAAACTGGGTACACCGGTTCTGGGAGCGAAAATCGGAGGCATTCCTGAACTGATTGAGGACGGTGTAACCGGCCAGCTCTTCCGGAGCGGTGATTCGGAAGATTTGATCAAATCCATTCGAAATATCTGGAATCAGCCGCAGCGAATCGAAATATATCGGAAAAACTGCAACGCGGTGCGATTCGATGATATAGCGGCGTATACAAAAAAGCTGATGCGCATTTATCAGAAGGGACAGTTCCATGGATAAGGACTGCAGAAAGAGGGGAGAGACACGATGAGCACCCAGAAAAAATTGAACGGTACGGTGATCGTCACCTATCGCTGCAATGCCCACTGCACCATGTGCAACCGGTACAAAGCGCCTTCAAAGCCGGAAGAGGAAATCAGCATCGAGACGATTAAAAAGCTGCCGCCCATGTATTTTACCAATATTACGGGCGGGGAGCCCTTTATTCGCGAGGATCTGGAGGACATCGTGGCAGAGCTGTCCAAAAAGTCAGACCGGATCGTGATCAGCACCAACGGTTTTTTCACGGACCGCATTCTGAAGCTGACCCGACGCTTTCCCAGCGTGGGCATCCGCATTTCCATCGAAGGGCTAGAGGAAACCAATAATGAGATCCGCGGCCTCCCGGACGGATACAACCGGGGCTGCGAAACCTTGAAGCAGCTGCGGGCCAACGGCATGAACGATGTGGGGTTCGGGATGACGGTACAGGATCGAAACGCGCCGGATCTGGTCCCCCTCTATCGTCTTTCCGACGAATTGGGCATGGAATTTGCCACGGCCTCCCTGCACAACAGCTTCTACTTTGTGGAAAACAAAAACGTGATTCATGACAGGCCCATGGTGGCGAAGAACTTTGAGGACCTGATTAACGAAATGCTGAATACAAAGAGTCCTAAGAAATGGTTCCGCGCCTATTTCAACCACGGGCTCATCAATTATATATACGGGCAGAAGCGCCTGCTGCCCTGCGATATGGCCTTCGATACCTTTTTCATCGACCCGTACGGTGATGTCATGCCCTGCAATGGGACAAAGGAAAAGAAAGTGATGGGGAATCTGAACAGCCAGAGCTGGGACGACCTTTGGAATTCCCAGCAGGCCGACCGGGTTCGGGAATATGTGCGTCACTGCGACAGAAACTGCTGGATGATCGGATCCGTATCGCCGGCCATGCATAAATATATTATGAAACCGGCGCTCTGGGTTCTTTCCCACAAGCTGAAATTCTGGAAGAAAAAGAAGTATTCCATGTATGAATTGAAGTGCTGCCGGGATTATCGGGATGGAAAGCTCACCAAGGAAATGTGCGATCAATGCTCCACCTGCGACCTGTTGACAGCAGCGCAGGACGGACGGAACACATCCGCGATCGAGGGGTAACTCTTTGGGGGAACGCAGCGATGGGGTAAACGAAAATGAAAATTCTGATTCTGCGGACGATGGCCAATGTGCTTCGTCTGAATACCTATAATCTGCAGGAGGTGGGGCTGGCCAAAGCGCTGATCCGGCTGGGCCATCCCTGTGATATTGTCTACTATACGGACGAAAAAAAGGATCGGCGGGAAGAGATCACCTTTGACGGTGATAAAACCCTTACCATCCTCTGGATGCATGGGTACAATGTTTTTTATGAGGCCATCTTTCCCTCCTTGAAAAGCATCATCGACCAATACGATCTGATTCAGGTCTCGGATTATGTGGGATTCAATTCGGTTTGGTTAAACGCGAAACACCAGGGGAAAACGGTGAATTATCAGGGACCCTATTACTCCCCGTACAATAAGAAGGATATTCTGAGAACGTTCGTATTGGATCATCTTCTTTTGCCCTTTTCTCATCCTTCCACAATGGTGGTTGGAACGAAAAGCACGCTGGCCACCCGCTATCTCCGGGATAAAGGCATTTCAAAGGTCACGACACTGGGCGTCGGCATCGATCCCGACAATCTTACGCCTGCCCCCATAAAGGAACTTCCTCCCTTCATTGAGGAAGTAAAGGCCCAAAAACAATCATCCAAATATCTGCTTTATATCGGCCGGCTTGAGCCGCGGCGGAATATCCTGTTCATGCTGGATGTGTTTGGGAAAACCTTGGAAAGGGACCCTGACGTCAGGTTGATTTTGGTCGGAAAAGGGGATGAGGATTATGTCAGGGCCTGCTGGGAAAAGGCGGAGACTTTGCGGCTGCGGGATAAAATCTGCTATTGCCCGCAAATCGATCAAAAGGTGATGAAAGAATTATATCAGTGCTGTGATTTGTTCCTGCTGCCGACCCGGTATGAAATATTCGGGATGGTACTGCTGGAAGCGATGTATTTTGGCGTCCCGGTTCTGACCACCTTTAACGGCGGTTCGAGTACCCTGATTCAGGACGGTCAAAACGGTTTTATCCTCCATGAAATGGATCAGAATCAGTGGGCTGATCAAATTTGTGCGATTCTGAAGGATCCGCAGCTGACAAACGCGGTTGGCCACAGGGCATCGGAATCGGTGGCTCAGCATTATACCTGGGACGCATTGGCGCCGCGTTTCCTGGAGCTTTACAATCAGCGCCTCAAAGAAGCGAACAGATAATCCGGATCGCATCGAACGCGCAGGAGGAAGCAGCATGATTTCTGTCGTTGTCCCTGTATATAATATGCGGAACTATCTTTCCAAATGTATGGATTCGCTGCTGAATCAGACCCATCAAGACTATGAGATCCTCCTGGTGGATGACGGCTCAACGGACGGAAGCGGTGAAGCCTGTGATCGGGAAGCGGAGCGGTCGGAGATTATCCGGGTGGTCCACAAGGAGAACGGCGGTCTTTCTTCCGCCCGGAACTGCGGCCTGGATCATGCCCGGGGAGAGTATATCATCTTTCCCGATCCGGATGATTGGGTTGAACCGAACTATTTGGAACACCTGATGACGGATATCGAAAAAGAGAAGGCCGACCTGAGTATCTGCGGTTTTTTCCGTTTTTACGCAAAAGAAGAAAGTATATTCAAGCTCCCGCCCAGAGCGGTCCTTGATACCAGAACAGCGCTGGACCGCCTGGTTCTTCCTTCTGATTTTTCAGGCTATGCCTGGAATAAGCTGTTCTCCATGAAAATCATTCAGGAAGCCGGTCTGCGGTTCGATAAAGAGCTGCTGAGTCTACAGGATCTTCACTTCTGTTTTCGCTATTTCCAGCATTGCGCCCGCATCGTGTGCGATCCTGTGCCCTTATACCATTATAATATCAATTCGGGGACGTCCGCCATCACTTCCCCCATTACCAAACGGAATCTAAGCGCATTCAAAGCCTATGAGAAAATCGCGGCGCTTGCCGCCGAAACCCCCTGGCCCGAATTGGTGCGAGCTGAACACGGGCAGATGTTTGAGCGGAGTCTGAAATACCTTTATCCCTATTACTGGAATAAGACCGATCAGCCGGAATTGTTGGAGATGCTGAAAGACAATCTGAAAAGATACAAAAACGATTTCTTCTCAACGGGGATCCATTCCTGGCGCTTCAATGGTATGGCGCGCCTCGCGCTGGTCAGTCCCAAAGCGTATTATCTGCTGCTCCGCGCCATCAGAAAGGCCACCGGTCAGGAATGACCGCAACGCGCATGCATTGCTTTTCCGGGGGAAATGAAATTGTGCGGAAGAGGGAAAGAACATGAAACAGTATTTGCATCGTGCCTATATGAAGATCAAGCATGAACTGTTAAGAATACAGGTCAGAGCGAAGCCCTGGCAGCAGGGCGTAACGGAACAGAAAAGGGATCCTGAAATCATTGTTTCTCTGACCAGTTATCCCAGACGCTTTCCTGAACTCGACCTGTGCATCAAATCCCTTGTCAATCAGAATATGAAGGCGGACCGGATCATCCTGTGGCTTGGAAATGATACGGCCCTGGAGGATACGGAAAAGCTGAAAAGAAAATATGCTCCTTATGGGCTGGAAATACACATGGATCCGGAAAACAATTTCTATTCACATAAAAAGTATTATTACGCCATGCGTTCCTTCCCCGAGGCCATCATCGTAACTGCGGACGACGATTTAATTTATCCTCCGGACTGGCTTTTCTCCTTATATCAGTCTTATCTGAAAGAACCCGAGTGCATCAGCGCGAGGCGCGTGCACAGAATCATCTGGGATCAGCGGGAAAAAGCCATGCCCTATCTCACCTGGCCGGGAGAAATAAAGGCGAAGGAGCCGTCCCATTCTCTGATCGCCACGACGGGGGCCGGGACCCTGTTTCCTCCCGGATGTCTGTGCGGGGAAACCTTTCATCATGAAGTGTTTATGGAAAAGGCAAAAACCGCCGATGATCTATGGATCAAAATCATGGCTGTACTGAGCGATAAAAAGGTGGTTTGGGCAAAGAATACCATGATCATGCCAACGACGATCAATCTTCATCAACAGGATAGTCTTACAAACCAGAATGTGGAAGACGGAAAAAACGATCAAATATTCGGTCATTTGTGTGAGTACTATCATCTGGGAAAAGCGGATTTCTCCTAGCGGACATCCGTTCATGCGGGGATTCGGAATACATGAGGATAGGAGCGGACGCTGATGAAAATAGAACGAACGAAAAACGCCGTTCGCAATATGCTCTTTGACACGATGTTAAAAATCCTGAATGTATTGTTTCCGTTTATCATGCGGAACGTCATGCTGCATTATCTCGGCATGCAGTATTTGGGGTTGAACGGTCTTTTCAAATCCATCCTTTCTTTTTTGAACCTTGCGGAGCTGGGCGTCGGCAGCGCGATGGTATTCAGTATGTACAAGCCCATCGCCGAGGATGATACGAACACCATCTGCGCGCTGATGAAGCTGTACAAAACCTTTTATCGGGTTATCGGGCTGATCATCGCCGTGCTCGGGCTGGCCCTGACGCCTTTCCTGCGAAGCCTGATCAAGGGGGATATCCCCGCGGATATGAACCTGTATATCCTGTATTTTATGAATCTGGGCAGCACCGTACTGACCTACTGGCTGTTCGCATATAAGCGCTCCCTGCTGGATGCGCATCAGCGCATTGATATCATCAGTAAAGTCAGGCTTTGCATCCAGCTGATCGAGTACGCTTTGAAATTCGCGGCCCTCATCTGTTTCAGGAACTATTATGCTTTCCTCACGATCCAGCTGCTCGCCCAGGTCGCGATCAACGTTGTGACCGCCGCAAGGGTTACGAAACTCTATCCTGATTATTCTCCCCGGGGCAGCCTCCCCAGGGAAAATGTGAAAGATATTGTACGTCGGGTTCGTGATCTGTTCACCTCAAAACTATCCAGCATTGTTTTTTCTTACGCCGACACCATCGTGATCTCCGCGTACATGGGTCTGACTGCCCTGGCTGTCTACCAGAATTACTATTTTGTGATCACATCCCTGCGCAATTTCCTGGAAGTCATTATCGGGGCGTGTATCGCCGGGATCGGCAACAGCCTGATCACCGAAAGCGAGGAGAAAAACTATAGGGATCTGACCCGTTTCACCATCCTGTTTGGCTGGCTGATGGGCGTTTCCACCGCCATGCTGCTGTGTATGTATCAGCCGTTCATGATGCTGTGGATGGGCAAGGAAAACATGCTCCCCTTCAATTTCGCGATTTGTTTTGCCATCTATTACTATTCGATGGGCGTGAACAAGCTGATCAATATGTTCAAGGACGCGGCGGGCATCTGGCGGAAAGATCGATGGCGCCCGCTGACGGCGGCGATCGTAAACCTGGGCCTGAACCTGGCTACGGTGCAATGGCTGGGATTATACGGCGTTCTGCTGTCCTCGGTGGTCTCCATCGTGGCCGTGCAGATTCCCTGGCTGTTTCATAACCTCTTCCAGGAAGTCTTTCCCCGAAAATATCTTTGGCAATATGTTCGGTTCTTCTGCCTTCTCGCAGCAATTTCACTTTTGTCCGCCGCAGGATCATGGTTCGCGTGCTCTCTGTTCCGTCTTCATGTCCTTCCCTCCCTGATCATCAACGCCTGCGCCAGCTTCTTCGTTTCCAACCTGTTTTTCTTCGCGGTGTTCGGAAGAAACAAACTCTTCAGGGAAAGCATTTCTCAGATTAAACGTATTCTTTCAAAAGAGAGAACGTAACCGTTCCGTCCGGACCCTTTCGAAAAAACGCAGCGGTAAGGGGCGTCTGTGCGTACATACCCTTTGCGTCGTACGGGAAAATCATGTGAATACCTATGAACGCCGCCGAAAATATGCTATACTCTCATCGGATCAATCTCGTTATACGCGGCAGGGGATCGGTCATGGATCGTTTGCTCACCTGAGGTAGTGAGCTGATGAACACACCGGAAAGAAGACGGTTGAAAACAGAAAGGATTGAGAGAGCACAATGAACATCACAGTCGCAGGAACCGGGTACGTAGGGTTGAGTCTGGCGGTTCTCCTGGCCCAGCATAACAAAGTGACCGCGGTGGACATCGTCCCGGAGAAGGTGGAGAAGATCAACCGCCATATCTCCCCGATCCAGGATGAATATATCGAGAAGTATCTGGAGGAGGCGAAGGCGGGCGGCCGGACGCTTGATCTGAAAGCCACGACGGACGGCGCTTCCGCCTATGCGTCCGCCGACTTTGTGATCATCGCCGCCCCGACCAACTATGACCCGCAGAAGAACTTCTTCGACTGTTCCGCGGTGGAATCCGTCATCGAGCTGGTGCTGGCGTCTTCCGACAGCGCCGTGATGATCATTAAATCCACCGTCCCTGTCGGATATACGAAGAAGATCCGGGACCGGTATCAAACGGACCGCATCCTGTTCAGCCCCGAATTCCTGCGGGAGTCCAAGGCGCTCTATGACAACCTGTACCCCAGCCGCATCATTGTGGGCTGTGATGAGGGAAGCAGGCCCGCGGCCGAGACCTTTGCCCGGCTGCTTCAGGAGGGGGCGTTAAAGCCTGACATCGATGTACTCTATATGGGCTTTACCGAAGCGGAAGCCGTAAAGCTGTTCGCGAACACCTACCTGGCGCTGCGCGTCAGCTATTTTAACGAGCTCGACACCTATGCCGAGATCAAAGGGTTGGACACGAAGTCCATCATTGACGGCGTATGCCTGGATCCGCGTATCGGAAGCCACTATAACAACCCGTCCTTTGGCTACGGCGGGTACTGCCTGCCAAAGGATACCAAGCAGCTTCTTGCAAACTACGACGATGTGCCGGAAAACCTGATCGAAGCAATCGTTCAGTCGAACCGGACCCGCAAGGACTTCATCGCCGACCGGGTGTTGGAGAAAGCCGGTTACTATACGGCCAACAGCATGTGGAACGCGGCCAAGGAACGTCCGATCACGGTGGGCGTATACCGGCTGACGATGAAGGCGAACAGCGACAACTTTCGCCAGTCCTCCATCCAGGGCGTGATGAAGCGCATCAAGGCCAAGGGCGCTACGGTCATTATTTATGAACCGACGCTGGAAGACGGAACCACCTTCTTCGGTTCCCTGGTGGTCAACGACATCGGAAAGTTCAAAGCCGGCGCTGACGCGATCATCGCCAATCGCTACGACGCCGTACTGGACGATGTGGAAGAAAAAGTATATACCCGCGACCTGTTCAGGCGCGACTGACTGTAGTATAATAGCGGTGGCTGAGTTTCGGCTCGTCACCGCTTTTTGCGTTCCGTATCTCTTTTTGGCTTCGTGCCGCGGGCCGGCAGACCAACAGGAAGGAGCAAACCGTCATGAAGAAAAATCCGATCGATCTCCACCATAAAACAATCCTGGTAACCGGTTCTCCGGGGTTCATCGGGGCGAACCTGGTGCTCCGCCTTCTGAATGAAATGGACGGAGGGACGGTGATCAGCTTTGACAATATGAACGATTATTACGATCCGAAGCTGAAGGAATACAGGCTGAGCCTGATTGAGAAAAAAGCGGCTTCCTCGAAGGCCGGGCATATGTTCGTCAAAGGGAGTATCGGTGATAAGGCGCTGGTGGATCAGGTGTTTGCGGAGTATCAGCCCGATATCGTGGTCAATCTGGCGGCCCAGGCGGGCGTGCGCTACTCCATTGACCACCCGGACGTGTATATCGAAAGCAACATCGTCGGATTCTACAACATCCTCGAGGCTTGCCGGCACAGCTACGATAACGGGGCGAGGGGGGTGGAGCATCTCGTGTACGCTTCCTCGTCCTCCGTATACGGCGGCAACAGAAAGGTGCCCTTCAGCACGGACGACATGGTGGATCATCCCGTGAGCCTGTACGCCGCCACGAAGAAGAGCAATGAGCTGCTGGCCCACGCCTACAGCAAGCTTTACAACATCCCGTCCACAGGTCTCAGGTTTTTCACGGTGTACGGCCCGGCGGGCCGCCCCGATATGTTCTATTTTTCCGCGACGCAGCGGCTGGTGAAGGGGGAACCCATCTCCATCTTCAACTATGGCAACTGCAAACGCGACTTCACCTACGTGGACGATATCGTGGAAGGCGTGCTCCGGGTGATGCGGGGGGCTCCCGGGAAAGCGGCCGGCGAGGACGGCCTGCCGATTCCGCCCTATGCGGTTTATAATATCGGCGGGGGGACCCCGGAGAACCTGCTGGACTATATTCAGACTCTTCAGGAAGCGCTGGTACGGGCCGGGGTGCTGCCGGAGGACTATGACTTTGATGCGCACAAGAAGCTGGTTCCGATGCAGCCCGGCGATGTGCCGGTGACCTTCGCCGACAGCAGGGGGCTGGAAGAGGACTACGGCTTCAAGCCGAGCATTGGTATCCGGGAAGGGCTGCAGAAGTTTGCGCAATGGTACAAGGAGTACTATTTCGATCCCATTTGACATTTGTGAGGAAAAGAAGATCAAATACAGGGAATCCACATTTGACATCCTTTATCTGGCCTTTGCCATCGCGGCCGGAATCCTAATCCTGCGCAAAGCAAACAACCGCACCTCCCGGCTGATGGGCCTGGCCGCCCTGATTCTGGGCTGCGGCGACGCCTTCCACCTGGTCCCCCGCGTGCTGAATACCTTTCTGGACGCGGATATGACGGCGGCGCTGGGCGTCGGAAAGCTGGTGACATCGGTGACGATGACGGTGTTCTATATTCCCGTGGCGGTGGCGGCGGGATTGCTGCCGATCCTGGGAATTCTGAAGCTGCCGAAACCCGTATGCTATATTCTGATCATTGTCAGTTTTCTCCGGTTATACGGAGATGAGAAAGGGGCTTAAGTTTTCAGTCCAGAATCATATCCGCCAGCGAAGCCGCCTCTTTGGGACAGCGCTTTTCCATCTCCTGCCGGTTCACCAGGCGGAAACCGTTATAGGTAAACCTCGGCGCAGTCGCGCAGGACACGAAAGTGTATCCTTCCGGATTCAGATTCCGGGCTCCGAAAACCACTCCCGCCGGGATCGCAATCATCATTCGCTGGCCCTTCCCGGTATCCGGCCCCAGGTGCGCCCGCTCCACGCCGCCTTCCCTGTCCACCATGACGATTTCCATTCCGCAGCCCTCGTGGTAATACCAGACCTCATCGCAGTCAATCACATGCAGATGAGAAATCTCCGCGCCGCGCAGCAAAAAATAGATGCTTCCCGCCAGCGGTCTTTCCCCCCGCCGCTCCGTGGACTCCCACGCCTCCACAAAAGACCCTCCTTCCGGATGGGCCGTTAATCCGTATACCTTCATCAATTCTTCGATCCGGTTTTCCATTGCGCTTCCCTTTCGCTGTCCTTTTTCCTTCCCGCTGCGGGGAAGAGGATGTTTTTCCCTAGAAAGTAGTTATACAGCCGCATTGGTTGGAAAGCCCCATTTTGTTGAATTTCTTCACTTTTATCTTCACCACGCTTTCCGGGAGAATATGTCAATTATCCCTGCTTTCACGCCAATGAAAGGCTCAACAGCCCATCACCGGGATTTTACCGTAAAACCATCGTTCTTGAAAGCATATAGCGAGAAATCGGAAGGGGCAAAGGATCTCCTTATTGCTGAAAGCGCTGAATTCCGCTATGAACTGCTTCTTCTCGAATAAATACAAAAACCGCGGCGAGCTCTTCGAAGGCCTGAACGTATGGGGAGACCCGGCCATGCGGGAGCAGCAGGGAAAGTGGCCGGTGATTTTTCTGACGTTCGCCGGGATCAAAGGAGGAACCTACGCAGAAACAGTAGAAACGATGAAAATCAAGCTTACCGAACTGTTTTCCTCTTTTCCCGAACTCTATGTGTATCGCGGCTGCAATGACATCCTGTATCTGGCCTTTGCCATCTCGGCCGGAATCCTGATCCTGCGCAAAGCAAACAACCGCACCTCCCGGCTGATGGGTCTGGCTGCCCTGATTCTGGGCTGCGGCGACGCCTTCCACCTGGTCCCCCGCGTGCTGAATTACTTCCTGAACGCGGATATGACGGCGGCCCTGGGCATTGTCAGTTTTCTCCGCCAAGGGGCGTGATTCGTGCGTGGAAAGGTACCTTTTCTCTGGGATAAGCGGTATAAAAGATGTGCTCGATTCTTTCCAGCACCATGGCGCCGGAACGGTAATTCACCGTCGGCAGCATCAGGGCCAGCACATAGTCATCGCATTGGGTCACGATATCCCCGCCACGGAGGTTCCGCCGCAGGATCTCCTCCAGCGTGGCAAAAGCCCCTTTGTACACAATCGGATCCTGCTTCTTCTCGTCCCCGTCCCCTAGCATGATCAGCCCCAGGAACATGGTGGATCCCAGCCGTTCCAGGTTGCGGATCGAGATATGATAAATCTCCCGGAACGTATCCATATCACAGAAGAAAGGCCCGGTCTTCTCGTTTTTCCCGCCGGTCAGCTTCGCCCGCAGCGCATCCAGGTTATACCGGAGCGTGGAACCTGCCTGGCTCATCTCCCGATAAAACTGCTGCAGATCCTCTCCCGGCTCCGCGTCCAGCAGCCGGCGTTCCCGTTCTGACAGCTGGCGGTATTCCTTCATGGCCTCATTGGTCCTGTGCAGCTGCACCAGGGCCCGCAAACGCTCAATCTGCAGCGGCTCGTCCATATCATCGATCTTCAGGGCCGCGTCGGTGATGGACAGGATATCGCTCCAGCTTTCCCGTTTCCGCTTCAGTTCGATGAGGCTCAGGGCGGTATCCAGATAAATCCGGTGCAGCTGGCTGACGGCCGAGATGCTGTTCAGCATATCCTCCGGCGCGTACAGGTCCCCGTCATAGAGGCTCAGCAACTGCTGGCAGCAGGTCATCCGCTCGTTCTCCGTCATCTCCTGACGCAGGCGGTCGTTGAGGGTCAGCACCTCCAGCACATCCACGAAAACCCCGTTCTGATTCTCCCACCGATAGGCGCCCTGCCCGGAAGCAATACAGGCGCTGAGCGTCGGGGAAAGCTCCCCCAGCATGGTGCGCAGACGGCTGACCATGGTTTTCAACGCGTTCTCCGGATTGGTATTGCTGCTCCGCCCCCAGATCTCCCGGATCAGCCGGGAGCCGGACACGGGCTGCCCCCGGTGCAGAATTAGATAGATCATCAGCGCCACGCCCTTCCGGCTTCGCTGAGGCAGGTTCTCGATGGTTTCCTCCCCATTCCGGACCACACATCCGCCCAGCAGACGAATTTCCACTTCCCGCGCCATGCCGCTTTTCCCCCTCTTCTTCGGTTACCGCTGATGATACTCCAAAACCACGCTGATCCGCAAGTGCCAATTTTCGAAAGCGTGTCCTCCCCGCCGCCCCGTGACCGGTTCGCTCCGGAAAAAATAAAAAACACCGAGGGGACGGATTCTCTGTACGGATGACAGAGGGTCCGTCCCTTCAGTGCGGCATGGCAAACCCGCGTATGATGAATGACCCGAAAAGCGGTCTGACAAAGCCAAGCGAAAGAGAACCCGTCGGGGGAACGACGTTCCTTAGCCCATGATGCCGGTGATGGTGACCTGAATCCGCCAGAAATCGTTCATGTTCTCTTCGCTGGTCACCACGTCCAGCTCCTTGGCGTTGGCGGCGGTCAGATTCTCCCAGGTGATTCCGTCGTCGCTCTGCTGCCACTGCAGGCTGTAAATCAGATCATCGTAGCCGTTGAGCACCGCCACGAAGCGGGCCCGGTCGCCCACCGAGGCATCCTCGGTTTCGAAGGTCACATAGATATCGATGGTGCGGTTTTCGTCCAGCTGATCCCGCAGCGTCTGCACATAGACCGCGTCGGCCGGAATCGTCTGGGTCGCTACGGGATTGCCCTTCCGATCCAGGATCAGGCTGCCGTCCGCGTTCCGCAGCCAGGCTTTGGGAATATCCTGCCCCTCCTCCAGGATGGCGATAGGATCGCCGTTTTCATCCAGGACCAGCGTTCCGTCGTTTTCCTTCCGATATTTGTAGCCAAAGGCCGCCAGGCCCAGCGCCGTCTCGTAGTCCTCGATCTCCGTGAGCCCGTCTTCATCGAATTCCTCAAATTCCACGGATTCATCGGCTTCTTCGAACGCTTCGATTTCCGCAATTTCCATGATTTCCACCGTTGCGGATTCCGTTTCCGCGGGCTCCGCCGCGGCCGCTTCCTTCATGGCCGGGGCTTCATCCGCGTCTTCCGCCGCGGGCGCCGGGGATTCCGGGATCGCTTCGGCTTCCGCGTCCGCGCGTTCCACGGTTTCCGCCTCTTCCACCTTCCCGGTTTCCGCCTCTTCCATCTTCCCGGATTCCGCCGTTTCCGGCGTTTCTTCCGGGACGGTTTCCGTGATTTCGCTGCATTCGGCGGGCTCGGTTTCCGCTATGGCCGCCGGGGCTTCCTTGATTTCGGCGGATTCGGCGGTCTCTTCCGCTTCATCGGTTTTCGCCTGCTCCGCCGCTTCCTTTTCCGCCGCTTCCCTGGCTGCCTGTTCCGCCGCTTCCCTGGCTGCCTGTTCCACCGCTTCCCTCTCGGCCGCTTCCCGGGCCACCTGTTCCGCCGCTTCCTTTTCCGCCGCTTCCCGGGCCGCCTGCTCCGCCGCTTCCCTTTCGGCCGCTTCCCTGGCTGCCTGTTCCGCCGCTTCCCTCTCGGCCGCTTCCCGGGCCGCCTGCTCCTCTTCCGCCTGCTGCTGTACAGCCGCGGCGAGTTCCGTCTCCGGCGCTTCGCCGGCGGCGCCCGTCAGGAAACCTTCGGCCGCCAGGAACAGCGTGACCGCCAGCATCGCCGTCTTCGTCAGCATCTTTATCTTCTTTCCCTTTTTCATGTTCTTCATTCTCCTCCTATCTATTCGGTTCCGGTGTTTTACGACCGTCCTGATACTTCCTGGTCACGGTCCGATTATCGCACGGAGGAGTTACAGCACCCGTTACACTCACCATTACATGAATTTTTTTCAAACTTTTTTTCATTCTCCGCATAACCGAAAAAAGCGACGCCTTTCGGCGCCGCCCTGTGCTATTCGCTTATCCGTTCGCTTCCCCATCGTCGTCCGGGTTGTACACATATTCCCCTTCGGTCTCTTCCGCGTTGACCTCATCCAGCCCGGTTTCATCCAGCTGATCCGAGGTACCGGACAGATACCCGCTGGGGATGAATCCCCTGGCCGTCTTCCCGTTCACGGTGGTCTCCACATAGTCCCACCCGGTGTTGTTAAACATGGTGCTCAGATAGGTGACCCAGGTCCCCGTCGGCAGGGACGTCAGCGCCCGCCCGGTCAGGGCAGGGTCATCCGTCAGGTTCACGGTGGTCAGCACCTGCGCGCTCGTCCGCTCCCAGCTCAGCTGCTGCAGGGACGGCAGTGTCCCCTTGATCCGCCCGGTATCGATGTACCCCACCCGGTACTGTCCCGCGTAATTGGCTTCGTAAAGCATCAGCATCCAGCCGCTGTCATACCCCAGGGCGTATACGGCGCCGCTGGTGTTCACCAGGGCCTTGCCGTTATTGGCCCGATAGGCATTGGAAGAAGGCGCGGAGTATACCGGGAGCTTCTGGTTGGCCTTCAGGCTGACGAACTCGAAGCCCCGGGGCTTGTTCACATTCGCCGCCGGCGGAGTGGGCATCCCCTTGCCCTTTGGGTTGGTCGTCCCCAGGCGCTTCATTTCCTTCCGCACGGAAACGATCAGATCCCGGTTATAATTTTCGATTTCGGAGCACTGGCTGTAGGTCTCGTGATGATTCGTGGAGGATTCGCTGGCGTTCGGGGTATACCAGGGCATCTGGGTAAACCAGTTGTAGCACCGGCTCCCGGTTTCGAATTTGTACCCGTGCCGGGCATAAATCTCGTTAAAGGCATACAGCAGGGTGTCGTATTGATATTCCCATACTTCCGCCCGGGTCAGCTTCCGGGTATTGCTGTCCGGAATGATGTACAGCGAGTCGGCCACCGCCGCCCCTACGGGCAGGCTCAGGACCAGCAGCATCAGGCTCAGCGCCGCCGCCGCGATCCGCGTCAGATGATTCTTCCCATTCCGCATCGGTTTTCTCCTCCCTTATCGGTCCGACATTTTCTTTCCTGATTGTAGCATAACCCCTTGGGGCTTTTCAATCCTGTTTTCCGATCGTCTCTCCGGAACCCGCGGCCACTTCCCCCGGATCGGAAGGGGGCATCAGGCTGGGCACCGTCAGGTTCCGCGGATCCTCCACGTCCAGCCCGCTGAGATACGACCGATTCCCCACGCTTTCCCGCAGTTCCGCCTCCGTCAGGCTTCCTTCATATACATATTTCCACGCGTCGGTAATCATCCGGATCGCTTCCCGCTTTGCCTTTTCAAAGAGCTCCGGAAAGCTCTCGGTGGACGTAATCTTCCTGTCGAAGGCCGCGTGCCAAGGGGTATGGCTCAGGTTTTCCACGTCCCGCCCGTCGGTAAAGGCGCACCGCACATGACTCAGGGACCGAAAGCGCTGCGTCGGGCACACCGACGCCAGCATCCGGAACACCGACCGGGGGCTTTCCATCAGCCGGAACACCATCCGGTACCGCAGGTAGCACCGGTTCAGGTCCTTCCAGACCCCTTCCCACCCGTATACCTCCCTGTACACCCGGTTCAAATCCATCGCCATTCGCTCCGGCAGCTGGATTCTGGGCTGATGATAATCCGTCAGCGGATGCCTCTCCCCCCAGTGCCCCTCCCGCTGGGCCAGCCTGATGTCCAGGGCATGCTCCATCTCCCGGTGAGCCCGGCAGGTCGGCCAGGTTTCCGTCGTCTGCCAGATGATGTAAGGGTGAGTGGTGGAATCCAGCGCGTAGTGGCAGAGGAACCCCGCCAGGTACGAAAACATGTCCTCCCTGGCCTGTCCCTCCCTGGCCCCCTTCGCCAGCGCCGTCAGGAACGCCCCCGTCTTCGTGGTGTGCATCCGGCGGCCCCGGCCTTCCCGGGATTTCCCCGGCTTGTACAGAAACCAGGGATCCGGCCCGAAAAAGGCGAACACATACGGATCGTCAACCAGGCTCCGCCGGACATTTTCCGGCAGGCCGTCCCGAACCTCCGTCCCGAAAACATGATGCATGGCGATATCCGGCATATTTCTGATTCCTTTCTTCTTCGCGTATCGCACCCGTCACGCCCGGACCGCTTTCCGGACCCGCTCTCCGACGATTTCCGCCAGCGCCAGCTCCACCGCGTCGGGGATCAGGAAGGGGGTCACGCAGACGCCCAGCACGCCGCCGACGCCTATCCCTTCTGTGCGGCTGAACAAACCGCACCAAATAATATCATTCTCCGTCCGGTTCCGCTTTTCCTGCCGTGCGGCGGGATCCGTCCGTACGGTTATTACACTCCTGCGGCTCGGCCATGAAGCTGAGCGGTAATGCCGCCCGTGAAAATTTCCGTTCTTTCCATTGTTTTTTTTCTTAAATCTTGTTATACTTTTTCAGAAATTGTCTGCGCCGGGTTTCCCAGCGCCCAATCCGCAGGAGGCGCCCATGCAAGTAAACCGGTTTCCGCCGTCCGTTGCCGCCTTCCTCGCCGCCGGGGGCGGAGAGGATCTGCTGAAGGATGAAACGCACCCCGACCTGGCCGGCCTGGTTCGGTTTTTTCGCGGCGCCGAGCCGGCCCCGGCTCCGGATCCCCTGTCCCCCGCCCGGCTGGAATGGGCCGGGCTGCTGCTGGAGGCCATTGAGGCCATCGATCAGCGGATTTACGAACATTACCGCGCCATGGCGGATCTGTTCCGCGGCGCTTTCCTCCTCCCCGGACGGGAATCCCTGCTGGCGGTTCCCTCCTGGGCGGCCCTGGCCGCCCGGGGCGTCCGTCTCGGGCTGCTGCCGGCGGATCTGTTCGGTGAAAACCGTCCCGCGCCCCATATCGGCGGGGTCAGTCCGACCTATTTTGAAAAAAGGGGGGCGCGTCCGTGAAGCTGCTGTTTGCCGGGGCCCGCAGCGCGTCGGTGCTGCTGGACAAATCCGGGGATTATTTTATGCCCGCCCCCGTTACCCTGTATCTCAACGGCGAGCCCCTGGGGGAGGAGCGCCGAAGCATGGTGTCCCTCTTTGACCTGCGGCCGGAGACGGACTATCAGCTGACCTTTGATAAGCCCGACGGAGAGCGGGCGCGCCTTTCCTTCCGGACGGAGGCGGAAAGCTATACGCTGGATGTCCGCCGCTTCGGCGCCCGGGGCGACGGGGAGGCGGACGACACGCCCGCGCTTCAGGCGGCCATCCTCTCCTGCCCTCCCGGAGGGCGGGTGCTGCTGGAGCCCGGAACCTATGTTTCCGGCCCGCTCTTTCTGAAAAGTCATATCACCCTGGAGCTCCGGAAAGGCGCCACCCTGGCCCTGTGCACCGACGAAAGCCGGTTTCCCGTTCTTCCGGGGGTGATTTTTCCCACCGGCGAAGGGCCGGATCTGCTGCTGGGGACCCATGAGGGCAATCCGCTGGACGCCCGGGCCGCCGCCCTGACGGGGGTCGGGGTGGAAGACGTGCGCCTCGTCGGCGAGGGCGTCATTGACGGCCGGGCCCAGGAAGCCGGCTGGTGGATCAATACAAAGGAGCGGTACGGGATCTATCGGCCCAGCCTGCTGCTGCTGGAGCGGTGCAGGAACGTCACCGTGCAGGGCCTGACCTTCCGGAACAGCCCCTTCTGGAACATCCACCCCATGTTCAGCGAGGATCTTTCCTTCCTGAATATCCTGGTGGAAGCCCCCGCCGTCAGCCCCAATACCGACGGGTTCGATCCGGAGAGCTGCCGCCGCGTCCGGCTGATGGGGGCGCTGCTCTCCGTGGGGGACGACTGTATCGCCCTGAAATCCGGGAAAATCTGGCAGGGGCGGACGCTGAAAATGCCCTGTGAGGACATCGAGATCGCGTACTGCGCCATGCTGGACGGGCACGGCGGGGTAACCGTGGGCAGCGAAATGGCCGGCGGCATCCGCCGCGTACGGGTGCACCACTGCTGGATGCGGGGGAATGACCGGGGGCTGCGGATCAAGAGCCGCCGGGGCCGGGGAAAGCAGGCTGTGGTGGATGATATCCGCTTCGAGGATATCCGCATGGAAGGGGTCAAAATGCCCCTGGTCGTCAACTGCATGTACTTCTGCGATCCGGACGGGCACGCCCCCTTCGTTCAGAGCCGGGAGCCCCAGCCCGTGGATGAGGGGACGCCCACCATCGGGTCCATCATCTTCAGGCGGGTCCGGGCCTCCGGGTGCCAGGCCTGCGTCGGGTACCTGCTGGGGTTGCCGGAGCGCCCGGTGGACAGCCTGCTGGTGCGCGACTGCGCCTTCTCCTTCGAAGAGAACGCCCCCGCCCTGGTGCCCGCCATGTCGGACGGGGTTCCCGCGGTTCACAACCGGGGGATTCTCGCGTATTTCATCCGGGAACTGACCGTGGAGAACGTGACCATGGACGGCATCGAGGGCCCCCAGGTCGTTCAGGAATAAAACCCATCCCAAGAACCTACGAAAGCAAAGGAGAGGATCAACATGGACATTCGGTATTCCTGCAATCAGCGCGATTTCAAGCGCTACACCACCGAGGAAACCCGTAAGGAGTTCCTGATCGAGACCCTGTTCGCGGCGGATCAGGTCATGGCGACCTACAGCCATGTGGACCGGATGGTCACCCTGGGGATCATGCCTGTCTGTGAAGAGGTTTCCATCGACAAAGGCATCGATATCTGGAAGAATTTCGGAACGGAGTACTTCCTGGAGCGCCGGGAGTGCGGAATGTTCAACGTAGGCGGCCCTGGGCGGGTCCGCGCCGACGAAAACGAATACGCCCTGAACTATAAGGACTGCCTGTACCTGACCCGGGGCGCGAAAACCGTCACCTTCCGGAGCGATGACCCGAAGAACCCCGCGAAGTTCTATCTGGTGTCCGCCCCCGCCCACTGCAGCTATGAAAACAGGCTGATCCGGATCGAGGACGCGGCCAAGAAGCCCCTGGGCGCGCTGGAAACCAGCAACAAGCGGACCATCAATCAGTTCATCCATCCCTCCGTGCTGAAGACCTGCCAGCTGTCCATGGGCATGACCGTGCTGGAGCCCGGCTCCGTCTGGAACACCATGCCCGCCCACACCCACGAGCGCCGCATGGAAGTGTACTTCTATTTTGAGGTGCCGGAAAACAACGTGGTGTTCCACATGATGGGCGAAGGCCAGGAGACCCGGCACATCGTCATGCAGAACGAGCAGGCCGTCATCTCCCCCTCCTGGTCCATTCACGCCGGCGCCGGCACCAGCAATTATACCTTCATCTGGGCCATGGGCGGCGAGAACCAGGCCTTCGACGACATGGACGAAATTCCCACCACCGAATTGAGATAAAAAGCGCATTCCACCTGCCTGTATTCGCCCAGGCTGCGGTGTCGTCAGTCTCCGATGTAAACGGTCACAATAGAAAGGAAGGTAATTTCCCATGACCATGAAAGATTTCTCCCTGGAAGGCAAAATCGCCTGGATCACCGGCGCCTCCTACGGCATCGGGTTCGCCATCGCCCAGGCCTACGCTGCCGCCGGCGCCACCATCGTCTTTAACGACCGGGGCCAGGAGCAGCTGGAGCGGGGCCTGGCCAGCTATGAAGCCGCCGGCATCAAGGCCTACGGCTATGTATGCGACGTGACGGATGAGGAAGCCGTCCAGGCGACCGTGCGGAAGATCGAGGAAGATGTGGGCACCGTGGACATCCTGGTCAACAACGCCGGCATCATCAAGCGCATCCCCATGATCGAAATGAGCGCGGCGGACTTCCGCGCGGTGGTGGATGTGGATCTGAACGCCCCCTTCATCGTCTCCAAAGCCGTCATTCCCGGCATGATCCGGAAGGGCCACGGAAAGATCATCAACATCTGTTCCATGATGAGCGAGCTGGGCCGGGAAACCGTCTCCGCCTACGCTGCGGCCAAGGGCGGGCTGAAGATGCTGACCCGGAACATCTGCGCCGAATACGGCGAAGCCAACATTCAGTGCAACGGCATTGGCCCGGGCTATATCGCCACGCCTCAGACCGCGCCCCTGCGGGAACGGCAGCCCGACGGCAGCCGTCATCCCTTTGATCAGTTTATCGTCGCCAAGACGCCGGCGGCCCGCTGGGGCACCCCTGAGGATCTGCAGGGGCCCGCGGTCTTCCTGGCTTCCGACGCTTCCAATTTCGTCAACGGCCATATCCTGTATGTGGACGGGGGCATTCTGGCCTATATCGGCAAGCAGCCCTGACAAACCGTTCCCTCCCCGGAGTGCCCCTCCGGGGTTTTTCTCTTTCCCCGAAGGCGGTCCTCCGGATCCTGCGGTGGTCAGCCGCACCGCTCTTCGCCTTCGGGGCTGAAGCCCCGGCCGTGTCCGCTTTCCGCGGCGGATCGGGATTCCCCTGCGCGCCGCGCGTTCGGGGCCCAGCGGGTATGAGGTTTTTGGAAAGGATGCGATGGTTTTGCCCAGCAAGGACATTTATGACAAACTGGATCAGTACGTGACCCGGCTGATTCGCGAATCCTCCCCGGAGCGCACCGTGTGGAACGTGGAGAAGCTCCGCCAGGGCGCGCCCGCCAGCTGGAACTATATCGACGGCTGCATGATGACCGCCCTGCTTTCCCTCTGGGAGATCACCGGGGAGCAGCGGTATTTCGATTTCGTGGAATCCTTTATCGGCGCCTTCGTTTCGGAGGACGGCAGCATCCGCACCTTTGATCCGGGCAAGCATACCCTGGACGATATCAACGAGGGCCGGGCGCTCTTCGACCTGTATAACGTCACGGGGAAGGAAAAGTACCGCAAGGCGGCGGAAGTCCTGCGGGCGGCCCTGGACGATCAGCCCCGGACGGCGGAAGGCTCCTGGTGGCATAAGGACATCTATCCCAACCAGGTCTGGCTGGACGGCATTTACATGGCGCAGCCCTTCGCCGCCCTGTACGAAAAGCATTTCGGCCGGGGGGATTACAGTGACGTGCTCCGGCAGGTCGCCACCGTCCGGGCGCATATGCGGGATCCCGGGACCGGCCTTTACTATCACGGCTATGACGCCTCCCGCAAAGCCTTCTGGGCGGACCCGGAGACCGGGCTGAGCCGGAGCTTCTGGCTGCGGGCCATCGGGTGGTTCGCGGTGGCGCTGGCGGATCTGTGCGACATCCTGCCGGAGGCGGACGCCGCTCCCCTGCGGGATGTCTTTGCCGATCTGATGCGGGATATCCGCCCCTTCGCCGATCCGGATTCCGGGATGTATAACCAGGTGGTGGACCGGGCGGACGCGGAAGGCAACTATCCGGAAACCTCCGGTTCCTCCATGGTGGCCTATGCCATGCTCAAGGGGGCGCGCCTGGGCATCCTGGACGCTTCCTTCCGGGATCAGGGGCTGAAAACCTTTGAGGGCATCGTCGAGAAAAACCTGTCCTTCTCCGGCGAGGAGCTGAACCTGAACAGCATCTGCCTGGTAGCCGGGCTGGGGCCGGAAAACAACCGCCGCCGGGACGGGTCGCTGGCCTACTATCTGTCCGAGCCCGTGGTGCAGAACGACGCCAAGGGCGTGGCTCCCCTGCTGCTGTGCTATACGGAGGTCCGGCGGCTTTCGTAATCGCATTTATACAATATGGCCAATTTATGGGCCAGATTCGTCCATTGACATCTTCCTTTTACCGCTCTATACTTTCTTTTGGTTTCATTATTACCGTTTTACATTCTGGATGGAGAGGCATGGAAAAGCAGCGTTCTCTTTCTGCGTACCGGGCCATCGATCTGCTGATCTGGGCCGCTTTGCTGGTCATCTTTGAAGGCGTGATTCTGCGCGCTTCAAGGAGTCTCCTTTTTGTGGACCAACCCTTTACCGTTTCCCTGGCCGCGGCGATCGCCTGTATCGTCTACATGCGCTGGGGGGCCTGGGGCGGTATCCACGCGGCTCTGGCGGGGCTTGTCTACTGCCTGCTGGGCGGGGGGACGTGGAAACAGGCGCTGATCTATGCGGGAGGGAATCTGTTTTCCCTGCTGGCGGTCCCGGTGATGAACCGGATCGGCAAGGAAAATCTGCGCACCTCGGAGTTTCTCTATCTGGGCGTTTCCCTGGGGACGCTGATGCTCATGCAGCTTGGCCGGGCGGTGCTGGCGATGCTGATGGGGGCCGGGCTGCCGGAGGCGCTCCGTTTCTTTACGACGGATTCGCTTTCCGCGGTTTTTACCCTGGTCATCATCTGGATCGTGCGCCGGCTGGACGGGGTTTATGAGGATCAGCGGCATTATCTTCGCCGTTTTCATCAGGAACAGGAAAAGGAAAGGATGGAGGGCATATGAAGGCCGTAGCAAAGGACTTTTTGCTCTATGACGAGGAAACCGGGCTGTATCGGGAGGATCCGGAACAGGCCGTCCGCGACGATGTGGAGAAGCATTACTGGCTCCATGTCGGCCGGACGATCGCCAAAGACTGGCGGCTCTACCTGATGCTGGTGCCCATGCTGCTGGTTTTCCTCTTCTGGCGGTACTTCCCCATGTACGAGCTGCTGGGCTGCTTCAAGGTGCCGGATAACACGATTCCGGTCAGCCAGCAGATGTTCACCGGCTTCAGCTATTTCCGGCGGCTGCTGGTGGGGGGCGACAGCCTTTCAAGCAGCTTCTGGATGGCCATGCGGAACACCTTCCTGCTGAGCTTCTACGGGCTCTGCTTCGGGTTCCCCATGCCCATTCTGCTGGCGCTGTTCTTCAATGAAGTCCGCTCCAACGTGGCTCGCAGCGCCCTTCAGGTCATGACCTATCTGCCGAAGTTCATGTCCACCGTCGTCATGACCTCTCTGGTCATGATGCTGGTCAAGCAGGGCTCCTCCATTTCCCAGATGGGTATCGTCAGCCAGCTGCTGGTCAAGATGGGCCTCATCTCCCAGGAAGTGGGCAACGCCGGCTTGCTGAACAATCCGGGCTTCTTCCGCGCCATCTATCAGATCTCCGGCATCTGGGAAGGCGCGGGCTATGACAGCATCGTTTTCTTCGCCGCCATCATCGCCATCTCCCCCACCAGCTACGAGGCCGCCCAGATCGACGGCGCCAACAAGTGGGCCCAGATGCGCTACGTCGTGCTGCCCAGCATGCTGTCCACCATCGTCATCATGCTGATTACCCGGATCGGCTCCCTGCTGAACATCGGATACGAAAAGGTCCTGTTGCTGTATAACACCAACACCTACGTGACCGCCGACGTCATTTCCACCCTGGCCTACCGGACCGGGCTGGCCGGCGGGGCCGGCACGGGCGTCGCCTCCGCGGCGGAAATGATGAACAACGTGGTCGGCATGCTGCTGGTCATCGGCGCCAATACCATCGCCCGCAAGGCCAGCAACACGTCGCTGTACTGAGAGGAGGAGCATACGGATGAAAAGAAAACTGGAAGTCTCCGAACTCATCTTCAAAATCATCAGCTATGTGCTGCTGACGGTGTTTGCCCTGCTTTGTCTCTATCCCTTCGTGTACGCCATCTCCGCCTCCGTTTCCGGCCGGCATGTGGTGGAGTATAACGAGGTGGTGCTCTTCCCCAAGGCGGTCCAGTTCGACGCCTTCGCCTCCATGTTCCGGAACAACATGTTCTGGAACTCCTACAGCAACACCCTGTTTGTCACCCTGTACGGTACCCTTTGGGCCATGGGCGTTTCCATCTTGGGCGCCTACGCGCTGTCCAAGAAGCGCCTGCTGTTCCGGAAAACCTTTAATTTCTTCCTGGTGTTCACCATGTGGTTCTCCGCCGGCATCGTGCCCCAGTACCTGAATTACCTGGCGACCCAGAACGTGTTCCGGGCGGTGGGCATCATGGACGACAAGTGGCTGGTGGTCATCGCCATGGGTATGGCGGCCATGAACATCATCCTCCTGCGCAACGCCTTCGAGGGCGTCCCCTCCGAAATCGAGGAAGCCGCCATCGTGGACGGGGCCAGCGAGTTCCAGGTGCTGAGCAAGGTCTTCATCCCCATGTCCAAATCCACCATCGCCACGGTGGCCCTGTTCTTCGCCATCTCCCGCTGGAACGGATACTTCTGGGCCCGGCGGATGATCTCCAATCAGTATGAGCATCCCCTGCAGGTCTTCATCCGGCTGCAGCCGGAGATGTATACCGACCCGGACCAGATGACCGGCTGGAGCGCCAACTACGCCTCCGACAGCGCCATCTACGCCCTGATCGTCTGCTCCATCATCCCGATCCTGATCATCTATCCCTTTATCCAGAAGTACTTCGCCAAGGGCACCAACGCCGGCGGCGTGAAGGAATAAGTTTGTTTCCCCGTGGGCCCGGTGGCCCACAGAATATATAAGGAGGATACCTGTATGAAGAAAATCCTGTCTCTGATGATGGCGCTGGCTATGCTTCTGTCCATGGTCAGCATCGCTTCCGCTGAAGATCTGCTTCCCGTCGCGGAAGGGACCGTGCTGCGGATGGCGGTGGGTTACAACAATGCCAAGACCGGCCTGCGCTTCGATCCTGAAGTGGCCGGCGAAGGCATCACCCTGGCCGACGGCAAGACCTATCATTCCGGCGAATTCAAGCCCACCTGGGTGGCGGTTCAGGAGCTCCTGGGCTTCACCATCGAGGATCTGTATCAGGGCAATGGCGCTTCCGCCGAATTCGATGTGTGGAAGGAAAAGCTGGATCAGGTGGACATGCTCTCCGGTACCGCGGCGAAGCTGAGCGAGAACGGCGAAGCCGGCCTGCTGGTGAACATCGGCGATTATCTGGACCGGATGCCCAACTTCAAGGCCTATCTGGATTCCAACCCCATCGTCCGGCTGTCCATCACCGGTAACGTGGATACCGGCGCCATCTACTTCTCCCCCTATTTCGACGGCGTGGACGACATCGAAAAGATGCCCCTCATGCGGGTCGACTGGGTGGAAAAGCTGCTCAACGGCGAAGGCGAGTTCACGGCGGATGCCTGCAACACCCTGAAGGCCCCCGTGTACACCCCCTACATGCCCACCTCCGGCAAGGTGGAAATCGACGTGGTCACCCTGGACGGCACCGCGGTCGAGACCATCGCCAAGGACTATGACGCCGCCGGCAACATCGTCGCCAAGATGAACGAAGCGGGCGAAATCGACGGTGTGGCCGCGGTCAACATGCTGCGGACCTACATCGACCAGGCGTACAACGGCTATTACGGCACCGAACGGGCCAACCTGTTCATGGGCCAGAACGCTGCCTGGGACGCGGACGAGCTGGTCGCCCTGCTGCGCTGCGTGGTGGCCAATCCCCAGACCCTGAACGACACCGACAAGGTGCAGGGCCTCTTCTCCCGTGAGGAGAACAACACCTCCCGCCGGGCGGATATGTTCCGCTTCGCCGGCACCCTGTTCGGCGTCCGCGGCCTGGAGTCACGTCAGGATTACCTGTATGTGGGCACCGACGGCCTGCTGCATGACGCCCGTCAGGAAGTGGCCACCTACGAAGCCCTGGGCCGGCTGAACGCCCTGGCGCAGGAAGGCCTCCTGTCCGAAGACTTCCTGTCCGGTTCCGATATGAAGACCGAGAAGTACCTGGAGAACGATTCCGGCTTCATGCATTATGACTACAACCAGACCCAGACCATCTACAATGCCACCAAGCTGGACAGCGCGGCCGGCGAAAAGTACATGGCGGTCATGGTTCCCGTGGCCCGCTGGTATGACGGCACGAACGAGGAAGGCGTCTACATGCGGTTTACCGAGTCCTGGCGTTCCGTGAAGACGGACGGCTGGGGCATCTCCAAGGCCGGCGTGGGCGACGATGTGAACAAGCTGAACGCGGCCCTGAAGCTGATCGACTACGCGTATTCTCCTGAAGGCACCATCATGATGAGCTACGGCCCCGAAGCGTTCCGCAAGGCGGGCGAAACCTTCATGTTCAACGGCAAGGAAATGCCCGTCATCGCGGACGCCACCTACGCTGAACTGTGGGAGAAGGCCAACGGCAACTACACCAACTACGCCCGTCAGTTCCTGGGCTCCACCCTGTCCTTCATGAAGAGCCAGGCTTTCGAGTATCAGTGCACCCATGAAGTCGGCAAGGAAGGCGCCGGCAAGATCTCCACGGCCATCGGACTGGGCACCATCAAGCACCCCCTGCTGGCGGTGAACGAAGAGAACATGTGGTACACCTCCGTGCCCACCGTGCTGCCCACCACCAAGGAAGACAACCAGCTGCTGGGCACCTTCACGGATCTGACCGAGAAGTTCGCCACCAGCAAGGACGGCCAGAACGCCCTGGTGGATATCATCGTGAACGGCTTCACCCTGGAAGGCATGTCCTCCCCCGAAGCGGCCGCAGCCACCGTGGCGGATACCATGATGGGCGTCCAGTATCTGGATGTGAAGAACCTGGCCTGGCAGGATCTGCTGGACTACTTCACTGCCCTGAACTGATGCCCCGCGGGATACTGAATCTGATCTGAATGAACCCGGGAAGCGGGGAAGGCGGAAGCTCTCCCCTCCCCCGCTTCCCTTTCCAAAGCGACAAATTGTTCTGAAGTTCAATCCGGAGGTCGATCATGTATAAGAAGCAAATGACCCTGCAAAGATACCTTTGCCTGGCACTGTTGATCATCAGCGCGGTGGTATTCATCTACTCATTAGGGATCATGACAGACCTCTATGATTCGCTCTATGGCACTTTCCGCCGGGGCAAGACCAGCATCACCGGCGCCGAGGTCTATATGGACATGCAGGGCTTTAACCGGTCCTTCCTGCTCTATGCCATCGGGATGATTCTCCTGAGCGTCCTGCTCTTTATCACCAATACCCATTCCCGCCGCCGGTACTATATCGGCAATTACTGCGCCGTGGGGATTTTCTCCGTGGCCAGTGTCGCCCTGAGCGTCTGGGCGCATACCCAGATCGAAGGGTTCAAGGCTCAGTTCCTGTCCATCGATTTTGAAGCGCTCCTGCAGCATGCCACCTCCCGGAAAACCCTGTACACGGAGTCGACCTTCTGGTTCGATATCCACTATCTGGTATTCGGGCTGCTGCTGCTGGGCACGGTGCTTCTGATCGCGAACACCATTTGGAAACGCAAGCTCATGAATGAAGAACACGCGCTGATCGGCCATGGGAAGGAGGCTGTCGCATGAGTGACGTAAACGATCGCGAGACCAATCTGGATCGCATGCGCTATGTGAAGAACACTGCTTCTTCCCGGCTCTGCTATCTGGCCATTCTGCTGGATGTTCTGTATTTCGTTTCAATTTATAAATCCGATGTGGGATCCTGGTACTATCAGATCCTCATCGGGGCTTCCATCGTCTATAATCTGCTGTTCCTGCTGATGGCCTTCCTGGCCTCCGAAGGGGTCAAGAGCTATCAGAAGAATTACTCCTGGCTGCTCTACGGGCTGGGGATCGGCCAGATCATCCGCATCTTTATCCTGCCCGCCCAGGCCCACAGCGCCCTGGTGCAGGTGGGCGGCACGGACGTCCTCGCCATGGGCGGCGGCCAGTATATCCGGGTGGTGATCTACCTCCTGGGCAGCGCGGCCTGCCTGATCGGCGCGGCCCTGATCAACCAGCGGAAATGCACCCTGCTGGAGGGTCATATGAAATCCCTGGAAGCAAAGGGGGCGGCATAAGATGGCGCAGCTGAATCTGAAACATATCGACAAGATTTATGATAACAACGTTCAGGCGGTTTTTGACTTCAACCTGGATGTGAAGGACGGGGAACTGATCGTCCTGGTGGGCCCCTCCGGCTGCGGCAAGTCCACCACCCTGCGGATGGTGGCCGGCCTGGAGGATATCTCCCGGGGACAGCTGCTGCTGGACGGGAAGGACATCACCCAGACCCCCGCCAAGGATCGGGATATGGCCATGGTGTTCCAGAACTATGCCCTGTACGGCCATATGACCATCTATGAAAACATGGCCTTCTCGCTGACCCTGCGGAAGGAAAACCCCAACGTCATCCACAAGAAGGTGCTGGCGGCCGCGGAAATCCTGGGCCTGACCTCCCAGCTGAACAAAAAGCCTTCCCAGCTTTCCGGCGGTCAGCGTCAGCGGGTGGCCATGGGCCGGTCCATTGTGCGCAACCCCAAGGTCTTCCTGTTTGACGAACCCCTGTCCAACCTGGACGCCAAGCTGCGCGGCGCCACCCGGCGGGAAATTCTGCTGCTGCATAAGCGCCTGCAGGCGACCATGCTCTACGTGACCCATGACCAGACGGAAGCCCTG
The DNA here is from genome assembly GCA_017512805.1 of Clostridia bacterium. Classification (GTDB taxonomy): domain Bacteria; phylum Bacillota; class Clostridia; order Christensenellales; family Aristaeellaceae; genus Aristaeella. The sequence goes on from JAFWES010000031.1 coordinate 37,674, forward strand.
ACCCTGGCGGATCGGATCGTCTGCATGTCCATGGGGCATGTACAGCAGGTGGGCACCCCGCTGGAGCTCTACGATCAGCCCAACAACCTCTTCGTGGCCGGGTTTATCGGCCTGCCCCCCATGAATACCTGGAAGGTGACCGTCCGGGAAGGCTATCTGGAGGGTCCCGGATTCAAGTGCCCGCTGAGCGAAAAAGAGCGGGGGATCCTGGCGGGGCACGCCGGGCGGGAAATCGTCCTGGGCGTCCGGCCGGAAAACATTGCCCTGGGCAGCGACGTCAGCCTGAAGGTGACCGATAACGAAAACCTGGGAATGAACACCCTGGTCTACGGCCACATGGGAGACGCCCAGCGCATCTCCGCCAAGCTGAAGGGCTGGATGGAATACAAAGCCGGCGATGACGTGTCCGTCGCCTTCGTCCGCAAGCACTTCTTCGACGCGGAAACCACGAACGCCATTCGCTAAGGAGGGGACTGAATATGAAGGAAAAGCTCCGGAAGTTTCTGGTTTCCCTGAAACGGAAGCCCCATATGATTCCCCTGGTGGTGCTGGGCATCGCGTTTATTATCTATTCCCTGCGTCTGACGGTGATCTCCAATACCACCGCCCGGATCCAGGGCCCCAATATGGGCCTGTGCGGCTTCGTCACCATGCTCTTCTCCATGCTGGGCATGGTCTCCTTCGGCCGCTCCTTCCCCCATCGGAAGCCCGTCAATAAGGTTATGCTCTGCCTGACCTTCCTGCTGATGGCTGCGGTGATTTTCGCGGATACCCAATATATCGCCGCGGTCACCAACGCCATCACCCGTGAAGTCGATCCCATCGAGGTCACGGCTTCCACGTCCTATATCACGGAGTCCGTCTCCATGCTCAAGCTGCATATCGGCGTTGTGATTGCCGGCCTGGCGCTGACCGCCCTGCTGCCGGTTTACAGCCCCCTGATCAAGAAGATCAACACCAATATCGCCGTGGCGGAGAACAAGGATATGGGCGCCATCGACCTGGCAGGAGACGCATGAGCCGGGAGAGGCGGAAGAAGGAGCAGCAGGAGGCTGCGGCCCGGGAGCGCGAAACCGCCGCGTCCTATTATGAGCTGAAGACGAAGGCCGTGGAGGATCTGGTCACCGCCAACGAGGAGAACTCTCCCCCCGTGTCCCGGGCGGAAATCCGGAAGTACACCTCCCGGGGCAAGCTGAAGGTGGCGGACTGGGTCAAGCTCCTGGCCATCAAATGGTGGTTTGCCGCGGCGGTCTGCTTCTTCTTCATCTGGGGGCTGGGCACCTACTTCCCCCATACGCTGGACCTGCTGGTCATTACCGGCGTGGCCCTGGGCTTTGTGACGGACCTTCTGACCAATAACGTGCTGCGGTTCATCGCCCCCACGAAGGGTGCCAATGACCGGTGGATGATGTTTCCGAAGAAGGGCTTCATCAGCCTGCCGCTGAACCTGCTGCATGCGGGGGTGGTCCTGTTCCTGGTCTATACGGCGTATAACGCCCTGAACGTCCTGATCATCTCTGCGGGCGGGATGGAGGCCGACGCCGTCCCCCTGGGGGTGGAGCCGATCCTCTTCGGCCTGCTTTATCTGGGGTTTGACATGTTGCTGATCACCCTGAAGCACGTGGCGCAAAACATGCTTCGGGACGCTGAAAAGAAAGCGGACAGCGTCGGCGGCAAGCGGCCTGTTCGGGGTTGAGACATCTTTTGTTCGCGGTCTCTGCCGGAGAGCGCGATGACCAATCAGTCATCCGATCCGCAAAGGACGGATAGGAGGAGGAGCTTCCATGGCCTATATTACGCTGCGGGATATCAACAAGATCTACCCCAACGGATACCATGCGGTGCATAATTTCAATCTGGACATCGAAAAGGGTGAGTTCATCATCTTCGTCGGCCCCTCCGGCTGCGGGAAGTCTACCACCCTGCGGATGATCGCGGGCCTGGAGGACATCTCCAAGGGTGAGTTCCTGATCAACGGCCAGCGGGCCAACGAATGGGGCCCCCAGCAGCGGGAAATCGCCATGGTATTCCAGTCCTACGCTCTCTATCCCCAGATGACGGTGTTCGATAACATCGCCTTCGGCCTGGAGCTGATGGGCGTCGATGAGGAAGAGATTGAAGCCCGAGTCAAGAAAACCGCGGCCATCCTGGGCCTGACGGATTATCTGGACCGGCTGCCCCGGGCCCTGTCCGGCGGCCAGCGGCAGCGTGTCGCCATCGGGCGGGCCATCATCCGGAAGGTGGGCATCTTCCTGATGGACGAGCCCCTTTCCAACCTGGACGCCAAGCAGCGCGTGACCATGCGGTCCGAGATCTCCCAGATCCACAAGTCCACCGGGGCCACCACCATCTATGTCACCCATGACCAGACCGAGGCCATGACCCTGGCAGACCGGATCGTCGTCATGAAGGACGGATACGTCCAGCAGATCGGCACCCCCAAGGAGCTGTACTTCAATCCCGTGAACGTCTTCGTGGCCGGGTTCATCGGCGAACCTCCCATGAACTTCATCAAGGGCAAGGTCCAGGGCGGCGCCATCTCCTTCGGAGCCAACAAACTTCCTGTGGCGGATAAACTGGGCAGCAAGGCTAATTCTTATGAAGGAAAAGAGGTTGTCTTCGGCTTCCGGCCGGAAGCGATTTCCATCCAGCCCGTATCCGACGCCCTGACCCTGACGGCCCAGGTGGAGCTGACCGAAATGCTGGGTGACAACGCCAACGTTTATATCGACGCCAACGGCCAGAAAGCGATCCTGAAGGTCACCCCCCACGAAATTCCCGCCATGGACGAAGCCCTGACCTTCTACCTCCCCACCGATCAGATCTACCTCTTCGACGGGGAAACGGAAAAGGTTCTGTAAGCCTCTCCTCAACGAAATCCCATGAACGAGGCCCTGACCTTCTACCTCCCCACCGATCAAATTTACCTCTTCGACGGGGAAACGGAAATGGTGTTGTAAGCCTCCCCTCCCCTGCCATCTAAGGCAAATCCACGGAGCGCCCTTCAGGTGCTCCGTTTTTTGATCACTGCTGACGGCCGGATCGAGCCTGTTAACCTTGGTCACGGCCAAATCGAGCCCGTTTTCGCCACCCCCGCCCGCCTGCATTCTGCTCCCTGACGGTCTGCCGGATGCTTTCATCGCATCGATGGATTCTTTCAAAATTCGCTCTTGACGGGAGGCGCATCCCGTGATAGAATATTCTTCGCTGGTTGAACCTGGAGCGATGGCCGAGCGGTTGAAGGCGCTGGTCTTGAAAACCAGTGATACCGAAAGGTACCGGGGGTTCGAATCCCTCTCGCTCCGCTTGCCGGCTTTGGAGAAGTACCCAAGTGGCCGAAGGGGCTCCCCTGCTAAGGGAGTAGTGCGGGTGACCGCAGCCCGGGTTCAAATCCCGGCTTCTCCGCTGAAAAGCCCTAGGAATTTCAACGTTCCTAGGGTTTTGTTTTGCCAAAACTGCCCAATTACTGCCCAATAGGTTCCAAAAACTGGATCGCAGCTCGTTCAGCATCAAAGCTGTCGAAAAATAGGAACAGACAATTGTTTTTCTGAAAAAAAACGGGGCTCCCGCCCTAAACTGAGCGGAGCCCTGCTTTCTTGTTGCTCGGATTAAAGACTTTCGATGAAGGCCTGCATTCTGTCTGCTAAGTCCTTCTTCATTTTTTCCGTTACATGGCCATATACGTCCAGTGTGAACGCTACCGTAGCGTGTCCAAGATTCTCTGACACCGTCTTGATGTCGTCTCCATTCCGTATGCTCAGCGTGGCAAAACTATGCCATTAGGGTATAATAATGACAAAACGGGAAACCCTTATGGCACAAGGGTTTTGAGCAATTCGGGCTGCTGAATTCAGTTCCTTTTCCACCGAAATGAAGGAAGCAGAAATGAGGGTAAGGAGGGCCCATGTAAAACCAATGACAAAAAAGTTTCCCGTTTTTAGCGGCAAATAACCGCAGTAAGTGACGCCCCAAATCATCGAAGGGACGTCACTTTTTTAATCACAATTTCATAGCCTGCTGTGATGACCTTCACAGCGTCAGAGGGCGATCAGAACGTTAATCATTCTGGTCGCCCTTTTTCTGTTTTTGGACTGAACAGGAGGAAAAGAAAATGGCAGTTATGCGCGTTGAGAAAAACAGCAACTATACCGTAATGGCAAATTACCATCTGCGGGACAAGCGTCTTAGCCTAAAGGCCAAGGGGCTGCTGTCTGTGATGATCTCTCTTCCAGCGGAATGGGATTATACCCTGGCCGGTTTGGCATACATCAGCAAAGAAGGAGTCAGCGCAATCTGGGCGGCGATTCAGGAGTTGGAGGAGAACGGGTATGTTACCCGGGCTCGCCTGCGTAATGAAGCTGGACAGCTTGGTGATACGGAATACACGATCTATGAATTTCCCCAGAATGAAGAAAAGGCGGCTGAACCATCGTCTCCCTCGCAAGCACCAGTGTCGGCTTTGGCAGATGTTTCTGAGAATGTGGAGCCTGTATGCGGTAATCCTATATTGGAAAAACCTATATTGGAAAATCCAACATTGGAAAACCCTATGTTGGGTTTTCCTACGTTGGAAAAGCCTACGTCGGAAAATCGCATGCAATTAAATAAAGATATATCAAATACGTATCCAAAAAAGAAAAAAGAAAAAAAATACTGATACATCAAATCCTAATCAATCAAATATCCATCCATCAATCCCGGAGGCAACAGAGCCCGCGGCACAAACCACCTGGATGAACGACGGGTTTATCGTTGATGACCCGATACTTGAGGAACCCACCACCGTTTCTCCCCTGCGGAGGGAAGCTGATTCGCTGACAGAGCAGCAGAAGTTTCTGAGCGAACCGACTTCCATTCCCGGCATGCGTAGGCGGCTTTCTTTCGATGGGCTGGTGAAGAAGATCAAGGATCAGATTGATTACTGGGATCTGATTGAGAATGAAAACAGAGACGAAATTGACAATATCGTTTCAATCATGGTTGAGGTCATGTCCACCAAGTGTGAGTATTTCACGATTTCGGGTAAGAAGTACCCGGCAGACCTGGTTCATCAGCGTTACAGCCAGATCACTTATCAGATCATCGAATATGTCCTGGAATGCGTGCATAAATGCGGCAGCGACATCCGAAATATCAAACAGTACCTGGTTGCAACCCTGTTTAATGCCCCGGCGACTTGCGACAGCTACTATGGCGCGGCGGTTCGTCGGGATTTTGAATATTTACGGAGATAATCGGAGGAAAACATGAAATACAGGAACAGTGAAGGGTACGCAGATCCGACAGCTGGGGCTGCTTTTGCCCATATTGAGTATGAGGAACGTTTGAAGAAACGGCAGAAAAAGCATTGCAATGCATCTGGAAAGAGTAAAAAAAGCTCGCCAAATCAAAAGAATGCCATGAGAAAAGTAGCACGCTTTATCACAATCAGACACTGCTGGTATGAGCATGCACAAGCCAATAACAGCATGGAGGTGCCTAAATGAGAACGTTTCATGCTGAATCTCAATCACATCATGAACAAGACCCATACGATGAACTAGCCATTGGTATTATCCGCCAGGCAGCAGAAGATTACCGGCGACTGGGAAAAAAGTTGCGATACAGCAACGAAAAAAGTGAGCGCAAAGAGATAGAAAATGCAATGGGAATAATCAGAAATTTCTTTATCAGTGATTGGTTTTCGGTTCTCAGTGGTCTAGAGAATGGTTGTTCTATCTTAGAAAAATTGGACGAGGAGGTTTTTGATAGCAATGACTGACGCACGTGAATATCTTACATCCATTAGAAAAGCGGAAGAGCGGCTTTCACTAAAAAAAAGGCAAGTCGAAAACCTACGAGATCGCTTGACAAGCCTCTCCGTTCCAACAGACAAAGAGGTTGTTTCTCACACGCCCAATGTGGGCGTTATGGCGGATACGGTGGCAATGATTGCAGATATGGAAGCAGAGATTAGTAGGCAAAGTGCTGAAAATGTTTTAATGGAAGGACAAGCATATCTTCTACTGAACAAACTCCCCCCAGAGTATTCTTCCCTGCTTATCGACCATTATATGAAAGGAAAAAAGATAACAGAGATTTGTAAAACAACCCACCTGGAACAGCGATGGACGAAAAAAAAGATAGCCAGCGCTTTGGCCAAATTCCAATGTATCCTTGATCATGGTGATATATAAACCAACCGAAAACTCCACATTATAAATGGTATCACCATGCTGATATGTGCTAAGCAGGAAAATGTAATGATCTTTGCTGCGCTAATACTCTATTTTACTAATGGAACCGGGGTGGAGGGATCTCCACCCCGGAAATCAGATCATTGTAAAAAGGAAATCGTTTCTCCATCCGAGATACATTCGATAGTTCCCTGGATGTCTGTACGATAGACAATAACTCCTGCATCCTCCAGACGGTTAAGCGTTTCCGAATGAGGATGACCATATTGACTTTCCTTGGAAACACTTATGACCGCATATGTAGGAGCAACCTCACGAAGAAATACATAGCTTGTGCTGGTATCGCTGCCATGATGCGCTACCTTGAGTACATCAGCTGATAAGTCAATTCCAGCCTCTATCAAATCGTGTTCCTCGTCCCATTCTGCGTCGCCTGTAAAAAGAAAAGATGTGCTACCATATGTGATCTTGACGATGAGCGACAGGTCGTTCATGTTGTTGCTGTACCAAATGGGTCCAAGAATATCTACTGTTGCACCACCAAGAGCAAGTTGCTCACCAGGTTCAGGAATTAAGATCGGTGTTCCTTGGGCTTCGGCGTATTTGATTACAGACTGCCAAGTTTTAGTTTCGTATTCTGTCACCGGCGTATAAAGAACACCAACCGGGCAAGCATTAAGCGCAGCTGCCAGTCCCCCCACATGATCTGCGTGGGGATGGCTTGCAATCATTATTTTGACTTCCTTAAGCTCCAACGTATTCCAAAGAAAAGAGTAAATGAAACTTGAATGTTTTGACTCTCCTCCATCAATTATCATTGCTTCGCCATCGCATAATATGACAGCAGCATCGCCTTGACCTACATCCAGAAAGTATATATGCAAGCCAGTTCCCGATGACTCAGCTTGTGCTGGAATCAAAGCCCAAATCAAAAAAAGGGACAAGCAGAACAAGCAGAGCGCTTTATGCGATTTACTCATTGTTCTCCAGCCTTCTAAATGCTTCCTGGAGCTTCGCTAGGCCTCTATTGATTTCTTCTTCTGTTACTTCGCGCGGATCAAGGCATGCCAACAAGTCATCAACTAATTTCATGTCGATTTCTTCGACAGGTTTTTCCATTTCTTCATCAAGCATAGCTTCCAGCTGCTGTTCAGTAAAATTGGTTTCCGGATCATTGAACAGCTTTTCCAGTATCGCCCGGTCTTGAGGAGACAGTCTTACCTTTCCCACATGTACCACCCTCTCCATTACTCAAAAAGCAAGTTTTTTCACAGGAAAAGTGCTTACAGCAACTGTTTAGGTCAGTTTACAAGGAACTACACGCAGACCGTGAAACGGGCTGCTGACAACAAACGGCGCTATGCTCCCGGCTGGGTGCATAGCACCTGTTTGTTGCGGGGGTTTCCAAAGGGGGCAGCGCCCCATTTGGCA
>JAFWES010000032.1 GCA_017512805.1 Clostridia bacterium
CTCCTGATGGGTCAGCAGCGTTACCGCCAAAGCAACCGCCGCAATCAACATCAACACAATCACCAGAACCAGTCCGGTTGACAGTTTTTTCTTCACTTTTGTTTCTCCTTCCGCAGCACGGGCGGAGACACGCTGAAACAGCCAGGGATCACCGTTCAGTCCGGACAGCGTAGAATCAATTGCCTTGTGCATTTTAGCTCTGTTCAGATCCTCACGCATCCTGATCCCTCCCTTCCAGCAATTTCCGAAGCTTTTCCCGGCCTCGTCGTAATCGGTTGGATACTGATGACTGGGCAATGCCCAGCGTCTCAGCAATCTCCTCCGTGCTCATGTCCTGATAGTAATAAGGCAATATTGCTTCCCGCATCTTCCGTGGCAGTTTCATCACAGCCAGCGACAAGTCCAGATCTTCTGTATCCGGTTGTACTGTCCCAACCGGAAGCATATCAGGTGTCACCCGGCGATCTGTGTGTTTGAACCAGCCCCCACGCTGAAAATCCCGGCAGGTATTGACCGCAATTCTGGTCAGCCAGGTTTTTTCACTGCTGTCGCCACGAAACGAGTCAAATCCTTTGTATGCCTTTAGAAATGTTTCCTGTACAGCGTCTTCTGCTAGCGCTTGGTCCTGCAGCTGCACATAGCACAGGCGAAGCAGTGACGTCTGGTGTTGTGCAATCAGTCTCTCAATGGTTTGATCCCGTCTGCTGTCCGGATCCTTGACAGCTTCCATGGGACGCACCTCCTCTCAAAGGGTTTTCACATATATAGACGTACCCTGAAGGGTAAATATCGAATAGGGAAAAATTATTTTTCGCCCTTTTTTTCTTGAAAAACTGAGCGTTCTCTGTAAAGTACCATATCAGAAGATTTATGTCCACAAAAAAAGCGGGGAACTCAATCCCCGCTTGCTTTCTAGCCGTTCAGGCTGTCTGCCGGATGAACTGCTCCGCAGAAACTTTGAACTGAACGCCTTAATGGAAGTATACGAGTTAGCCGTTTCCTTCCGTCAGATCGCTCTGCCGAACAAAACCATACTCTCCAGTGGCCGGGAACCAGACATGATACCATTCGTCCCCGATAACTCCGATCACCTTCATGGTGCTCCAGCCCGCATCTGTGTGCCATATGTAGTCGCCGATCTGTGGTTCCTTGTAAACTTTCAGTTTTTTGCCCCCTGCATCCAATTGCGGCATAGCGGAAATATCCAGACGCAGGGCGCTGCCAGTCTGCCCAAAGGTCAGGTAACGCCTCATCATGTATCCCCGGCGCCAACTGTGCCAGTCGCCGAAGGTAACCAGCGTCCAATCTCCGTCCTGTGCGGAAACGCCCACGGGCGTCCCAGTATAATACTTGCCCTGAGAGCGGCTCCCTTTGTCTGCCAGTTCCCTCAAGTGCAGGCGGTCTGTGGCTTTAGGATTGACCACCATGGCATAAGCGCTGGCATCCATCTGAGCGGATGCCTCGTCCAGATTATGGGGCAGGTTATTCCAATCCATCTGCGTGATATCACCCCAGGGATGATCACCATAGAGGATGGTTCGGGCTGGCACTTCCGAGCCATCCCAAACAGTACGGTCACCAAAGAATAGGAACCCCCCAGTTCCTTTTGAATATGCCCCGTCATCATAGATGTATTCCAATCCTGCCTTGCCGGAATAGAGAAGCTGAACCGTCACGCATCGTTCATCAATCCATAGGCTGTCGGTAAAATTCTCCACGCCTAAATATGTGGCTTCCGGCAGGGGTGAACTCATAATCAGATTTACTTTCCGCTGACTGGCGTACTCCACAATCACATAGAACTTTTCACGGGTTTTCAGGCTTCTTACGAGAAAATGCATGGCGCCATCCTTGAGAATACATTTGATATACGAGAAGTCTGGCATCAGGATTGCACAAGCTTCCACAAAGAAACGGTCTGTCTCAAACCATGCACCTAATTGTGGGTCGATCAGCGTCGGAAAGCCCCGGAGATCAAAGTCCGCCAGCATAATGTGATCTCCCAGCCACGTAGTGGGCAGAGGGTCCATCCGGATCATTTCCGTGTTGTCGTTCCTGTCTGAAATGTAAAAGCTGCGGATAATCTCACCGCCGTGCGCTTCATCCCATATGGTAATCCAGCTATGGGTATATTCGCCGTAACCACTATCCGCGTAGTATTGATCCACCGGTCCCCAGACACCGTCTATGTTTCGTGAACTATGATATCGGAGGACTTCTTGATCTGATAACAGATAGGTCCAGTATATCGAGATATCGCTTTCAAGATACAGTTCCGGCCAGTCAGCATCCTGGATCAGCGCTGTGGGGTTGTCGATTATGATCTGCCATACGTTTTCTTTCTTCTCAAGCACGACCAGCCTCTTCTTACCTTCTATCTCTGTGAAGCAAGCTGCCGTGTCGCCCCACTGCGAGAGCTGCACAGGTTCGGTGATGCCTACCTGCACGAGAGCGTCAGTGATCCGGGTTCCGCCCTGATCCTCCGCAATAGCATATGCCGAAAAAAGCATCACAGCACACAGAAAGCTGACAAACCATATTTTTTTCATTCCTTTGTCCTTTCTTATCCTGTAAGGTTTTTCAACCATGATCTTCTGTCAGTTGTACGTCATCTTCCGTAGCGGGAATATATCCTCCACCGCCTTCCTCATTCGTCAGACTGAATCCTTCATCGTCAAAATCCAATCCCCGGATCGTTACCCGGCCATTATTGTATATTAAAGTCAACTGATAAGGCGGCTTGTTCCAGTATAAGTTCATAAAAGGATTGTATTTCGTCACATACCACGTGCCTGAAGCACTGGCAGCATTTCCCACCCGTTCCGGCGTATCAAGATCCCAGTCCCACATTCCGGCAGTGAAGGTACCATCACTGTTGAAAACCAAATAATCATCCGCCATGGAGCCACCGGCATAGACCTTCCAGTTACCGATCAGCTTATCCATAGCCTCCGGTTGTTTTTCCTGTTCCATCGGCTTCAGATCCCGGACCGGCACAAAGCCCCAGATGATGGCCCCTCCATCCACGAACTTGTCGTTCTTCACTTCCGCGCCGACATATGCATAATAGTCGTTATACAGCCCCATGCAGGTGAACTGTGTGTCCTTCGGCACCTTGAACTGCGGATACTGGCTTACATCCGGATCGTCTGTCAGCCAGGTGTCCGCGGTTGCTTCCACGTCCACATGAGCAAAGCCTGTGAGCGGCTCATCCGGATGCCAGTCCGTAATTTCCGGCAGCCCCAGATCCTTGTTCAAAGCATATCCGATCCGCTGCGTCCGTTCGCTCACATTATACCGGATGCAGGCATAGGATTGACCTTCTTCATTGCGGTATTGGGAAAGGAGCCAGATGTCTCCATTCAGTCCAACTGCCGCCTTGCCCTTTCCGGCGCGCCATGCGGATTTGCCGTACGGCGCACTGTAGACGGCAGATGTACCTTTCTTTTTCGGCTGCAATAGTTCGCCCGGCTGATCCGGACTGTAGTTTTCTCCGCTGCCATAAGCAAAACCGAGGCACTGGCGGGCACTGTCAAACTGGGCGAGCATTTGATTCTGCGCTCTGACTTCTTCCACAGAGTGCGGCAGGAGATTAATATTGAAATCGGACAGGCGAACTCTAACAGGCCACAGGGCAGTGCTGCCCTCCTGATACGCCCAGTACCAATGGATACCGATATCATCGTCTTCCCAATACCCATTCAGCTGGAAATCACCGATCATTGCGCTGGTAAGTAGGTATTCTCCATCCTCTGTCCAAGGCCGGAAAACATATTGCTCGTTATTGCCGTAGCTCAGATACAGATCCTGATCCATGACCATAAGTGATGGCGCCTCACGCTTATCGTCCGGCTGATAAACCGCAGTCGTATAAACATGCAGTCTATCCAGATCATCGACAAAAAACATTGCGTGATGATAACGGGCTTGCATCACCGCGAACGGATCAGCCTGATTGCCCAGCAGGATATAATCATCCCAGTCATGGGTCTTGATCATGGTTTGAAGCAGTTTCCCTTTCAGATTCCAACTGTTAGCGGATGCAGTACTGCTGAGCAGCAAAGTGGTCATCAATGCAATAGCCAGAAAGATCAACCCTAAGCGCTTTTTCACTGAAAAACACCTCCAAGACATCGTCCTCAAGCAAACTGGCTGTACTTCATTCAAATAGCACCATTGTCCCTGTAATGAATGCATACCGCCCATAAATAATAGACGATTCTGGGTAGATATTTCTTCCTTTTGGCTTGAAAACCCTGTCAGCATAAAAAACTGTTACAATTCAAAACATCCTATCATGTAATTCCTTCTTTGCCGATACGTTCCCGTGCTGCTTGTGCAATCGAGATTCTCTGATCGTAATAGTCTTTCATATCAGGGGTTTCTGCAGCGCGTTTCTGCATTTCCTGATCGTATTCTTCTTTAAGCCAGCTCAGGTCAAATTTACCTACGAAGTAGACATCACCCGCAGTGGTTCTGAACATGTCTATACTGCTTTCCATGGGGAACATTTCCACAGCGTTTTCGACTTCATCAGAATTGATGATAATGTTTGTTCCTGTATAATCCAGTAACAGCAGATGCATACTGCTGTCATCCATCATATCGGATACGGGACCATAGCCGGGAATATGTCCATACCCTCCAGAGCCTTCCAGCCCAATGTCCGTTCGCCAAAGCCAGTGCATTGCCCGGTCTTCGCTGTCGTCGGTAATAGTAACAGAACCTCCTTCGCCGATGTAGCTTCCATCAGTATCCAATGCCCATATGCTGTGAAGTTCATCCTGATCAGAGTGCTTCGGAGTAGCCCTGAATGAAATGGTCATGATATCTGCTTCCGGTGCCCAGGATACATCCTGGATAGCTAACTGCACCTGATCATCTTCACATTGTATCTGCTCGGGATCCTCTACCATGTTTGCCATGACAGCTTCATATAATTCGGGTTTATCGCTTTTTTCCATGCTGTTTCGATTGTTCCACCACCAATCCTGATTGTAAATGATCAGTCCCGTATAGCGCACGATCATGTAGTTCGGGATCAGTCCGCCGTCGAACAGCATCGTGATCACAAAGATCCAGGAAAACACCGGCCGGAGATGAAAATCCTTCGGGGATTTGGACAGGGGAAACGCCGTCAGGATGATCAGCAGCATGTTCAGCGAAACGCCCAGCACCGCCCGGCGGACGGAAACCCACAGCGCGGTCAGAAACTGGGAGCTGCTCAGGATAAACTCATAGGCGGCAGTGTTGAATGGCACGGCGCGCGAATCGCCGTTCCTTCCTTTTTCCGTGTTCCGGCCTTTGGGAATCAATGCCCGTTCCTTCTGAAGATGATCACCTCACTTCAGATGATTTTGGATGCGCTTTTAGTTGACTGGATTATAGCATGATAAACACGCGTTTGCAATAGGGGGAAGCGATAATATTTTTCTGGTCTAAATTTGTCCAGTTAAACCGTTATAAAAACCAATTTTCCCGCTTATTCTGCCCGTTTGGAGTGAAAACGTGTTTATTCTTTGCCTTTACAGTCGCTGGAAAAGTGTGATATCATAAGGAACAGTCAGAAACGGAGTGAAAGGGATCAGATGAAACGAATCAGCAGCAACGATATTGCCAGGTTGGCAGGTGTTTCCCGCAGCACGGTCAGCCGGGTCATCAACGGATACAGCAACGTTCCGGAAGAGACATATGACCGGGTCATGCGCGTCGTGCGGGAACAGCACTATTATCCCCAGATCTCCGGGCGCCAGCTCAGCGGCAAGGGCAGCAACACCCTCGGGCTGTTCTGGGTCGGCGAGCCGAACATTTCCCAGGCCCAGTTTTCCAGCAATATGTTCATGATCGTCGTGGACGCCGCCGCCCAGCGGAATTATCTGACGCTGGCTGATATCGTCCCGAATCTGTCGGAAGAAAAGTACGCGAACCATATCCGCCGTGTGTTCTCTGAAGGGCGCATCGACGCGGGCATCATCATCGGAGCCAGCAATGAAGAGCCCCTGATGGACGAGCTGCCCGAAAAAGGCTATATCATCGGCATTCACGATTATTTCCGGGAAGAGGACGCGCAGCCCCTGCGGCTTTCGGTGAATTATGACCGGGACACCGGAGAGCAGATCATCGATTATCTGTATTCCCTGGGGCACCGGAAAATCGCGATCCTCAATGGGGATCTGACCCATCAGAGCTGTCTGGACCGCTATCAGAGTTTTATTCGCGGCATGACGAAGCATAATCTGCCCCTGCGGAATCAATGGATGGCGTACGGGGGATATCATATGGACCCGGCGTACCGGGGGGCCATGCAAATGCTCTCCGCCTGTATGTCCGATCTGCCGACGGCCATCTGCGCCAACAACGATACCGCCGCCAGAGGGGTTTACAAGGCCTGCGCCGAGCTGGGGCTCCGGGTGCCGGACGATATTTCCGTATTCGGAATCGACGATGAGCCCGCCGCCTCCATGGTCATCCCCCCGCTGAGCACCTTTGCCATCGATACCCGGAAGATGTTCTTCTCCCTGGTCAACCGGGTGCTGGATACCCTGGAGGGAAAAGAAAACGTCCCGCAGACGGAATTCATCCGCGGAACGCTGCTGCCGAGAGGATCCTCGGCGCCGCCCCGGAGCGATCGCGCAAACGGATAACCTGCGTATGGCCGGGCGGTACGCGGCTCCCCCTTTCCCCTGTGCTCAACCCTGGATTCGTTCCAGGGTGTTTTTTTCAGGCCTGCCCTTCGTAGAGGTCGCTGCGGGTGATGTTTTTGGCCCATTTGCCCGAAAAGTAGTGCCGAAGCACCCAGGGCCATTTCACAAACTCGTCGGTACACAGCAGGAAATAAACCCACATGACGGGCAGCTTCAGCACGAAGGCCGCCAGAAAGCCCAGCGGAAGCGCGTACCCCCACATGTCAACCGTATCGCAGATCATGCCGAAACGGGAATCCCCGCCGGCGCGGAACACGCCGGCAATCAGCGTCGTGTTGACGGCCGCGCCCCAGATGTAATAGGTATTGATCAGCATCATCTTCCGCAGATACTCCGCGGCCTCCGGCGTCAGGTCGGCGAAAGCGAGAATCAGCGGAATCAGGCACAGAATAATGACGGAACCCGCAGCGGCGGCCAGCAGGGTCATGATCATCAGTTTCTTGGCGCCGGCTTTCGATTCCTCGATTTTTCCCTCTCCCAGCAGATTGCCCAGAATAATGCCGGAGGCGCTGCCCACCGCGAAGCAGAGCACCGTTCCGAACTGGCGGACGATGTTCACGAAGGAGTAGGCGGCGACGGCGTCGTTGCTCAGATGCCCGATGATCGCTGAATACAGGGAGAAGGCCACTCCCCAGCTGACGTCGTTAAGGAGCGCGGGCAGCGCCATGCGGAGAAAATCGCCAAAAAGAATCCGGTTGCTGCGGAAAATACAGGAAAACCGCAGGCGGATATCCCGGCTGCGCGAGGAAACGAAAAAGCAGCCCAGCAGCAGAATGATCCGGGAGAGGCTCGTCCCCAGCGCGACGCCCACAACGCCCAGTTTCGGCGCGCCCAGCAGCCCGAAAATGAAGACCGCGTTCAGCAAAATATTGCTCACGAAGGCGATGATGTTCAGCACCGTGCAGACCGTGACCCGCTCCGCGCTGCGCAGGGTCGCCATGTACACCTCCGAAACGCCCCAGCAAAGGTAGCTCACGGAAACCGCCCGCAGATAGGAAGCTCCCAGCGCGATCAGCTCCGGATCCGGCGTAAAGAGCCGCATCATGGCTTCCGGGATCAGCACGGCCGCCAGCGCAAAAGCGCAGGCGGCGCCCAGGGAAAAGCGCAGCGCGATGCCCTGCACCAGATGGACCGCCTCCAGGTCGCCTTTTCCGTGATACTGGCTGGCGAGCATGGTGACCCCCGTCCCGATTCCGTAAAGGATCATAAAGAGGATGCTGGTATAGTTCGCCGCCAGGGAAACCGCCGAAATCGATGACTGCCCCACATAGTTCAGCATAATGACGTCCGTCGAAGCGATGGTGGCGGACAGAAGATTCTGTACCACAATCGGCAGCGTGATGCGGATCGCGTATCGGTAAAATGAATCCTTCAGCATGGTTCCTTCCTTCCCCGCTAAAAGAGCTGGCAACATCCTGTTGTCAGCTCTTTTTATCATATGAACATCGGAATTGCAACATATCCCTCCAAAAAACTTTGTCTCCTCTCCCTCCGGATTCTCCCCACGCGCTCCGATCTTCCGGATCGGCGCCGACGCTGATCCAATCCGTCAGCCATTCGATGTGACCGAAGCAGGGCTAAGCCGGATCACATTCCAAGAAGCCCTTCCCGGATCAGTCCTCTGGCCACGCAGGCGGCAAACTGCTCCGCTCCCGCTCTGCGCGTGTGAGCGTTATCGCTGAGCCCCTCCGGATAGCGTGGATCTTCCCCCGGGGCCACATGCATGAAGAAGGCTTTGCTGCCCTCTTCCCCGGCGCTTTCAACGATGCGGAAGCTGTCCCGGTAGATGTCCAGCAGCGGTACGTCCATCCTCTGCGCCAGCTGGCGCATGGCGTCCTTGTATTCCCCATGGGTCTCCTGCAGGCAGCCGTTTTCCCACACCCGCATGCAGATGGGCGTCAGCAGAACCGGAACAGCGCCGCGATCCCGGGCAAAGTTCACAAACACGGTCAGATTGTCGGTGTATGTGGTCCATGGCTCCGTATGGCGTTCCGGCTTATCGCTTTCATCGTTATGGGCGAACTGGATCAGCAGCAGATCGCCGGCATGGATGCGCTGATCCATTTCCTGCAGCCGGCCCTCGGACAGAAAAGACCGGGTGCTTCGGCCTGCCTTGGCATGGTTGCGGACGCTGACCCCGGGCAGATCATCCTCCAGCAGCTGTCCCCATCCGACCATCAGCGTTTCCCGGGGATCATAGGTTTGCGCGGTAGAATCACCGCAGATAAAGATGTTCAGGGGATTCCCTCCTTTACAGTGTGATGCGCAATGCGCCGATCCTGTCGTCGAACTGCGCTGACGCGCCTTCCACATAAGGCGCGATGGCATTGATTTCCATGACCAGGATGCCTTCCCGGGTGAGGAAAGGCTGACCGGCCATCAGGCTTTCCCGCCCGTCCGCGATCATGTGCGTCCCTCCCACCCGGGCGATGACGCTATGCGGTCCGGAACGCAGGGTCAGCACACCGGAGGCCCGGTCCCATCCATAATCCATCCGCTCCGGGGCGATGCTCTTCATTCGCTCCAGAACGCACAGCACATTGCCCCAAACCGCGCCGTCCCGGTACACGGCCCTGACGCCCCGGAAATCGGGCTCCTGGCCGTTAACCAGCACCTTGCAGTAGTTTTCGTCTTCCGGAACGTACTTGACCGCGTCCGCTTCGGGAATGGGGGCGGCCCAATCCTCTGAGGCAGGGGGCAGCCGGCCGGGATCGGCATAGAGCACCGCCGGCGCTTCGCCGGCGCAGGCAATGGTACGAATCGTGATTTCGGCCTGGGGAAGGCCCGGCGCGGCAGCGGTCAGATGAACGGCGCCCGCGGACCGGCCCGCCCGCAGCAATACGCGGTTTGTGCCGCATTCGGCATATACATGGGGCTGGCCGATCACGCTGTCCTGCCGCCCGTTGCCGTTGAAACGGCCGCTGTTGTAGCCGCCCAGGAAAACGGCGGGACCCTTCAGGGCAAAATCGATGCGCATGTCCGCCAGGGGGCAGACGCGGCCCTGGGCATCCGTCACCGCAACGTCCACATAGCACAGATCGCTGCCGTCCGCCCGCCAGCCGTCCGGCCCGGAATGGGCCTCAAGGCAAAGCGCCGCAGGGGCGCCCGCCGTCTCTATCCGGTCCCGGCAGGCGATTTCTCCGTCATAGCCATAGCCCACGGCCTCGATCACCCCGTTCCGGGTGACATCGATCTTCCTGAAGGCAAAGATGAACCCGCTTTCCGGCTTTTCACACCGGCCCGCCAGCCTGCCATTGATATACAGCAGAACTTTTTGGACCGCGTAGCTGCCCACGCAGTACACGGTTTTATGGCAGGGGTCGCGGAATTCCGGCTCCGGCGTTTCCTCCCAAAAGCTGCCATTGAACCGCTTTTTCCAGGCGCGGTAGTTTTGCCCGTCCGGCCGGGGATAATTCCAGTGGCCCAGAAGCTTGACCGCCGGAGCCGCGCTGTGCATCACCCGGAAGACGTCATAACTCTGCTTTTTGACCCGAATCGCATCCACCCGTCCGCTCATCCGGCCGTTCTCGCTCCAGCTCTGGCGGCCATGCTGGGCGGAATCGGTCCAGCACAGGGCAGCGCAGGCGCTGTACAGGTTTTTGCCGGAGGCGCCGCCGATGCGGTCAAAGAAAAACTCGCTGTAGCCCCTGGCGTTAGCCAGGGCCAGCTCTTCGCTGGTCAGATCGTAAAAATCCAGCCCCTTCTGTTTTTTCCCGCCTTTGCCAATCCAACGGTTTCGGTAATCAAAATCCGGGGGTGAAAAATCATCCCAGACGCGGCGGGGAGCCTCTTCCCGGCTGTACTCCGTCTCCGTCACCGGGCCGTGCTCCGCCAGGAAACGCGCGGCATGGCGGTTCAGCATGGTGCCGACATACTCGCTTTCATTCAGGGCATCCTCGGTGTTGAGGGTGCGGCAGCCCATGAAGCGCCCCCCGCAGGGATCCAGGGCCTGTTTAAGCAGGCGCATTTCCCGCATATGTTCGGCGGAGATGGCGTTGTTTCCGGCTTCCCAGAACAGGATGGAGGGATGATTACGATAGGCGATGATGACATTCCGCATCAGTTCCACCCGCTGATCCCACTGGCGGCCAAAGGTTTCCCGCTCCTTGTCTCCGGCGGGCTGGGCGCAGATCACGCCCTGCCGGTCACAGGCCCGGATATCCATGGGGCTGGCGGCCACGTGCATCCAGCGGATGTGATTGGCCCCGCTCCCGCGGATCAGCCGCGCATCCATATCATGCATCCATTCGGGCACGACGCCGCTTTCCGCCCATTCGTTCGCCGCCCGCTGGGCATAGCCCCGCAGCCAGATGGGATGCCCGTTGATCAGGATGCCCCGGTCCTTGTCGTATCCGACCTGGCGGAAACCGGTCTCGATCACCTGGCTGTCGGTTTCCGAGCCGTCCGCCTCCAGCGTGATGTTCACCCGGTACAGGCAGGGGTGCGCGGGCTCCCAGAGGGTGAGGCCGGATACCCGGGCCGCGCAGGAGATGATCTGCGTATCCGCGGAACGGATCTCCGTCGGCGCCACCCGGTCCTCCTCCTCCGGAACGTAATGCGCGGTGGTCTCCTCCCATCGATAGGCGTCTTCCGGCACCAGGGAAAGCGGCATGCGGTAGGCCGGGGCGGCGGCTACGGAAACCGGCTCTGAGGCAAAGGCCGCCAGTTCCTTTCCATCGATGGCGCACACCCGGACCCGTATACGGCAATTTGCGCTCCCCGCAGACAGATTGCGCACTTCCGCTTCCACATGGATATCGGCTTCGCCGCTCCCGGGCTCGAACTGATCGGCATACACATAGCTGCCCCTGCTCTGCAGATTGGCATACAGGGGCAGCGTCAGATGAATATCCTTTTTGAAATAGACCCTCACCGGCTGGCTGAGCCCGCCAAGGGTGGGATGAAAATCATTGCAGTTCCAGAAGAAGCCCACGCCCTCCCGATCAGCGGGAACCTTTTCGTCCTGGCTGAGCAGATAGGAGCCGGGGATGACGCCGGGGGCGTTGGGCGTCTCCGCGATACAGAAAGGAATGTTCCTGGTGCTGGTATTGTCTGTGGCGACGGCGATCACGTTTCTTCCGGAAGGATCCAGGCAGGGCGTCAGGTCAAAGCCGAAGGGGCCCACACCCATCTCGTCATATCCCGCCAGCGATCCGTTGATATAAACATAGCAGGTCTGGCGGACGCCTTCAAAGGCCAGGATAACCCGCTGTCCGCGGCGCTCCGCCGGAATCTCCAGGGTGTTGCGGTAAAAAGCGCAGGCGCGCCTCTGGCCGCTGCCGCCGTCCTCAATCGGGACGGAAAACAGGTCTCCGCCGTTAAAGGTATGCGGCAGCGTGACCTGTTCCCAATCCCCGTCATCGTAATCGGGATCATATGGCAGGCGCCCCCGGGAATCCCTGCATTTCTCCAGCGCTCTGTCCATCGGGAAGGCGTCCGCAAAGCGGAAGCGCCAGCCCTGATGGAAATAAAAGTGATTATTCATGCCCTTCCTTTAAGAACGCCGCGCAGACGGGATACCGCCGCAGTTCCTTCACCACCAGACGGCAGATCGTATCCGCGCCGACAGCATTGAAGTGTGTCTTGTCGTCGTGCCCCTCGGGGAAATCGGGATTCTCGCCGGGCGCCAGCCGCACGAACAACTCCGCCGTTTTTTCCTCGCCCAGAGAGAGATACAGCTCCCGGCTGTCCTTTTTCAGATCGCACAGGGGGATCTGTTTTTCCTCCGCCAGCTTCCGCATCGCCCGGGGGTATTCCCCATGCGTGTAGAGCATGCTGCCGCCGCCCACAAAAAAGCGGCGGGAAACGGGGGTGATCAGCACGGGCTGGGCGTCCCGGCTGAAGGCCGTTTCGCAATAGCGCCACAGGTGCTCGGGATAGGTCGTATCCGGGTCGGTATGCCGCTCATCGTCCTTCTCGTCGTTATGACCGAACTGGATCAGCAGCAGGTCTCCGGCGGTCATTCCCTGCTCCACGGGCGCAAACAGCCCTTCCTCCCGAAAGCTTCGGCTGCTGCGGCCGCTCAGGGCATGGTTGCGCACGGTCACGCCCTCCCGCACATACCGCGGCAGCGCCCAGCCCCAGCCGCGGAACGGCGGGGTGTTGTCCTCCACCGTGGAATCGCCGATAATCCAAACAGTCGGCATGGGTCACCAATCCTTCCAGACCTGATGCAGGTCGATGACGCAGACCTGGGCGACGCCGTTCTCGTCCGGATTGGAGAACAGGATCTGATCGCCCTTCCGGTTGAAGGAAGGATGCTGGTGATCGGCGCCGGACTTGCAGCTCCCCGTGGAGGCGATGAACTTCGATTTTCCCGTCGCCCGCTCAATCAGAACCACGCCCTCCTGCACCGTGGTGCCCAGATAACTGATCCGATCGGCGCAGAGCCATTTATGATCCCGGCTGATGCAGGGATGCAGAAGCTGCGTGCTCCGTCCCGCCACGTCAAAGTGCCGGCCGTCCTTATCGCCGATGATAATGTTCCCGGTGTGAACCTCTCCCCTGCTCCCATCCACGGGGCCGGCGGGATCCAGCTTCATCATGGCCATCTCCGTGCCGTCGGAGGCCCACACCTCGTGTGTAATCCACTCCGAGGGATGCTCCACATAGTAGGGCCGCACATAGCGTTCCCTGACGTCGAACATCCACGTCCGCTGGAAGGCGTCGCCTTCCGTCTCATGGATATAGAAGATCAGGTTTTCATCCGTGGGGCAGATCTGCGCATGCCCGAGGCGGTAGTCGCTCTGGTAGACCACTTCCGCTTCCTTTCCGGGGTCAAGAATCACCAGGCCGTAGTATTTGTTCGCCAGGTGATAGCTGCAAGCGATCCGCCCGGTGTCCGCCGCGGTCAGGTGACCGGTGATCTGTCCGCCCTTCGGCAGGTCCCCGATCTTAGTCATCTCCATCGTGGAAAGATCCACGGCAAAGACCTCCGTCTCGTTCCGGCATGTGTAACCGATGTTCTTTTCCCGGTCCGTGGCAAAGCCCCGGTACGTGTTATCCGTCACCCGCTCGATTCTTCCGGTCTCCACCTCCGCCCGGTAGCATCCGCCGCCTAGTTCCTTCCGGGGGTCGTTCAGCGGCTGCTTCATAAAGAAGAAGTATTTGTCGTCCACGGAGAAGTTTTCGCAGGTAAAGTAGAGCTTACTGTTCCGCTCCGGGCCCTCCGCGTAGCGCCGGATTTCATACCCGGTCACCGAATCCTTGTAGATCTGCATCTTTGGTTCCTCCCTGTCAGAGTTGTACGGTTTCACCCGCGGGAATACGGATACCCGCCTGATCGTTCACCGATATATAGCAGTCCCGTGCGCCTGGATTATACACGAAACTGTTATCCGCCGCAAACTGCAGGCGTTTGAAATCGTCCATACAGTCCATGAATTCGATGTTTGTGCAGTACCAGATGTCTTCTTTTCCGCCCATCATTTCGCAGAAGGCTTCGATCAGATCCCAGTTGTCCCTGTCCTTGAACTCATAGCTGTGGCCCCAGACATACATGAGATACAGGTACTGCTTTTTGAACAGCTTCAGGAATTCCTCCCCGTTCTCCATCAGCCGGTGGTTATGGTGGCAGGTGGCCTGCCAGCGGTAAGGATTCTCCGGCAGGGCGAAGCTGTCCGAGGAACCGACCACCCGGGAATACCGGATCCCCAGGGCAGGCAGCATCTCCTCGATCTCCTTCGTGACGGAACCGTTGGGATAGCTGAGGCCCCGCACCGGGTAGCCGGTCCTGGCTTCCAGCCATTTCCGGTCCTCCAGCACCTCCTGCGCCACTTCGGGCAGGGGGCAGCGGGCAATGGTGGGGTGCGTCACGGTATGGCAGGCCACCTCATGCCCCCGGTACAGCGTAGCAATCTCATCCGGCTCCACCCGGTCCCCCCGGTCGAACAGCCCGCTGTTGAGATGAAATGTTCCCTTGATCCCGTACCGGTTGAAGATCTCGATCAGGCGCCGGTCGTAGGAGCGGCCGTCGTCATAGCTCATGGTCAAGGCCTTGTGCTTCCCGCCGGGGAAGCAGCAATACACTCTGTTCATGGTACCTCCGCAAAGTTTGGGGCTGCCGTTGGACACGGCAGCCCCGGAAATCTGGGTTCTCCGTTGATTCAATTACTGATGAGCGGCATGATACGCCTCGTTGTATTCAGCGGTCATCTTGTCGCCGCCCATGTCTGCCCACTCGTCCCAGGCCGCCCGCAGCTCGTCTTCGCTGATCAGGCCGGCGATATACTGCACCGCCGCGTCGGAGATGATGGGATCCAGCTGCGCGCCGAAGTTCACCTGGGTTTCGCTGGCCAGGCCCGCGCAGGGATTCAGCACGGCGTAGGGAGCCAGTTCAACGTTCAGGTCTTCGTAGCGCTGCCGCAGCTGGGTGTATCCGCGGTTCACGCGGGCCTTGGGGTTCTCCAGGTTGCCGGGAACCCCCATGCCCAGCTGGTTCACGTTGTTGTGATACATCTGGCTGTTCTTGCTGTATTCCTCGCTCTTCTCTTCGGGTACATAACGGAAGCCGTCCGCATCCACGTCGTAGGTCAGGCCTTCCAGGCCGGCGTTGATGATGGTCTGGCCTTCAGGGCTGTTGCACCAGTCGAGGAACTTCAGCACCTTGGGCAGGTCTTCTTCGCTGACGGCCTTCTTCATGACCAGAATCTCACCGGCGAAGCCTTCGTTCTGCGGCCACACGCTGATGGAGCCATCCGCCTTGGCCACCGGGCCCACGCTCTGGAAGAGCTGCTCGGTCGCCTGCGCGTTGTTCTCGAACCATTCCTGCTGGCGATGCGCGTTGTCCAGGCAGTCAAAGCGCATGAACGCCTTGCCGGTGCGCTCGATGTTGTCCCATTCGGAGGTGGAGATCTGCGCGAAGTTGGGGTCGATGCCGCCGATTTCGTACAGATGGCGCAGCCAGTTCAGGCCTTCGAGATAGGCGGGGGACTTGTGCGCGGGATAGATGTCGCCGTTTTCGTCCACGCCCCAGGTGTTCGGAGCGCCCATGGCCACCGTGATCACCTTGATGGTGCCGTCGGTATAGGAGCACATGTTCAGAGCATAGGTGTCATCGCTGACAGCCGCCAGCTTCTCGGCCAGCTCGGTCAGATCGTCGATGGTCTTGACTTCCCTGTCAAATCCGGCTTCTTTCGCAACGTCCAGGCGGTAGTAGATGCCGCCGCGGGGGAACGCCCGGCTGCGGTAGATCCCGTACAGATGGCCGTCCACAGAAATGCTGTTATAGATGGAATGATTGCCGGCCGCCAGATAAGGATAGTTTTCCGCGTCATTGACCGCGTCCGTCAGATCCCAGAAGGTACCGCCGCGGGCGGAATTGGTGACCTGGGGATCACGCGCATTGGTCGCGGAGACCAGCATCGGCGGATTGGCATCCGCCAACGTCGTGGAGAAGATCTCCGAGTAGGTGGAGTTGGGGCCCCACTGAATGTTCAGTTTGACGCCTGTCAGTTCCTGAATCTTGTTCAGCACGGGGTTGTCGGTCATCACGAAATCGATGTCAGCGGGGAACTCCGGCAGCAGAACGCTGATCTCGAAGGGTTCGTCCGCAGCCGCAAAGCTCATCATCGAGAAGAGCATTGCCAGCGCCAGGAGCAGGGAAAACAGTTTCTTCATGGGTCTTCCTCCTTGAAAAATATTGTTTATCCAGCGGCACTGCCGCGGAAAGCCTGAAGGATATCCGAAACCGTCGGATCAAACCGGACAATCCGGAAAAACGGGGAATACAGGGGACGTCAGCCCTTTAGCGCGCCGACCATGACGCCCTTGACGAAGTACTTCTGCAGGAAGGGGTATACGCACATGATCGGCACCGTGGAAACGACGATCACCGCCATTTTGATGGACTGCTCCGGGGGCTGCACAAAGTCGTCGGCCATGTTCGTCAGGTCGCCGGCCGTGCCGTTGCTCATAATGATCAGCTCGCGCAGCAGCACCTGCAGCGGCCATTTCTCCTTCGCGCCCGTCATGTAGATCATCGCGCCGAAGTAAGCGTTCCAGTGGCCAACCGCATAGAAAAGGCCGAAGGTGGCCAGCACCGGCAGGCTCAGCGGCAGCACGATCTTCCACAGGATACCCAGGTCCGTACATCCGTCGATGGAGGCGGATTCCTCCAGCTCCTGCGGAATGCCCTGGAAGAAGTTCTTGACGATCATCAGGTTGTAGGCGCTGATGGCGCCGGGCAGCAGCACGGACAGATAGGAGTTCTTCAGGCCCAGCACATTCGCGACGATGATGTATCCGGGAATCATCCCGCCGCTGAAGAACATGCTGAAGATGACCATGTTCAGGAAGAAGTTCCGTCCCCGCAGCCGCGGCTTGCTCAGCGCGTAGGCCATCGTCACCGTAAAGAACAGGTTGATCAGCGTGCCAGCCACGGTGATGAACGCGCTGTTCCCGAAGCCGCGCAGAATCTTGCTCGAGGAAAAAATGTACTCATAGGCGCCCGTGGACACGTCCTGCGGAATGAAGAACATCGGCCGGGTCGCAATTTCGTATTCCGTCGCGAAGGATGCGCCGATCAGATAGACGAAGGGAATGATGGTCGTAATCGCCACCAGCGTCACAAACGTGTAGTTGAAGATGTTAAAGGCAATGCTTCCGGGCGTCCGGTTCTGTCCCACCGGGCCGCTGGAGATCTTCATCTTTTTGCCGGTTCGGGGAGAAATCATGACATTCTCGCTCATTTTGCTTCCCCCTTTCTCAGTACAGGCCCTGCTCGCCCATCAGATGCGCAATCTTGTTGGAGGCAAGCACCAGCGTTACGCTGACGATGGATTTCATCAGGCCGATCGCGGAAGCGTAGCTGAACTGACCGGATTTGATACCCTGCTCGTACACGAACACATCCAGGGTCTGGCTGACCTTTCGGTTCAGGGGATTCGCCATCAGTATCAAATGGTCATATCCGGTGTCCAGCACGCTGCCCATCCGCAGGATCAGCATCAGCACGATGGTGGAGCGGATGGCCGGCAGGGTGATATGCCACAGACGGCGCATCCGTCCGGCTCCGTCGACCATTGCCGCCTCATACAGCTGGGTGTCAACGTTTGTCAGCGCCGCCAGGAAGATAATCGTGCCCCATCCGGTTTCCTTCCAGATCGTCTGGCCAATGATCATCCAGCGGAATGTGTCCGGGCTGCCCATGTAGTTGATGGATCGGCCCAGCACCTGTTCCGTCAGCTTGAAGACGATGCCGCTCGGTCCGAACATGACGAACGTGATGGACACGACGATCACAATGGAAATGAAGTGCGGCACATACAGAAGCGTCTGCAGCAGCTTCTTGTAGCGCAGGTTCATCATCTCGTTCAGCAGCAGCGCGAGGATGATCGGCGCCGGGAAGAAGAAGACGATGTTCAT
Organism: Clostridia bacterium; assembly: GCA_017512805.1. Taxonomy (GTDB): domain Bacteria; phylum Bacillota; class Clostridia; order Christensenellales; family Aristaeellaceae; genus Aristaeella. The sequence continues at coordinate 18,069 of JAFWES010000032.1, forward strand.
CAGCGAGAGAATCAGCGTGTTCGTCAGGTACCGCGTCCACGCCGGGAATCCGAAGAAGCTCTCAAACCACTTGAAGCCAACCCACTGGCTGCCCAGCACGCCGGAAGCCGGCACGTAGTTCTCAAAGGCGATCACGATGCCGAACATCGGCAGATACTTGAAAACAATAAAGTAGATGAATCCGGGAAGCAGCAGCAGATACAGCCACTTGTCCCGCCTGACTTCCGCGCCCAGGCGCCTCCAGTAAACTTTGCCCGTTCCGTGAACCGCCCTGCGTTCCGCCGCCTTCGTGGTCATGGCACGCCTCATCCTTTCTTTGAAGATTGATCCGTGGGATGCCTTCACTCCGGCCGCGTATCACGGATCATCAGCTCTGTGAGCATCAGGAACGTCAGCCCCTGACCGTAGGCGGTCGGCGTGACGATGATGTCCTTATAATGCTGCAGGCTGTGGCCCATGCCGGTGCCGCCGGAGACGCCCTGCACCGCGCCTGTCTCGTCGATCTGGCCGAGGACGGCTTCCGCCGAGAGCATGCCCATCTGCTGGTAAGGCTCCTGAGGCAGCCAGCCCATCCGGATGCCCTTGAGCACGCCGTAGGCGATGGCGGCGGTCGCGCTGGTTTCGCAGTAGGTCTCTTCCACGTCGATCAGCGTGGTGTACAGGCCGTTCACCCGCTGATACTTCCACAGGGCCAGCACCTGATCCAGCCAGGCGCTTTTGATCATGCGCATGGCGGCATTCTCGCGCCGGGTAATATCATAAAGCTCGATGGCGGCCGCGGTGAACCAGGCGTTGCCCCGGGCCCAGAAGGCGTCGGCAAAATTGTGCCGCCGGTCAAAGGTCCAGCCGTGATAGAAGAGGCCGTTGACCTTGTTCTGCAGATAGCGGATATGGATCAGGAACTGGAATTCGGATTCCTCGATCAGCTCCGGCCTGCCCAGCACGACGCCGGCCTTGGCCAGAAACAGGCAGACCATGAACAGGGTATCGCACCACAGCTGCTGGTAATGCTTGTTCCAGACGGTGCAGTGCTGGAGGCCGCCGTATTCCGTGCGCGGCATCTCCTTCATCACCCAATCGATCCAGCTTTCAATGACGGGCAGGTACTTCTCGTTTTTCGTTTCGGCGTACAGGCAGGTCAGCGTCAGCACCGGCGCGACGGTGTTGACGTTGCGGTGAGGCTGCTGCGCCCGGGAAAGCATATCGTCATACCAGCCCGTCAGATAGTCCAGAATGGAAGGATCGCCGCTTTGCTGATAGGTTTTATAGATGCCGTACAGCGCGACGCCGGTCGGCCATTCCCAGTTGTTCATGGTCAAATGTCCGCGGGAGGGATCGTTCCCGTCCGCCCGCTGGAGCATCGCCAGCACCCGATCCGCTGTCTGACGGTATGTTTCACCCATGATTTGTCACCTGCTTCCTGTTATCGGTTCATGTATGGTTCATATGTTAGCGCTTACATTATAGTAGGCCTTACAGATCGTGTCAATATAGTTTTGACAGTTTTTCTTTAAAAAAATGTTAAATTCGGAAAAGCCTTGCACTTTTCCTCCATTTGCTGTATGATGATAGCGCTTACATGATCGGAAGAACAATGGTTTTGGCCTGCGAGCTGCAGAATCGCATTGCGGAGGTGCCCCATGGCAAGCGAAAACGCGACCATTTACGATATCGCCTCGGATGCCGGGGTTTCCATTGCCACGGTTTCCCGCGTCCTGCGGGGGGAAAGCAACGTGTCCGACGAAACCCGGCAAAAGGTCCAGCGCGCCATTGAGCGGCGGAACTATCGGCCCAGCAGTATTGCCCGGGGCCTGATGAGCAAAAAGACCCATTCCCTGGGCATCATCCTGCCCAAGCTGCTGAATCCGCATTATGCCATGATCTTCACCGGCGCACAGGAGGAGGCCCGGATGCTGGGGTACACCGTGAGCCTCTTCCCCTGGAGCAGCCTGGATACAAAAGCCTATGACCCGGCGACCATGCTGATCGAGCGCCGCCTGGACGGGCTCATCGTATGTGTGGAATACCTGCCCGACGATCACGGCGAACACGTGCTGGCCTCCCTCCGGGAGCTCCGGCGCGTGATGCCCGTGGTGCTCATCGGATGCGTGCCGCCCTGGTACGATTTTCCGGCGGTGTCCAACAACAACGCCGCCATGATGAAGGAGATCGTCCTGTATCTGGTCTCCCTGGGCCACGAAAGAATCGCTTTCATCGGCGGCTTTGCGGAGGACAATGACCCGCAGCGGCGGGATATAGGATACCGCGAAGGCCTCCGGGAGGCGCGCCTTCCCTATATCGAATCTTACCGTGTCTTCTGCAAGGGCACGCCGGAGGATGGCCGCGCCGCCCTCCGGGGAATGCTGGACGCGCTGAAGCCGGAATACTGGCCCAGCGCCGTCATTGCCATGAATGATCTGGTGGCGATGGGCTGCCAGGGCGAGGCCCGGGACCGGGGCCTCCGTATGCCGGAGGATCTGTCCATCATCGGCTGGGACGACCTGTTCTGCGCGCCGTATCTGTGCCCTCCGCTGACCAGTATCAACACCCACCAGCAGCAAACCGGCGCCCGCGCGGTTCAGCTGCTTCTCGGCGGCGAGCAACGGCGGGAAACGGTCGATTGGGAGCTTGTGGAGCGCGCGTCCTGTGCGCCGATCAATAAAGGAAAGGAGATATAAAAGCATGGAACGTTTTGCCTGGAAGGGCCGCATCAGGGAGGGAATGCAGGAGGAGTACAAACGCCGCCATGATACGATCTGGCCGGAAATGCTGGCGCTGCTCCGGGAAGCGGGCATCCGCAACTACACCATCTGGAGCGACGGACGGGATGTGTTCGGCTATTACGAATGTGAAAAGGGCATTGCCTTTGCCGAACAGACCCAGGCGCAGAGCCCCGTTGTGGACAAATGGAACGATTATATGCAGGATGTGCTGGATCTGGAGATGGATCCGGAAACCGGCGCCCAGCCCAAGCTGCGCATGATGTTTAAAATGGAATGACAGTAAAGGCGCTGACGATTCAAACTCGCTATCTCCGCGCGGCGTCCCCCGGAGGGGAATACCTCAGTGCGGAGCGACTACATAGCGACTAAGATGTTTTTCTTGGAATGACCGTAAAGGAGACGCAGCATGGCGAGGCCCAAACATACGGTGCTGGAATACCGCAATTATGAATTGCCTGCCGATTTTCCGGTCCTGGCGCTGACGGGCGAACAGTGGCACATCAGCCCGATCCCCGGCAAGCGCCTGCATATCCATAATTGCCTTGAAATCGGCCTGTGTCATTCCTCCGGCGGCACCCTGGTTTTCGACGATCAGCACATCCATTTTTCCGTGGGCGATGTGACCTGTATCGCCCGCAACGTGCCCCATACCACCTGGTCGGATCAGCGGGAGGCCAGCCGCTGGAGCTATCTTTTTCTGGATCCGGACGCCCTGCTGGGGCCGGCCGCGCTGCGCTCCTGCGGAGGGCTCGAGGATACGGGGTACTTTTTGACCGATTGCCATCTGCTGCTGCACGCGGACGAATATCCCTGGGCCCGGCAATATGTGGAATCCATCGTGGAGGAGATGGTCCGCTGCGCGCCTGGCTATCAGGCCATCGTGCGCGGGCTGTTCACCGCCCTGCTGATCGGCATGCTGCGGATCTACAGCCAGGAAAAAAGCGAGAACGCGCGCGACCCCTATACGCACGTCCTCGCTCCGGCTTTGGACTACATCCACGAAAACTACATGCTGGACTTTCCCCAGCAGCAGCTCCCGGCGCTGTGCCACCTGAGCCCCACCCACTTCCGGCGGCTGTTCAGGGAGCAAATCGGGTCTTCTCCCCTGGCTTTCCTGCACCAGACCCGGATCCTGAAGAGCTGTGCGCTGCTTCGGTCCTCCGATCTCTCCGTGACGGAGATCGCCGGCCGGGTAGGTTACAACTCCCTGAGCAGCTACAACCGGCATTTCGGTCAGACCATGGGCTGCTCGCCCATGGCGTGGCGAAAAACAGCCGGCGACTGCCCGCGGCCTTCCCTGCTGACCTTTACCGGCTGGACCGAGGCCGAGGCGGTTCCGGCAAACAACGAGGCAGGATGAATCCGGTATTCTGTCCCTGCCTATGGCGCGGTCCCCATGGCCATGCAATACGGCCCCTTTCCCTGCCGCGGACGGCAGAGGGAAAGGGGCCGTTTCTTATTTCAGCGCTTCTTCGATTTTCCGCAGTTCCTCCTCCGTCAGCGGCGGAGCGTTCAGGATTTCCAGGTTATCGGTGATCTGCTCCGGACGGCTCGCGCCGATGAGGGCAGAGGTCACCGTCTCCTCCCGAAGAACCCACTGCAGGGCCATGTGATGCAGCTTCTGACCGCGGGCGTCCGCAATGGCTTTCAGGGCGCGCACCCTGCGGAGGGTATCGTCCGTCAGGCTGCTTGGCTTCAGGTAGCGGCTGTCGGTCTTCATCCTGGAATCCTCAGGGATGCCGTCCAGATACTTGCCGGTCAGCAAACCGCCCGCCAGCGGCTGGAAGACAATGCATCCCACCCCCTCCCGGCACAGCACGTCTGTCAGGCCGTTTTCGATATGCCGGTCCAGCATCGAATAGCGCGGCTGGTGGATCAGGCAGGGGGTGCCCAGCCGCCTGAGCTCCCGGATGGCCGCTTCCGCCTGTTCGGGGCCGTAATTGCTGATTCCCACATACAGGGCCTTTCCGCTGCGGACGATCTGATCCAGCGCCCCCATGGTCTCTTCGATGGGCGTGTCCGGATCCGGCCGGTGATGATAGAACAGATCCACATACTCCAGGCGCATGCGCTTGAGGCTCTGGTCAAGGCTGGAAATCAGGTACTTCCGGCTGCCGTGATCCCCGTAAGGGCCGGACCACATGTCATAGCCCGCCTTGGTGGAGATAAACAGCTCATCCCGGTGGGTTCGCCAGTCCGCGTCCATCAGGCGGCCGAAGTTGCGCTCCGCTTCGCCGTAGGGCGGGCCGTAATTGTTGGCCAGATCAAAGTGGGTGATCCCATGGTCAAATGCCGTGCGCAGCATCGCCTGCTGGGTGGCCAGCGGCGTGATACTGCCAAAGTTGTGCCACAGTCCCAGGGAGATCAGCGGCAGCATGACCCCGCTCTTCCCGCAGCGGCGGTACTGCATCGCCTGATACCTGTTTTCGCTGGGGGTATACATGTGTGCTTTCTCCTTTCATCAAAAAGAGCTGCTGCACACCGGCAAAACAGCCCCGTCCAGTCTACCCGCGATTTTGCGCCTTTCGCGCCGCCCTGGCGTTGGTCCCCCTCCCCCGAAAAGGGGGAGGGGGACGCGCCTGCGGCTGGATGGATGAGGGTGTTCATTCCATGTGCGGCAGCTCCCGCATGTCAGTAATCAGGGAAGCGCGGGCAGCTTGGTGGTGTTGCCCGCCTCATAGGCGGCCAGCCGCTCGTCGATGATCTCCTGATAGCCGGCGTCCAGGAATTCCTGGCTGTACTGGGCGAACAGGCTGTCAAACTCCGCCGGATCGCACTTGATCAGCTTGGCGAAGTATTCCTGCCACAGGCTCAGCAGGGTGGCGCTGTATTCGCTTTCGCTCTCAATCGCCACGGCGAATACGGGGTCAGAATAGGCCTTGCCTTCATCGGCGATGGAGCGCAGCTGGTAGTAGTTATCGATCAGCGCCTGGGTGAAATCCTGGGGCAGGCCCACAGGGCTCATCTGGGCGATGGTCTGCTCGATGGTGCCGACCTTCTTGGAGGCATGGACCAGGCAGGTCATATCGATATTGTTGTTGTGGTTCATCATGTGATCGCCGGTGTAATCCAGCATCACGGGGAGGCCGTCCTCGCCCATCTTGTAGGTTTCACCCTCGATCCCGTTTTCGAGCACGAACAGGTTCTCCGGCTGGATCATCCACTCCATGAGCATCCACGCGGCCTTGAGCTGGTCGGGCGTCGCCAGGCTGGAGAAGCCCACGATCATGCCGAAGGGGTTGTCCGCGCGGATCGCGGCGGTGTTGACGCCCTCTTCCAGGCCGGCGTACGGGCTGGCGATGGCCAGTTCGGCGTCAGGATTGTTCTCGTAGAACGCGGTCAGCCACGCCATATTGTTGGCAATATAGCCGCCGTAGGTATAGGTCTTTCCGTTGATGAAGTCTGTCTGCAGGATGTCGGTTCCCTGGCCGCCGCTGTTCTTCTCCAGGTCAAACTCGGAGGAGTACCAGCCCATGTGATATTCCTCGTTCATCCGTTTGAGCATGCGCTCGGTGGGATACCAGGCAAAGCCCGGCGTGCCCAGAGAGGAATGCATGGCCCACTCGGCTTCGTCCACGGGGAAATCGCGGTAGGCAAAGTTCACGATATAGGCATTGGTGGGAATGCCCAGGCCCAGTGGGTATTCGCACAGGCCCGCCTCGATCATCTTGTTCAGGGCGTCCTTCTGCTCGGCATAGTTCTGAGGCACGTGATCATAGCCGACCTGGCGCAGCCAGTCCATGCGCACGAAGTTGGCAAAGGCAAAGGTGGTGTCATGATAGGGGCGTTCCGTGAGCACGAAATACGTCTCGCCGTTGATGTCGGTATAGCCCAGCTGGTTGTGATCCACCATGGCCTGATAGAAGGTCGGAGCAACCGCCTTGAACGCTTCCAGGTCGATCACGGTCATCGCGCCGTCATTGGCCCACTGGGCGACCTTCGGATAGTCGTATTCCATCATGATGGTGGGGGTCTGCTTGGCGGCGATCAGCTGATTGTACTTCATCATGACGTCGCCGCGGGGAATGGCCACATACTGTACATCAATGTTGTACTTGTCGCCGAATTCCTTCTGGATCCACTGGGTCCAGTAGTTATCGTCCACAGCGGGATAGCCCACCTTGGACCGGTCGTAGACCGGCACGGTGATCTGTACCCGCTCGGCAAAGGGTTCCCAGTCGGCGGGGACGTCGGCGCTGGCCACGGCGGTCAGGCCGGAGAGCAGGCACAGGGCCAGCAGCAGGGAAAGCAGTTTCTTCATTGGGTGTTCCTCCTTTTTGTATTGTTATCTTTCAGCGGCCCTTGGGCCGCGGACAACCGGGAACGGGTCATCAGCCCTTCACCGCGCCGATCATGGTGCCCTGGACGAAATACTTCTGCACGAAGGGGTACACCATCATGATCGGCAGGGTGGCAAACATGACGACCGCTGACTGCAGCACTTCCGGGGTGGATTCCGCGGCGCTGGCCTCCGAAAGGCTGACGGCGTCCTGGCCGGAATTGAGCACCATGTTGCTCAGCAGGTACTGCAAGGGCTGAAGGGATTTGGTGGTGATGTAATACTTGGCGTCGGCATACGCGTTCCAGCGGCCCACGGCGTAAAACAGCGCCAGGGTGGCCAGAATGGGCTTGGAGAGAGGCAGTACAATGCGCGTCAGGATCTGGAAATGGTCCGCTCCGTCCAGATTCGCCGCTTCGTACAGGCTGTCGGGGATGGTGGAGCGGATAAAGGAGCGCATGATCAGCATATTATAGGGGGAAAAGGAAAGCGGCAGCACCAGCACCCACATGGTGTTGAGCAGATGCAGGTCGTTCATCAGCAGGTATTCCGGGATCAGGCCGGCGCTGAAATACATGGTGAACATGATGATGAAGGCGAACACCGACCGCCCCTTCAGTTCCCGCCGCGCCAGCGGATAGGCCGCCAGGATGGTGATGATCATGCCGATCACGGTAAACAGGAAGGTCATCCAGATCGTGTAGAGCATGGCGTGGGTCAGCTGCCCGTCCTTAAAGATGGAGACATAGGCGTCGAAATTGAGCCCCTTGGGGAGCAGATAGACCTGCTTGGACAGCACCGCCGTATTGGACGATATGCTCTTGGCCGCGATATGGACGAAGGGAATCACGCAGGTCAGGGACAGCAGCAGAATCACAAACGCGATCACAAAATCGCTGATTCTGACCCGGTTGACTCCTTTGAAAATCGAGGTTTTCTTCTCTGCGGGAACGGCAGTCATTCCATTCCTCCTCCTCTCTGAACGGAGTTTCGTTACTGACTTTCTGACGACGGATGACTCTTTTCCAGCCACGCCCGCGGAAGCGGCCGTGGGCAAAAGACGTCCCCCTTCTTACAGCAGTCCGTCTTCACCCAGCGCTTTGGAAACACGGTCCGACGTCAGCACCAGGATGAGGCCCACCAGGGACTGGAACAGGCCCACGGCGGTGGCCCGGCTGAAATTGCCGCCCGCGAGGCCCTTTTCGTAGATGTAGATCGCCAGCTGATACTGGAACTCCTTGACCTGTACGTTTCCGAAGGAATCCAGGCGTTCGAAGTTGCTGCCCATCACCCGGCCCAGGTTCATGATCAGCAGCGTGACCATGGTTCCCCGGATGCAGGGCAGCGTCACGCTCCAGATCTTGCGCAGGCGGCCGGCCCCGTCGATGGTGGCGGCCTCGTAAAGATCCATGCTGATGCCGGTGATGGCGGCCAGGTAAATGATGGAGCCCCAGCCCATGTTCTGCCATACGCCGATGAGCAGGTACGTGACCGCCCAGTGCCATTTTTCCGTCAGGAAGGGAATGCCCTTCTCGATCAGCCCTGCCTGATGCAGCAGGATGTTGACCAGGCCGGTCTCGGGCTTGAAAAGGCTCAGCGCCACGCTGGCAATAATGACCCAGGACAGGAAATGCGGCAGGTACAGAATGGTCTGGGAAAGCTTCTTGTACCGCTGGAAGCGCAGCTCGTTGAGCAGCAGCGCCAGAATGATGGGGACGGGGAATCCCACCAGCAGGTCGAGAAAGTTGAAAACGAGGGAATTCTTCAGCGCGCGGAGGAAATCCTTGTCCCTGAAAATCTTCTGGAAGATTTCCATGCCCACATACGGGCTACCCTCATACCCCTTGGCCGGCTTATAATTCATAAAGGCGATGCGAAGGCCCGGATAGGCGGCATATTTGAAAATGATGACAAATGCGATCGGCACCAGCAGCATCAGATACAGCTGCCAGTTGTTCTGGAAATAGTTTTTGATGGATCCGCGGCGCAGTTGCCTTGCTGTCTTGCTCTGCATAACCGATGTTTTCCCTCCTTCCGGGGCGTCCTTACCACTTGTTCCGAACCTGTCTTATACCGTTTTGAAAACGGTCTGATGCGCTTCCAGATGCACGGAAATGTCCCCGCAGGGCAGCGAAACCACGGTGTCCACAGGTGCGTCCGCGCAGTTCATCGTCACCAGCGTGTTCTGTCCGGGGAACCAGGCGCATTCCGTCATAGGCTGATCCGTCAGGCCCGCGTCTCTGCCCCGCGCGCCGGTCAGATACAGAATCATATCCAGGAGCATCCGCGCGGCTTCCGGGCTGTAGGTAAAGCCGCCCATGTAAACGGCTTTGCCGCGGCCAAAAGGATGCAGCGTCAGGACAGGGGCGTCCTCCTTCGCGCACAGGACTCTCGTGTCCGGGCCGGTGATCCGGATGCCGTCTGTCCGGGCCAGGGCGCCTTCCGCGACCGGGAAGGGCGGCGCTTCCGTCTCAAACGTCCACGGCTGATGGCAGGCGTACTCCCCCCGGTCCTGATCAACGCCCAGAATATGCGCCAGGGCAAACCTTGTATCTCCGCCGGCGGCGGCCGAGGGCTCGCCCGCGCCGATCAGCGCGCCGCCCTCGTATACAAAACGGGTGATTTCCGCGGTCAGCTCCGGGTCCTTCCAGGCGTCTCCCCCGCTCCAGGCGTCGCCTTCCCGGCCCGCGCTGATCAGAACATCCACATCCTTCAGCGCGCCCTGCTTCACATCCTCAAAGCGGATAAAGCGGACTTTGACCGGCAGGCCGGACAGGGCTTCGTTGATGTGGATCAGGATATTCCGGTCCGTCTCATGGAAATGGCCGGACAGCGTCCAGGACCGGAGGCTTCCCCAGCTGTGCAGAACCGCCACCGTCACGGGCAGCTCCGCCGGCGCGCCTTCCGCGTGCAGCGCCTTCAGGCGGCGGAAGGTCACGGCCATATCCTCAATCGCGTCGTTAAACGCATCCTGCCCGATGGTCAGATGCAGGTACCCGCCCAGGCCGATCCGGTCCACGCACTGCCGGGCCAGGGCCCTGCGCACGTGGAGCCAATACGCGATGGCGTCCTGTTCCGGATGTCCGCCCTCCGCGAAGGTGGGCAGGCCGCCCAGCCCCACGGGAAACAGGTACGGATGAAAGCGCAGTTCGTGCGTGGGCACGTTCACCCCCGCGCACAGCCGGCACTCAAAGCCGGAAAACACGCACTTGATCAGCCCGTCAAACCCGATGGAGCTGAAGTACTTGCCATAGGGCTCCATCCCGACCCAGCTGTCGTCATAGAAAACGTATGCCTCTTTCCCGTATGCGTGAATGATGTCCACCAGGGTTTTCGCTTTCTCGGCCACAAAGCGCTGGATAAAGTCCATATAATCCTTTTTGGGGGCCGTGGGAGGCCGGTGGGTGGCCTGCAGCTTTCCCTGGCGGATAAAATCCTCAGCGGTCAGCGCGTATCCGTATTCCTGTTCAAACGCCTTCAGGGCCGCCGGGCTGACGGTGAAGTCATAGCTGGCCCAGTCCACAAACCGGGTGCGGCGGCGCGGATCGCTGCCGAAGATCCATACGAAATTATAGAACAGCGAGGTCAGCCGTACCACATCCGTATCCGGATTGGCCTCGCACCAGTTTCTCAGCCAGTTCTGCAGGTATTCCCATGCCAGAGGGTGCCGGGGATCCAGCTGGCGCAGATGCTCGCTCTCCCAGTGGTTGGTGGTATGGTTGTACATATTGATCTCTTCCCATATGCGCCAGGCCAGGAAGGAGACGGTATACCGATGATACGGCGCGCATGCACGCACGGAGACGATCCCGTCGGCGTAATCCCATTGTTCGCGGGGAACCAGCACGTTCTCCGTGCGGTCCCACACCTGCCAGTAGGGCATGGCGTCAGGGCTGTCGTTGATTTGAAACTGCTCGTCAAAATACCCCGCCAGCGGCGAGATTTTGACCGTGTCGCCCACCGCCAGCACCGGATCCGAGGACAGGAAGGTCTGCTGCTGGGCGTCCGGGTGCGCCAAGGCAAAGGCATTGTGTTCCCGGATGATACAGATCGTAGAGTAAATCCGGTATCCCGCCTCCACAATCCGCGGGGAAAGCTTGGTGCCGTCGGAATCCCGGATCACGTCCGCCCCCCATTTTTCCGCCATTTTCAGGGTCAGATCTTCATAGCCCGCTTCGCCCGGAAGCGTAAAGCCGCCCTTGCGATCTTCGTTCATGTGTATTCTCCTGTCAGATTCTGGTGATCTCCGTTGATCCTATCTCTATTATATCAGTTATTCCTGGTCATTTCTGCGCATTTTTGCGTGAAGACTTTGCAATTTTGACCATAAACCGGTCCCACGATCGGTTTTTTAGGTACACCGTATGGTTTTCTCAAAAAAGCCGCCCCACGGGCGGCTTTTTGCTGACAGAGTCTGAACGTTACGCGTTCCAGAAAACGTACTTTCCGGGTTCCACGGTGCGGCTGACCCCGCCGATCACGACCTCGGTTTCCACCGGGGTGTCGATTTCAAAGCGGACGCCGCCCTCCGTATACGTCCAGGCGGACCGGATTTTTCCGTGGACGGTATCCGCAGCGGCGCTCAGGCTGGTCAGCCGCGGATCCGGGTGGGGCGCGATCCGCGCGCGGGCATATCCCGGAGCGGCCGGCGTAATGCCGGCGGCCGCGCCGAATACCCAGTCCGCCACGGAGGCGTAGGCATAGTGGTTATAGGAGTTCATGTCGTCATCCCAGAAGGTGCCGTCCGGCTTGATCCCGTCCCAGTGCTCCCAGACGGTGGTCGCGCCTTTGGATACGGAATACAGCCAGCCCGGGTATTCCTTCCGCAGCAGCAGGGACCAGGCCAGCTCCGCGTAGCCGTACCGGGTCAGCTCGTGCAGCAGGTAGGGCGTCCCCACCAGTCCGGTCTGCAGCTGGGTCCCGCAGTCCCGGATCTGCTGCGCCAGGGCATCCGCCAGCGCCTGCGGGTCATCCGTCAGGCCGAAATGCAGCGTCAGCACCTTTTCCGTCTGCGTGTTCAGCTCCCCGTTGAACCGCGCCTGATAGGCTTTCACAATCCGCCTATGCAGCGCCTCGTATCCGCTCACGTCCCGGCCCAGCAGCCGGCCCGCCCGGATTACGTTCTGTACGGAGTTGGCGTAAAACGCGCTGCAGACCAAATCGTCCTTGCTGTAGCCCCGCTTCGCCAGCTCGATGTTCTCCGGCACATAGTCCTCCGGCAGGTCCAGCGCCAGCCAGTCGCCGTAGGTCCAGCAGCCGGTGAAAAGATCAGGCGTCGTGCTCACCGTCGGCACATAGGCGATCCATTTTTCCATCGCTTCGTACATATCGGACAGGAAGGACAGATCGCCGTAGGCTTCATAAAGGTTCCAGGGGATGATCGTGACCGCGTCGGACCACCCGGCGCCGCCGGGCTTGTAGGCGGTCAGGCTGGGGATCACCTCCGGCACCCATCCGTTCTCCCATTGGGCGGCGCGCATATCCGCCAGCCATTTCCGGAAGAAGTGCCGCGTGTCGTACAGGTACATGCCGGCCCGGGAGAACAGCTGCCCGTCCCCGGTCCAGCCGTAGCGCTCGTCCCGCTGGGGGCAGTCCGTCGGGATGTCCAGATAATTGCTCTTCATGGTCCAGAGGATATTGCTGAACAGCCGGTTCAGCATGGGATCGCTGCTTTCCAGCCATCCGGTGCGCTTCATTTCGGAGTGCAGGACGATCGCCCGGACCTGATCCGCGGAAAAGCCCTCCGGCGCCTCGTCGATCCGCAGGAAGCGGAAGCCGAAAAAGGTCAGCCGGGGCTTGTAGCTCTGCTTTCCCTCCCGGCAGACATATTGCAGCTTACTGCGGGCGGAGCGATAGTTGGCCGTATAGAAATTGCCCTCCTTGTCCAGCACTTCCGCGGTGGAAAAGCACAGCCGCTCCCCGGCGCGGGCTTCCAGGTCAAAGGCCATATAGCCGGTCATGTTCTGGCCGAAATCGATGACCCATTCCCCCTTCGGCGTCCGGAAGGATCGCCGGGGCAGGATCGTCTCCTGCTCCCGCACTTCGGGCCCTTCCTGGGGAATCAGGATGTCTTTGGAGTATTCGCAAACCTCCGCCGCCCGGAAAGCCGGCGTCCGGGTCATGTCCACATCCTCGCCGTAGAAGATGCCGCTTCGGGTGACGGTGCTTTCCGCGGCTTCCCACTGCCCGTCGGTGAGGATCACCTTCACTTCCCCGTCCTCGAAGGTCAGATGCAGGGCGGCAATCAGCATGGGCGGCAGGAACTCGTCCGGGTTCTTCGTCCCGGTCCATGGCGCGTTCGTCCGCCGGAACCAGCCGTTTCCCACGGTGATTTCCAGGGTGTTTTCCCCGCCGCTGAGCAGCCCCGCGATGTCGTAGCGCTGCACCTGCAGGCGCTTTCTGTATTCCGTCCATCCGGGGGCCAGGATGAAGTTCCCGATCCTTTTCCCGTTCAGCACGGCCTCGTATACGCCGTCGCAGGTCACCTCGAGCGCGGCTTCCCGCACCGGCTTCCCGCAGTCAAACCGCTTCCGGAACACCGGGTTCACCGTCGATTCGGCCCCCTTCAGGGTAATCCATAACGCGTTTTTGATCAGCATTTGTGTTTCTTCCTTTCTTTTACAATCCCGTTAGGCCAGTTCAACAATCGTGTATACGCCCGCGTTCCGAAGCACCAGATCATTTCTGTCGCGCGAATTGTACATTCATCCTGTTTTCCGTGGCATGAGTGTATAGTCTTCCCTCCCGCCTGTCAAGAAGAGATTGACGCTTTTGAGGATTGCCCCGTCCAGGTTCTGCTCTGCAATGAGTACGGCATGCTGGATTGATCAAAATGTGCGCTCATCCTGTCATTTCATGTCATTTGTGGTCGTATAAGGAATTTTTTTAGCCAAAGACCTTGAATTTTGGTGCCGCTGGTATTATCATGTGCGCAGTAGCTGCGGATAACGCAGGAAAAATTTGAAAGGAGACTTGTCTTATGAAGAAGATCCTTGCTCTGGTAATGGCCCTCGCGATGGTGATGAGCCTGACGGCTGCGTTCGCCGAAGGCGAACCGGTGGTCCTGAAGGTTGCTTCCATCTGGTCCGCCGAAACGGAAGCGAACCGCGCTCCCATGCTGAAGACCCTGGCTGAGTTCGAGGAAGCCCATCCCGAAATCAAGCTGGAAGTCGAATGGTACGAGGCGAACGCCTGGAAGGATCAAGGCGAAACCCTGGCCCTGTCCGACAGCCTGCCGGACGTGTTCTACTGGAACGCCGGCGGCGTGCTGTGGAACCTGGTCAGCAGCGGCGACATCCTGGCCCTGAACGACTATCTGACCGACGACATCAAGGATCAGCTGATCGGCGGCGCGCTGGCCAACATGACCTTTGACGGCAAAGTCTACCAGCTGCCCTACACCAACGCCTGCTCCTGCTTGTACTGCAACACTGAGCTCTTCGACAAGTACGGCGTGAAGATCCCCGAGACCTGGGATGAGCTGCTGGACGCTGTCAAGGCCTTCAAGGAAGCCGGCGTGACCCCCATGGCCCTGGGTGGCGGCGACAAGTGGCCTACCAACATGTACACCGACATCATCGCGCTGCGGTTCGTGGGCGATGAAGCCTGCCGTGCCTGCTATTACAAGACCGAAGGCGCCACCTTCCTCACCGACGACTGGAAGGAAGGCATGACCGCTTTCAAGACCCTGATCGACCTGGGTGCCTTCCCGGACGACGCCCTGTCCCTGACCCGTGACGAATCCGAAGTGCCGTATTTCAACGGCGAAATCCCGATGTACGTCCATGGCCAGTGGTTCTCCGGCTCCCTGAGCCCCGAGATGCAGCAGAAGGTCAAGGCCGTGAAGTTCCCCGCCGTGGGCAAGGGCTATGACAACCAGTGGATGGGCGGCCCCGCTGAAGGCTTCAGCGTTTCCGCCCACACCGCGCATCCCGACGAAGCCTTCGTGGCCTGCCAGTTCCTGGCCCAGCATCAGTCTGACAACGGCTTCGAATGCGGCGCCGGCCTGCCTGCCTGGAAGACCGAAGTGCAGTGCGGCAACCCGGTCATGAACCAGATCGCGGAACAGGTCGCGACGGGCGACTCCCTGCTGCTGTGGGGCAACACCGCGCTGAGCGGCGATGACGCGACCCTGATCGGCGACACCGTGTACGACCTGCTGGCCGGAACCTGCACGCCCGAACAGTGGTGCGAAGATATGGAGACCATCTTCAATAAATAATCTGTCTCTTCAGGGAGTGGCGGGATTCCCGTCACTCCCCTTTTTTTCAATTTTCAATCCGATGGGGGGGTGCGCTCATGAAGCGCGTTCTGTCGAACAAGTGGAGCATTATGGTCTTCGTCCTGCCGACCGTGCTCTTCTTTACGTATATTGTGATCTTCCCGATCTTCAAAACCCTGTGGTACAGCCTGCTTAACGAGATCCCCGCCAAGGTCGGGGACGCGTCCCATTTTACCGGCCTGACCCACTATATTACCATGTTCACGCCCGGGCGCCGGAACCCGTTCCCCGGCGCGGTGGTCAATTCCCTGCTGTACGCGGCGCTGTCCATTTTTGTCCAGCTGCCCTTTTCCATGTTTATCGCCCTGCTGCTGGCGGACGGCCCCAGGGGCGAAAGCTTTTACCGCAACACGTTCTTTATCCCGGTGGTCATTTCCTCCGTGGTGGTCAGCCTGCTGTGGGGCCGCATCTACAAAGGCCTGCTGCCGCAGCTTTTCGAGGCCATGAACTGGCAGGTTCCCAAGAACGGGTTTCTCGGCAACGCGAACACCAAAATCTGGTTCTCCTTCATTCCCAGCCTCTGGCAGTATGTGGGCTATCATATGCTGCTGATGTACGGAGCGCTGAAAACCATTCCGGAGGACATTATCGAGGCGGCGACGGTGGACGGAGCCTCCGGCGCGAAGCTGGCCTTCCGGATCCAGATTCCGATGATTAAACCGATGCTGAAGGTCTGTCTCTCCTTCTCGCTGATCGGCTCTTTTAAATTATTCGATACCCCCTGGGTTCTGCTGGAACGGTCCAACATGGATCTGCCGGCGCTGTCCATGTATGTGGAAATGTTCTCCAACCACAAGTACAGCTACGCCAGCGCGCAGGCCATCTTCATCGTGGCGGAATGCCTGGTGTTTACGGCCCTGCTGAACTGGGTTTTCAGAGAATCCGACGGGAAACCGGGAAAGGAGCTGGCACGGAAATGAAGCGAAAGATGACGCTCGGTCAGATCCTGATCCAGCTGTTCCTCCTGGTCTGGCTGTTCTTCTGCCTGTTCCCGCTGTACTGGATGTTTACCATGTCCCTGAAGGACACGCAGGAGATTTTCGGGCCCAACTCGGTCGGTCTGCCGACCAAGTGGCTGTGGTCCAATTATGCCAATGCCTGGGGCAGCGGCGGCCGGGTCAGCAATTACATGCTCAACTCTGTGATCGATACCTTTGTCACCCTGATCGGAACCAGCCTCCTGGGCTATATGTCCGCCTACGGACTGCTGCGGATGAGATGGAAGGGACAGAACGCGGTTTTCACCTATATCCTGATGGGCATGATGATTCCCATGCACGCGGCCCTGTATCCCCTGACGGAGATTCTCCTGACTCTGACCAAAACCCACTGGGCGCTGATCATCCCCTATGTGGCGTTCAATATTCCCATTACGATCCTGATCCTCAGCGGCTTTATCACCAACATTCCCTATGAGATGGAGGAAGCGGCCTGCATCGACGGGAGCGGAATCTACCGCACGGCGTTCACGATCATTCTTCCGATGATGGTGCCTGCCCTGATCACCGCGGCGATCTTCGTCTTCCTGCAGGTCTGGAACGAGCTGCTGCTCGCTTCCCTGTTCACGACCGACACCGTCCGGACCCTGACCGTCGGCATCAAGCAGATGAGCGGTCAGTACCAGACGGATTACGGTTCCATGGGCGCGGGCCTCGTCATCGCGACGCTGCCGACCCTGATCCTGTACATGTGCATGTCGGGCCAGGTGCAGAAGAGCCTGGTGGCCGGCGCGGTCAAGGGCTGACGCCCCCGGAGGAAAACACCTCTGTGCTGCGCTTGCTGGGCTGAACAGTTACAAAAAAGAGCTGACAACAAAGCTGTCAGCTTCTTTTTATCGTCCGGACAGGGGCATTCCCCGTGGCGCCGCGACCTTTTGATGCTCCCTCGGCATCACTCAGGCCGCGTTCGGCACGGTCTCCGTCTCTTCCTCAGCGGTCTCCTCGGCGGTCTCCTCGGCGGTTTCTCCGGCCGTTTCTGTCGCTTGCGCGCCGGGCAGGCCAATTTTCTCCACGCCCTCCCCATGCTTCGGCGTTTTCTGATCCGCGGTCCTGTTTCCGTCAGAAAACCAGCTGCGTCAGAAGCATATAGGCAGCGGTTCCGGCCAGGATGCTCAGCAGGATATTTCTTTTCCACGCGTGCAGACCAACGACCAGCAGGCTCGCGATCCATTCCGGCGCGCCGAAGGGCGGGGCCTGAAGGGATGTATCCTTCAGGCAGTAAACCACCAGCATGCCGATTATCGCCGCGGGAAGAACCTGCCCCAGATACATCACATAGGCCGGCGCTTTCTTTTTGAATATCAGAAAAGGCGCGGCCCGGAGCAGGATGGTCACCGCGGACATCAGCGCCACCAGTAAAGCGGGATAAGCGTCGGTCCTCACGCGTCCACCTTCTTTCCGTCGCCGATGCTGTTTCTGAATACTGTCAGCAGCAGCGTAATCAGCACCATGGCGGGAATCAGAAAATTGTCGGGCCCGAAGACCACCAGACAGAGCAGCGTTCCCAGCAGCCCCGTGGCGGCCGGAAGATGATTCCCGGCCGTGATCCACTGCTCCGTAAAGGAAGCGATGAACAGGGCGGTCATGGAGAACTCGATTCCGGCGGTGGAAAACGGCAGTATTCCGCCCACCAGGCTGCCGATGACGCTTCCGAGCACCCAGTAGGAATGGTTGAACAGGGAAACCAGAAAACGAAATCTGTCCGGATCAGACCCTTCGGGCACCTTCCCGTCGCACAGCAGGGAATAGGTCTCGTCCGTCAGGGAGAAGATCAGATAAGGCTTATACCGCCCCGCTTTTCCGTAATAGCGGAGCATGGAAATGCTGTAAAACAGATGACGGGCATTCACCATCACGGTGGTCAGAATGACGGTCAGCACGGACGCTCCGCCCGAGAGCAGTCCCACGCCCACATATTGCATGGAGCCGGCAAAGATAAACAGGCTCATGGCCAAAGCCCACAGGAAACCGTATCCGGCGCTGTGGGCGAGAATGCCGAATCCGGTCCCGAGAATGATGTATCCCGCCATGACCGGCAGGGATTTGACAAATGCGGCTTTCGCAGTCTCCATCGATCCTTCTCCGCTCCGTTACTTCCGGCCTATTGTAATCATTCAATCATCGACTGTCAATGCAAAAAAACCGAGTTCGCAGACGATGATTGGGCTATTTCATGGAGACATGGAGACAGGGGACGGTTCTCTGTCTCCCTTAAAAGGAGACAGAGAACCGTCCCCTGTCTCCCTTGCACTTTTTTTCCGAATTCCCTATAATACAGATCGGACGATCACATCGAAGGGGATCGACGCACGATCACAGGAGGGACAGTTATTGATGGAAAGCAGGCAGGCGGAAGGCGCCAGGAAGGCGCAGTACGAAAAAATGACCCGGACATCCATCCCGAAGCTGATCGCGCTGCTGAGCGTGCCGACCATCCTCAGCATGCTGGTCACCAACATCTATAACCTGGTGGATACCGCGTTTGTCGGCCGGCTCGGCACCAGCCAAAGCGGCGCCGTGGGCGTCATCTTCGGCTTCATGAGCATCATTCAGGCGGTTGGGTTCATGTTCGGCCAGGGTGCCGGCAGCATCATGGCGCGCTGCCTCGGCGCCCAGGATGAGGAAACCGCCTCCCGCACGGCCTCGACCGGTCTGTTTTTTTCCTTTTCCCTCGGGCTGGTGATTTCGCTGGTCACCCTTCCCCTGCGGGACCAGATCGTCCGGCTGCTCGGCAGCACGGAGACGATCGCGCCCCACGCCCGGGCTTATCTGGACTGGATCCTGATCGCCGCCCCTTTCATGACCGGCGGTTATACGCTCAACAACCTCCTCCGCTATGAGGGCAAGGCGTCCCTGGGCATGGTCGGGCTGATGGTCGGCGCGGTGCTGAACATCGCGCTGGACCCGCTGCTGATGTTCACCTTTGGCCTTGGCCTGGCCGGGGCCGCCATCGCCACCGCGTCCAGCCAGATCATCAGCTTCTTTATTCTCCTGAGCATGTTTCTGCGGGGCCGGACTTCCGTGCGGCTTTCTCCGCGGAAAATCCAGCCCACCTCCCTGGGCGTCATCATGACCACCGGTTTGCCCAGCATGCTCCGTCAGGCGCTCAACAGCATCGCGACCATCCTGCTGAACAGCTCCGCGGCTCCCTTCGGGGATGAAGCGGTCGCGGCGATGAGCATCGTCAGCCGGATCAGCTTCTTCGTTTTCGCCCTGGCGCTGGGCATCGGTCAGGGCTTTCAGCCGGTCAGCGCGTTCAACTACGGCGCGGGGAAATTTGCCCGGCTGCGCAAAGCCTTCCGCGTCACGGTGATCATGAGCGAAGGCGCCATCCTGATCGCGGCGGCGGTCTGCTTCCTGCTGTCCGGCCAGCTGATCGGCGTCTTCCGCAATGACCCCCGGGTCATCGAAATCGGCGTCCGGGCCCTGCGCCTGCAGATGGCCACCGTCATCTTCCTGCCCTTCACCATGTGCGCTGAAATGCTGTATCAGAGCACCGGTCACCGGCTGGGCGCCTCCTTCATGAGCTCCGCCCGCAGCGGCCTGTTTTTCATCCCCACCCTGCTGATTCTGTCCCGGCTCCGGGGCCTCAGCGGCATCCAGGAAGCCCAGCCCATCGCCTATCTTCTGGCGGTTCCCCTCTCCGCGGCGTTCATCCTGCATTTTATGCGCGCCCTCCCCAAGGAGGACAAACCGGACTGACGATCCGCGTACCAAAACGAAAAAAACCGGGAAGCCTCCTTATCGAGGCTCCCGGTTTTTTTACAAAATGCTTATTTCCCGGAGATGGCCATAACCCCCGCGTCCACGGAGGGGCTTCCGATGGAGCTCCCGGGGAATTCCAGGTCGCATCCCACGGCGCGGATCGATTTGAGCAGCTGATAGAAGTTGCCCGCCACGGTGATCCGTTCCACCGGCTCTTCCTGCCGGCCCCCGCGGATCACGAATCCCTTGGCCAGCAGCGAGAAATCGCCGCTGATGGGATTGGCTCCCGCGTGCAGCCCGGACACATCCGTGATCAGGAGGCCGTCCCCCATGTCCCGCTCCATGTCCTCCAGCGTCTTCTCTCCGGGCTCCAGATAGAAGTTGGTCGGCGCCACATGCATGCCTCCCGCCCGCCGGGCGTTTCCCGTCGTCTTCACGCCCTGCTTCTTCGCGGTGCGCCGGTTGTGCAGCAGCGTTTTCAGAACGCCCTTTTCGACCACAGCCTTGGTGAAGGTCGCGCTGCCTTCCCCGTCAAAGGCGGCGGTCGCCAGGCCGCCCTTCCGCAGCGGATCGTCCGTGATGGAAACCAGCGGGGACGCGATCTCCTCCCCTTCCCTTCCCGCCAGCAGGGACATCTTCTGCTGGGCGTTCTCCGCCGAAAAGATGCCGGCAAACGTGGACAGCAGGCTTTGCATGGCGTCATGCCGGATGATGGTCCGGTATTCGCCGGAGGCCACCGGTTCCGCGTGCAGCTGGCTCACCGCGTCCGCGGCCGCTTCCCGGCCCAGCCGGACCGGATCCAGCTCCCGCAGCTTCCGCCCGTATTCCAGTTTAAACCCGGTCGCCGTAGCGTCCCCGTCCTTCGCGATGGGCAGGGCGTAGGCAACATACAGCTTCTGCGCGTTTTCCAGCTTCAGCCCGTGGGTGTTGCGCAGCACGGCGCGGTGCGCGCTGGTCTGGATCTCCGCGCCCTCGCTCTGCTTGATGCACGGATCCGCCTCCCGGGCCGCCTTCTCGGCAGTGAGCGCCATCCGCAGCTTCTCCTCCGCAGTGACGCCGTCCAGATCGTCCTCCTCGGCCGCGATCTCCGGATAGCATTCATCCCCGGCGAAGATTTCGTCCTGCTCCTCCGCCTCGTTCAGCGCCGCGGACTCCCTGACCGCCCGGATCAGGTACTCCAGCGCCTCCTCGTCAAAGGCTTCCGTAGAGGCATAGCCCATCTTCCCGTTCACGCTGCCCCGGATGGACAGGCTGCAGGAGGCGGACACCTCGTAACTGTCGATCTCGGTATCCATGGCCTTCGCGCTGAAGCTGTCCTCGTCCGTATAGTAGATCTCCGCGGGATCGATCCCATTCTCGCCGGCGGCGCGCAGCAGCCGGTCCATAAACTCCTGTATCTTCATTCCCGATCCCTCCTTATCGTCCGCCGACGGTCAGGCTGGAAACCCGGATCATGGGCTGACCCACGTTGACCGGAATGCTCCCGCTGACGGAGCCGCACATACCCTGGGCCTGCCTGCAGTCCCTGCCGACCCGGTCGATTTTCATGATCACGTCGCTGCCGCGCCCGATCAGGGACGCGCCGCGCACCGGATGCACGATCTTCCCGTCCTTGACCCAGTATCCCTCATTCACCGCGAAATTGAATTCGCCCGTCGCGGGATTCACCGAGCCGCCGCCCATATATTTCGCGTACAGCCCTTCCTTCATTTCAGCGATCATCGCCGCCTCGTCGTCCTCGCCCGCCGCGATATAGGTATTGCGCATCCGGGAGGTCGGCGCCCAGGCATAGCTCTGCCTCCGGCCGGAGCCGGTGGGCGGCATCTTCATCCGGCGGCTGCCCATCTTGTCAATCATATAGTTCACCAGCCGGCCGTGATCGATCAGCGTAAGCTTTCCGGTGGGCATCCCCTCGTCGTCCACATGAGTGCTGCCCCATTCGTTGGCGATCGTCCCGTCATCGATGGCCGTCACGCAGGGCGCAGCGATCATCTCGCCCAGCCGGCCGGAGAATTCGCTGATCCCGTAGGCCACGCTGGTCGCTTCGAGGCTGTGGCCGCAGGCCTCGTGGAAAATAACCCCGCCGAATCCGTTGTCGATCACCACGGGAAAAACCCCTGCCGGGCAGACCGGCGCGTGCAGCATGGTCACCGCCTGGCGGGCCGCCTCCCTGCCGCAGGTCTCCGGGTCGATCCGCTTCTCAAAGGCCTCGAATCCCATCAGTCCGCCGGGGCTCATGCTGCCGGACTGGTTCTCCTTCCCGTCCGTGGCCACCGCGTTGACGGACATCCGGGTGTAGACCCTCCGATCCGTGACGAAGACGCCCTCCGTATTGCAGATCAGTACATCCTGCACCCGGTCCAGATACCGGATCTGAACCTGCGCGATTTCGTCGGAGTACGCCCGGGCCGCCCGGTCCGCTTCCCGCAGCTTCTCCGCCTTGCGTCCCGCCGCGACCTCCGTCGGCAGCTCGGCAATCTCTTCCGGCCGTTCGGCATGGGTCACCCGGAAGGGCTCCGGCCTGCAGCCCGTCCCCCGGTTCACGGCCGCCGCCGCCTTCTCCGCGCAGGCCAGCAGCCCCTCCCGGCTGGTGTCATTGGTATAGACATAAATCGCCCGCGTACCCGTAAAAATCCGGATCCCCGCCCCGTGGGTGCGTCCGGAGGAAACCGTTTCGATCTTTCCGGACCTCAGAATGATATTCTGCCCGGTCTGATCCTCCAGGAAAATTTCGCCAAAGTCCGCCCCCGTGGAAACCGCCCGGGCCAGGACTTCTTCCGCAACCTGTGTCTGCAGCAACATAACCTGCTCCTTTCCGTTGGCTGTAAGTTCCATCTCTTATGATTCGCCTCCCCTGCCCTGTTTTCCTCTTTGGCAACGATTCAGTCGCTCCGCTTTTGTCCCATCTCGATGATCATGGCGGAGCCGATAATCAGGCAGGCCCCGATGACATGCATCCCTGTAAGCGGCTCCTTCAGCAGCATCGCGGAAAAAAGCAGCGCGGATACGGGATCGATGTAGCTGAGCATGGCGATGGACTGAACGGCCAGCCCCTCCATACTGCCAAAGTAAAGCGCGTACGCCAGGCCTGTATGGACGATTCCCACCACCAGCAGCAGCGCCAGCGCGGCCGGCGTGAAAGCCACGCCGCTGAAACCATCCGTCATCAGCAGGTAGGGCAGCATGACGGTTCCCGCGGCCAGCAGCTGTACGGTGGTTCTTTGATACGCGTCCACGCCCCGCGTCTTCTTGTTCATGATGACGACGCCGGCATACAGGGCCGCCGCCCCCAGTCCCAGCAGTACGCCGGACAGATTCTGCCGCTGAGACGCGCCGCCCTCCGCCACGCCGGAAATGAGGATCATGCCAATCAACGAAACCAGCGCACAGATGATTTTCCGGCCGGTCAGCCGTTCCCGGAAAACGAG
Source organism: Clostridia bacterium (assembly GCA_017512805.1). GTDB lineage: Bacteria > Bacillota > Clostridia > Christensenellales > Aristaeellaceae > Aristaeella. The sequence continues at coordinate 41,483 of JAFWES010000032.1, forward strand.
GGGCGAAAGCAGCATCTCGATGGTGGGCTGCATGTAGTAGCAAAGGGTGGCCACCGCCACCGTGGTATGATTGTACGCCTCGAAGAGCAGCATCCAGTTCAAACCGATCATCGCGCCCGTCCCGGCCAGCCGCAGCATCAGGCGCGGCGGCATCGGCCGGCCGCCCCCCTTTCCGCGCAGCCGGGTAAAGGCCAGCAGAAACAGGCCCCCCAGCAGGCCGCGGGCAGAGGCCAGAAAAGCGGAAGAAAGCGGAATGGCCCGCCGGAAAACGCCGATGGTGCCGAAGATCAGCATGGCGGCGATAAACATGCTCAGCGATCTGAGGTCGTTCGTTTTCTTCATGTTAATATCATTTTGGAGTCGATGTCGGAATACAGATCAAATACCCCGTCTCTGTCTTTTTGCGGAAATAGATCCACATCATCGGTGTTTGTACGATCAACTCACTTTCTGATGAATCTTTCATCCGTTCCGATATTCTCGCTGACAAAACGTTCCGCCTTCATGTGGAGATCATACTTTTCCCGGAGTGCGGCCAGCTGCGACATCATGGGAGAAGCGTGATGCGCGTCGATGGCGGCCTGATCCGTCCAGCTGTCGATCAGCAGGATGGTTTCAGGATCATTCAGTGGCTGAAAATACTGATAGCGGAGATTTCCGGACTCTTTTCGGATGCTTTCCGCGATACCGGAAGTACAGATTGACTGTAATCATTTACCTTTCCTCCGCCTGTACGATCATTCTTTCGAAGCTTTCCGCAAAGCGTCTATCGTCTTCCTCTGTCCGTTTTGCGGGTCCCCTTCAGGTCAGCAGCTCAGCCAGATCGCTGTGAATCAAGTGAAACATGCCTCGGTCCATTGCTCCCATCAAATGAGTTTCCGGTTCTTCCACTTTCCGCTCCGGAAACGCCAGATATCCAGGGCGGCCTTGATGCACCAGTCCAGAACCATGGCAACGGCAATGCCGATCACGCCCATTTCGAAACCGTCCGGCCACCGGATCCATCTCACCAGGAGGAAGGAGAAAAGCGTCCGGCAGATGACCGTGCAGAAGATCGACGCCCACATGGTGAACTTCACGTCACCCGCGGCCCGCAGGCCGCCGGAGAGAGGCCCGGAGAAGGGCTGCACCGTACCGGAAAACAGGTTGTGGATGGCGACCACCAGGATGATCAGGGCCTTGGTTTCGGCGTCGGCGGGGCTGAAGTCATACAGCGGCATGAGCAGGGGCGTGAGGAGCATCACCAGGACGTTCCACACAAAAGCCAGCACGAAGGACAGCCGCATGAGCTTGCGCATATACCATTCCGCCGCGTCATTGTCCCCGGCGCCGACGCACTGTCCGATCACTGTCATGAAAACCGTGTTCATGGCGGTGCCCATGCAGGCCGCCAGCGACCAGAAGGTCTGTCCGTTCGAGTTGGCGTCCACATGCTGCTTGGCAAGGCTTGCGATCAGGACAAAGCTGATAACCACCTTCGAGGCCTGAAACAGCGTGTTCTCGATGGAGTTGGGGATGGCGACGCCGAGGATCCGCCGGGACATGGAGCCGTTCAGCTTCAGGATGTCAGGCGCCTGAACGGTAACGTTTGCCTTTTTCTCGATCTTCAGGCGCTTCAGCAGAGCTTCGCTCTTCGCCGAGCCGAAGCAGAGCCAGGTCATGACGCCGGCTGCCACATACCAGGCGATCGTGGTAGGCCAGGCCACGGCCGCCGCGCCGAAGGACGCGCCGTGCTCCGCCGCGTGAAGGCCGAAAACGCCGATCGCGTTGCCAATGACGTTGACGATGTTGGCCGCGAGGGTCACCCACATGGTAATCCGGGTCGAACCCATGGCCCGGAAGACCGCCGCGCCCGCGTTGTAGACCGCGTTGGCCGGGAAGGACAGGGCGACAATCCACATATAGGTCCGACAGGCTTCCAGGACCTCCGGCTCCCGCTCACGGAAGACGGCGTTGATGAGCCCGGAGCCGAAGAGCAGCATCATCGCCATACTCACCAGGGACAGGATCCCCGAAATGTGAAAAACCTGCGATGCGGCAAGGTTGGCGTTCCGCTCATCCCTGCTCCCGATATACTGCGAAACCACCACGGCGCCGCCCGCGGACAGCGCGGTAAACAGATAGATGAACACCGTGATGATCATGTTGTCCAGACCGACGCCGGTGTTGACGCCATAGCCCGCGCGGGAGGACATGATGCCGTCGGCCAGGCCGACCACCATCTGCAGGACGCTCTCGATGACCAGCGGGACGATCATGGCCTTCAGCATGGGGTTGGTGAAGGTCTTGCGGCTGTCATCAAGCTGCGCTTTGGGTTCGATGATCCTCTCGATGACATTGTCCATGGAATCACGCCCTTTCAGAATTCTTGAGCTCCTGTTACTATTCAGTCGCTCCGCTTTCTGGACTGAACACTTACAAGCTCCCCTCTTATGATATCACGTTTTTCTCAAAGAAGCGAGGCGATTCTCCTGGCCAGCGCCATGATGGTCAGCATGGGCGGGTTGCCCATGGACCGGGGCAGGATCGTCGCATCGGCAACATACAGATTATCCGTTTCAAGTGAATCATCAGAGTATATGCTATCTGCAGGTTTACAGGTTTTTTTCTGTTCTCTATCCCAGCGTCACGTCCAGAATCATCATCAGCACAAAGCCCAGCGAAAACGCGATGGTTCCCCAGTTGGAGTGCTTTCCCTCAGACATCTCCGGGATCAGCTCTTCCACCACCACATACATCATCGCGCCTGCCGCGAAAGCCAACAGATAGGGCATGATCGGTACCACCGCGCCCGCAGCCACGATGGTGACGGCTGCCGCGATTGGTTCCACCACGCCGGAAAGGACGCCGTAGAGAAAGGTTTTCCCTTTGCTCATGCCCTCTGCGCGCAGCGGCATGGAGACAATCGCCCCTTCCGGGAGATTCTGAATGGCGATACCCAGAGCCAGGGTCAGAGCGCCGGCTGAAGTAATACCGCTGTTGCCGGACAAGAAGCCCGCGTATACCACGCCGACTGCCATGCCTTCCGGAATGTTGTGCAGCGTGACCGCCAAATCAGCTTCGTGGTCCGTTTCAGGCCAGACTTTGGGCCTTCATCCTGCTGATCCATGTGCATGTGCGGTGTGATGATATCCAAAAGCAGCAAAAAGCCTACACCAATCAGAAACCCAACGGCAGCGGGCAGGAAGGCCAGCGTGCCCATATGCTCGCTGCTCTCCAGGGCAGGCTGCAGCAGGCTCCAGAAGGATGCCGCTACCATGACCCCTGCCGCAAAGCCTGTCAGAACCTTCTGCAGGTTCTCGGAGATGCTTTTCCGCAGAACGAAAACGAGGGCGGCGCCAAGGCTGGTGCCGAAAAAGGGAATCAGGATGCCCAGTAAGATTTCAGTATTCATCATGGTATTCAACGCTTTCTCCGGATTCCGGCGTTCACAGCCAAAACCGCCAGGCAGGCCAGTCCGCAAGTCAGCAGGAACATAGAAATGATCCGGCTTACACGGATCCGTCTGCTTATCCAAATATAGCACAAAACCGCGCTTTACACAACCCAGCCGCCAAGGCCATGCCGCGGGCGGTACCTGCTCAGCTCAAGGGCCGAGCACAGGGCTGTATGCTCGCTCCCCTTTCCCGCGGGGTTATGCTCCGCAGGTTTTTTCGGTTGAAATACAGCTGAAAAGCAGATAGAATAAGGGCGAACCAGAAAGCTGGCAGCCTGTGAGTCCGGAAAAGCGCTTGAGAACATGCCTGTTATTCCTGGGCTGGACACCAACAGGTTCACGGTCCCACGAGCGCTCCGCGGTCTAAAGCGAGGATGGTGTTTGATGAATGAAGATCATGGTCAGCGCGTGCCTCCTGGGCGAAAACTGCAAATATAACGGCGGCAGCAATCGGAACGAAACGCTGCTGCGCAGTCTGGCCGGGCATGAGGTCATTCCTGTTTGTCCGGAAGTGGCCGGCGGTTTGCCTGTGCCCCGGGTTCCTGCCGAGATCGTGAACGGAACGGTCACAAACCGCGAAGGGCAGAATGTGGACGCAGCCTTCAGAGCAGGCGCAAATGCCATTCTGGAACGGGCGAAACGGGAGCGGCCGGATTTGATCATCCTGCAATCACGCAGTCCGAGCTGCGGGGTCAGAGAAATCTATGACGGTTCTTTCAGCGGAAAGCTGATTCCCGGGCAGGGCGTTTTTGCCGCGCTCGCGTGCGAAGCCGGATTCGCGGTCATAGATTGTGAGGCGTTTCTGCGAAAGGATGCGCAGTGAAACGCGATGTTCCTCTCTTACATTTCGTTTCGTGCGTCCGGAATTCGGCCCAGGGATACGGGCAGATTGCCGTTGCGCGTCCGCACCGCGTCCAGGAACGCTTTATCGTTCTGGTTGTTCCCGGGCGTCACCCGATAGGTCAGCTGGTATGCCGTTCCCATCTCAATCGTCCGCACGCCGGTCAGTTCGCAGGAGGAGAAATGCTCTCCCAGCAGGTCATCGAACAGGCCGTCATAGTCCAGCGCTTCCGGAATGGTGATCCGCAGCTCCCGCTGGCTGTCCAGTCCCCTTCCGAAATGGGTCACCTGGAGAAGGATCATCGCCACCGCATACACCAGAAGAAGGAGGCAGGCGATCCCTACATAACCCGCGCCAAGGCAGAGCCCGAGGGACGCCGAAAGGAAGACGGCCAGGATTTCCTGCCCGCTTCCCTGGGCGGAGCGGAAGCGAATCAGGCTGAAGGAACCGGCTACCGCGATTCCCGCGCCGAGGTTGCCGTTGACAACCATGATCACCGTGCTTGTAATGAGGGGGAGAATCACCAGGGTATAGGCAAAGCTCCTTGTGGCGTTTTTGTTCTGCCTCATATAGAGGATCGAGGCGATCAGGCCCAGCGCCACCGCCAGGCCAAGAACCAGCAGTACATTTCCGATGCTCAGGCTCCTGTTGGCAAAAATACTGTCAAGCATAAAGCACCTCCAGGCTCTTCGGCCGGATATATTTCAGATAAGCCAGACCGTACTTGGAAAAATGAGTCCGTTCCGCGTCAGCCGCCTGCAGGAGGCGGCTGAGCCACAGCGGGTACGTTCCGTCCGTCTTGATCTCCATGATGCGCTGGGACGGCAGGATCAGGGCGGCATTGGGATCCCTGCTGGTCAGGGAATAATCCGACTGCCGGAAGGAAAGATTCCGGTCGAAGGTGATTCGGATATCAGGCCATCTGTCCGAGAACCAGGCGTCCCGGTCATAGGTGATGACGGCTTTCGGCCGCAGCCCGTACCGGCGCACCATCCATTCGGCCTCCTGTCCCACCTGACCGCCTTCCGGGCCGACGCGGCCGCTGTTCAGGCCGATGAAAGCGGCTTCGAGCGGCTGCTGGACCCTGCGTTTGTAGACCACGCCTTTGTATTTCTTCTTGACTTCAATAAAGGACATGGTCACCTTCTCCGGTTTCCCGTACGCCCGAAGGCGGAGCTTCTCCTTGTACACGGGCCGGTCCAGAGAGGTACGGATCAGCTGATAATCCGATGTATCGTAATACAGGCTCTGGACGGTCGGATCTCCGAAATCCATCCATCGGAAGCCCTGCTTCTGAAGCGCCTCTTCAATATAACGCTCCTGGGCCACCGTCAGCATATACTTGGTTTCAACCCTCGCAAAGCTTTCTTCCGCCATCGTCAACGCCCCCTTCTTTGTCCGCCGTTGCCGTGTCCGTTTCCGTTCCAGTTTCCAAATCCATTGGTGCCCAAGCTCTGGGTGCCCATCATGCTGGCGGTGACCCCGCCCTCAAACAGACTGCTGCCGCCGGCTGTCACGCGGATCTGCGCGTTTTCCTGGATGCTCTCCCCCGCAATCAGCAGGGAATCATAGGATTGCATGGGCGTGAACGTGCCCAGCGTCTGACCGCTCCCGTCCTGTATGATGATGGTCTGCCCGGAAGCGCCCGCGCCGTTCAGCGGGATGGAAACCAGTGACGCGCCGGAAATGCGGGATGTGTCCGTCATCGTGCCGTTTACGCTGGTGATCATGACCAGTCCGCCCGAGATACTTCCGGTTCCATTGAAGTCGATGGCTCCTTCTCCCATGCTGGTCGCAGCCCAGACGCCGGTGACTCCGCCGGTAATGCTGATGCTGCCGTTGCTGTCCAGTCCGTCGCCGGAGGCTGTCACCTCCACATGGCCGCCGTTGATGGTCAACGTTCCGTCCGAGCCGGCGAACCTGTCATTGCCGCGGCCGCCCCAGCCCGAGCCGTCGCTGCCGCCGGACGCGTTGATTCCATCGTCGGAGGCGATGATCTGAATCTCTCCCCCGTTGATCGTGACATTTGTGCCTTCGATCCCTTCGTAGCATTGGGCAATCGCAATCACGCCCCCGTTGATGACCGTTTCCGTATCCCCGTGGATGCCGTCGTCGCCGGTCCGGATGTTTACCGTCCCGTCGCTGACGGTGACATTTGCCGCGTGCAGTCCGTCGTCAGCGCAGTCGAGCGTGATTTCCCCGCCCAGAACCGTCAGATCCGTCGCAGCCTTGATACCCTTCTGGGATGCCTCTGTGTCGGAGGAAGAAACCGTATTATTCCAGTCCCAGCCGCCGCGATTAAACCCATGGCTGTTGGCGGAAGCCCTGACTTCTCCGGCTCCTTCGCCGGTCCGGATCTCTGTTTTCCCTCCCGCGATCACCAGCCAGCCCTTCCCCTCCTTGTCCTCGCGGGTGGAGACGATTCCGTCGCCCCCCGCGGTCACGGATATGCTTCCATCCAGCACGAGCACGGAATTCCGCCCCCGAATCCCGTCATTCACGGAATCCACCGTGATCTCCCCGCCCGCGATGATCAGGTCCGCCTTGCTCTGAATGCCGTGCTTTACGGTTCCATGGGCCAGAAGGCGGCCCGTTCCGTTGATGGAAAGATCATCCTCCGCGTACAGCGCGGCGCCGATGGTATCGTCTCCTTCGGTGATGGCGGCGCCGTCCGTCAGAATGTTCTCGGTGCCTTCGGCCAGGGTGATGATCAGTTTGTCGCCCTGCTTCTCGTAAATCGCGGGTCCCTCCGGGCTTGTGATCTGGACGCCATTGAGAATCAGCCGCACCTTATCTTCCACGCCGGTCTGGATCACCACCTGGCCGACCCATGTGCCCGACAGCACATAATCCCCCTTCTGTGTGATGACCAGTTCCGTGCCGTCCAGGGCCGCCAGGTCGATGAACTCCGCCTCGGCTTCGTCCCAGGTGTCATCCGTATCCTTTTCCTTATAAAGGCTGCTTACATCCAAACCTTCCTCCGCCGCGGCGGTGGCGCTCAGCGAAAACGAGCATGCGATCAGGCACAGGCAGGCCAGCATCGCGATCAGACGCTTTTTCATTTCGAATCCTCCTCCTTCTTCCATCTCAGGATGCTCTGGCCCATGCCGCTGACGCACAGCCCGGCAAGGAGCCATCGGGAAATATCATTGTTGATGAAATTCATCATGGGGTTAAACTGATCCAGAATTAGAAAGGTCAGAAACATGAGGGAAAAAATCACACACAGATGGGTGAACACATTGTACAGCTTATTCATACGACTTCACCTCCGTAATCAGTAACGCGTCGCTGGACTCCCGGCCACCGCCCGAGGGCTGATTGATAATTTCATCCTGCCATACCATGATGGACGAATTGCCTCCGTCCAGGTTATAGGCTGCCTTGCAGCCCAGGTCGCTGAACAGCTGGGACAGCTGCGGAAGCGTGATCCCGGCGGATTCTCCCCGCCCGTCCACAACCACCATGCAGTAATGGCCTGGTTCATAATAGCCGATCGCCGTTCTGGGATTCGCGGATAGTATCCGGCTGGTGCTGGAAAAGCTCGTCAGCACGCTTCCGTCCGTATCCAGCAGCGCCGGACCGAACGTCCAGGCCTGCCAGGCCCCCTCCGCGATCGCTTCCTCGACGGAAAAGGAGGATCCCGGCATCACCCGCATGGAACCGTCATAATACAGGACGCATACATCGCAATTGGTGGGATTGGCCCTGTAGATGACGCCGTTGCGGATCACGACGCCCTCATTGGTATTTCCGTAATAATCTCCGTTGATCGCGATCAGGGCATTGTTCAAAAGCGCCATATCCTCAATGGAATCCCGGTATCCGCTGCCGAAGGTGTCCTTTGCGATGGCGGATCGGAAGGCGGTAATATCCCGGATATAGATATCCGCAAGATAGTAGGTAATCCTTCCTCCCGCGGTCGTCTCCTCGGTGACCGTGATCGAAACGTCCGGGCTCGAATAGCTGTTTTCTGTCACGATGACTTCATCGGTATAATGCTCCGCGAACTTCTCCGTCATCGGGGTCTCATCCTCGTCGGAGGCTTCCTCATCGGAGGCTTCCTCCTCCCCGGCTTCCGTCAGCGCGCTTCCGCCTTTTGAATTCATCCCGTTCCGCCCGTTATTCCTATTGTTATTGTTGTTCCTTCCCCTGGCGGTTATTTGCGTCGACTGTCCGCCGTCCGTAACCGTCCATGTCCCGGCCGTATTTCCCGCGGACGCGAGTATCATGCTGGGATCGATTTTCCCTGCGGAACCGCTTGTATTCTCCCCTTCCCCGCTGTCCTCCGTCTGCACTTCATATGGATTGGGAATGACGATCCCTACGCTCTCCTGTTTCCTGGGCAAAACATGGTGAAACAGCGCAAAGATCACCAGTGCGATTCCGGCACAGAGAATATCCACAGCCAGATTTCTCAGGACGGGATGCTTTCCTTTCTTCCCCGTTTTCATTGGCGATCCTCCTCTTCATTTTCGTATTGCTGGTCTTCCCGGCCAGCACAGACAATCTATCATCCGGGAATTGAAATAGTATTGAAGAAACCGCTCGAAAAATGAACGCAGTGTGAACATCGTCAAAAAAAGCTGCGGCTCGGCCATGAAGCTGCGCGGTAACAAAAAACCCCGCATGCCTGCGGGGTTCATGGGATATGGAAGCAAGAGTCTATTTTGCGGCGGGAAATGTCAGGCTGAACGTCGTTTGCCTGTCCTGGGATTCCACCTGAATCAGCCACCGGTGCTGATCCGCGATTCCTTTGGCGATCGCCAGGCCTAATCCGTAGCTGTTTCCGCTGTACTTTCTGGAAGCGTCCGCCTTGTAAAAGCGGTCGAAAATATGCTGCAGGGCCTCCGGTGGGATGGTGTCTCCCCTGTTCGTCACGGAAAGGGTGATCGGCATGCCGCCGTTCTTTCCTTTCAGGGGCTGCGGAGCCGTCAGGGAAACCTGAACCTCGCTGTTCTCCTCGGCGTGCTTGATCGCGTTGTCCAGCAGAATTTTGGCGATCTGCCCGAGATCCTCCGGATAGCCGGAAACCGGCATCATATCCGGCAGCTCAAGGTTCAGGGAAACCCCGTGTTCAAACGCGACGCTTTCAAAGGGCAGCGCGATTTCCATAATCGATTCAACCGCGTCAAAGCGGCTCGCCTGCTGCTTTTCAGCCGCGTTCCCGGCCTCATCCAGTTCCGACAGCTTCAGCAGCGCCGTGACCAGGCCGGACATCCTTTGGGACTCGGTCTGGATATAGCCAAGCCACTTGTTCTTCCCGATACTCTTTTCAAGGACTGCGGCATTGGCGTCAATGACCGTCAGCGGCGTTTTCAGCTCATGGCTCGCGTCAGCGATAAAGCGTTTCTGGGCCTGCATGCTTTTTTCCACCGGCGCTGTGATCCGCTTTGCAAGGCTGTTGGCCAGCAGCGCAAATAATCCACACGCCGCCAGGAAGCCCAGGATGGAGGTCAGCATATACTCCCGGGCTTCCGAGTAAATGGAGGAGGGATTCAGAACAACCAGCAATTTCCCCTGGCTGTTTTCTCCGAGCCGATACATCCAGTTCATCCAGGACCCGCGCGTTTCATCCGCTGAAAGGACGTAGCTGATCAATTCGGTCAGCCTGCTTTCATCGTTCCAGAATTCACTCACGCCCGTGATGGACGTCATGTTCCCCTCAGCATCCAGCTGAATGAAACCCAGTTCATCCGCGGAAACGGACCGCAGCAATTCCGATTTTCCGCGGTGCCGGTTATCCCGATTCTTTCCGATTCCATACGCATTCGCGGGGCTGTACATCACTTCTGCGGCGGAATCAAGAATTCTGTCAGCCTTTTCAGCCGTCTGGATCAGATTCAGCCCGTTCAGGGCAATGATGATCACAAACAGCACCCCCGCGGCGCTGAAAAAAATGCTCCGGAAAACGCTTTTCCGTAATGTGCTAATCATGCTCGCCGGCCTCCAGCTGGTATCCTACGCCGCGGATCAGTCGAATGGTTACATTTGTTTTGGTGTACTGCATCTTCTTTCGCAGAAACGAGATGTAGACGTCCACATTGTTGTACTCCGCGTCGCTGTCATATCCCCACACCCGTTCGGTGATCTGTTCCCGGCTGAGAACCCGCCCGGGATTGAGCATCAGGTATTCCAGCAGCTTATATTCCTTCGCGCTCAGCCGGACGGAACGGGTTCCGCCTTCGCATTGGATGGTATACGTCTTCGTGTCTAAAAGGAGATCGCCCACATGGAGCCGGTCATTCTCCACCTGATGCTCGCCGCGGCGCAGAACCATCCGGATTCGGGCCAGCAGCTCTTCCAAAGCAAAGGGCTTTGTGACATAGTCGTCCGCTCCCATGTCCATGCCTTCCACTTTGTCATCCAGGGCGGATCGGGCTGTCAGCAGAATAATCGGGATATGATTCTTCTCCTTGCGGACGCGCCTGAGCACCTCAAAGCCATCCATCTGCGGAAGCATGACATCCAGAATGATCAGATCATATAAGCCCGTCAGAATCATGTCCAGCCCGTCCGCGCCGTTATCCGCCCCTTCCGCCTCATAGCCTTCCCCGGCCAAAGAGGTCATCAGGGCCTCCCGCAGCCCCTCTTCGTCTTCAATCACCAGAAGCTTCACGCCATCTCCCGCCCTTCCTGACCGTCGAATTCACAGGTCTTTCAAAGTATATCAAACAAGCATGGAAATAGTATTGAAAACCGTCTGCCGGTTTTCGGAAAATAAAAAACGCATGACAGGTTTCCCGCCATGCATTTGATCTTATAGATTCGATTTGATCTTTTCGATCATCTCCGCGTATTCCGCGTCGCTGAGTTTGGTCTGTCCGGGATTCATGGCGAACACGCCGCCCCATTCGAACCCGTCCCGATACTTCGGCACAAGGTGAACATGCAGGTGGCATCCGGTGTCCCCATACGCGCCGTAGTTGATTTTCTCGGGATGGAAGGCGGCGTGAATGGCTTTCGCCGCGCGGGCTATATCCTCGATGAAGGCGGCGCGCTCTTCCGGGCTGATGTCAACGATCTCGCTGACGTGATCTTTGTAGGCGACGATGCAGCGGCCGGGATGGCTCTGCTCCCGGAACAGGATGAGTTTGCTTACTGACAGGTCGCAGATGGGGATGCCAAAGGCGTCCAGCAGCTCGCCTCCCATGCAGTATCCGCACTTGCTCCGCGGCGCTTCCAGTTCGGTCATTGAATATCCCTCTTTCCTGATATATCGTCCGATTCACGGCCTAACTATTATACAAAAAAAGCAACGGTCTTGCAATGTGCAATTTTATTGAACCAATCCGTTTACAAATCAGCCTTTTCCAAATCAACTTGAGGCACCTGGAGTCACCCATCGCTTATCAGAGCAAGCACCTGACGCAGGTCATCTCCAGGTTTCCAACTGGTAACCTCTCCAAATCTTGGAATCGAAAATCATTCTATCAAACGTCACAGCTCATTTTCGTCGCTCTCTTCTGCTTCACTCTCATATCGCTGAACCAATTCGCTCAGCTTCATATCCATAGCATCCGACAGCTTCATAAGCGTCTCCATATTTGCTGCCTTTGATCCTGCTTCAATCATGGTCAAGTGGGTTCTTCCAATTCCAGCCAATCCACTGAGCACATCCTGCGATAGGCCCTTTTCTTTCCGAATATTCCGTATGGTTTGACCAATGGCGCGCGGATTATATTGCATTGATCACCACCTCCATCTGAAGTGTAAAAGAACGGAGCCAGAAATATGTCTACGATGGTTGACATGTAGCCAAAAGAAGTATATACTTAATCACTAATAGTGAACCTTGTCAGTAAAATATCAAGCGCAATTCGATCATAGAAACCAAATTCAGAAAACATGTTCTATGCAAACTGATAATTGTGTATTCAATGTTGGGGAAGTAACAGCAAGAAGGGGGATGATTGTTGAAAGGTAGAAACGCACATTCAACAATAAACCAAAAAAGTTGATTAAGCACTCTGGAAGTCGCCAGAAAAAACATGCAGTAATAACTCGTTATTAACGAACGATTATCCTTGCTCAAGAATTTTAGCCGCTATGTTTTTTGATTAGTTTGTTGCCCATTTTAATTTGAAAGGGTGGTTGTTCAGATGAAAGCTAAAGTATGTATAATAATATCTCTGTTATGCATCATCTTGTTTGCCTGCTTTTCTTTTGCTATCGCTTATGAAGATGCATCGTCATATATTTCATTCTATAATCAGACACGGGGAGCAACATATTATGGCTACAATAAAGAAGATGTTGGTTATTTTTCTGATGGTTATTGGGATAAGCAATTGAAAGCAATCTACGGAAAAGAAATTTATCATGATTCAAGTACCTGGAGATATATTAGCAATCGCGGATGTCAAATGCTTGCATATGCAAATGCTATTCAATGGTTGACTAATCAAAAAGCAAATGATACACGAGCAGTAGAAATACTATATGAATTGTATAGTCAAAAATCAGATCCAACAACGGCAACATCTGATTATACAAAATATATAGTAAAACAATATGGTACGACATATGGAATTAAAGAGGCCTCGAAAAGCAAAGCATGGAATAATATCGTTTCTGTTCTAGACAATGGCGGATGTTTCTTGCTGCATGTGACTTACGGTGGAGGGGGCCATTATGCGTTGGTTGTTGGATATCAAATAGCAAGCATCGGTGGCGTTTCCACAAAGTTATTACAGGTTGTTGACTCAAGTACATCTTCTACTATAAAAAGGATACCAAACAAAATAGCATACTCATTTTCAAATCTTGGTTCAAAAATTTCTGGCAATTTTTCTAGTAATTCAGGGAATTATGGTCAATACTGGATTCGCTACGACGATTTCAACTCCACTTCTGCTGATTCTTTTTCTGCTGCATTTACATCTGTTGCTGGTAAAGCCCGAATTCAAGTCAATCCAACTTCGATGCAGTTGAGTGCGAGCTCAGGGGTTTTATATTTGGATAGCACCCTTTCCTTAAGTGCAAATGTTTATCCAGTGAATGCGAATCAATCAATTACATGGACGACGAGTAATTCAAATGTGGCTACTGTAAATAACGGAGTTGTTAACCCAGCAGGTATAGGTATTGTAACAATCACGGCCACATCCTCTGTGGATAATAGTATAAAAGCTTCTTGTGAATTAGAAGTCAAGTATAACGGAACAGGGATGATAAAGTTCAATTCCATTATCATACCTTATCGTTATAAAATAAACAGTAACGGTTTCAATTGGGCCTCCGGCAGCGGTTCAATAACATCTGATGTGAATTTAAAAGAAGTATTCTTTACTCTTGTTCATCCGCCGACCAACTCCGCCGATCCATCAACAGCGAAAGTATATACGTGGCGTTATCCATCAGACACGTCAAAAACAATTGGCGCAAAGCAGCTAGATATGACTACGGTCAATAGTTTGATAAAGTTCAGTGCAATTTCTACCACAGGACAGGGCTTCTTCGAAATCAAAGCGGTTGATATTGCCGGAAGAACTTTGACAAAAGGAAGAATTATTCAAGTATCAAAGACTACTGGTGTGACCGCCTCAACAAATTCAGAATGCACTAATACACAATATCGCATGACCACAAGGATTGAAGAACCACAATTAAAAGATTCTGCCGTTTTAAATGGGCATAGGTATGAGCGCTATCTTGCTACTTATTCCTGGACAGAAGCCAAAGTCTATGCTGAGAGGCTTGGCGGACACTTGGTAACAATCAACGATGCAGAAGAAAATGCAACTGTGTTTTCCTTAGTGAATAAAGACTCTGACTTTGGTGCATGGATAGGTGGATATCGCGATGGCAGTGTTTGGAAATGGGTAACGAACGAACCGTTCAGTTATACGAATTGGAATACAGACGATAACGAACCTAACGGTCAATGGAGCCTGGAAAACTATGCAGCCATGATGAGAACTGCTGGAAAGTGGCGCGATTCAGCTTTGAATAATTATGCATGGAAATACTTTGTGGTAGAATATGATCCTGTATTAGTATCCGAAATTTTGATTACGGGAGAGAAAGCCGTGACTGTTGGTGAATCATTCACACTTTCCGCAACTGTACTTCCAGATAATACGTATAACAATAGGGTAATATTTTCAAGCTCAGATCCAACTATTGCTTCGGTTGACAGCGAGACTGGCTTGGTTACGGCAATTAAAGAGGGAGAAGTAACAATAGTGGCTATCGCTGCCGATGAAAGCGGAGTTTCTAGTTCCTTTATCTTGAGTGTTCTTCATGAACCGATATCTGTTACGGGAGTAAAGATAAGTGCAGACGACTCGTTATATACAGATGAAAATACCATCGTTCTCAGAGAGTTGGACACTATCAGTCTAAACGCAATTATAATGCCAACGGATGCTGATAATACGGATTGCTACTTCACGAGTTCAGATGGTGCAATCATATCGGTTGAAGATTATTCAAATATTATTACTGCAATCGGTTCGGGCACTTGCACAATAACAGTAACAACAGTTGATGGTGAATATACGGATTCTATAACTGTAATTGTTCTTCCGATTTCAGGCAATTGTGGTGAAAACCTGACCTGGAGTAAATCAGGTACAAGTCTAACTATCTCCGGTACAGGTGCTATGTACGACTATGATAACAACGGTGGGCCTTGGGGCCAAGAAATAACTTCACTGATACTGGAAGACGGAATTACTTATATTGGAGCAAAAGCCTTCTATTATAGCCAGGTTAACACTATAGAATGGCCAAGTACTTTAAAGACGATTGGAAGGCTGGCTTTCCACGGATGTATGCACCTCGAGACGCTGAATAACTTGCCGGAGGGATTGGAGGCACTGGAGATAGATGCATTTTCAAATTGTACTAATCTGAGTTCTGTAATATTTCCGTCATCACTACAAACGATTGGAGGCGATGCTTTCCAGTTTACAAGTCTGCAAACCGTTTCGATTCCGTCATCTGTAAGGTCGATAGGTTACAATCCATTCTGTTGCACAACGATCCAATCTATCCAAGTGCAAAACAGTGATTATTTCAAGACGGTCGATGGTGTGCTATATACGAAAGACGGCAAGACGCTGGTAGCGTATCCCTGTGAGGATGAAAGAAACAGCTATTTTGTCGAACCTGGAACTGAAACAATCCAGGCTAATGCCTTCTATGGACAGAAATATCTCATAAATCTGGTGTTCCCTTGGGGGGTCAACACAATCAGCAGATATGCTTGCTATGGTATCAACTCACTACAAAGTGTAACTATTCCTGGAACAGTAACAGCGATTGGAAATAACGCGCTTGTGTCCTGTCCAAATCTTACGATTAGTTGCACTGAAGGTAGTGCAGCTCAAGAATATGCTGTAGCAAATAGCATTCCGTTTACTTTGATCGATTCTCCCTTAATCAATCCAGATTTTGTTCTCCCTACTGGAACATCGGTTATTGAAGAAGAAGCATTTATGGGAATTGCAGCAAAACGCATAAAGCTGCCGGAGGGAGTGACGGAGATCCGAGCAAATGCTTTTGCAAACTGTCCGAATCTAAAACAAATCTATATTCCTGAGGGTTGCGAGAGAATTGCGACTACTGCTTTTTCCGGAGTTTCTTATCTCATAATTTATCCTGAATTCCCGGGGTAAAATTCGAACTACCTTATCGTAACTTCCTTCAGAAAAGTGCTTGAAACCATTGATTTTTCTCACTTTTTCGCTTGCATTTTTGCCTCTGCTGTGGTAGAATGTAGTAAGAAGATTTATTC
>JAFWES010000033.1 GCA_017512805.1 Clostridia bacterium
GAACCGACCGGGACTGATCGATCCTCTTGCTTATTACCTGAGAAATACTTGAAACCATGTTTCGATGTAGCGCCGTATACCTGACCGGTACGTACGGTGCAACGGGAGGGGCGAGGGCTAACGCCCTCCCTCTACCCTATTCCGGTTCATCCGGCGGGGCGGGAATCCGTTATTCCCGGACCGACGCCAGATCGCTGAGCTTTTTTCCGTAAAAGAAATCCCGGATCAGCTGATCGTATTCCTTCCACAGGGGCAGCGTTTCACACATGGCGGCCCGGGGACACGGCATCGCCCCGTTTTCCAGGCAGGCCACGGAAGCCAGGCTGCCTTCCATCAGCTCAATAATCTCGCCCACCGGATAATCCTGCGGGTCCCGGTCCAGCCGATAACCGCCGCCTTTGCCGCTGACACCCGTGATCATTTTTCCTTTGACCAGATCCCGTACAATGATTTCCAGATATTTCTTGGAAATCTCCTGACGCTCCGCAATATCCTTGAGCGGAACATATTCCATGTCCCGGTGTTCCGCCAGATCGAGCATGACGCGCAGAGCGTACCTTCCTCTTGTGGAGATCATCTTTCCTCGCCCCCCTTCGATACGCCTATTTTACCGCAGGGTAAATGGGCAAGTCAACCCCCTCAGAAGGAGACACGGAACCGTCCCCTGTCTCCTTTTTGTCAGATGATCCCAAAGTGCTTCAGGGCCTTGGCGATGCCGTCGTTTTCGGGCCTGTCCGTGACATGGGAACATACCGCCTTCACATCCTCCGTGGCGTTTCCCATGGCGATGCTGTGGCCGGCGTGCCGGAACATGGCATAATCGTTCATGCTGTCGCCAAACGCGTAGCATTCTTCCCGCCCCGCGCCCAGTTTATCCCGCAGGAAATCGATTCCGGTGCCCTTCGAAAACCTGCCCTGAACGATCTCCCAGGCGTCCGGCCCGCGGTGAATCGCCTGATAGGGCATTCCGGCGTCCTCCGTGCGGCGCTCCAGATCGCGGATCTTCTTCTCTTCCGCGAAGCAGAACATTTTCACCATCCTGAATTCGGGATCGTCCTCCGCCGCGTCCCTGGCGATTCCGAAGCGTTCGGCAAATTCTCTGAACCCGCTGATTTGCGGAACGGTCTTCCCCTTCGGCTCGAAGTACATGGCCGTATCACATTCATAAACCACCGGAATGTCGAGGCCGAGGAAAATATTCCGAAGCCTCAGCGTCTGTTCCAGGCCGTATTCACTGCTCTGCAGCGTTTCTCCGCGGTAAATGACGCGTGTTCCGCAGCCCATGATCCAGCCGTCCAGGGGAAAATCGTCCAGCCGGTGATCCTTGTTGCACAGGGTTCGCCCCGTGTTAATGAACAGCTGATGACCGTTTGCGCGCGCAGCCTCCATGGCCGGCTTCACCGACGCTGGAAGGCGGCGCTGATCGTCGAAGATGGTCCCGTCAATATCAAAAAACAACAGCATGATACTCTCTGTCCTTCCTCCGTGCCCTGGGCAGGTAATCTGCCAGAAAAGTAGATATCATACGTTCTGTGCATCTGTCAACCTTCCATCGCCCGACGGAACATCGCCATCCCAGGCTTTTTTCCTCATTTGGGCGGGCTTTCGCCATTGGATTCTCCGTCTCCTCCGAAGGCCGTTCCTTTTCCTGCCCGCTTGAACCGGGAGGCCGGAGGATGAAAAAGGAGACAGAGAACCGTCCCCTGTCTCCCTGTCTCCTATTCCTATTGGGATTTGCGCCAGGCAGCGGGAGGACAGCCCACTTCACGGCTGAATACCGTGATGAAATAGTTGTAATCGTGAAAGCCGCATTGGGCGGCAATTTCGGACAGGGGCAGTTCCTTTCTCGCGGAGAGAAGGGCTTTCGCTTTTTCCATCCGCAAGGACCGGATCTTTTCCGCAACGCCGCAGCCGTAGAGCTGCCGGGAGAGTTCATAGAGCTGCGTTTTGCCGATCCCCAGACCGTCGGCGATCATCATCGCGCTGAGCTTCTCCGTATAGTGGGCGGAGAGATAGGCATCCAGCCGCACGGCCAGCAGATCTTCCTTCAGCGTGGCCATGCGCTCCAGGATCAGATAGGAGGCCACCGCGCGCAGGATGTGCGCCGCGGAGCGGATATAGGATTCCTCGATGATGTCCGCTTTGAAGATCGCCTCTTTCAGCGTCCGGGCATTGACGCGGTAAGCCTCACAGCGCTTTTCGATCACCGTCCAGCCCTGCTCGTGGGAAGGGTAGGAAAACACATGCCCGAACAGCACGTACCCCACCAGCACATCTCCCACATACAGAGGCGTCACGGCCTCGGTCAGCCCGGCGTGACAGCGGTATATGTGGGTGCCGTGCTTTTTCGCGGCCCTTTGACAGGCCTCCCGGTCGCAGACCATACAGGCGTCAAAGCCCCGGCTGGTTTCCCGGATGACCGCGCAGTAAGGAGCGACCTTTTCCGGATAGGAGATCAGCTCGGTCAGGTTCTCGTCAAAGACCGTGATGCGGATGTGGCTGATGGCGAAAAAGTCTCTCAGCAGCCCCTGCAGTTTTTCCAGATCAAAAATAGAGATCATCAGATGCCACCTCAACAATCTGCGCAGTCATCATATTTGAAATTTTACCACAGTTCCGAACAAATTCAAAGGAAAACGAACAGTTTTCTATATCTTCCGGAACCGTTTTGCTTTAGAATGAACTCACAAGCTGAAAAGGGGGTGGATTTTACGGAGAATATCATCAGAAAAGGCTATATCGGCCATCCCGCCCAGCTGGTGACGCTGCGCCGCGTCACGGTCAGCGAGGGCCGGGCCAGGGGCACGGAGATCATCGAGGTCAAAACGGCGGGCGGCCTGGAGCTGGATATCCTCCCGGAGGCGGGCCTGGACATCGGCCAGTGCCGGTACAAAGGCGTCAACATGAGCTGGATGAGCAAGAACGGCTATGACAGCCCGGCGGCCATCAACCCTTACGAGACCGAGTTTGTGAACACCTTCCCCGGCGGGCTGCTGTACACCTGCGGTTTGCGCTCCGCCGGCCCGGCCAACCGGGATCACGGCGAGTGGCACCCGCTGCACGGGCGGTATCACAGCCTCCAGGCCGAGCAGATCTGCGCGGAAATCGCCGACGATGAAATCACCGTCAAGGGCACGATTCGGGAGACCGCTCTGTTTGGACACTGCCTGGAGGTGAAGCGCACCATCCGCATTCCGGCCTTCGGCGCCTCCGTCACCGTCCGGGATACCGTCAGCAACCGGACGCCCCGGGACGAGGAGATCATGCAGATCTACCACTGCAACTTCGGCTATCCGCTGCTCTCGGAAAAGGCAAAGCTGACGCTGCCGGAGGAACGGGAGACGGTCCCCCGCACGGCGTTTGCCGGGACCGGTCTGAGCCGGGCGTGTGTGTTCGATCCGCCCATCGACGGCGAGGAAGAGCGGGTCTTCTTCCAGAAGATGCGGAACGAATTCTGGGCGCGGCTTCATAACCCGGAGCTCGGCGTGAAGATGACCATCTCCTGGTCGGGCGATACGCTGCCGATTCTCTCCCAGTGGCGCAGCATGGCCAGCGGCGATTATGTCCTGGGGCTGGAGCCCACCAACTGCTTCATTGCCGGCCGCCATGAGGAGCGGGAAAACGGCACGCTCCCGGTGCTGAAAGCCTGGGAATCCGTCACCCATACCGTCAAAATCGATTTTTCGGAGAACTGATCTCTTACCGACAAATGATCCGGCGCTGACGCGCCGCCTTCCCCTCCGGGGAAAGCGAATCTGAAAGGAGTATTGAACATGGCTCGGAAAATGACTTTCGCTCTGGCATTCTGCAACCGCGGCTTCATGCCCGGGGAACTGATCTACGGCGCGCGGGACGACATGATCAAGGCCGTCACTGACGCGGGATATGACTACATCGCGATGGACGCCTCCCTGACCCGGTACGGCGGCATCGAGACCCGGGACGAGGGCCTGCTCTATGCCAGGTGGCTCAAACAGCACGAGGGGGAGTACGACGGGGTGATCTTCTCCATGCCCATCTTCGCCGACGAAAACGGCGCGATCACCGCCCTGCAGGACGCGGGCGTTCCCATCCTGATGCAGGCCTATCCTGACGAGATCGGCAAGATGGACTTCCAGCACCGGCGCGACGCCTTCTGCGGCAAGTTCTCCGTCACCGACGTGTTCACGCAGTACGGCGTGCCCTTCACGGTGCTCAAGCCCCATGTGGTGCACCCGCTTTCCGACGCGTTCCGGGGGAATCTGAGGGACTTCGCGGCCATCTGCCGCGTGGTCAACGGCATGAAGCGCTTCAATCTGGGCTGCATCGGCGCCCGCACCACCGCCTTCAAGACCACCCGCTTTGACGAGATCGCCATGCAGAAGCACGGCATCAACGTGGAGTCCTTCGATCTTTCCGAGCTCTTTTTCAAGGTGCAGAATATGGCGGATGACGATCCCAGGGTCCTGGCCAAAAAAGAGCATCTGATGAACTACACGGATTTTTCGCTGGTGCCCGAGACGAACAGAAATACATTGGCCAAGGTGTCCGTCGCCATCGATGGCTACATCGAGGAGTACCACCTGGACGCCCTGGCCCTGCGCTGCTGGAACGAGATGGAGCAGATCCTGCGCGTCTGCCCCTGCGTGCTGCTCAGCGAGCTCAACGACCGCGGCATCGCGGCCTCCTGCGAGATCGACATGTGCTCCGCCATCACCATGCGGGCCATGAGCCTCGCTTCCGAGCAGCCCACCGCCGTCCTCGACTGGAACAACAACTATGGCGACGCCGAGAACAAGGTCATCCTCTTCCACTGCGGCCCTGTGGCCCAGAGCCTGATGACCGGCAAGGGCACCGTGACCAACCACAAGATGTTCGACAAGACCGATCCCGGTTCCGGCTGGGGCAGCAACGAAGGCCGCATCAGGGCTTTCCCGACCACGATCTCCAACTGCCAGACCAAGGACGGAAAGATCATTGTCTACGCCTCCGAGGCGGAGTTCACCGATGATCCCATCGAAGAGGCCTTCTTCGGCTGCGCGGGCGTGTGCGAGATTCCCGACATGGAGGACAAGATGATCCGCCTGGCCCGCGGCGGCTTCAAACACCACACCAGCGTGGGCGTGGGCCACATGAAGGATATCCTCAAGGAAGCCTTCACCACCTATCTGCATTATGATTGGGTGGACATCGACAAAGAATGATTTCCCGCTGCGCCATTCCCGGCCGGCGCTCACGCCGGCCCGGGGCGTCCGTTTCCATCCGGACGGAGGCGGATGGCCGCGCCGGTGACACCGCTTGCCGGCCCGCAATGACCGGGAAAGGGAGGAAAAGACGATGAAAATCGCAGGGTTGGATATCGGCACCACCGGCTGCAAGCTGACGGTGTTCGATGAAAACGGCGCGCAGCTGGGCAAGGCCTACCGGGACTATCCGGTTCGCCGGGCGGTCAGTGGGCACGAAATCGACATCTCCACCATGATGGAGAGCGTCTACGCGGTGATCGGGGAGATGGCGGGACAGTACCCGGACCTTGCGGGCATCGGCGTCACCAGCTTCGGAGAAACCTTTGTCATGACCGACGGCGCGGGCGAGCCGCTGCACAACGCCATGCTCTACACCGACCCCCGCGGGGCGGAGGAGTGCGCGGAGCTGGTGGAGAAACTGGGCGCGGACAGGATCGCTCAGGTCACCGGGCTTGCGCCCCACGAGATGTATTCCATCTCCAAGATGATGTGGATCCAAAGGCATCGGCCGGAGGTCTATGCCGCGGCGGAACGCATCCACCTGATTGAGGATTATGTGGTCTGGCATCTGACGGGGAAGGCCCGGATCGACTACTCTCTGGCCACCCGTACCATGGCCTTTGACATTCACGCCCTCACCTGGAGCCGCGAGGTCTTTGAGGCGGCGGGGATCGACGTCTCGCTGATGAGCGAACCCGTCCCGACGGGAACAATCGACGGGACGGTTACCCCGGCCGCCTCCCGAAGGACCGGGCTGAACAGGGACTGCGTCATCGTTTCGGTCGCCCACGATCAGGTAGCGGCCGCGGTGGGCGCGGGCGCTTTCGACGGCTCCGTGGCGGTGGACGGCGCGGGCACGGTGGAATGCCTGACCCCGATCTATGACAGCCTCCCGGAGATCCCGGTGATGGCGAAGGGCTTCTTCTCTGTGGTGCCCTACGCGGTGCCGGGGAAGTATGTGGCCTACGCGTTCTCATATACCGGCGGGGCGCTGATCCAGTGGGCCCTGGAGACCTTCGGAAAGGGCGAAACCAACGAGAGCATGGAGAAGGCCTACGGGAAAGACGAGCCCACCGGCCTGCTGGTGCTGCCGCATTTCGCGGGCGCGGCCACGCCCTATATGGACACCGGCTCCAGGGGCGCGGTTCTGGGCCTGACCACCGCCACGACGGCCGCGGACCTTTACCGTGCCTGCATGGAGGGGGTGGCCTATGAGATGCGCCTGAACTATGAGGCCCTGAAGGGCTCCGGCATTCATTTTGAAAAGCTCAACGCCACGGGCGGCGGGGCCCGCTCCAAGGTGTGGATGCAGATGAAGGCGGACGTGCTGGATCTTCCCATCACGGCGCTGAAAACCGCCGACGCGGGCACTGTGGGCTCCGCCATGCTGACCGGGATCGCGGTCGGGCTCTTCGCCAATCTGGCCGATGCCGCCGCGCACATGGTGAAGGAGATTGAAACGTACCATCCCCGCGCCGGGATGCATGAGCAATATATGAAGATTTACGAGCGGTACAAGGCGGTCTATCAGGCCGTGAGACCGCTGATGTGAGGAGGAGACGAAAAAATGCTTGTCAATCTGATCGAAATCCTGAAGATGGCGGAAGAAAAGAAATGCGCCGTCGGCGCGTTCAACACCCCGAATCTGGAATGTGTCAACGCGGTGATCGCGGCGGCGGAAAAGCTGAATGTGCCGGTCATCCTCTCCCACGCGGAGCTGCACGAGGAGGCATCCCCCCTGGTGAAGATCGGCCCCGTCATGGTCCAGGCGGCGAAGAGCGCGAAGGTTCCGGTGTGCGTGCATCTGGACCACTGCGAGACGCTCAGCTATATGCGGCAGGCGCTGGACATCGGCTTTACCGGCGTGATGTACGACGGCAGCACCCTTCCTTACGAGGAAAACCTGGCCAACACAAAAAAGACCGTCGCCATGGCGAAAGGCTACAACTGCGGCGTGGAAGCGGAGCTGGGCGCCCTGGCCTCCCGTGAAGGCGGCGGGGCCAGCGGCTCCGGCCCGGTCTATACCGACCCGGACGAGGCGGAGGCCTTCTGCCGGGAGACCGGCATCGACGCCCTGGCCCCTAGCTTCGGCACGGCCCACGGCATCTACAAGCAGAAGCCCGTGCTGGATCTGGACCGCGTCAAGGTGATTTCCGAAAGGACCGGCCTGCCGCTGGTGATGCACGGCGGCAGCGGGGTTTCTCCCGAGGACTACCGCACCGGTATCGCCTGCGGCCTGAGGAAGATCAACTATTACAGCTACATGTCTAAGGCGGGAACCAACGCCGTCAGGGAACTGCTGGAAAAGGAGGACGTAACCTTCTTTCACGACCTGGCCCTGGCCGCGGAAAAGGCCATGGAGGCCGATGCGGAGAAAGCGATGCGCGTCTTCGCCGGGCTGTAAGCGGAACATAACAGGTCATAAGGGCTTTCATTTTGACCGGCTGGAACGAATCCAGCCGGTTTTTTCCCGGCTTCAGATGCGGATGGCCTTTCCATGATGGAGCGGGGAATACGGATATTGTTCTCCGCCGCGGGATGTGTTATACTCGATCGGAATCAAAGCAAAGGGAGGTTCATACGATGAAGATTTACATTGCGGCGCCCCTCTTCAACGAGGGAGAGCGTGCTTTCAATGAACGCATCGATGAGATTCTTCGGGATTGCGGACATGAAACATTTCTGCCTCAGCGGGCGGGCGGATGCGTGGCAGACCTGCCGGATCTCATTGAAGGCATGCCCAAACGGAAGTATCTGTTCCGCCTTGACTGCGAGCATCTGGATTGGTGCGACACCCTTTTGTTCCTGTTTGACGGAAGGGTACCCGACGAAGGCGCCTGCTTCGAACTGGGGTATTGCTACGCGAAAGGAAAACGGTGCATCGGATATAAGACGGACGCCAGATGTTTTATTGACGGCTTTGACAACGTGATGCTTCATGGCGCGCCGGAGATTGTGCTGCGGAACGAGGATGAGCTGAGAGGGTTCTTCATGAACGAAGCATCCGGACGTGAAAATTCCCCCGGCTGATTGATGCGGTGGATCATATCCCGCTGGTTCCGGCGGCGCCAGGAACGGGGAGCCACCGTGATTTGCCAGGCGAATCATGGACGGGGGACAAAAGGCGCTGCGGAGTGAATGCGGGTTTTTCCCGATAGGAGGCGACTGAAATGGAATATGGCTGCAAACGTGACCTGAAGCGGGAATGGGCGAAGAGAGCCATCGCTTCCGTGTTCATGATCCTGGCCCTTCTTTGGGCGTTCAGCGCTGAGGGGGAAGGGTTCCATTATGAACATGACCCCAGGCAGAATCCTTTCGCGATGGCGGACATCGTTGAAAACCCGGACGCTGTTTACGGCTTTTCGCCAAGCCGGGAAGGCAGCCTCGCCGCCTATGCGGATTTTGACTGGACGGATCCGGAGCTGGTGAACGGCGAGCAGGGCAGGCTGGCGCGGATCGCGTATCACGAAAGCATAGAGGAGATGTACGATCTGCTGGAGGAGATGATTCTCGCCGGCAGCTCCACCGAGGAAATGGCCCGGGCGCTCAGCGCGAAACGGAATGAAATCCGGCTGGCCGCCTATGATGACGACCCGGAGGGCCTGGCCGCCCTGAAACAGCGGAACCTGGAACGCTACGGCCATGAAGAGGGTCCGCTGGCGGAGGAGCTGTACGGGAAGTACGGCTCCTGGGAAGCGGTACTGGACAAAGCCTTCAGCGTCAATTCCGGCATGGACGCCTGCCTGGGCCTGTACGATGACTTTTTTATGCTGTATGTCGCGGCCGGCCAGGTGACGGCCGAAGATGAGAGAACCGCCGGGGAAATCGAGGTCAGCTATCTGGGCCCGGAAGGAACCTATACCCAGGAAGCGGCGGCCTATTTCTTCCAGGACGGAGAAACGCTGATTCCGAAGGAAACCGTGACGGACGCCATCGCGGAGGTGGTCAACGGCACCGCGGATTACGCGGTGATTCCCCAGGAAAACACGCTGGGCGGCGCGGTCGTGAATTACCTGGACGCGCTGATCTCCGCGAAGGAGGTGTACGTGACCGGGGAGATTGTGCTGCCGATCAGCCAGACGCTGATGGGTGTTCCCGGAGCGAAGCTGGAGGAGATCCGGACGGTCTGCTCCCATGCGCAGGGGCTGACGCAAAGCGCCAGATGGCGGGAAAAACATCTGCCGGAGGCCGCCGCCCAGGAGATGGCCAGCACGGCTGCCGCGGCCAGCTATGTGGCTCAGAGCCAGGACCGGACTATCGCGGCGGTGGCTGCCCCCGGCGCGGCGGAACTGTATGGGCTGGAAATCCTGGCGAGAAACGTTCAGATCAGCGATACGAACAAAACCCGCTTTTATGTGCTTTCCGCGCATCCGCTGGAGGGGGAGAATCTGACCCGCGCCGTGCTGATTGCGACCTGCGAAGCGAACAGGGTGGACGATCTGATCGTGACGCTGCATGACGCCGGCCTGGAACTGGTCGCGCTTCATGACCGCCCGGAAGGCAGTTTTTTGGGCAGCTATTGTTTCGTGCTGGAAGTGGAGAATGAAGCAGGGATCACCGATGCGCAGCTGAACCTGATGAGTTCCCTGGAATCTGTCCGCTTCGCGGGATGCTTTAACGCGGTAGAGAAGGGGATTCAATAAGGCGGACCCGGCGAGGATGAAAACCGCGTCTCTCAAATGGAGACCTATTTTGCCCACGGCCGTTATGCGGGCGTGGCCGCAAAAGAATCATTCGTGGCCAGAGAGGCAGAAACGATACTCGGTTTCGTGAGGAGGAGGGAGAATGCCCTGTAAATTTGCGCTGATCGGGACGGGATGGCGGGCAGGTTTTTTTGCGGATCTGGCCCGGAGAATGCCGGAACGCTTTGAGATGACAGGCGTCCTTTGTCACAGCGCGGCGGGACGCGAGCGCGCCATCGCCCTGTGGCGGGCCAGGATCTACGAGCGTCTGGATGAAATCCTGGCGGACCGGCCGGATTTCGTGATCGCGTCCGTTCCCGGAAACGCAGTCCCCGACCTGGCTCTTTTTTTCGCGCAGCGGGATCTTCCGGTTCTCTTTGAAACCTACTGTTCCAGGTCCGTGGAGGAGATGGAAAACCTGTACCGCCGGGCCGGGGGTGCCCGTATTCAGCTGGCGGAGCAGTATCCCTTCCAGCCGATGCATGCGTCCCGGATTGCCGTTGCGGCCTCGGGAGCGCTGGGCCGCGTCTACCAGGCAAGAGCTTCCTTTATCCAGAATTATCATACGCTGGCGGTGCTCCGGCGGCTGCTGGGGATCGGGATGGAACTGCCGCTTGTGATGGCGTGGCAGGGGGAGAACCGGCGAGCGGCCCCCTCCACCCGTGCGGGCGGAGAAACAGATCTGGCAGCGGCGCTGAATCGCTGGATGGCGGAGGGTGAATATCGCCAATCACATATAAGGGTCGTTTATGAGAGTATCAGCCGAGTTCGGAGAAAGAACACAAGGAGGAACCATTGATGAAAGCACCCTTTTCCCCTTATCTGAGTTCGCTGGCCCCAGGGCTGAAGCAGCTCATCGCGGATCTGGCGAAGGATTACGATTCTGTCAGCGCCCTGTCCACGGATTCGGTGGGCTTTTCCATCCTCATCTCCCAGCACGGGAAGAGCGTGAGCCGGGAGAACCTGACGACGGAGCGGGGGACCGTGATTCGCGTCCGGCGGGACGGGCAGTACGCCGAGGCGGCGCTGACCGGCTTTGATCCGACCCGGGCAGGGGAGACTGCCGCGTGGATCCGTGAAGAGCTCAACGGCCAGCTGGCCGTGCTCTCGGAGCTGGGGGTTGAGACCTACGATACGCCCGCGACACCGGACAGCCCGGCGGAGCTGTTTGTCGAAATGGAGACGGAGCAGCTGCCGGAGAACGCGGATATTCCGGCATTGATCGAGCGGATGAGCGCCCTTTCCGACCGGGGCATGGCGGAGGGGAAGGACATGCTGGACTGCATGCTGCGCGCTTCCTCCACGCATATCAGCAAGATGTTCCTGACGGAGAAGCGCGACCTGCGCCAGAGCTATGTTTATAGCGAGGGAAGCGTCATGACCATGGCTTCCAGGGACGGGCGGAACGAGGCGGACTATGAGGCGGTCTCCGGCCGACGGGGTCCGGAGCTCTTTGACGAGCTGGAAGAAAAGATCGGAACCGCGCTGCGGGTGACGGAGGAGCTGCTCAACGCGGAACGCGTGGTCCCGGGCGAATACGACTGCATCACCGCGCCGGACGTGACCGGACTCATTGCGCATGAAGCCTTCGGCCATGGGGTCGAGATGGATATGTTCGTCAAGGGACGGGCGCTGGGCGCGGAATACATCAATCAGCGGGTCGGGTCCGACCTGGTGACCATGCACGAAGGCGCGCTGTGCGCCGAGGACGTAACCTCCTATGCCTTCGATGATGAAGGCACCCTGGCCGGGGATGTGACGGAAATTGACCATGGCATCCTGAAAACCGGCATCTGCGACGTGCTCAGCGCCCTGCGCCTGGGATCGGCGCCCACGGGCAACGGCAAGCGGGAAAACTTCGCGCACAAGGTATACACCCGGATGACCAACACCGTTTTCGACTCCGGCGAAAGCACCCTGGAGGATATGATCGCTTCCATCCGCCACGGATACCTGCTGGAGGGAATGGAATCCGGCATGGAGGATCCGAAGCACTGGGGCATCCAGTGCCTGCTGCAGCGGGGATACGAAATCTCCGACGGAAAGCTGACGGGCAAGGTTGTTTCTCCGTTGGTGATGACCGGGTACGTGCCGGATCTGCTGGGATCGGTCTCGATGCTTTCCCGCGACCGGAAGGTGTTCGGCTCCGGATATTGCGGCAAGGGGCACAAGGAATGGGTCAAGGTGGCGGACGGCGGCCCCTATCTGAAGGTGAAAGCGAGGCTGGGATAAGATGCTCAATACGATCGTGGAACTGCTGAAGGCGTCCGGGGCGGATGCCTGGGAGATCACGGAAATCAGCGAACGGGGATGGGAGTTTTACTGCATCCGTCACGCGCTGGATCAACACCGGGCCAAACGGCTGGAAAGCTTCCAGGTCAAGGTATACAAGGCGTTTGAGGATGGAAAATTCCTGGGATCCGCCAGCGCGTCGATGGCTCCGGACATCTCCCGGGAGGAGGCGGCGCGCATGATCGCGGATCTGCTGCGGGACGCCGTCTATGTCCAGAATCCGGCCTACACCCTGAATCCGTCCGACGGGGAGGCGTACGCGCAGTCGGCGGACATCGACCTTGGGGCGATCAGCCGGGATTTTCTGCAGGCGATGCGCACCCTGCCGGAGACGGTGACGGAGGACCTGAACAGCTATGAGATTTTCGTTTCCGAGATGCGGCGCCGGTATCTGAACAGCAATGGCATCGATGTGACGGCCGTATATCCCGTATCCCAGGTGGAGGCGGTGGTCAACGCCCGGGACGAAGGGCATGAAATTGAGCTGTACCGGTTATACAAGAGCGGCAGCTGCGACAGCGCGCAGCTGCGGCAGGATCTGAGCGAGCTGCTGCGGTTTGGCAGGGACCGGCTCCGGACGGTGACGACGCCGTCCCTCGGGCAGATCGACGTGGTTTTTTCCACGGACGCGGCCCGGGAAATCTACGACTGGTTTATCTACCGGCTGTCCGCGGCGACTATCGTGCGGGGCATTTCGGACTGGAAACCGGGCGTTTTCGTATCGGAGGAAATGCGGGGCGACCGGGTGACCGTGGAAACCCGCCAAATCCTGCCGAATTCTTCAGCCAACGCCGCCTTCGACACGGAAGGCGCCGCGGTGCGGGATCTGACGCTGATCGCCGATGGCGTTGTCCGGGCGAGCTTTGGCAGCCGGCAATACAGCCAGTATCTGGGCCTGGGGGATTCCTTCATCGCCTCCAACTTCGCGGTTTCAGGCGGCGGCGCTTCGGCGGAGGAGCTGCGGCAGGGGCGCTTCCTGGAGATCGTCGAGTTCTCCGATTTTCAGGTGAACGTGATGAACGGGGATCTGGGCGGGGAGATCCGGCTGGGATACCTGCACGAGGGGGATAAGGTGACCCCCGTCAGCGGCGGCTCCATCTCCGGCACCATGCGGGAGCTGGTCAGGACGATGCGCTTCTCCCGGGAGCAGCGGCAGTATGACACGCGGTTGATTCCGGCGGTCACCCGGCTGAAGGATGTGACCGTGACCGGGGCGGAATAATCCTTCCACAAATCCGCGCGCAGGCGAAGGGAGACAGGGGACGGTTCTCTGTCTCCTTCGAGGACGAAGTCAGGGAGAAGAGGGGATGACCACGGTCGAAGCACCGATTGATACGATCCCGGCCTTAAAACATCGTTTGAAGACCGAGACCATGAACCGCGGCCCTGATGCCCTGTGGAGCCATTGCTCTGCAGGGCGCTTTTTGCGTTTTGGAGAAATAACCGGATTTATTTTTCCCATCTGGTCATGTATTTCGCCCTTCTTTGCGGCTATCATATAGTCACGGTCAGGGAATGACCGGAAGGCTGCTGAAGCTGAAGTTGAAGCATAAGGAGGAAATGAACATGGCAAAGAGCTTTTTTGAAGAACTGACCAGCTACCGTGTAAAGGTTGAACGTGACGGCAAGGAAATTGTGAATGTACCTGGAATTCTGGCCTTGCCGATCGCCCTGGCTGCGCCGAAAGCGAGTATCATCGGAACGATGGCTGCACCGCTGCTGGGCTGCAATATTCATCTTGAGAACGGGGACGGCAAAGAGGTCGACGTCGGTAAAGCGGTAAAGGAAGCGGCGGACACGGTGCTCGATACGGCGAAAACCGCCGCAAAGACGATCAAGGAAGAAGTGGACAAGGCCTGGGATGAAATGTCGGCTGACGATCCGGAAGGATGTCCCGAAGGAACGGAAAATGACGAAGAGTCTGCCGACGGAGAAGAGGCGGAGGATGAGATCCCTACCATCCACGTAAATCCGGACGATTCTGAGAAAGCGTAAATGTTCCATGACGGATGAAGCACCCGGAATAACGGAATCGGGGACAGGCTTTCAGATACAGGGGGCGGGCAGGGTTTTTCCTGCCCGCCGCTTTTTTAATCAAACAGATTGGCAAAAACGAAGCGGCCGGCGAATTTGTGTATAAATCGAGTCTTGCGCAGAGCGAATCGCAGTGCTATGATGCAGAAAGCCGAAAGGAGATTTCATGGAGGAGAAAAGGAGACGGAGAACCGTCCCCTGTCTCCTCAAAGCATTTTGGAGACGGAGAACCGTCCCCTGTCTCCTTCGAAAGGAGAAAGTGAGATATGGACAGCGCAACACTGTTTTGGCTCGGACAGATGGGGTTAATGGCGCAGATGGGGGAGACGCTGCTGTATGTGGATTATTATGCCTCTCCCGCAGCGGACCGGCAGGTCCCCCCGCCGATCCCCGCGGACCGGGTCAGGGATGTACGGATCTTTCTGGGAACCCACAATCATCTGGACCACATCGATCATGAGGCGTGGAAAATCTGGGCGAAGACCTGCCCGGACGCTCTGTTTGTTTTCCCGGAAGCTCACAGGGAGGCCGTCCTGGCGGACGGGATCGATTCCGCGCGCGCGTGCGGGCTCAACGACGAAGAGCAGATCCGGATCGGAGACGTGACGATTCATGCGGTCGCCGCGGCCCATGAGTTTCTGGACAGGGACGAGCGGGGCCTGTATCCCTGCCTGCAGTATGTGATTGAATGGAACGGCCTGCGGGTTTATCACGCCGGAGATACCATCCGGTATGAAGGGATGCTTCCCCGGCTGCAGCGCTTCGGACCCATGGACGCGGCGCTGATGCCCATCAACGGGCGGGACGGGCGGCGCTATCGGAGGAACTGCATCGGCAACATGACCTTCCAGGAAGCGGCTGACCTGGCTGGCGAATTAAAACCGGGACTGGTGATCCCCGGCCATTGGGACATGTTTGCCGACAATCCGGGAGATCCCGACGCGTTCGCGGATTATCTGGACGCGAAATACGGGATGAAATGCCACATTCCGACGGTCATGGAACCGATCCGGATCGGGCATGACTGAAGAAGATACGGGGAAGGTGGGTGAATGGAAGATGAGTGAATTCAGGGACCTTTTACGGGAGAACAGCCTGGATGGCTGGAAAATCTATCCGCGGGGGATTTTCCGGTATGTCCCTGGAGGTTCATGATAATGACCGGATGGGCGAGGCGCGCTGGGGAAAGCAGGCTGCGACCAGGTTCAGAAACATTCGGATCAGGGAGTTGTAACGGAAAGACCGGAAGGCCCCGGCGGCCGCAAACGGGAGCCGGGGGCCCGGCCGGACAGGGGAAGGAAGGGATGCGGAACATGAATCATGGGGAGAAAAGAGCGGTTCTGTTTGATCTGGACGGAACGCTGCTGCATACGCTGGATGATATCGCGCAGTCGATGAATTATGCCCTGGAGGCCTGCGGCCTTCCGCCCTGGGAGCGGGACGCGTACCGCTATATGGTCGGAAACGGAGCCCGCATTTTAGCGGAACGGGCGGTGCGGGACCGCGCAGACCTGGCGGACCGGGTGCTGGAGACCTATCAGCGCCGGTACGAAAAGCACCTGATGGATCAGACGAGGCCCTACCCGGGGATCCCGGAGACACTGCGCAGGCTGACGGAGATGGGGGTCCCGCTGTCCGTCCTGTCCAACAAGCCGGACGCGGACACCAAGCGGGTCGTCGCGGACAGCTTTCCGGACATTCCGTTTGTGTGCGTGCAGGGCCAGACGCCGGACCTGCCCCGAAAGCCGGATCCCGCCGCGGCCCTGGCGGTGGCGGAGAAGATGGGCATCCCGCCGGCGAGCTTTTACTATCTGGGAGATACATCGGTGGATATGGAGTGCGCCAGGCTGGCGGGGATGCATCCGGTGGGCGTGCTGTGGGGCTTCCGCACCCGGACGGAGCTGCTGGGCAGCGGGGCGGAGATGCTGATTGCGCGCCCCGAGGAGTTCCCGGAGGCGGTGGGATGGACAGAGCCGTAAAACGCGGCGGCCTGCGGAGGAAGGGCCTTTTTCCCCGCGGCCTGAAGGCGGGGAAAGGCGAGTGACGCGATGAACCGGCGGGAAGCCGGATCAAAGCCGGGCAGGGGGAAAATAGAATGAAGATCATTACAGTCAGCAGACAGTTCGGCAGCGGAGGACGGGAGCTGGGAAAGCGGCTCGCGGATACCCTGGGATGGGACTACTACGACAGGGAGATCATTGAAGCCCTGGCCGAGGAGGAGGGGCTGGATCCGGAATATGTGCACAGGATGGTCAGCGCCCACGGGTGGCACAGGTACCAGCTGACCTACCGGAACAGCTTTCAGCAGCAAATGCACGGAACCTGGCGGCAGACCCAGATGCTGGTGCGGCAGCGGGAAATCCTGCTGCAGATCGCCCGGGAAGGGCAGGACTGTGTCATCGTAGGCCGGGACGCGGACGTGATCCTGCATGAGTACGGTCCCTTCCGGATCTGCGTATGCGCGGATCTGGACGCCAGGCTGCGGCGGTGTTTGCGCTTCGAGGAGAAGAAGCCTCCGGAGGAGCGGATGGGGGAGAAGGAGATTCTGCGCAGCATCCGGCACATTGACAAAAACCGGAAGCGGACGCAGGAAGTGCTGACCGGGAAAACGGCCGGGGACGGAAGCACGTTTGATCTGACGGTGAATTCCACGGACAGGGACATCAGGAAACTGGCGGAGGCTCTGGCGGATTTTTCCCGCCACTGGTTTGAAACATGAGCAACAGAAACAATCGGAATGACCTGACCGAGGGAACTGTGTGGAAAAAGCTGCTGGTTTTCTTCGTGCCCATCGCGGCGGGAACCATCATCCAGCAGCTGTATAACGCGGTGGACGGGCTCATCGTCGGCCGGTTCGTCGGGACGGAGGCGCTGGCGGCGGTGGGGGGAAGCTCCGCCCAGATTATCAACGTCCTGGTGGGCTTTTTCGTTGCCATGACCGCCGGCGCCTCGGTTGTCATCGGGCAGATTTTCGGCGCGGGCCGGAAGGAAGACCTGGACCGGGCCATCGGCAACGCGGTGGCGGGGATGGGGGTTGTGGGGGTGATCCTGATGGCCTTCGGGCTCGCCGCCTCCCCGGCGCTGCTGCGGCTGCTGCGGACGCCGGAGGAAACCCTGGCCGGGGCGGCGATGTACCTGCGGATTTATTTTATCGGCGTTCCCTTCGTCATGATCCTGAATATGGAATCCAGCATTCTCCGGGCGCTGGGGGATTCGATGCATCCCTTCCTGTTCATGGTGGCGGGGTGCCTGCTGAATATCGTCCTGGACGCGGTGTTCGTGGTGGTCTTCGGCTGGGGCGTGGCGGGAGTGGCCGTGGCCACGGTGCTGGCGCAGGTCCTGAATACCGCGCTGCTGACGCGGCGCCTGATGCGGGGGGAGGAATTCTACCGGCTGAGCCTGCGGAATCTTCGCCTGAAGGGAGTGTACCTGAAGAACATGCTGCGGATGGGCATTCCCTCCGGGCTTCAGTCCTCCATGTACAGCGTATCCAACACGATTATTCAGGTCGCGGTGAACTCTTTGGGCACGGTGGTGGTGGCCTCCTGGGCCATGAGCGGAAAAACCGACGGATTTTACTGGGCCGTCAGCAACGCGCTGGGAGCGGCCATTACCAGCTTTATCGCCCAGAATCACGGGGCGGGGAAGACGGACCGGATCCGGCAGTGCGTCCGTCAGGGGCTGGTGATGGGCTTTCTGGTGACGGGGCTGCTCAGCGCCGGGCTGATGCTGACCGCGATTCCGCTGCTGCGGATCCTGACCACCGACGAGGCGGTGGTGCAGACCACCTATACCATCATGAGTTACTTTGTTCCCTACTATTTCACATGGGTGCTGGTGGAAATCCTTTCGGCCGTGCTGCGCGGGGCGGGAGACGCGGTTTATCCGGTGATCATCATCGGGACGGGGATCTGCCTGTTCCGGGTGATCTGGATTTTTACGGTTTTCGCCCACTTCGGGACGCTGCTGTCCCTGTGCCTGTCCTATACGGTGTCCTGGACGATGACGAGCATCGCCCTGGTGATTTACTACCGAAAAGGCGGTTGGATGAAGCGGCACCGGATCATCGATAAGTAATCCGACGGACCCGGTACTTGTGCGTGCGGCTCAAATCGTATATAATAAACGCATTCCGACGAGGCTGATCATAGGACGCCGTGATGGCGGATTTTCCGTTTTCCGTTTGACGTAAAAAGAGGAGGGCTCCCATGTCCACCCAGGCGAAAGGTTCCAGAAGAGGCATTTCCATCCGGGTGATTCACCTGGCCATGATTCTCTGCGCCCTGGCGATCGCGGCGCTGCTGTTTTTTTCCACCCTGCAGAGCAACCGGGTTTTTTCCACCCTCTCCCGTGAGACGGAGAATTACATTGTCCGTCAGAAAGCGGCCCACGACCTGATGGAGGCCTCCGACTACCTGACGCAGATGGTGCAGCGCTTTACCCTGGAGGGGGACACCCAATATCTGAACAACTATTTTGACGAAGCGTTCTCCGCCAAGCGGCGGGAAGCGGCCATCCTCTCCATGTCCGAAAACGGGGCGGACCAGGCGCTGGTGCAGCAGCTGCAGGAGGCCATGGAGGCGTCGCAGACCCTGATGTACACGGAATATTACGCCATGACCCTGGTGACGGAAGCGCTGGAAATCCGGGATGTGCCGGAGAACTTTCCGGTGATGGAGCTGAAGGAGGAAGACCTCTTCCTGTCGGCGGAGGAAAAGATGGAGCTGGCCCAGAAAACCGTCATGGGCAACGAATATTATGCCAGCAAGGAAGTGATCAGGACCCGGCTGAAGGACAGCCTGGAAACCCTGGATGAACAGATGGGAAGAGCCCGGCAGGAAACGTCCGCCCAGATGATGCGGGAACTGACGATGGAGCGGACGGTGGTTCTGGCGATGGCGGCGGTGCTGATCGTGCTGATTTTCGTGACGGCCCGGCTGGTGACGATGCCGCTGCTGAAGGCGGACGAGAGCATTCGAAAAAAACGGAAGATGCCCGTGGAAGGCGCGGCGGAACTGCGGGATCTGGCCAGAAGCTACAACGAGCTGCACGATACGCTCCAGGCGGAAGCGCCGGATCGCTGACCGGGGAGGGAGTAACCATGATCAAACCGTTTGCGGGACGGACCGGAGCGGCTCTCCTGATGCTCTGGGCGCTGCTGATCTGTGGGGGAATCCGGCCGGCCGGGGCTGAGGAGCAGCGCTATTATGTGGAAAACGACTGGAATTACGTAGAGGAATCCATGGACGTATCCGGGGGCATTCCGGAGGACGCGTCCGGTGCGCTGGCCCAGATTGCCCGGAAAGGGGTTCTGCGGGTGGCGACGGTCGTCTCCCAGACGCCGCGGGTCTTTCAGGACCCGGAGGGGGCGGCCGCGAATCTCTACGGCGGGGCCGACATCCGGCTGGCCCAGTGCATCGCCGACAGGATGGGGGTCGCGCTGAAGATCGTGCCCCTGGAGGAAAGTCAGGTGCTGCCGTCGCTGACGGAGGATCAGTGCGACCTGGCCATCGCGGCGCTGGCCTATACGCCGGGGCGGGCGCTGGCCTATGAGCTGAGCAAGAGCTATTACAACGGAGGCCCGGCGGAGACGGTTTCCCTGATCGTCCGGGAAGAGGACAGTGCCGGGATCAGCTCGCTGGAGGATCTGGAGAACCGGACCATCGTGGCCCAGAGCAACTCCCTGCCGGAGGCGCTGGGCGCTTTGCGGATCCGGAATTATGGGGAATTTCAGCGTTCCTTTACCCCTCAGGGCGCCTACGAGGCGGTGGCCCGGGGCCAGGCTGACGCGGCCCTGGTGCTGGCGCGGCAGGCCGAAGCCTATCTCCAGCGGTATCCCGACTGCGGGCTGAAGCTGGTGGAAGGGGTGACGCTGCTGCCGGAGCGGGCCCTGACCGGGGACCGGGTGGCGGCCAGGAAGGGCGAAACGGAACTGATCTACTTTGTGAACGGAGTGATTGACGGCCTGACGGACGCCGATGCCTACGAGGACTGGCTGGAAGAAGCCGCGGAGCTGGTGGAGGATCTGGGGCTGTAGGCGTCCGCGGGAGCGGGAATCGTCCCTGGCGAAGCGCGGGCGGAACCGGGGAAGGAGGGAATCGCTTGAAGGAGAAAAAAATCAGTATTCCTCTGTTTTCCATCCAGATCCTGCTGTTCCTGTTTGTGAACTGGGGAGGGGATCAGCTCGTCTCCCGGCTGAACTGGATGGTCTGGCTGGATTCGGTGGGGACGGTGCTTTGCGCCTACCTGTACGGCCCCTGGTGCGGAGCCATGGTGGGGGTCAGTTCCAATCTGCTTTCACACGTGCTTTACGGCACGCCGTGGTTCTATGCCCTGATCAGCGCGGTGATTGCGCTGATCGTGGGATTCGCCGCCCGGAAGGGCATGCTGCATACCCTGCTGGATACGATGACCCAGGGAGCGATTCTGGCGGCTTCGGTCACGGCCCTCGCGGTGCCGCTGAACATGATTTTCAACGGGGGAAGCACGGGCAACCGGTGGGGGGACGCGGTGATCGGCTTCTTCACGGAGCGGGGGTTTCCCGCGTGGGGAGCGCTGATTCTGGGCCAGCTCTATGTGGAACTGCTGGATAAGCTGCTGATCCTGCTGGCCCTGTTCCTGGCGCTGAGGCTGGCCGCCCTGGCGCGGCGCGGCGCCGAGGCGATCCGGAAAGAACGGCAAAAGCGGAAAGAAATCAAAGTCTACACCCTTGTGATGCTGTTGGCGGGGCCGGCGATGCTGTCCGCCTTCGGCGCGCCGCCGGCATCGGCCCGGGCGGAGGATACGGCGGGCCCCGACGCCAGTTACAACGATTATGTGCAGACCGTCTACGGGGCCAATAACGGCCTTCCCTGCGGGGAGGCCAACGACATTGCCATGACGGGGGACGGGATCCTCTGGATCGGGACCTATGCGGGGCTTTACCGCTACAACGGCCGGGAATTCAGGTGGATGGACGGGTTTGATTCCGTCCGCAATGTGAACTGCCTGTACGTGGACGAGGAAGGCCGGCTCTGGATCGGCACCAATGACAACGGGCTGTCCATCATGATCGGGGATGAAATCGTCAACGTCATCGACCAGGATCGGGGGCTGCCGGCCAACTCGGTCAAGTCCATTACCCAGAGCGCGGACGGATACTATTATATCGGCACCGCCGGCAGCATGCAGATTATGACGCTCAACAGCGGCCTGAAGCAGGTCAGCGTCCTGCAGGAGGTCACCTACGCGGATCAGGTGGCCGCGGATAAAACGGGCCGGGTCGCCGCAGTGACCAACGACGGAACCCTGTATCTGATGCGGCAGGGGCGGATTCTGTCCTCCCGGCGGCTGACGGACGGACAGGCGGTTTTCAAAAGCTGCGCCTTTACGCCGGAGGGGGATCTGCTGGGCGCGACGACGGGAAATCAGATTTACCGGTTCCGGGTGGATCAGGGCACCTTCGACCTGGCGGAGGTTCAGGAATGCCCAGGGCTTTCCACGATTAAAAGCATGTACTTCATGGAAGACGGGGAGATGTTCGTCTGCGCGGATAATGGCATCGGGTTCTTCGGCGCGGACGGGATCTATGAACCGGTCAACACCAACAATTTCAACAATTCGATCGATAACATGCTGGTGGATTATCAGGGAAACCTCTGGTTCACCTCCTCCCGGCTGGGGCTTCTCCGACTGGCGCCTTCGGATTTCCGGGACATATACGGCACCGTGGGGATGGACAGCCGGGTGGTCAATGCCATCGTCCAGTGGAACGGGATCTACTATTTCGGCACGGATAAGGGCATGGACGCGGTGGACGCGGCGGGCCGGTCCCAGGTTCGGAACCAGGTGACGGACCGCTTCGGCGCCATGCGCATCCGGAACATGATCGTCGACGGGGAGAATCACCTCTGGGTCTGCACCTACGGAAACGGATTGGTGGAGGTTTTGCCGGACGGGACGGAATATGTGTACAACCAGGAAAACGGCGCCTTCGGAAACCGGGCCCGGGTGGTCCGGCAGCTGAGCGATGGGACGATCCTGGCCGCCGGGGATACGGGCCTGAGCTTTATCCGGAATCATCAGGTGGAGCATACCATCGATCAGAGCATCCGGCATATCAGCACCATGGTGCTGACGATTACGGAACGGCCCGACGGGACGGTGCTGGTGGGGACGGACGGCAACGGCCTGGCGGTGATCCGCGGGCATGACGTCACGAAGATGCTGACCCGGGCGGACGGCCTGTCCAGCGAGGTGATCCTGCGGACCGTGCCGGATGAGGTGAACGGCGGGGTGTTCATCATTACCAGCAACGGCCTGTGCTACATGGACGCGGAGGAAAAAATCCGGCATCTGGATCAGTTTCCCTACTATAATAACTATGATATCTGGGTCCGGGAGAATGGGGATCTGTTCGTGCTCTCCAGCGCCGGGCTCTACATCGTCAACCGGGAGGATCTGCTCAGCGGGGAGGAGGATTTCAGCTATGACCTGCTCAACGCCCGGCGGGGCCTGACGGGCAGCCTGACGGCCAACGCCTGGACCTGGTTTGACGGGGCGTCGGGGGACCTTTACCTTCCCTGCGACAACGGGGTCTACGTCATCAACACCCGGAATCTGTCCGGCGGAGCCAGAGTATACCGCATGAGCCTGCGCGGAATCCGGGCGGGCGGCGAAGATATCCGGACGGAACGGAATATCACGATCCGGGTCCCCCGGCAGGCCAGCCGCATCGAAATTCAGCCGGAGGTCATCAACTATACCATTCAGGATCCCTACGTGGGGTACATGCTGGAGGGGTTTGACACCGAATGGACCATCCTTCCGCAGAACAATCTGGGCTCCATCGTGTATACGAACCTGCCCACAGGGGAATTTACCTTCCGCCTGGCCGTGATGGACAGCAGCCGCAGCGAGATCCTGGCGGAGCGGACCTACGCCGTCTCCAAGGAAAAGGAGTTCTACGACAACGGGTGGTTTATCCTTTACCTGCTTTCGGTGCCCATGTTTACGGTGTTCTGGGTCACCTGGCTGCTGGTGAAGCGGCACGAGAAGAAAATAGAAGCGCAGCTGGCCGAGGCCGAGCGGAACGTGGAAATGGGCCGGCAGACCGTGCTGGCCATCGCCAACGCCGTGGACGCCAAGGACGAGCGGACCAGTGAACACAGCAAACGGGTTGCGCTGTATTCCGCCCAGATCGCCAGGGCCTACGGGCTGGATGAAGAGACCGTCCGGCATATCGAGTGGACGGCCCGGATGCACGATATCGGCAAGATCGGCGTGCGGGACGCGGTGCTGAATAAGGCAGGCCGGCTGACGGATGAGGAATACGCGGAAATGAAAGCCCACACCACCCGCGGCGCCGCCATCCTGAAGGATTTCACGCTGGTGGAAAACGTGGCCGAGGGCGCGGAATTCCACCATGAGCGCTACGACGGCAGAGGCTATCCCAAGGGGCTGAAGGGGGAGGAGATTCCGCTTTCCGCCCGGATTATCGGCGTGGCGGACGCCTTCGACGCGATGACCGCCAACCGGGTCTACCGCAAGCAGCTGGACTTCGGATACGTGCTGGGCGAGCTGGAGAAAAACCGGGGAACCCAGTTTGATCCTCAGTTTGTGGACATTCTGCTCCAGCTGATCCGCAACGGAGATATCAACCTGAACGAAATTTACCATGTGTCTCCGGAAGAGCTGGCGGCTCAGGCGGCCCAGCCGCAGGCGGAGGGCGGCGAGGAGGCGGCCAGGAAGGCGGCGGAAGAGGAAGCCGCGAAGCTGGCGTCGGAAGCGGAAAAGAAGAAAGCGGACGGCGAAAAGCCCGCGGAAGCCGCGGGCCGGAGCGAAAAGAAGGACGCCGCCGGGGCGAAGTCCCCGGAGAATAAAGGAGGGCAGGGATGAAAAGGATTCATGCGGTGACCCTGCTCACCTGCCTGGCGGTGCTGCTGGCAGCGACGCTGCTGACGGGATATTGGACCAGGGCGCCGGAAAGCCGGACCGTCCGGGTGGGGTTCATCTATTCGGAAGATGAAAGCACCCCCTACACGGCCAACTTCGTCCAGGCGCAGCGAATGCTGGCGGAGGAGTATGGGGACCGGATCGAGATCATTTCCCGCAGCAACGTGCTGTCCCGCGGATCCGAACGGCCGCTGCAGGAACTGATCCGGGAAGGGTGCAATATCATCTTCGTGAACATGGATACGGATACGCCGGTGACCGCCGCCCGGGAAAATCCGGAGGTGACCTTCTGTCAGGTCTCCCTGCCGGACGTCAGCATCGAGGGGACGCCGGAAAACTATCATACCTTCAACGGAGAAATCTATCAGGCCCGGTACGTCAGCGGCATCGTCGCGGGATGCAAGCTGCGGGAGATGATCGACAGCGGCGAGCTGGACGCGCGGGACGCGCTGGTGGGGTTCGTGGCCGCCAACGGCACGGCGGAGGTCATATCCGGGTATACCGCCTTTCTGCTGGGGGTGCGAAGCGTGGCGCCGGAAGCTGTGATGCGGGTCCGGACCACCGGCTCCTGGAGCAATTACAGCGCGGAAAAGGACGCGGCAAAGCAGCTGATCGACGAGGGTTGCGTCATCATCGCCCAGCACGTGAATACGGCAGGGTCCGCCGTGGCCTGCGAGGAGGCGGTTTCCGAAGGGAAGCGGGTGTACCACGTGGGATACCATCAGAGCATGATGGACGTGGCGCCGTCCTGCGCGCTGGTCAGCATCCGTACGAACTGGGCCCCCTATATGATCCAGGCGGTGGGGGCGGTGCTCAACGGCAAGGCCGTCGAGGAGAGCGTCAGCGCCAATGCGCACGGAAGGGATATGAGCGCCGGGTTTGAAAGCGGCTGGGTTGAGCTGCTGGATCTGAATGAATTCCTGGAAGCGGAAGGAACCCGAAGCCGGGTCAGCCAGGCGGTCGAGGACCTGAAAAAGGGACGGATCCAGGTTTTCTCCGGGGACTATACGGGGGTTCATCCCCGGAACGCCGCGGATACCATCGACCTGAAGGACGGATATACGGAAAACCAGTTTTCCTCCAACCCATCCTTTAACTACATCCTGAAGGATTATATCATCGTGGAGAATTGAATACTTGTAGATATTCAGTCGCTCCGCTTACAGAACTCAGCAGTTACGAAAACGATTATTGTCGTGGAGAACTGAAAAAGGAGACAGAGAACCGTCCCCTGTCTCCAGATAAGGACATTTTACCACAAAAAGTGCCTGCAGTCCATTGTTTCTCAATGGTTGGAGGCACTTTTTGTGGTACGCAAAAGGGACTGTGACTTTTTTCACAGCCCCATTGATTTTACCGGATGGCCCGGTGACGTTCCTGCAGGCTCTGGACGGCGCTGGTGCCCCGCTGCACTGTCTGGATGCCCCTGGCGCTGGCCAGGGCGGCGGCGATGGTGGTGATGTAGGGAACCCGGCTCTTGATGCACGCCTTGCGGATATAGGAATCGTCGGGGCCGTTGCCCACGCCGATGGGGGTATTCACCACCAGCTGGACCCGGCCGTTGGTGATGACGTCATAGCAGTTGGGACGGCGGCCTTCGTTGATTTTCGGAATGACTTCGCAGGGAATGCCTTCCCGGTTCAGCAGGGCCGCGGTCCCGGCGGTGGAGAGAATATGGAAGCCCGCCGCGTGGAAGGCCCGGCCCACTTCCGCCACCTCGGCCTTATCCCGGTCGTTGACGGTGATCAGGACGGTTCCGCCCATGGGCAGGGGAGACTGGGTGGCTTCCTCGGCCTTGAAATAGGCCTCGCCCACGGTATCCGCGATGCCCAGCACCTCGCCGGTGGAGCGCATTTCCGGCCCCAGCAGGGGGTCCACCTCGGGGAACATATTGAAGGGGAACACCGCTTCCTTGACCCCGAAATGGGG
The DNA here is from genome assembly GCA_017512805.1 of Clostridia bacterium. Lineage (GTDB taxonomy): Bacteria > Bacillota > Clostridia > Christensenellales > Aristaeellaceae > Aristaeella. The sequence continues at coordinate 26,096 of JAFWES010000033.1, forward strand.
GATGACCTTTTCCCCCAGATTCTTCAGGGGGGAGGGCTGGCCGGTGAATTCCTCGGTCATGATCTCGGTAGCCAGGGGAACCATGCCGATATTGCAGACCTTGCTGACCAGCGGCACGGTCCGGGAGGCCCGGGGATTCGCTTCCAGCACATAGACGACGCCGTCCTCGATGGCGTACTGCATGTTCATCAGGCCCCGGACGTGCATCTCCCGGGCGATCCTGCGGGTGTACTCCTTGATGGTCTCCAGCAAATCCCGGGGAATGTTGCGGGAGGGGATGATGCACGCGGAATCGCCGCTGTGGACCCCGGCCAGCTCGATATGCTCCATGACGGCGGGGACGTAGGCGTCGGCGCCGTCGGCAATGGCGTCCGCCTCGCATTCCATGGCGTGGCGGAGGAAGCGGTCGATCAGGATCGGCCGGTCCGGCGTCACGCCCACGGCCGCGGCCATATAGCTTTCCATCGCGTCATCGCTGTACACGACTTCCATGCCCCGGCCGCCCAGTACATAGCTGGGGCGCACCATGACGGGATAGCCGATGCGGTGGGCGATGGCTTTGGCCTCCTCCACATTCACCGCCATGCCCGATTCCGGCATGGGAATGCCCAGCTTGTCCATCATGGCCCGGAACTGGTCCCGGTCCTCGGCCATATCGATGACCGCGGGGGGCGTGCCCAGAATATGGACGCCGTTTTTCTCCAGATCCGCGGCGAGGTTCAGCGGCGTCTGGCCGCCGAACTGGGCAATGACCCCCAGGGGCTGCTCATGCCGGTAGATGGCCAGCACGTCCTCCAGGGTCAGGGGCTCGAAGTACAGCTTATCGGAGGTATCATAGTCGGTGGAGACGGTTTCCGGATTGCAGTTGACAATCAGGGTTTCAAAGCCCGCCTTGCGCAGCGCCATGGCCGCGTGGACGCAGCAGTAGTCAAACTCGATGCCCTGCCCGATGCGGTTGGGGCCGCCTCCGAGGATCATGATCTTCCGGTTCCCCTCCAGGGCCGGGGTCGCCTTCGCGGGATGATAGGTGGAATAGTAGTAGGAGCTGTCGGGGGTGCCGGCCACGTGCACAGCCTCCCATTGCTCCAGAATGCCGTACCCTTCCCGGGCGGCGCGGATATCCGCTTCCGGGACCGCCAGGATCTTGCTCAGATACAGATCGCTGAAGCCGTCCATCTTCGCCTGGCGCAGCGCCGCTTCGGACGGGACGCGGCCCTTCTCCTTCAGCAGGGCTTCCTCTTCCTCCACCAGCTCTTTCATCTGGTTAAGGAAATAGGGCTTGATGGCGGTCAGGGCGAAGAGCTCCTCCACGGTGGCGCCCTTGCGCAGCGCCTCGTACATGACGAACTGGCGCTGGGAAGTGGGATAACGGAGGAGCTTGAGCAGATCCTCCTTGCTCAGATCGTGATAATTTTTGGCGAAGCCCAGCCCGTACTGGCCGTTTTCCAGGCTGCGGATGGCCTTTTGGAACGCCTCCTTATAGGTGCGGCCGATGCTCATGACCTCGCCGACGGCCCGCATCTGGGTCCCCAGCCTGTCCTCCACGCCCTTGAATTTTTCAAAGGCCCAGCGGGCGAACTTGATTACCACATAATCCCCGCCGGGGACGTATTTGTCCAGGGTGCCGTATTTGCCGCAGGGGATTTCGTCCAGGGTCAGCCCCGAGGCCAGCATGGCGGAGATCAGGGCGATGGGGAAGCCGGTGGCCTTGGAGGCCAGGGCGGAGGAGCGGGAGGTCCGGGGGTTGATCTCGATGACGATGATGCGCCCGGTCTCGGTATTGCGGGCAAACTGCACATTGGTGCCACCGATGACCTTCACTTCGTCCACGATGCGATAGGCCTGCCGCTGGAGCTCCTTCTGAACATCCTCCGGGATGGTCAGCATGGGAGCGGAGCAGAAGGAATCGCCGGTATGCACGCCCAGCGGGTCAATATTTTCGATAAAGCAGACGGTAATCATCTGGCCCTTGGCGTCCCGGACGACTTCCAGCTCCAGCTCCTCCCAGCCCAGGACGCTCTCTTCCACCAGAACCTGCCCGACCAGGGAGGCCTGCAGGCCCCGGGCGCAGACGGTTTTCAGCTCTTCCGTATTATACACCAGGCCGCCGCCGGCGCCGCCCATGGTGTAGGCCGGGCGGAGAACCACCGGGTATCCCAGGGTATCGGCGATCTTCAGGGCTTCCTCCACGGAATAGGCCACCTGGGAGCGGGCCATCCCGATCCCCAGCTTTTCCATGGTTTTTTTGAATTCAATCCGGTCCTCCCCGCGCTGGATGGCGTCCACCTGCACGCCGATGACCTTGACGTTGTACCGGTCCAGAATGCCCTTGGAGGAAAGCTCGGAGCAAAGGTTCAGCCCGCTCTGGCCGCCCAGGTTGGGAAGGATGGCGTCGGGCCGCTCCTTGGCGATGATCTGTTCCAGCCGGCTGACGTTCAGGGGCTCGATGTAGGTGACATCGGCGATGCCCGGGTCGGTCATAATGGTGGCCGGGTTGCTGTTCACCAGGACGATCTCATAACCCAGCTGACGCAGGGCTTTGCAGGCCTGGGTACCGGAGTAGTCGAATTCGCAGGCCTGGCCGATGATGATGGGGCCGGAGCCAATAATCAGTACCTTGTGGATATCCCGCCGCTGACTCATGCTTCCTCCTTTTCCCTTCAGGGAACGCTGGTATCCTGGGAATTATAGCAGGGATAGGGGAGGAAAACAAGGGAAAAACGACGAAAAAACCGTGCCGGCACGGCACGGTGGAGCTGCTCCCGGCTCAGTTCAGATACATGCTGGGAAAGATCATGTTGACGCCCAGGGGCACGGCGCCGAATTCGGCGGCGAGGTGCTGCTGGGGAAGGCTGCGGGTCATGATCCGGGCGGTCACCCGGGTGACTCCCTCTGCGGCCAGGATCGCCAGGGACCGGTGAAGCAGGGCCCGCCCCATGCCCTGGCGCCGGCTGGAGGGTTCGATGTAGATGGCGGCCACGTCCGCCTGATCTCCCGCCCCGCACAGGAGGGTTTCGCCGATGAGCATGCTGTTGCGGTACAGCCCCAGCGCCAGGAAATGAGGCATATGCATCATTTCCATCAGGGCGTTGCGGTCCAGATAGGTGATTTCGTTCAGCTGAAGCCGGGTCAGCAGGGTCTGCTGCTCCTCCCAGGTGTTCAGCGGCGTCGCCGCGACGGTGCAGCTCATGGGAATCCGGCCGTCGCCGAAGGGAATCTGCAGGGAGACCAGGCTGTCGCTTTCCGAAAGGTCGAAGCCGTTGTTTCGGAAAAAGTCCTGGCTCTGCAGATCCTGCGGGTTCAGACTGGTGTACAGGCGGGCTTTGGCCTGGGGATTGACGCTCAGCAGCACCCGGGCCCGGGCGACCACGGCGCCGAAGAGCAGGTAGCGGCTGCTGGCATCCCCCTCCAGGGAAAAATACAGATTCACCGGACAGTCCGGATACAGGCCGGGCTGCAGCTGGTAGAGGATCCAGGCGGAACCGACCTGGGTCCCCAGATCGTCCACGGCGAAGAATACATCTTCCGGATTCATGTTGTTGACCGGCTGCTGCGGGTGTAAAATGGTCATGAAAGATCGTCCTTTCCCGGAAATGTCAAAAAAGGGAACGCAGGGAAGATTATATCCGTTCTCGCACGGATTGTCAAAAAACTTGCCAATCCGGTGTTTTGCTGATACAATATAAAGAAGCGGGCCGAAAAAAGGAAACGGGCCCGCGGAAGGCCCCCGTCCCGGGGGCGGGAGAACAATCCAAGGAGGCATCACATTATGGCACAGAACCCTGTGTTTACCATCGTCATGAAAGACGGGCGCGAAATGAAGGGAGAGCTGTATCCCGAAACCGCGCCCCAGTCCGTGGGCAATTTTGTGGCCCTGGCCAACAGCGGCTTTTATGACGGGCTGATTTTTCATCGGGTGATTCCCGGGTTCATGATTCAGGGAGGGGACCCCAAGGGCATGGGCTACGGCGGCCCCGGCTATTCCATCAAAGGGGAATTCGCGGCCAACGGCGTCGATAACCCGGTCAAGCATACCTACGGGGTGCTGAGCATGGCCCGCAGCGCCATGCCCGATTCCGCGGGCAGCCAGTTTTTCATCATGACCAGCGACAGTCCCCATCTGGACGGGCAGTACGCGGCCTTCGGCAAGGTGCTGGAGGGGATGGACGTGGCGGAGGACATCGTCAACGCCCCCCGGGACCGGGCGGACAAGCCCCTGGAGCCTCAGCAGATGGCGACGGTCAGGGTGGAAACCTTTGGGGAAGTATACCCCTTCGACCAGATGTAAGACGGAGCGGGCGCGGAAAGGCGGTTCTTTCTGCGCCTTCCTCTGTTTACGGGGGAGAAAGGAACGCGCGTGGAGAAACAGAAAATCACCGTCAGGGTGGCGGAGAAGAACTACACCCTGGTATCCTCCGACAGCCCGGAATATATGCGCCGGGTGGCCTCGCTGGTGGACCGCAGGCTGAAGGAAATGGAACTGTCGACCGGGCTGCCCGGGCAGCAGGTGATGGCGCTGACCTGCTTTAACCTGGCGGACGAGCTGCTGAAAGCCCGGGACGAGATCACCGCGATGCGGCGGAGAATGCAGGCCACGGAGGCTGAATAAAGATGGAGATACTGGCCCCGGCGGGGAACCGGGAAGCCCTGGAGCGGGCCCAGGCGGCCGGCGCGGACGCGGTTTATCTGGGGTTCGCGCTCTTCAGCGCCAGGGCGGGCGCCGGGAATTTCAACGAGGCGGAGCTGAAGGATGCCATCCGCTTTGCCCACCTGCACAGGATGCGGGTCTACGTGACGGTGAACACCCTGATCAAGGACGGGGAGATGCCGGAGGCGGAGCGGCTGCTGAAACGGCTGTGCGATCTGCGGGCGGACGGGGTGCTGGTGCAGGACGCGGGCATCCTCCGGCTGATCCGGGACCATTATCCCCGCCTGCGGGTTCATGCCAGCACGCAGATGGTCATCCACAACGCGACGGGCGTGCGGTGGTGCGGGGCCGTCGGAATGCGGCGCGTGGTCCTGGCCCGGGAATGCAGCCTGGAGGAGATTCGCAAATGCGCGCAGGCCGGGCCGGACGTCGAGGTGTTCGCCCATGGGGCCCAGTGCGTGTGCGTCAGCGGGGAATGCCTTTTTTCCAGCATGGCGGGCGAGCGGAGCGGCAACAGGGGACGGTGCGCCCAGCCCTGTCGGAAGATCTATGAGATCGACGGGAAAAAGGGGGCCTGGCTGAGCCCCCGGGATCTGTGCCTGCGGGACGACCTGCCCGCCCTGGCGGACAGCGGGGCGGCCAGCCTGAAGATCGAGGGACGGCTGAAGCGGCCGGAGTATGTGTATACGGTGGCAAACGCCTACCGCAGGGCCATGGACGCCCTGGAGAACGGGCGCTTTCAAAAAGCGGACGAAACGGAAAAAGACGCCCTGAAACAGATCTTTCACCGGGGCGGGTTCATGCGGGGGTATGCCTTCGGGGCGGAGGACGCGGCGGTGATTCAGCCGGAGAGCGTCAACCATCGGGGGCTGTTCCTCGGGACGGTCACGGAATCCGGGAGGAAGGACTGCCGGATCAAAGTGACCCGGGACCTGCATGACGGGGACGGGCTGCGCGTCATCAGCGGAAAGACGGAAACGGAATACATCTACGCGGGCCCGGAGACGGCCACGGGGGGCTCCGCGGTTCTGCGGCTTCGGCCGGAGGACCGGGTCCGGCCCGGGGACCAGGTATGGCGGCTGACGGATACGAAGCAGCTGGAGGAGGCCATGGCGGCTCCGCCGCGCAGAATCGCCGTGGGGATGGAGATGGACGCCTGGCCGGGGCGGCCCCTGAAGCTGCGGGTATCGGACGGAGAAAATCGGGCGGAGGTCACCGGCGGGCCGGCAGAAGCGGCCCGGACCCGGGAAACGACGGAGGAGGATCTTTGCAGGCAGCTGGCCAAAACCGGGGGGACGGATTTTCTTCCCCGGGAGATCACGGTCCATACCGGCGGAGCCTTCGTGCCGGTGTCCGCCTGCAACAGCCTGCGGCGGGAAGCGCTGGACGCGCTGGCGGATCTCCGGATTCAGCGCTTTGAGGAGGAATTGGACCGGGACGGGGAAAGCGATCCTTCCGCGTCCCTTCGGGAAGGGCAGGATCCGGATGTGTCCTTATGCCCTGAACGGAAGAATCCGGCCCCGGATTTCTTCCGCGGGGGGCTGGTGACCGTCCGTACGGGTGAACAGGCGGCCGCCGCCCGGCGGGAAGGGGTGACCCTGGCCTGGTATCCGGAGGATTTCCGGCAGGAAGCCCTGACCGCGCTGGCGGAGGAAATGCGGCCGGGGGACTGGCTGCGGCTGCCGGAGGTCTGTGAGGAAGAGACCCTGCAGGCCATCTGGCGCTTTACGCAGGCGCGAAAGGACCGGCTGGGCGGCGCCCTGCTGGGGAGCATCGGCCAGCTGGGGCTGACCTGGCCCGTTCCCGTGGGGGCCGGGCCGGGCATCCCGGTCATGAACCGGGAAGCCGCCGCTTTTTTACGGGAGCAGGGATGCGCCTTGGCCTTTGTCAGCCCGGAGCTTACGGGCGCGGAGGCCAGGGAGCTGCGGGAGGGCTGCCGGGGAGTCCTGCCCCTGATGATGACGGTTTACGGCCGGACGCAGCTGATGCTCCTGCATCACTGTCCCGCCCGGACGGCGCGGGGCTATTCCGCCGGACATGGGGACTGCGCCATGTGCGACCGGGGGGACCCCGCCGGGCTGAGGGGGAAAAAGCTGACCGACGAAGGGGGACGGAGCTTCCCCCTGATCCGGCTGCGCCTTCCGGAAGGGTGCCTGGTGCGGCTGCTGAATATGCTGCCCACGGATATCGGGGATAAAGGGATCGCTGGCCCCTGGGCGGCGGAGATGACGACGGAATCCGGCGGGGAGACCTTCCGGATCATCGGAAACCTGATCCGCGGGGAGCGGTCGGGGGAGGAAAGCACCCGGGGGCACTGGAAGCGGCCGGTGCTGTAGGAAACGGAAACGGAATCGGAAAAACCCGGCCGCGGCGGCCCGCGCGTGAACCGTGATCCCCGCTGCGCGGGGGAGGCGGTTCCTCGGTGAAAGAACCGCCCGGACGGACGTGAAGGAAGGAACATGAAGAAAAAAACCGCGATCCTCTGCTTTCTTCTGGCGCTGGCGACGGGGGCTGCCTTTTCCGTCCCCGCGTCGGGGGAGACGGAGGAGCTCAGCATCGAAGAGATCGTTGAAAATGTGCTGCTGGATGAGGACGGACGGGAGATTCCCGAGGAGGTCTCGCAAACCGGCGGCGATTCCGCGGCGGTCAGCGAGGCCCGGGAGGACTTCATTGACCGGATCATCGCCCTGGGGAAGGACCTGTATGAAAAAGCCGACGGGAAGCGGAAGCGGGCCCACTATGCCTCGGACATTTACGTCTGCAAGAACTACACGGTCTATCTGTTCCGGCAGAACCGGGACGCCTTCCGCATGGCGGCCTACCCGGACACCCCACTGGTGATTCCCAATAATCTGCCGGCGAAGGAGTGCAAACCCTACGCCTACGGATTCCTGTGGGAAAATGTTTCCGCGGAAGAGGGAAATCCCTTCGAAGTGGGAGCCCAGTTTATCTATGACCCCGACCTTTCCAAAGAGGAAAACCTGGAGCTGGCGAAGGATTTCATGCGTCAGGCCCGGAAGGGCGACTTTTTCCAGATGTCGGCCAATTACGAATACGGGGTCGGCGCCCACAGCGCCATCATCATGGGATACGACCCGCTGACCGATGAAATCCACTGGCTGGACAGCAACATGCGGGGCGGAAAGAACAGCGAAGGCATCCGGTATGGGGTGGTTCAGTACGACGCGGTCCGCAGCGTGGAATGGTGGGCCGGGACCTTCTGCCACAAAAAGCGGGGGGCGACCCTCTACCGCCTGCGGTCGGACATCGTCTACGCGGAGGCGGAGTAAAGGAACAAACCGCTGCGCAAGCGAACGAAGGTTCGGAGCGTCCGGAAAACGGGCTGCAGCCCCGTGCAGGAGAGGCGTCCCCCGGAGGGGAATATCTCCGTGCGGAGCGACAGAACGGCAATGAGTGAAGAATGATCACCGGAACGGGTGGAAACGGAGTTAATCATATGGATATAGGACAACACGCGGAGAAACGGAAACACGGGAAACGCCTTCTTTGCCTGGCCCTGTGCCTGCTGACCGCCCTGGGGGTTTTTTCTCCGGGCGGCCCGGCCCGCGCGGAGGAGGAAAGCGGGGAGGACGCGTCCCGGATCTTTACCTTTTCCCTGATCGGGGATTGCTGCATCGGGGACCAGGCTCAGCTTTACGGATACAAGAGCGGATACGTGTACAAGATCGGGCAGGCGGGGTTTGAATACCCCTTCAGCCTGGTGGCGGACATGTTCGGCGAAGACGATCTGACCCTGGCCAACTGCGAATGCAGCTTTACGGAGCGTCGGAAGAGCAAAAAGAGCAAAATGGCCATGGTCAGCGATCCCGAATACGCGCAGATCCTGAAGCTGGGAAACGTGGACGTGTGCAATATGGCCAACAATCATACCAAGGACTTCGGCGACAAGGGCCAGGCGGACACGGCGGAAACCCTGGAGGCGCTGGGGATCGGGGTTTTCTATGACGAGACGCTCTACACCACAACCGTCAAGGGCGTCCGGATCGGCTTTGTGGGATACACCTTCCCCATGAACGATCAGAAGCTGAAAAAGTATGTGGCGGCCATGGAGCAGCTCAGGGCGGAGGGCTGCACCTTCGTCGTGGCGTCCGCCCATTGGGGGACGGAGCTGGGGTATGCGCTGGACGCGAACCAGAAATACGCGGTCCGGATGATCGACGCGGGCTTTGACATGGTGTTCGGGCACGGATCCCACACCTGCCAGATGATCCGGTGGTATAAGGGAAAGGTCATCTTCTACAGCCTGGGGAACTTCACCTACGGGGCCAACGCCAACCAGAAGGACTCCGATACGGTTGTGGCGCAGATCCGCTACGATATCCATGAGGACGGCACCATGACCGCCCGGGATCTGACCTGCCTGCCCTTCCGTCAGCACGAGAACAAGGATTACCGGCCCTGCCCCATTCCCGAGGAGGATACGGAGGCCCGGGAGCGGGTGTGGTCAAAGCTGTATTACAATAATGAAAAGCATAACTTCACCCGCCACAAGGCATCCCCCGCGCCCAGCCTGCCGGAAAGCTTTCTGACCACCGGGTATGTGGATTTCCGGACGCTGCCCGTTTCGGAGGAATAAGGCATGGAAGACGCTGCACCGATGAAAAAACTGCGTTTCAGTCAGCGCCCCGGCTTCAACACCCGGGCCATGCGCTGGGTGTACCGGGCGCTTTATCCCTATTTTCATTGCAAGGTCAGGCTGACGGAGGAGCTGAGGGAAAGCCGGGAACCGGTGGTATTCATCGCGAACCATTACAATGTCTTCGGGCCGGTGAGCTTTATCCTGTCCATGCCGGTGGTGGCGCACGCCTGGATCAACGTGGAGCTGATCCAGAGCGAGAAGGCGGCGGAGGCCTTTCAACCGGGACTGATCAAATTACTCCCCTTTGTCAGGGGGAAAGCCCTGGACCGGCTGAGCGGAAAGGTGGCAAACCTGGCCTGCCGGGTCCTTCACCGCTTCGGCGTGATTCCCGTGGACCGGAACCATCCCTCCACCCTGATTTCCACCATGCGGGAGAGCATTCGCAGCCTGGAGGAGGGGAATAACCTGGTGATCTTTCCGGAAACCGGATTGCCGGAGTACTCCCTGACCTCCGTGACGCCCTTTTTCTCCGGCTTTGCCACCCTGGGGCGGCTGTATTACCGGAAAACCGGGAAGACACTGATGTTCTGCCCCTGCTATATCGATGAACAGCATCACCAGATCCGCCTGGGGGAATGCGTCCGCTGGAACCCGGAGACGGAGGATCCCCGGGAGGAAACGGAACGGGTCTCCGATCAGCTGAACCTGCGGATCCGGGAAATGGCGGCGGAAAGCAGGGGCGTGGAGAAGGAGGAGAGCACCCCGGTCCGCCGGACAATCCTCTTCTTCTGCAACCTGGCAAGGCTGCTGCTGATGATTCCGCTTGTGACCATGCTGGGGCTGCCCAACCCGGCGATGATTTTGCTGTTTTACGGGCTGATTCAGGGGCTTCGGCTGATCTTTAACGCGGTCAACAGCACCTATGTCTCCACCAACCGGATGAGCGTCCTCTTTTCCCACGCGCTGGATATGCTGACGGATCTGGGAACGCTCCTGTATCTGAACGCCCGGGACGGGGGGCTGCGATGGCTGCTGCTGACGCTGGTGCTCAACGCAGCGGTGATCTTCTTCAGCAACATCCGGGCCTTCATCCGCTACCGGCGATGCGCCGGGATGAATTACTTTGACACGCTGTGCTCCAATCTGCTTTGCCTGATCTGTCTGGCCGGGCTGACCAGTATCGCGCTGACCCGGCTGGTGTGGAGGGGAATGATCCTGGCGGCTATCTTCTTTTTAGGGTGCTCCGCAGGGTTCGCGGTGGTTTTCAACATGCGCATCGGCCTGGAGGAGCGCTGAGGCGCCCGTGGAACCGGTTGCAAAGCATCGATTGGAATGATATAATGCTCCAATTATGGGTGCTCCGGCCGGAAGGCGCGGACGGGGCCGCCCCGGACGGATGAAAACGAAAGGATTGAAGGATTCCATGGGCTTATGGTTTGCCCTCTTTTGCTGTGTAGCGCTTTCCAGCTTCTTCTCCGCGACGGAGACGGCGTTTGCCGCCTCCAACCGTATCAAACTGAAAACCATGGAGGGGGAGAATAAGGAGAGGGTTCAGCTGACGCTGACCCTATTGGAGAAATACGACTCACTGCTGACCACCGTCCTGGTGGGGAACAATGTGGTCAATATCGCGGGAACCGCCATCGCCACCGTTTTATGCACCCGAATCCTGCAAAGCGAGGATACGGGAGCGACGGCGGCTTCCATCGGGATGACGGTGATCATTCTGTTTCTGGGCGAGGTGGGGCCCAAAACGCTGGCGAAACAGCAGCCGGAGCGCTTCGCGCTGGCGGTCAGCCCGGCGATCCGGGTGCTGATGAAAATCCTGACCCCCGTCGACTGGCTGTTTTCCCTGTGGCGCAGGCTGCTGAGCAGGATCGTCAAAGCGGATCCCGAGGAGCCTCAGATCGAGGAAGAACTGATGACCATGCTGGATGAAGCCCAGACCGAGGGGGACATCGAGGAGGAGGAAGGGGAGCTGATCCGATCCGCCATCGAGTTTAACGACCAGCATGCGGAGGATATCATGACCCCCCGGGTGGACGTCACCGCGGTGGCGGATACGGCCACCGTGGAGGAAGTGGCGGAAATCTTCCGCTCCACCTTCTTCTCCCGGGTTCCGGTGTATCATGAGGATCTGGACCATGTGATCGGGATTCTGCATGAGAAGGATTTTTACAAAATGACCCATGATGGGGTCCGGGAGATTACCCGGATCATGAAGGCCCCGGTCTTCGCGCCGGGGACATTGCCCATTTCCAGCCTGCTGAAGCAGTTCCGGTCCTCCAAGACGCACCAGATTATCCTGCTGGACGAATTTGGCGGGACGGACGGAATCGTAACCCTGGAGGACGTGCTGGAGGAGCTGGTGGGTGAAATCTACGACGAGCATGACGAGGTGAATGAGGAGATCATTCCCAACGAGGACGGCTCCTTCCTGCTGGACGGCGGCATGCAGCTTCAGGATCTGATGGACCGCCTGGAGATGGAAAAGAACTATGACGCGGATACCGTCGGCGGCTGGGTGGCGGAGATGCTGGAGAAGGTCCCGGAGGTGGGAGACCGCTTTACCGCCGGGGAACACCGCTTCGAGGTCATGGAGATGGACGGCTTCCGGGTGACCCGGGTCAGAATGGAAAAACAGGCCCCGGAGGAGGAGCCGGAGAATCCGGAGAGGGACGCGGAAACGGAGCAGGACGGGAGGAACGAGTCTCCCGGAAAGCCCACGGAAACAGGATCGGAGGAGAACGGGGAAACGGACGGGAACCAGGACAGGGGGTAAGGATGCATGGGCAAGTTGGTCATGGGATACTGGGATTGCCCCTACTGCGGCAATCAGGGCGTCGCGGGCAATGTGATGAACTGCCCGGCCTGCGGCAGGGCCCGGGGAGACGTCAGGTTTTACATGAAGGACGGAGCGGAAAGCTCTGTCCGGGAAGACGGTGAGACCGGGGACATCGAATATCTTTCCGAGGAGCAGGCGAAGGATTTTGACGCGGAAGCGGACTGGTACTGCTCGTTCTGCAATTCCCTGAACCGGAACCGGGCCGCCTTTTGCTCCAATTGCGGCGCCACCCGGGAAAGCTCCGAGAGCAATTACTTTGACCAGCTGAAAAAACGGCAGGAGCAGGAGGCGGCGGAGGCCGCGGCTCAGCCCGCTCCCGCTGCCCAGCAGACCGGGAACACCCGGGCAAAATCCGGCCGGAAGAGCATCTGGCTGTGGCTGGTGCTCATCGCCCTGGTCGTCGGGGTCTTTACCTGGATGAACGGCAACAAGACCAGGGGCGGCCTTCTGGTCACCGACATCGCCTGGAACCGGGCCGTTCCCGTGGAAGCCTACAAGGAGTATCAGGAGGAGGGCTGGTCCATCCCCCAGGGAGGGACCGAGATCTCCAGCAGCACCAAGCTCCATCATTACGACCAGGTTCTGGATCATTATGAGGACGTGGAGGTTCAACGGTCCCGCCGCGTTCTGGATCACTACGAAACCTACTACACCTACTCGGACCGGGGAAACGGCTCCTTTGAGCAGATTGAACATCAGCGCCCGGTCTACGAAACGGAGTATTATACGGAAACGGAATCCCGGCCGGTCTACCGATCGGTGCCCCGGTACGCCACCTGGTATGTATACAGCATCTGGCGCTGGAAGGAGGAGCGGATCGAGCGGTCCGCCGGGACGGATCATGAAGCCTACTGGCCGGATCTGAATTTGGGGGAAAACGAAAGGGAAGGCAGCCCCCGGGCGGAGGAGTACACCTTCACCGTCGAGGAGGAGAAGGAAGGCAGGAGCACCTGGGCGCTTTCCGAAGCGGACTGGCGGAATATCCAGGTGGGAGACCGGATTAACATCACCACGAAGCGGACGGGGGCTGATCCCTGGATCACGGACGGCCAGGGCAACCAGGTCGCTCAGATCCGGCGCAAATAAGCAGCGCCGCCCGCGGGGGAGCAAAGGGGTCACCCGGCGCATAGGGCCCCCTGAGAAGCAAAGGGGTCATCCGTCCCGCAGGGGCACATGAGAAGCAAAGGAAGAATGGACATGGCAGAGGAAGCGCAGGACGCGCTCGCGGAAAAGATGAAGGCCGTATACAGGCTCTACCAGCGGAACATCCGGGCAGTGGATCCCTTGGTCTATCAGATCACCCTGGGGGCCCGAAACGGAGTCCCGGAGGAGGAATTGCTGAAGCTGGCGGCGGAAGCGCTGGAAAAATGCGACGCGGGGGAAACGATCGGCTGAACTGAAACGGACGGCGGAAGCGCCGGAAAACGCGGCGCGGGGGAAACGATCGGCTGAACCGGGAGAACGGAATCGATACAGGAAAGGAATCCGAAATGGCCAGCGTACTGCTGTTTAACTTTACGGACGAAAAACGCAGCCTTGCGGTGAAGGCGCAGCTGTTCCGCCTTTCGATCGCCTGCCGGGACGTGGCCCCGGCGGATCAGAGGCATCCGCTGGGCTTCTTGCTGGGCCTGGCGGAGTACGGTCCGGGGGCGCCGGCCGCCCGGGCCCCGTTTGCGGACGAAATGCTGGTGATGCACGATCTGTCGCAGCGGCAGTTTCACGGCCTGCTGGACGGGATGAAGCAGGCGGGGATTCAGGTGCCCCTCAAGGCGGTGATTACCCCTCACAATGTCGGCTGGACCGCGGAACGGCTTCACAGTGAAATCCGGTCGGAGCACGAGGCGATGCGGAACAGGCCGGGAACGAATGAGCGGTTTTCCCAAAGACCATTCAACGGGAAGGAGAGAGAAGGACAGGGTGGAAGGAATCAATAAGAAAACCCATGCCGGGCTGGGCCTGGCGCTGGGCGTGATCGCCCTGCTGCTGGGCGGCGGCGCATCGATCCTCTTTGGCGTCTACGGCGCGGCGGCGGCGGTGATTCTGGGGGTCATCGCGGTTCTCCTGGGGATCGGAGCCAGAAAAGCCGGAAAGGGAATCGGGGCCATCGTGACCGGCGTTTTGGCCGTGATCGTGGCGATCGCCGTGGCGGGGATGACCGTCGCGATGCTCAGGCTCATCCATGAAACGGCGATGGAGATGGACGACGCGCCACTGATCGCCGAGTACATGGACAAGCCCGAAGCGGGGATGATGGGATTCGTCATGGGGATTCCCGCCGGATCCGATATGGCGGATTTTTCCGCGGAAATGGAGCGGGTGCGGCAACGGATGGAGCAGGAGAACAGCGCGATTTCCGTGCCGTGATGCCGCCGCGACCGGGCAAAACTTCATATTGAAGCTTACCGGCAAGAATCGAATCTTACCGGTCAAATCAAAAACGGTATAGCCGATTGCCAGGCTATACCGTTTCTTCATAGCGAGATGAAAAATCCCTGAGCTGCGCGCGCTGAAGCAGCGGTGCTCTTCGCGCGGATTATTTCTTCAGCATGGATTTTTCCCAGCATTCGTAGGGCTTGAGGCCAAGCAGCTCCACCACGGTGGGCGCCACATTGGCCAGACCGAAGGGACTCTCGGTATCCATTTCGTGCCGCTCATCGGGATCATGGATGATGAAGGGCACGGGACGCAGGCTGTGGGCCGTCCGGACGGAAATCTGGCCCTTCTTGTTCTTCTCCAGCATCTGGTCGGAGTTGCCGTGGTCGGCCGTGACGATCAGAATGCAGCCGTGCTCATCGCAGGCTTTGCGGATCCGGGTCAGGCACAGGTCCACGGACTCCACGGCGATTTCCGTCGCGTACAGGTTGCCGGTGTGGCCGACCATGTCCCCGTTGGGGAAGTTGCAGCGGATGAAGCCGTATTTGCCGGACTCGATGGCTTCGATCACCAGATCGGTGATTTCCGTCGCCTTCATCCAAGGACATTCATCGAAGGAACGGACATCGGAGGGGACTTCCTGCCAGGTTTCCAGCTCTTCGGAGAATTTCTCGCTGCGGTTTCCGTTCCAGAAATAGGTGACATGGCCGTATTTCTGGGTTTCGGAGCAGGCGTATTCATTGATGCCGTTTTCCACCAGCAGCTCCGTCAGGGTATGGCGGATTTCGGGCGGGGAAACCAGATATTTCTTCGGAATACACAGATCCCCGTCGTACTGCAGCATGCCGGCGTATTTTACCTTCGGAATGGCGCCGCGGTCGAAGTGGCTGAAGCTTTCATCCCCGTCAAAGGCCATGGACAGCTCCAGCGCCCGGTCGCCCCGGAAGTTGAAGAGGATCACGCTGTCCCCATCCTTCATGGCGCCGACCGGCGTGCCGTTTTCGGCGATCACAAAGCCGGGCAGGTCCTGATCAATGACGCCGGGCTGCTCGGCGCGGAAGGTTTCAATCGCTTCCCGCGCGGAGGAGAACTGCCGGCCTTCGCCGTGCACATGCAGCTCCCAGCCCCGGGCGACCATGGCCCAGTTGGCCTGGTACCGGTCCATGGTGACCTGCATACGGCCGCCGCCGGAGGCGATCCGGCCGTCGAAAGAAGCATCGTTCAGCGCGGTCAGCGCGCTTTCGAGCTGATCCACATATTCCAGGGAGGAGGTGGCGGGCACATCGCGCCCATCCAGCAGAATGTGCACCCGGACTTTGGCAATCCCTTCGGCCTTCGCTTCCTTCAGCATGGCCAGCAGATGGGAAATGTTGCTGTGGACATTGCCGTCGCTCAGCAGGCCAATAAAGTGCAGCGCGCCGCCGGCGGCTTTGGCGCCTTCCGCCAGTTCCTTCCAGGTGTCGGAAGAATAAATCTTGCCGGATTCGATGGATTCGTTCACCAGCTTCGCGCCCTGAGAATAGATCTGGCCGCAGCCCAGGGCATTGTGGCCTACTTCGCTGTTCCCCATATCGTCATCCGTGGGCAGACCCACCGCCGTGCCGTGGGCTTTGATGATCCGGAACGGATCGGAGGCTTTCATTTCGTCCAGGCAGGGGGTTGTAGCCTTCAGAACCATATTGCCGAGCTCTTCGGAAGATTCTCCGACGCCGTCCATGACCACCAGAACAACCGGTTTCTTCATCTTGGATTCCTCCTTGCATACATTCGGGGCGGGGGCGCAGGTCTCCCGCGAAGCCATAACATCAGAAGAATAAAACAAAGTGCGGCAAATGTCAATCCGCGAATCGCGGGTTTGGCCGGCAACCCGAGAAATCGGTGTTGCCATTCACAGTGAAATGAAGGGTACTGGAAACACACAGATGAGTTGCATGCTGTACGCTGGGATTCTGCCAGGCGCGGTGGGCTGTACGCTGCAGATGGTCGGCCAGCGGGCCGTGAACCCGACGCTGGCGTCGATGATGCTTAAGCTTATCCACAAAATAGATAGTTCGCAGGTTGTAGACCAATACCCCTCCATGGTATAATTGGGCGGTTTAATGGGGAACAGTCAGAACTGACAGTGTTTGTTTGCAGGTCAGACGGATTCTGTGTGGAGATCCATTATCTGCATGGAGATCTCATGTATAGGGTTCAGGGAAGTAGGGGAGTCATGTTACGATGATCATTCTGGAAAACGAACGTATTTTCGACTGACGAGGTGATACCGATGACGAAGGCAACAGCGTTATTTATCTCAAGCTATCCTGGTTCAGAAATACAACGGTCCTGGGAATCATACGCTGGTGGAATTATTGATTTGTTGTCTGTTTCCCAAAAGAATAAGCTGGAGAAGATACTTGGAAAGGGCTGGTGAGATGGAGAATGGCGTTCGATAAAGCGAAGGAGCACTTGTCAACCTATGGTCTTTCCGACCGTATCATTGTGACGGAGAAGAGCAGTGCGACTGTTACAGAAGCAGCGGAAGCGATTGGATGTGAATCGGCTATGATCGCAAAGACGCTGTCGTTTCTGCAAAATGATCAACCGGTGCTGATCCTTGTGGATGGCGTATCTCGAATAGATAACCACAAATACAAAGAACGGTTTGGCTGTAAGGCGAAGCTGATTCCGGCCGGGATGGTGGAAGAACTGATTGGTCATGACATCGGCGGTGTGTGTCCGTTTGGCGTTAACACGGGCGTGACAGTGTACCTTGATGAGAGCCTGAAACGGCATGAAATCGTCTATCCTGCGGTAGGTTCCGATCACAGCGGGGTAAAGCTGACCATCGAGGAGCTGGAGCTGTGCAGCGGGTATAAGGAATGGGTGGATGTGTGTAAGGAGGAACAAACGTGACAATCTTGATTTTTGGTATATCCAATGTAGGTAAGACGACTGTGGCAACGCTGCTGGCAGAAAGACTTGGATATCGAAAGGACGGGGTTTGGGGTTTTCAAAAAAAGGATGGCTTTCATTCTTCGTGAAATAACCCGGCCGAAATCAGGCGTCCCGTTGACAGGCATGCCGTTTTTTCATATAATCCTTTCACATAATCTGTATCCCGACCGATCAAAAGATGGAAGGATCTTTCCACGCCCCGCCGTCCATCGGGAGGACAACCGGGCCGGCATCCCGGTCGCGCGCATCACGCTACAGCCGAATCGCTTTGTCATGGAGGAAACAGCATGCTGAACAGCCAGAAAATGCGCCGATTGGCGCCGGAGATGGATCCGCTTCGCCTGGGAACGGGCTGGAAACCGGAGGATCTCGCGAAACCGCAGGTGATCATTGAAAGCACCTTCGGAGACAGCCATCCGGGCTCCGGACATCTGGACAAGCTGGTCGCCGCGGCCAGGGAAGGCATTGAAAAAGCCGGCGGTTTCGGCGCACGGTATTTCTGCACGGACATGTGCGACGGGGAAAGCCAGGGGACGGACGGAATCAATTATTCCCTGGCCAGCCGGGAAATGATTGCCAATATCATTGAGATTCAGGCAAACGCCACGCCGTTTGACGGAGGTGTTTTCATTGCGTCCTGCGATAAAGGAATGCCGGGAAACCTGATGGGGCTGGCCAGGGTGAACATTCCCTCCGTGGTTGTTCCTGGCGGCACGATGGCGGCCGGGCCGGAGCTGCTGACGCTGGAACAGCTGGGAATGTACAGCGCGAAAGCGGAACGGGGCGAAATCAGCGAGGAAAAACTGACCTGGGCCAAGCAGAACGCCTGCCCGGGCTGTGGCGCCTGCTCCTTTATTGGCACAGCATCCACCATGCAGATCATGGCAGAAGCGCTGGGTCTGGCGCTGCCGGGAAGCGCTTTGCTTCCGGCGGACAGCCCGGATCTGATCCGTTATGCCCGCCAGGCCGGAGAGCTCGCTGTCAGGATCGCCCAAATGGAAGACATGAAGCCTTCCGATATCGTCACCAAAGACAGCTTTGAAAACGCCATCATGGTACACGCGGCCATCTCCGGCTCCACCAATACGCTGCTGCATCTGCCTGCCATCGCCCATGAGCTCGGCATTGAAATCGATGGGGACACGTTCGACCGTCTCCACCGGGGCGCGCATTACCTGCTGGACATCCGGCCTGCGGGCAGATGGCCCGCGGAATTCTTCTATTATGCCGGCGGCGTTCCGGCTGTCATGGAGGAAATCCGGAGCATGCTGCATCTGGACGCCAGGACCGTGACGGGCAAAACGCTGGGTGAAAACCTGGACTTGCTGAAGCAAAACGGTTTCTATGAACGCTGTCAGAAATGGCTGGACGAAGCGAACCGGAAACATGGCCTGCATTTAACGCGGGAGGATATCATCCGTCCCTTCGCCCGCGCCATCGGCACAGATGGGTCGATTGCGGTGCTCAGGGGAAATCTGGCTCCGGAAGGGGCGGTCATTAAGCATACGGCCTGTCCCCGGGAAATGTTTTCCGCCGTGCTGCGGGCGCGGCCTTTTGACAGCGAAGAGGAATGCATTTATGCCGTGCTTCATCATCAGGTGCGGCCCGGGGATGCTGTTCTGATCCGCTACGAGGGCCCCAAGGGCAGCGGTATGCCCGAAATGTTCTATACCTCCGAGGCGATTTCCTCTGACAGGGAGTTGGGAAAAACCATCGCGCTCATCACGGACGGCCGGTTTTCGGGAGCGTCAACCGGCCCGGTCATCGGGCACTGCAGCCCGGAAGCGCAGGACGGCGGGCCTATCGCGCTTGTGGAAGAGGACGATCTGATCCAGTTGGATGTAGAAAACCGGATTCTTGCAATCGTGGGGGTTAACGGGGAAAGGAAAACCCCGGAAGAAATCAGCCTCATCCTGGAGGAGAGAAGAAAAGCATGGAAACCCCGGCCGATCCGTTACGCCCGGGGCACATTGCGTCTCTTTGCGGAACTGGCGGTCTCCCCGATGAAGGGAGCCTATTTATCCTTTGACCGATAAATGTTTCGGCTGCGGGTGAAACGAGTTGTCATCATCCTGAACCCCATTCTGTCTGACGGGCAGAATGGGGTTTTGCGTCAGGAGGACAGCTGGGCCAGAATCACGGCCGCGAACATCACGATGCACCCGAATCCTTCCCTGGGCGTCATGCGCTCTCCCAGCAGCACCGCGCCGCCCAGGACGGCAAAAACGGATTCCAGACACATGATCATCGACGCCAGCGTCGGGTTCACGTCCCGCTGGCCGACCATCTGCAGCGTATAGCCCACCGCACCGGACAGAACCCCCGCGTACAGCATGGGAATCAGGGCGGCCCGAATGCCCTCCGTGCTGATGGGCTCCGTCAGAAGCGCGGCGATCATGCACAGCGCGCCGCAAACCAGAAACTGGTTCCGGGAAAGGTGCACGGGATCCGTCAGCGCCGCAAAATGATCCACGCAAAGAATCTGCCCCGTGAAGCAGACGGCGCATCCGATCACCATCAGGTCCCCTTTATTCAGGGAAAATCCTTCGCCCCGGGGCAGGCAGAGCAGGAAGAGCCCGCCCACCGCCATCAGGATGCTCAACAGAATCCATTTCCCCGGTTTTTTATGAAACAGCAGCCAGTTCGTCACCGGAACCAGTACCACATACAGGGCCGTAATGAACCCGCCTTTGCCGGCGGATGTATACACAAGGCCCATCTGCTGGAGGGTGGAAGCGGCCGCCAGCATCACTCCGCAGCATATTCCGCCGATCAGCAGAGCTCTTTTATTCTCGGGAGATTGCGCGGGCCTGCCGGCGGATCCGCGGCGGTCCGTGACCGCGGTGAACGCCGTCAGGCACAGGCCGGAAATCACATTGCGCAGCCCGTTGAAAGACACCGGCCGCATGGCGTCCATGCCCGCCCGCTGAGCCGTAAAAGCAAATCCCCAGATCAGGGAGGTCAGCAGCAGCAGCAGACTCCCCCTCAGCGCGCTTTTCTTCATCTTCTTTCCTGCTTTCTCCTTTATGACTGCCCCTTCGCGTCTGTTGCGCTATTCTGGCGCCTGCCTGCAGATGATCCGTCCGCGGTCCGGCGCGGAACACCGCTTGCTCTGAACGGGGGATCTGGAACGGAAAGGCCCGCTCCATCCGCTTCGGGCTCCGGCGCTCCACCACCCGGCATCATATCCCAAACAAACCGTTCCATCAAGTTTTTTAACTGTTCCGTCCTGAACCGATCAGGCACTCGCAGAGGGACGGAAGGGCCGTGACGGACGCCAGGGCGGACGGGGAATCCTTTGCGCTCATCGATGAGCTGATGACAGCGGCGGCGCTGTAGACGACAGGGACAGACGGAGAACCATCCATGCGGGGGCTTCATTTTTTGTTGCAATCCGCGTGGGAAACCGGTATAATCATGACCAGAATCTCGGGAAGAGGGTATAGGACAGAAGATGCTGAAGAACAAACTTTTGGATAAGCTCCATGAAGCATTGGCCGCGGTGCTGCCCATCGTGGTGCTGATGCTGGTTCTCAGCCTGACCATCGCGCCGATTCCCAGTGGAGTGATGCTGAGCTTCCTGCTGGGCGCGGTGATGCTGGTGGTGGGGATGATGTTTTTCTCCGTGGGCGCGGAGGTGGCCATGACGCCCATGGGTGAACAGGTGGGCGCCCGGGTGGTGCAGACGAGGAACCTGAAGCTGATCCTGATTCTGGGATTTGTGCTGGGCGTGCTGATCACGGTTTCGGAGCCGGATCTTCAGGTGCTGGCCCAGCAGGTGCAGGCCATCCCCAACATCGTGCTGATCCTGACGGTGGGCGTCGGGGTCGGCGGGTTCCTGGCGCTGGGACTGGTGCGGATTTTCTTTAGGATCAACCTGCGGCTGCTGCTGTTCGGGTTCTATGTGCTGGTTCTGGGGCTGATTTTTCTGGCGCCGGAGAGCTTCCGGGCGGTGGCCTTTGACTCCGGCGGCGTGACCACCGGGCCCATGACCGTCCCCTTCATCATGGCCTTCGGCATGGGCATCGCGGCCATCCGGAGCGACTCCAGCGCGGCGGAGGATTCCTTCGGGCTGGTGGCGCTGTGCTCCGTGGGGCCGATTCTGGCGGTGATCGTGCTGAGCCTGATTTTCCGGGCGGAGGGAGCGGACTACAGCCCGCTGACCGTCACCAACGTGGCGGATTCCCTGGAGCTGCGGAGCCTGTTCGCCGGCGGGATTCCGGAATATCTGAAGGACATGCTGATGTCCATCCTGCCCATTACGGTGTTCTTCTTTGTATTCAATTTCATTCTGCTCAAGCTGAATTTCCAGAGCCTGAGCCGGATCGGGCTGGGTCTGATCTATACCTACCTCGGGCTGACGGTTTTCATGACCGGGGCCAATTTTGGCTTCATGCCGGCGGGCGCCTATCTGGGGCAGACGCTGGGCAGCCTGGGCTACCGGTGGATCATCGTTCCCATCGGCGCGCTGATCGGCTACCTGGTGGTGAAGGCGGAGCCGGCGGTCTATGTCCTGATGAAACAGGTGGAGGAGCTGACGGACGGAGCCATCACCGGGCGGAGCCTGCAGCTGAGCATGTGCGCGGGCGTGGGCATTTCGGTCGGGCTGTCGATGATCCGGGTCCTGCTGGGGCTCAACGTGCTGTGGATGATCGTTCCCGGATACATGCTGGCCCTGGGGATGAGCTTTTTCTGCCCCAAACTGTTTACGGCCATCGCCTTTGACTCCGGCGGCGTGGCGTCCGGGCCCATGACGGCGGCGTTCCTGCTGCCGATGACCATGGGGCTGTGCACGGCGGTGGGCGGCAACCTGGCGACGGACGCGTTCGGCGTGGTGGCGCTGGTCGCCATGACCCCGCTGATCACCATTCAGGGGCTGGGGATCCTGTATCGGATCAGGACCCGGAGACGCAAGCTGGAGCCCGTGTCGGCGGATCCCTTCAGGGATTTGCCCGACGACGCGGTCATCGAACTGTAAGGATCTGAATCCCTGGGCCGGCGCGGCCCGCTGATGCGCCGCGCGCTTTCCGGACAGGCGGAGAGCGGGGATCAGGACGGGAGAGGGAAAGATGAATCAATCGGAGCTGTATCTGATGCTGACGGTGACGGACCGCAAACGCATGCCGGATTTCGTGCGCCTCTACCGGGACAGAAAGCTGGAAAACCATATTCTGTCCCTGGGATTCGGGACGGCGGAAGCCCGGTACATGCGGCTGCTGGGCCTGGACGAAACGGAAAAGATGGTTTGCCTGACGGTCGTGACCGGGCGGAAGTGGCTGGAGGTCAAGAAGGGCATGTCCGTGCGGCTGCGGATCGAGGCGCCCGGCGTGGGGATCGCGTTTATCGTTCCGCTCTCCGCTGTCGCCGGAAAGCGGGAACTGATG
Organism: Clostridia bacterium; assembly: GCA_017512805.1. Lineage (GTDB taxonomy): Bacteria > Bacillota > Clostridia > Christensenellales > Aristaeellaceae > Aristaeella. The sequence continues at coordinate 48,886 of JAFWES010000033.1, forward strand.
TGGCTGACGGACGGGCAGGGATACGAGAAGGGAGCGGAGACGGCGTTGAAAGGGACGGAGCAGGAGCTGCTGGTGGTCATCGCCAACCAGGGCTATAACGAGCAGGTCATGGACGCGGCCAGGGAGGCGGGAGCCCGGGGCGGCACGGTGATCCACGCCCGGGGGACCGGGCAGAACCAGGCGGAGCGGTTCCTGGGCATTTCCCTGGCCAGCGAAAAGGACGTTGTGCTGATCGTGGCGCCCAGCGAGAAAAAGGCGGACATGATGCAGAAGATCATGCGGGACGCCGGCCCCGGCAGCAAGGCGGGCGCGGTGGTGTTCGCTCTGCCGGTCACGGACACGGCGGGCATGGTGCTGCGGCCCCGGAGCGAGGAGCTGGAGGAGAGCGACCTGCGGGCGGCGGGGGAGACGACGGCCCCGGAGACGGGGGCCGCGCCCGCGCCGGAAAATCAGCCCGGGGCGGTGGAGGCCGCGTCCGCGCCGGAGATTGTGCCCGAGACGCCGGCCCCGGAGGAGAGAATTTCGGCCGCGGAGCCATTCGCGGCGGAAGAAAGCCCAATGAATGAACAGGAGGAAAGGGAAGAATGAAACGGACAATCTGTATGCTGCTGACGGTGCTGATGGCGATGGCGTTCTGCCTGCCGGCGCTGGCGGTGAACGAGGACGTGGAAGGGGAACTGGTGATCTACACCTCCATGTATCCCGAGATCGTGGATATGATGGATAAAGCCATTCAGGCGGAGTTCCCGAACCTGAAGCCCGGCCTCAACGGCAGCTTTTTCTTCCAGAGCGGGAGCGGAAAGCTGATCACCAAGATTTACGGCGAAATGGGAGATCAGAAGAATAACGCCCTGGAGACGGATATGTTCCTGGTGGCGGAGCCTTCCTTCTCCCTGGAAATGAAGGAATACGGATACCTGCACTCCTTCGAGGTGGAGGACGCGGCGAACCTGCTGCGCTTCCCCTATGACGAGGAGGGATACTGGTATCCGATCCGGGTGTGCAACATGGTGCTGGCGTACAACCCGGAAAAGACCGCGGAATGGGAAGCGAAGGGCGTCACCATTCCCCGGACCTTCAAGGCCTTCGCGGAGGATCCGGCGCTGAAGGGCTACATTTCCATGGGGGACCCCATGACCAGCGGAACGGCGTACGCGGCGACGGTCAGCCTGCTGGACAAATACGGGGAAGCGTATCTGGACAGCCTGGGCGCCAACAAAGTGATGCGGGAGAGCGGCTCCACCGCCATCGCCAAACTGCAGAGCGGGGAATGCGCGGCCATCATGATTCTGGAGGAGAGTATCCTCAAATACCTGTATGACGAAGAAGCCAAGGGCAACACAGTGACCAACCTGGAGATCATCTATCCCGAGGACGGGGTGGTGCTGATTCCCTCCACGGTCATGATCGTGCAGGAGGATTATTCCAAAAACGTCAACACCGAAGCGGCGGAAGCCGTCGCCCGGTGGCTGCTGAGCCCCGCGGGGCAGGAGATGGTGGTCAAGGGGTATATGCACTCCGTCCTGAAGGGGACCGACCTTTTGCCCTATCGGAGCATCAGCACGGACGAGCTGATCGAAAAGGATCTGGGGGTCGACTGGGAGAAGGCCTACCGCGAGCGGGAAAGCATCAACAACCTGTGGACCCTGAAGGTGACGCAGTAACAAGGCGGGGGACGCGGGGCGGAATGGGCCCCGCGTCCCGGCCGCGCTGAAAAGAAGGAGTCAAAGCGGATGAAAGGAACCGGAACACTGGAACGGGAGGCGCGGACGGGGGTACGGACCCGGATCGGGCTGCTCATCTGCTTTTTGCTGGGAACGGCGCTGGTCATCGGCGGGCTCCAGGGGCAGCGGGAACAGGCGGCGTCGGGGTTTGAATCCGAGGGGGCCTATCAGGCGATCTATGCCCTGAGCGGGGACGTGAACCGGATGGAGCAGACCCTGCGGCGGGATCTGGAGTCCCTGGACGAAAGCGAACGCATGGCAGCGGAAGCGGCGGCGAGGGAGATCCTGACCGCGGGGGGCCAGGACGGCGCGGAGACCATGGCCGCGGACCGGCTCTGGAAATATGCCGCCGTCTATGAGGCCGTGAACGGGCCGAAGGTGGGCGCCCGGGACCGCCGGACCCTGACGGAGATGGGCGCGGCCGCCGGGGAAACCTTCCGGCGGGAGGCGCTGCGCCGCCTGTCGGATGAAAGCCTGCCCCTGCCGGAGGAAACGGCGGACAGCTTCTCCGGCCTGGAAGGCTCCGCCGCGCGGGAAATGCTGCTTCAGCAGATCGTCACCAGCGCCGCGGCGCAGGAGGCGGACTTTACGGAGCATATCAATCACCTGAAGAAGAACGTCCGGGGGAAGGATCTGCAGAAAACGGCCTTCGGGATGATCGCCGAAGGGTCGCTGAACTGGGCCTGGAAGACGGTGATCGGAAACAGCCGGACGGTGATCCTGACGGGCGTGCTGCTGATGCTGGACGTGCTGATGCTGTATCTGCTGATGCGGGCGGAGCGGAACTGGCGGGTGGACCTCAAGTGGATCATGATCCTGGGGATCGTGGACTTTCTGCTGGTGTTTCAGGTGGTGCCGGTGGTCTACATGGTGGCCAGGGCCTTCTTCCCGGAGGGAAGCTTCAGCCTGGAGACGATGCGGAGGCTCTTCGGCTACGCCCTGAACGGGGAGGCGCTGAAAAACACCCTGATCGCCTCCTTCGCGACCATGATTCTGGGCACGGCCATCGCGTTTCCCCTGGCCTGGCTGGTGGGGCGGACGAACCTGTACGGCCGGCGCTTTTTCCGGGCCCTGTTCGTCATGACCTATATGGTTCCGCCCTACGTGGGCGCCATGGCCTGGCTGCGGCTGATGAACCCCAACGTGGGGACGATCAACCAGTGGCTGCGGGCGGCCTTTCACCTCAGCGACGCCCCGGGGCCCCTGAATGTCTATACCATCCCGGGGATGATCTGGGTGCTGACCTGTTTCTACTATCCTTATGCGTTCATCACCATCAGCCGGGCCATGGAAAAGATGGATCCCTCCCTGGAGGAAGCCAGCCGGATTTCCGGCGCGTCCCCGGTGAAGACGATCCTGACGGTGACCCTGCCCATGATGACCCCCAGCCTGATTGCCGGGGCGCTGCTGGTCTTTATCAGCGCGGCCAGCTGCTTCGGGATTCCCAGCATCATCGGGACGCCGGGGAACGTGAACACCGTGACCACCCGCATCGTGGAATATACCTCCCTGGGACAGCAGGGGATGAACGACGCCACCGGCCTGGCGGTTTTCCTGATGGCGGTGGCGCTGGCGATCCTGTTCCTCAGCGACGTGGTGCTGGCCCGGAAACAGTATATTACCGTCAGCGGGAAAAGCGTTTCGCCGGCTATCGTGGACCTGCGGAAGGCGCGGCTGCCGCTGACGGTGCTGGTGGGGCTGTTCGCGGTGATCGTGGTGGCGCTGCCCTTTGCCACCATCCTGACCACCAGCTTCAAAACCGACGTGGGGAAAAGCATGTGGGCGGAGGGGAACTTTACCCTTGGGAACTGGACGGCCATCTTCTCCCGGGCGGAGACCCTGGGATGCCTGAAAAACAGCCTGATCTTCGCGGCGACGGCGGCGACGGTGGGGCTGGTCATCTCCTGCGTCATGAGCTACCTGCTGCAGCGGACTTCGATCCGCGGCCGGGGGATCCACAATTTCCTGATCACCCTGGGCAGCGGGACGCCCTCGGTGGTCATCGCGCTGGGGCTGATCATGACCATGCGGGGGGATTTCGGGGTCAACATCTACAACACCGCCTGGATCCTGATCATCGCCTATCTGATCAAGTATCTGATGATGGGCATGCGGACGGTGGTGTCGGCCATGAGCCAGATCCATGTTTCGCTGGAGGAATGCAGCCAGGTCAGCGGGGCCGGCTGGTTCCGGACCATGACGAGGATCACGGGCCCGCTGATCTTCCCGTCCATCGCGGCGGGGTGGTTCCTGATCTTCATCCCCAGCTTTTATGAGCTGAGCATGACGACGCTGCTCTATTCCAGCACCACCAAAACCATCGGATATCAGCTGTACGAGTACTGGACCTTTACCAGCCAGCCCATGAGCTGCGCCATGGCCTTTGGAATCCTGCTGATTGTCATTTTGCTGAACTTCCTGCTGAACAGGCTGACAAAAGGGGAGTTTTCAATTTAAGCGCGGAGGGAGAAAACCATGGCGACGGTAACCATCCGGCATGTGACCAAAACCTTTGGGGAAAATACCGTTCTGCGGGAATTTGACGCCGTTTTCGGGGACGGGGAGTTTGTGACCCTGCTGGGGCCTTCCGGCTGCGGAAAGACCACGATGCTGCGGATGATCGCGGGGTTTGAAAAGCCCAGCACCGGGGAGATTTACCTGGACGATACCCTGGTCTCCGGCGGAAAGACCTTTGTTCCCCCGGAAAAGCGGGGCGTCGGCATGGTGTTTCAGAGCTATGCCGTCTGGCCCCACATGAATGTATTCGACAACGTGGCCTATCCCCTGAAGATCCAGAAGCGGAGCAGGGAAGCCATTCGCACAGCGGTGGAGAAGGTGCTGGAGGCGGTGCACCTTTCCCGGTACGCGGACCGGCTGCCCAACCAGCTCTCCGGCGGACAGCAGCAGCGGGTGGCCCTGGCCCGGGCGCTGGTGGCAGAGCCGAAGCTCCTGCTGCTGGATGAGCCCCTTTCCAATCTGGATGCCAAGCTGCGGGAGAGCATGCGCTTCGAAATCAAGGAGATTCAGCGGCGGACGGGGATCACGGTGGTCTACGTGACCCATGATCAGACGGAAGCCATGGCCATGAGCGACCGGATCTTCCTGATCAACCGGGGAGAGGTGCAGCAGGAGGGCAGCCCGGCAGATATCTACAACAGGCCGAACAGCCCCTTTGTGGCGGACTTCCTGGGAAAGGTGGACTTTTTCTCGGGGGAAGTCCGGCAGGGGGAGATCGTTTTCCCGGACATGGGCGGGCAGAGCCTGCCCTACAGCGGGGACCGGACCGGGAAGGTCCGGGTGGCCGTCCGGCCGGAAAATTTTATCCTTTGTGATGACGGACCTATGGAAGGAATTCTGGAAACGTGGTATTATCTGGGGGATGTGAACGACTGTCGGGTTCGGGTGGGACAAACCATCATCCGGGTGATCGCCGGCGGGTTTCTGTACGGGACCCTTCGGGTCGGGGAGAAGGTTCGCCTCCGGGCCCGGGACATCATGGTTTTCCCCGACGAAGGGGCTTTGGAAGAAATTTTATCCATCCAAACCTGAAATGATTTCAGCCAGGCGGGTGTTTTCATGCGTATCAAAGAATGCGGAAGGAGCAAAACGCCCCTTCGGATATGAAAGCTGTTTGGACCGCGGCCGCCCCGCGGGACCGGTAGCGGGCCCCCGGAGGCCATGCCGGACACCTGCGGCGCCGCGGACGGAAAAGCACGGAAAGGGAAAGGATTGGATAAAATGGAAAAGAAACTGGAAGCACTGTTTGATTATCAGAAATTCGAGGGGAATCCGCAGCTGCAGCAGATCATCGATGAGACGCATGCCCGGTACGCCGGCCGCGCGGGCCGGAAAATCCGGATGCTGACCATGGAGGAGGCTGACATGGTGGCGGCTGCGGGGGCGCCCATGCAAGGGAGCAAAAACGATGAACATCGACATGGCACAGGTTTATTCGGAGTATCAGGGGAAGGTGATGGGATATCTGCGGGCCCGGCTCAGCAGCCGGACGGAAGCGGAAGATCTCTGCTCTGACGTCTTCGAGAAGATTCTTCGCAAGATCGACGGCTATGATCCCAGCAAGTCCGCCCTGGGGACATGGATCTTTTCCATTACCCGGAATACCCTGATCGACTATTTCCGGCGGAACCGCCCCTCGGCGGAGCTGGACGAGAACATCGCCGAGGAAGGGGAGATCGGGGAGGGCCTGCTGGAAAGCGAGACCCTGGGGGAGCTGGCGGCGGCGCTGAAAAAGCTGCCGGAGCAGCTGCGCGACATTATTGTCATGCGGTACTATGACGGAAAGCCCCTGACGGAGATCGCGAAGATCATGGATCTGAGCTATGGCGCGGTCAAGCTGCGGCATCAGAACGCGCTGATCCTGCTGAAGGAAAAGATGGGCTGAACCCAGGCCCGGGCAGGATGGGAACACGCGAAAAATATTACAAAATGATGCAGGAATATTGCCGATTCGCGTCGAAAAGATGAAGGAACGATCGCCCGACGCTGTCGGGCGGGCGGCATCGAAGTGTGATGACGAGGGAGGAAGAGTGACGATGAGAAAGGGACTGGTTATTCTGGCGCTGACGCTGGCGGTGCTTCTGACGGGCATCGTGCCGGCGGGAGCGACGGAAGCCGGGGTGACGATCGGCGTGTCCGCGGCATCGAAGGAACCCGAAGTGACTGTCACGGTCAATACCGGGAAGCTCCCTGTGCTGGATTCCGCGGATCCGCTGGTTTCGGACATTCTGGCCCAGGCCGGCCAGACGGAAACGCTCCCGGTTCTGCTGCTGCAGGTCAGGAAGAGCGCTGACCTGCGGGCGACGGTTCTTCCCAAAACGGTGAAGAACAAAAAGGTTGCCATGACCGCGTCGAACGGAGAGGTTCTGCAGGTCAAGGGGATGCGGATGACGGGCCTGGCCGCGGGCGTCAGCGAGCTGACAGTCGCCAGCGAGGAAGACCCCGCCGCCGCGCAGCGGTTCCTGGTGGCGGTGATCCAGCCGGTGGCCCATATTCAGATTACCGCCGAGGCCAAGACCGTCGCGGTGGGCGAAAGCATCAAACTGGCCGGAGCGATTACGCCGGAGGGGGCCAGCATTCCCGCCATCGAGTGGCTTTCGGCGGATGAGCGGATCGCCACGGTGAACGCGGACGGTGTGGTGACCGGCGTCAAGAAGGGCTCCGTTCGGATCAGCGCCAAGGCGCTGGACGGCAGCAACGCCCGGTCCAACATCAACGTCACCGTGACGCAGAACGCGGAGTCCATCACCCTGGACAAGACGGAGCTGACCGTCCATGCCGGAAAGAGCGCCATGCTGAAGGGGACGGTTCTTCCCAAAGACGCCAATGATAAGGGAATCTTCTGGTCCTCCAGCGACGAGAGCGTGGCCACCGTGAACCAGCAGGGCCGGGTGACCGGCGTCGCGCTGGGAGAGTGCGAGGTGATCGCCACCAGCAAGGGCATGGGCAGCGCGGTACAGGCCCGGGCCACCGTGCACGTGCAGCAGCCGGTTCAGAAGGTGACCTTTGGGGAGGCCCCGACGGTGTACGCGGGGGAAAGCGCGAAGCTGTCCTGGACCGTGGAGCCGGCGAACGCCAGCAATCAGACCCTGACATTCGCCTCCGGGAATAAGAAGGTCCTGACGGTGGATGAAGACGGTAACGTGTTCGGCCTGAAGGCCGGCGAAACCTATGTCAATGCCGCCAGCACGGATGGCACCAACCGCCGGGCCCGGATCAAGGTGAAGGTGCTGCAGCACGTGACCGGCGTTCATATGACCCGGAAGGTGGCCTACATCAGCAAGGGCGAAACGGCCACCACCGGCGCCCAGCTGGAGCCCAAGGACGCCAGCAACAATAACATTATCTGGGAAAGCGCAGATCCTTCCATTGCTTCCATCCAGTCCGCCAATAAGAAGGGCACCGGCAACCGGGCGAAGATCACCGGGGTCAGCCGGGGAGAAACCACCGTCACCGCTACCACAGAGGAAGGTGGCTTCCAGGCCACCATGCGGGTGCGGATCGGGGACTGGGACAATTCGCTGAGGCTGACGGACGCTTATGTGGAAGGGGCCGATCAGCGGCTGACCGTGCGGAATGTAAGCGACCTGTATATTACCAGCGTGACCGCGGAAGTATCCGTGTTCGATGTGGACGGGAATCCGGTTTCCGCCAACAGCAAGGACGGCAGCAATACATTCAAGATGGTTTACCGGCATGAATTGGCGCCCGGCGCGTCCACCAGGCAGAGCGGATGGAAATATGTGGACTTTAAGCTGCCGGAATCCATGACAGTGGCCACCTACGAGGTCACGGTCACGCAGTTCCAGATTGACGGGGACTGGGTCAAGACCATTCGGAAAAAGTATCAGCCTCAGATGAGATGCCCGGTGCATATTTAAGACAGGGCAACGGAAGAAAGAAGGAGGAGAGTCCATCATGAAGAAAATGCTAAGTCTGATCCTGGCCCTGCTGCTGGCGGCGGTGGGAATGACCACCGCAATGGCCGTGGACGATACGCCCATGGCGGATGAAGGATACTATTATGTGTACACGGAAAACGGCAAAACCTTGAACGTGCGGAATTCCCCCGGCGGTCAGGTCGTGGGCCAGCTGAAGTACGGCACAAGGGTCTATTGCTACTACAAGGACGGGGGCAACGGATGGGCCCTGATTGACTTTACCTACGATATGCCCGGTGTGGGCGTTGGAACCTATGCCTGCTATGTGTCCAGCCGGTTCCTGGTGAAGAACAAGCCGGCGGCCAGAACCAAGAAGACCGAGACTGCCCAGGCGTCGGCGACGGTCACGGCCGCGCCGGATCCCCTGGAGGCGATCAACGCGGAATTCAACAGCGCCAAGCGGGTGACCCCCTATAAGGTCACCGTCCGGCCCAGCCGGGCCAGCGGCTGGGTTCCCATGCACTGGGCGCCCAGCGCCACCACCACCATCATGGCGACCTACGGCGCCAACGCGCAGCTGCTGGTGCTGAAGGAAACCGACAACTGGCTGCAGGTGGAAGATCAGGATACGGGCGATGTGGGATTTATCAGTAAAACCCTCGTGGCGGAATAAGCGGATCATAGCGAAAGGAGGCAGAATAAGATGAAGAAACTGATTGCGGTTCTGATGGGTCTGATGCTGCTCATGGGATGCTGCGTGGCGGAAACGGCCGTTACGGAAGATGTGATTCAGGATGTGGGAAAGGTACCGATTGGATCCATCAGCATTAACGGCGCCTTCAACCTGGTCTGCGGTCTGCCGGAAGGCTACAGGGTGCAGCCGCTGAAAATGACCCGGGACCAGATTCTGGCGGCCATTATTTCCTCGGATCCGGAGGCGCCGGTGATGCAGCTGTCGGTGGCCTTTGACGAGACCTATTCCGACGTGATGCGCATGAACGATCTGGACGAGGAAGCCCTGGCCCTGCTGGAGAGCACCTTTACGGAGGTGGATCCCACGGTGGAAATCTCCGAGGGGGAAACCGGCCTGGGAACCCGGCTGATGATTGCCAAGCAGACCGATGAGGACAAATTCAATTATATTGACTTCCTGAGCATCTATCAGGGATATTTCATCGAGTTTGTGATGGTGCCCAGCCAGACCGCTACGGATAAGAGGCTGACGGATGAGCAGCTGCGGATGTGCGTCACTTTCCTGACGGATCTGGACTTTGTACCGGTCGGCGGCGCGGGAACGGCGAATCAGGTCAGCCTGGCGGGGAAAACCTACGTGGCCAACCTGAGCGACTATAACGCGGAGACCGGTACCATGAAGGCCCAGCTGAAGGAGGCCATTACCCTGGATCCGTCCGTCATGGCGGAATTGGGGAAAGGCTATATCCTGGAGTTCGGTGAACAGAATATCGAGGTTTCCACCGTAGAAACCTTCGAAGACGGCAGCGTCCTGGTCAACGATGAGGTGGACCTGCGGCCGGAGGGCGACGTGGTTCGGGTGTTCATGTACGAAGCGGAATATATGGAAACCGTGGCGGAGATCAGCGTGAAGGTGCCGGAGACGGCGGTGTTCCTGGATGGGATTGATCCCGAGGACGGCCAGATTCTGGATGAACCGACCACCCATACGGCTGCGGAGTTCATTCAGATCCTGAGCGAGGGCGGGGAGAACGATCCCGGCTTCGCGGTGGAGAACACCGAGATTACCTTCAACGACGAGGGCGAACTGACCCAGGTGCGCCGGTTCTATACGCCCTGGCAGTAAGCGAATGAAAAGAGAAAAGGAGACAGGGGACGGTTCTCTGTCTCCTTTTTTTCTGTCTCCCTGTTGCCTTATGAAAGGATTCCGATATATAATTCCTTATCCTTCAAGACAGGAAGAGGCAGAGGGCGATGACGTGATCGCTTCATGTAGTCAGCCGGACGGAAGAGTTGAGGTGAAAAGATGTCCTTTTTTCTGAATATGGTGATTTTTGTGTTGACCGCGGTATTGATGATCCGCATCTTCCGGAAGGACGGGAAGTGGGATCTGACGCGCGGCCGTTTTGCCATGCGATTCTTCACGGTGCAGAGCAATCTTTTCTGCGCCCTTTCCGCCCTGATGATGTGCCTGTTTCCGGAGAGCGGATGGGCATGGATCCTGAAATACATGGGAACGGCCGCGGTGACGGTGACTATGCTGACGGTCTTTCTGTTTCTGGCCCCGAGCATCGGGAAAGGCGGGCTGAGACAGCTGCTGAAGGGGTCGGACCTGTTCATGCATCTGATCACCCCGCTGATGGCGCTGGTCTCCTTCTGTATCTTCGAAAAGCGCGGAATGAGTTTTGCGGCGGCCCTGGCGGGCATGGTGCCGGTTGTATTATACGGCCCCCGGTATCTGTATAAAATCAAATTTGCCCCGGAAGATAAGCGCTGGGACGATTTTTACGGCTATAACAAGGGCGGAAAGTGGCCGGTGACCTTCGCCATGATGATGGTGGGGACGCTCCTGATCTGCCTCGGCCTGATGGCCCTGCAGAACATATAAGTACCAACTGCCAACCTGTCTGGACTGCAAAACGGCATCCTGAAAACTCATGGTGAGTCAGCAGGATGCCGTTTTTAATCACGAAGATCACATCTCTCCTGCAATCCGTGAGGCTTGATTTATTAATTTGATGTCAGGGTCAAAAGGTCATCCTGAGAGCATATTATCGCAATCAGGTCGACCCTTGACATAGCCGGCGCAGAACCGGTACCGAACCTTGAAAATTTCACACAAACATAAGGAAAATCAATACTTTCAGGGCGATCTGTGGTATAATAGGGTATCGCATTTAAGGGGGTTCCAAACATGTCCTTCCGGAAGAATGAAACCCAGCAGATCACATTTTCTGACAGTCTCTACGGGCTGACTGAAAGGGAGAAGAAAGCTCTGGACAAATCATGGGCAAAGGTATTTGCTGACGAAGTCTTTCCAACGATCGATGAAGATCGATTCCGTGTTTTATACTCGCAGAAAGATTCTCGGCCCAATACGCCGGTCAATATCATCATAGGTGCTTTGGTACTGAAGGAGTTGTTCGGACTGTCCGACGACGGCGTGGTTGAGACACTCATGTTCGACCACCGCTTCCAGTATGCGCTTCATACCACCAGTTTTGAGGAACAGCCATTAAGCGATAAGAGTCTCTCCCGTTTTCGGATGCGTTGCTATGATTACGAGAGTACCCACGGTGTGGATCTGTATCATGACTGCATCAAGGACCTGGCGGCAAAAACCGCAAAGATGATGTAGATCGATGGACATATTCGGCGGATGGATTCGATGATGCTTGAAGCAAACATCCGAAAACTAAGCCGGATGGAACTGATCTACACCTGCATTGCCAAGCTTGTTCGTTGGCTGAACAAGAACGGACACGAAGATCTGATCAAAGGAATGGAACATTATTGTGATCCCAACGACTTCAACCAAGTTATCTACCATTCAGCCGGGGCTGAAGTTGATACGAGAATGGATACGCTTCTCAGAGATGCGGATTCATTGCTGAAGTCTTGTCAGGGAAAATACGAAGACATCACAGAATACCAGCTGTTTGTCCGGTGCTTGTCGGATCAGACAATCGTTGAAAATGAGAAACGGCGCTTAAAGGGAAAGCTGGATGGCGGCATGTGACAGTACAGGGAAACACGGCAACGCTGATCGGCAAAAGCCGGGTGCACGCGGCGGTCTTTGGCGGCGGCTGGCATACCTGGCGGCTTGAGCAGGATCTCCGACTTGTCAGAAGAAATGAACGCTGGCTGATCACGCTGGCTGAAGCCAGCACCTATTGAAGCCGAATGGGAGGAACCACCATGAAGGTGATGCTGATCAACGGCAGTCCTCACGAGAAAGGCTGCACTTATACCGCCCTCATGGAATGCGCAAAGACGCTGAACGAGGGCGGCATCTGGTCAAAGGCGCGGGCGTGTCACCCAGTCAGGCTCCCATTGAAGCAATGTGAATCGCTGCGGCAGCAATAACGGAGGATGTTGCCGCTTTGACTGCTACCGCAATGATCATGACAGCCATTCCGATGATTGTGATTATGTTGCTTCTGCCGTTTTTATTGATTGCTTTCATTTTTTTCCTCTTTCATATCAGGTTCCGTGCTGTTTCATGCATTTTTCGATTCTTCAGGAGCCTTCTTTGCCAGCCAGCCCCGAAACAGCCCGCCTTCAAAGAAAGATATGATAATAAAGAAAATATCGGCAAAAATGATAAAAACGAACGAAGGAATCAGGATTCGGGTATACTTCCTGTCACTGAACGTCCCTTTTCGGATATGGGCGCCTATGCGGATGAGATAATACAGCACACCCAGGTTGAAGAACAACAGCAGCCCGGCGTTTTCCGCGAAGCTGATCCATGCGTCCTTCGGGAAAAAGCTGCCGGTGTTAATGGCACTGATCAGCGTGTTCAGCGCCAGCAAACCGATATTCACCAGGAACAGGATCCGCGTTACGTTCAGCATGACGCCGCCGCCGATTCCGACACCGCCTCCCCAGGAAAGCCCGGCCCGGACGCAGAAATTTTCAAAATTCCGCATCAGCGACTCGTTCTGCCTGCCTTCAATGAAGCCGTTGTTGGCAATGCAATACACACTCAGCCGCAGATTGTTTTCCCTGCAGAAGACTTCCATCTTTTCCATGAATCTTAACACATGCGACGGAATACCGTCCACATAGAGCGGAACACCAAACACCACCGCCTGCGCTTCCCGCAGCTCCCCCAGGATCCGGTCATGATCCGCGGGGGTGCGCAGTTTTTCGGAGACTTTTTTCCCGCTTACGAATAAACGCTGCAGGAAAAGAAAGTAAGATGAAGCACAGAACTTCTTTTTCGGGCTGCAGTTGATGAAAACGGTTTTCACAGCAATCCCTCCAGTTCTGAGAGGTCCCCAATGAAGTTGACCTCGGAACGCTCAAATCCGTCATTGACCGCATTGCGCTCCGCCATATAACGGAAGGTATTTTTTTCAGCTTCGGTGATTTTGCCGTAGACAATCACCTTCCACAGGCCATGCTTCCCGTATCGCAGCGTGTGGTGCATCTGCCCTCCGCGGTAAGTACTGAACGGCGTGGATGTCCCGATGGAACGGTCCAGAACGTTTTTGATATCAGCGGCATATCCGCCGTACAGATTTCTGGTAATGATCACCAGCTCGTCAGCCTGTCCGACGATTCTGCAGGCCTGCTGCAGCGCATCTCTCATAAAACATGTGGCAGGATGTTTGGTCCAGCAGCCAAAGCATCCCTGGCATGGCGCGTATTTTCCGTCAGCGTCAATTACCCGTTCACATTTCGCCACAATCAGGCTGGCATATTCACTCCCCAGATCATGTATGATAACCCTCATAAAATGTCCTCCTGCGTCGCTGCAAGCACGGCGCCATTCCATGCGTGCTCCAGATGTTTCGCAATCAGCTTTTCATCGAATTCCAGACGGTTGTTGGCGATGATGCTTGCGTATCCGTGAGCAAAAAGCGCGACAGTGATAAACACATCCCTGGTCTTTTGCCTGCTCAGCCCCGCACCTTCCTGCATGGCTGACAGCACCGGAACCAGTTTTTCAGAATCCACCATATCCAGAAAAGTGTTTTCCTCAGCATATCCGGACTGAAACAGGAAGCGGAAAAGCTGCGGTTCCTCCACCGCGAAACGGATATAGTTCATACCAATCCCCAGAATCGGATCCTGTCCGGGCGGAGTGTTCATAATATATTGCGTGTGCAGCTGATCTGCCTGCCTGTAGGCAGCCTTCTTCAGATTGTCAATCGTTGAAAAATGATACAGTACTGGCTGCGTGGAGCAATGAAGCTGCTCGGAAACCGTCCGGGCATTGATCTTTTCGAACCCGCTTTGACGGATTACTTCAATGGCTGCCTTGATAATGTTATCTTCCGTGACTCTTGTTTTGGGCGGCATGCACATTTTCCCCTTTTATTGTAATTTGCGTTATGCAACGAATGTTATAATACATTTTCTCCGGGGCTTCGTCAATAGGAAATTTCAGGTTATTCCCTCGCAGCGGGATGTATATACAGATGTAGAGAGCTATGAAGCGCCTGCGAAAGTTAAATAAACACGACACCTGCGCCGTTTTCTTTGGCCTCCCGCTCAAACTCGCGAAGCAGTCGGGTGCCGAACCCTTGCCTCCGGTACGGATCGTCCGCCCAAAGCGCATCGATATCTGTGCCGTTCCATCGGTACGACCCGGAAACCGGAAAGCCACTCAATAATCTATGCTTATCTGGCAGTAGTAAACTGCGGGAAGGATTCAATTCAGCTGCAGCAGGGAGAAACCGTGGGCTACCAATGGGTAGAGACAGCAGCATTGCTCCGCATACGCTGCTCCCGACGGGGGTGGCAGCGTATTCTGAAAATATATCTGATTTTTTTGAGACCTTTGGGGACTGCCCGGATCCTACCATTCATTGGGAAAGTTCTAAATAATATAAGAAATTGGATACTTGATCGTGATCTCGTTACTCTTGAAGGCATAATGAAGGCGCCGTCCGTTTGAACAGCGCCGGAGAATACCAGAGATTGTTTACTTCGCACAGAATACTTTGATGGCTTCATTGGCAAACGCAGCAGTTCCTTTACCGACTGCTTTATCAATGTTGGCGGTCATATCACCACCGGCAGCAAACATCTGTCCAAGACTGGAAAGAATCTGCTTGGAGCAGGTGTAATAGTGTTTCGTGATATAATTCTGCAGTTTTGCAACCAGAGCCTGAACCGTTTCGGATTCAGGATCACCGTCCTTGTGCTCACCTATTTCAGCAAAGATGGCCATCATCTGCTGTCCAAGGGCAGTTTCCTCTACCTTGCTTCTGGACTGGGTTTTCTCTTCGAATTCAAGATACTCCGATGTTTGGCCCCAGGAAGCTTTTACCTGCGCGGCATATTCATCCGCCACCTGTTATTCCTTAAACCATTCATCAATCGAAATGAACATATTCATAAACCGATTTTCCTGGCTCGCTGCGGTGATATTCACTGCCCGGATATCTTAGTAGAGTCACGGTAAATCAGTTCCGTTTCGGTGTGTACAACGCGGTAATTCAGGTCTGGGCTCTCAAGCCGTGAGATCAGCAGCTGCATGGCGGCGATCGCCATGATTTGTGTGTGAATGTGAATGGTGGTCAGAGAAGGTGTCATGATACGGGAATTCGGAGAATCATCAAAGCCGCAGAAAAGGATATCCTCCGGGATGGATTTGCCCAGCTTTCGAAGCGTATAAATTGCGTCATCCGCCACAAAGTCATTGGCACAGATGAATACATCCGGAAATTCCGTCAGGCTGGTCAGGTCTCTGGCAATCTTCTCCTGATTGATGGTCTTGAGGCAGAAACGATCATCCACCGGAACGTCAGCCATAAGCATGGCACAGCGAAAAGCAGAGTAGCGTTCATAAAAAGACTGACAATGATCGTAGTCCCCGATAAACCCGATCCTGCGCTTGCCCCGTGCCAGCATCTCGTTGACAAAGCGCGTAATGGCAGTCGTATTGTCCATATAAAGCTGGTCAGCGGGCAAATCAAAGCCGTCGCGCTTGCTCGGCCCGTCCACAAACAGAACGGGCAAGCCGAGGGAACAAATTTTTTCGTCATATGCCCGGTCAAACATTTCAACGCAGACGATCGCAACCGCCTGCCCGGGAGAAAATGTAACGGGCAGCGAACGGTTCAGATAGTTGTCCTGCTCAACCCGGTGGATGTTCAGGGTATAGCCCATCCGGGACAGCTCCATCTTCAGCTTATCGAGCATCAGGGAAGCAAAATGGGAAGGAGCAATGGCATTTCCACAAAACAGTGCAATCTCGCCTTTTTCTTTTTTTTCCTGCATCGCGGCACTGCTAGATAGAATATTTATATAAGAAAACTGCTTATAGCCCATTTCTGCAGCTTTTTGCAGTATTTTTTTACGAGTTGCTTCAGCAAGGCCTTCTGCATTGTTGATTGCCTTGGATACAGTATTTCGGGATATACCTAACTCGTCCGCGATATCCTGTAGGGTGACTTTCTTCATCAATGAGTCCTCCTTACTGATTCACCCTATTGTAACACAGAACCCAAATCTATTCAAGGTTCACATGTCCAGAAGGATGTTGTTCAGGGCTGCTCATTCTGAAACAAAGCCTATGACTGATTATTGGTTCGTTGTTCCGCCGAAAGCATAATAGACGGGAAGCTGAAAGGAACAGGAAAATAACTTTGGAGAAGTTTGAAGGATGAGATCAACGCACAGCTGTGCCATTTCTTCCACAGGACGAACGATTGTGGAACAGCAGAATTCCTGGCCGCTGAAACATTTTACTCCGCCGTAACCGATGATTTGAACGTCCTGGGGAACAGAGAGTTTCATTCGAAGCAGTATATTTCTGATTTGATGGGCCAGAAGAACCGTTGCGCAGAACAATCCATCGAAATCCAGGTGTCCGTCATGAAGATGTGCACGCAGAAAATCCTCAAACTCGGAGGAGAAAGCGTCTTCATGCACGCACATGCTCTCAAAGGAAACACCTGCGTCTGTACAGGCGTACATAAAACCGCCCCAGCGTTTGTCTGTTTCATTGGGCAGGGATGAACCCGCACGCAGGAAAGCCAGGCTTTTACAGCCGTTGTTCATGAGCTTTTGCGCAGCAAGATAACCTCCGCTGTAGTCATCGCTGGTAATGCAGGGAATGCCCGGCCCGAGGAGGCGATCGATGGAAACGATTGGGATGTCATTGGGAATGCGCAGATCAGAATGATCTGTCAGGCAGATGACGCCGTTGACTGGCTGCTGTTGGGGAAGGAGCATGCATGCCTGTTCCAGATCAGGATCACCCCTGGTAAGACACATCAGCATCTGCTGGGAATGACGAGTCAGTTCCCTGCCCAGACAGTCTGCAAGCGTGGAATAAAACGGATTATACAGATTTGGCAATATGACTTCAACGAAGTTGTTCTGATTGCTGCGCAGCGCCTGAGCCTGTCGGTTAATATGATAATCCAGCTTTTCGATGGCCTTTTCCACAGAGCGCTGATAGCTTTTGCCCACCGGAATACCGTTGACAACCCTGGATACGGTGCCCGGGGCGACCCCGGCTTCCCGGGCTACATCCTTCATGGTGATTCTCTTGCTCCCGCCCATGGAAATCCTCCGAAACAAAGCATTAGGCCGCAAAGCTTTAAGTTATCGCCGTCAGATAATCGATATACTGAAGAACCATGTCCATACGGACGCTGTTGCCGACAACACCGAGGTATACATCATCTGAAAAACCGGCTTGTTCAAACAGAGCAAACGAGGAAAGAAGAACAGCGTTGGCAACCGTTTCGGTGACGGCCTGATAGGGCACGCTCTCGTCCAGCTGGTGTTCGATGTCGTTGTCCTCAAGGATCACAATATTTTTCGTCAGCCGGCTGCTGATTCTTAAATACAGTGTCTCATTCCGCTTCAGCACATTCTCCAATGGCATCAGGTAGCCGCCGGAAGACATGATGTCATACGCTTCGCGATTCATGAGCAGAACATCCAGCTGCCCGTCGGTCATGGCTGCCATGATCTTGAGGCGGGAAGCATAAGCATACTGGTGATTCTGTACGGAGGCGTCCCGGCTCAGATACAGATTACGGTACACTTTGACTTCGCTTTTCCCGGGATCTGCACCGATGGAGCGTGTGAAACCTTCGTCAAGCGCGCTGTCCAGCGTATCACCAACGGCAATGTTCGCATAGGCCAGGTACAGAAGCGTATCCTTGCGGGTAATCCTGTAGTACAGCGCACTTCCCAGGGCCACCGCAGAAATGAGAATCAGAACCAGCGGAAACTTGTAGTATTCAAAAATGTAGCCGATCCGCTGCGGTATCGTCATTCTGGCAATGGCTTCCCGGTTTTCCTTCCGCTCTGCTTCCGTCAGTTTCACAGTTCGGTCTCCTTTTCAGGATAATTGGTCAGATCTTTCGGCACTTCATCCTCTGTCGTCCCTGCTTTCTGCTCCTGGTTCGGATCCTGTAGCAGGGGACGCAGGATTTTCAGCAAAATATGGGCACAGATAATCGCACATAGTCCCTCCCCGAAGATGATCAGGGGCGTGAAGACATTGACCACCAGAAAGAACATGGCATAGTGGACAAAGAAAAGCAGAATGGTTACAAACAGGTAGCGGGTGCCGATCATCAAGGCGTTTTTAAACATGTTGGCTGTGGTGTTGCTGGCAATGGACAGCAGCGGGAAGATATGGACCAGCACGATAGCATAGAGGATCATGCACGCAAAAATTACCGCCAGCAGCAGCGTCCAGACCACGGCAGCCGTTCCGGTCGTGTTGTTGTGCAGCTGGTAAAGAAGGATGGCATCCAGCCCGATAATCAGACCGGCAGCCAGCATGATCAGCCAGATGACAGTTGCCTGCTTGAAGTTTTGCCTGAACGAACGAAAAAACATGGTCGTGATAAAGCTTCCTTCATCCTTTGCGATCTTAAAGGAGGTATAGTACAGCGCAGTCGTGGACGCTCCAATGGTGATAATGGGCAGGCAGCAGATGAGCCATAGGAAGTTGAGGCAGCATCCGTAGCTCAGTTTCAGGAAAAAACGCCCGAATTTGCTGTCATAGGATAAGAATCTCATATTGACCTCCTGTTTGAAAAAAGTATCGGCTAGATTCTGGTGGACTCCCGGTAAATCAGCTCTGTTTCTGTGTGTACAATGCGATAATCCAGGATGGGTTCGTCAATGCGGGAAAGCAGCAGCTGAATCGCAGCGGCAGCCATGACACTGGTGTGGATATGCACGGTAGTAAGGGCAGGTGTCATGATGCGGGATTCCGGCGAGTCACCAAAGCCGCACACAAGTACGTCCCCTGGCACGGATATGCCCAGCTTGTTCAGCGTATAAACGGCTTTGGCGGCCACCAGGTCATGGGAACAGACAAATACGTCTGGAAAATCGGAAAGGGCCGCCAAAGCATTCCCAACCTCATCAGGATCATTGGTTTTAATGCAGAAGCGCTGCTCAACGGGAACATTTGCCATGAGCATGGCGCAGCGAAAAGCAGTATATCTTTCAAACAGAGACTGGCATTCCTCATAGTTCCCGATAAACCCGATCCTGCGCTTTCCCCGTGTCAGCATGTCGTTCACGAAGCGGGTGATAGCAGTTGTATTGTCCATATAAAGCTGATCAGCCGGCAGATCGATGCCGTCGCGTTTAGCCGGTCCGTCCACAAACAGTACCGGCAGGCCAAGGGAACAGATCATTTCGTCATATATCCGGTCAAACATTTCGACGCAGATGACAGCGCTGACGTGTTTGGGATCAAAAGTGAGCGGCAGGGTGCGCTGAAGGAAGTTCTCGTTTTCCACCCGACAGACAGTTAAATGATATCCAAATTGTGGGAAAGCTTTCTTCATCCTGTCAGTCATCAGTGAAGCATAGTGGGTGGATGCAATGGCCTTCCCGCAGAGCAGAGCAATCTCGCCTTTTTTATGATTCTGATATTCTGCAGCACCGCTGGTGTGAGCCTTAAGATAGGAAAAATGCTTATAGCCCATTTCCGTGGCTTTTTGCAGGATCCTTTCACGAGTCGCCTCGGCAAGGCTGCCGGCATTGTTAATGGCCTTGGATACAGTGTAGCGCGAAACCCCCAGTTCGTCCGCAATATCCTGTATGGTGACTTTCTTCATGGACGGATCCTCCTTGTTGATTCATCTGCAGTGTAACATGAAATCGTGCAAATGTCAAATATAATGTATGCAAAATAAGCGTTCGCATCATCAGGCACCTTTTTTTTGTTTCCAATGGCCTATTTAATTCCAGAAATTCCGTCCTAAGCCGAATTAAAATGTGCAAATGTAACATTTGTGTATTGACAAGGGAAAATGAATCCTGTATCATAGGGTTAAGCCCCCAAAGGGAATGCGCAAATGTAACCTGCCAATGCAATTGTACATTCGGGGAGAATAGAAAAAGGAGGATCTCTATGAACAAGCCCTTGCCAGCCAAGGAATCTGTGCCCATCAAACAGCGGGCACACAACACCATGGTGTATCTGCGGCAGCACTGGCAGCTCTACCTGATTTTCATGTTGCCGGCTTTCGTGCTGACGATCATCTTCCGCTACATTCCGATGGGCGGTGTGGCGATCGCCTTCATGGAATACAACCCGTTCCGTGGACTGTGGGCCAGCGAGTGGGTGGGATTCGCTCATTTCAACCGTTTCCTTTCCTCGCCCGACTTCATGAAATACCTGATGAACACCCTGAAGCTGAGCGTTTTCGGCCTCCTGTGGGGATTCCCGGCACCAATCCTGCTGGCGTTCCTGCTTAACCGTATCCTCAGCTCCAAGATCAAACAGAAGGTTCAGCTGGTGCTGTACATGCCCAACTTCATCTCGGTTATCGTCCTTTGCGGTATCGTCCGCATCCTTCTGTCTCCTACCGGCATGGTGAATATGTTCCTCGGAACGAATTACAATTTCATGACCATGCCTCAGGCTTTCCGAACGATTTATATCGCCAGCGGTATTTGGCAGGGCGCTGGCTGGGCTTCTATCATCTACACCGCAGCACTTTCCAATGCCAGCAAGGATTTGAAGGAAGCGGCTGTCATTGACGGCGCGAACCTGATCCAGCAGATCAAGACGGTTGAGTGGCCGGCGATCAAGGATACCGTGCTCATCCAGTTCATCATGGCGGTGGGCAACATCATGAGCGTTGGCTTTGAAAAGGCATACGCGCTGCAGACCGACCTGAATATGGCTTCTTCTGAAATCATTTCTACCTATGTATATAAGAAGGGCCTTTTGGACGGCGACTATGGATTCTCCACTGCGGTTGGCCTGTTCAATACCGTCATCAACATTATTCTGCTGATCTCCATGAATGCGATTGTCAAGAAGATAAACGAAGGCAAGGGCATTTATTAAAGGAAGGGGAGAGAGCGAATGAGTGTTGCGAATATTCCTGTAATTAAAAAGAAGAGCGAGTTTGCCAAGTATCCCGCCGGGGACAAAACGATCCTGATTATCGCCTATGTGATCCTGGGCATCTTCCTGCTTTCGATCGTTCTCCCTGTACTGTACATCATACTGGCTTCGTTCATCGATCCCATCACGTTGCAGAACAAAGGCGTAACCTTTGACTTCAGCAAATGGACAGTAACGGCTTATGAGCGCGTTCTGTCCAACCAGATGATCTGGGTGGGCTTTAAAAACGCGCTGATCTATTCTGCGCTGTTCACCGTCCTCTCCGCGATTATCACGCTGTTGGCTGCGTATCCGATGTCCCGGCCGGACTTCCGGTTCAAGCGGTTATTCAACGCGATCTATATGATCACCATGTTCTTCGGCGGCGGCCTGATCCCCACCTATCTGCTGATAAGCGACCTTGGAATGCTCAATACCATCTGGGCGATTCTGCTGCCCGGCGCATTCAGCGTCTGGAACATGATCATCGCACGTACCTATTACCAGGGGATCCCCCATGATCTTGAGGAAGCAGCTTCCATTGACGGCGCTACGGAGATGATCTACTTCTTCAAGATCCTGCTGCCCGTCTGCACACCGATCATTGCCACCATCTGCATGTGGCAGTTTGTCGGTATGTGGAACAGCTACTTTGATGCCATGATTTATCTGAATGATGCGTCCAAGCAGCCGTTGCAGCTGGTGCTCCGCAGCATCCTGATTCAGAGTCAGCCGGAACAGGGCATGGTTTCGGATATGCAGTCCACTGCCGAGCGTGCTCAGCTGGCCGAGCTGCTGAAGTATGCCACTATTATTATCTCCAGCCTGCCGCTGCTGATTATGTATCCCTTCTTCCAGCGGTATTTTGGCAGCGGAATCATGGCTGGCGCTGTCAAGGGCTAAACCAGGTTGCATTTTATACCGGGTCACTTTTGAATTCACAGGCGGATGCCTGGAAAATAAAAGAAAAGGAGACAAAACAATGCGTAAAATTTCAAGGATCCTGGCTCTGAGCCTTTGCTTGGTCATGGCAATGACCGTCCTGGCTCACGCGGACTACACTTTCCCGCTGGAGAAGACCGAAACCTTTACCGCTCTGACCAACTTCCCCGTAGGTACCGAGTCAAACCCCAACAACCGCACGATCTTCAAGCGCCTTGAAGAGGCCACCAACGTCCATGTGGAATGGCGCACCATCCAGGGAGACCAGTGGGGTGAAAAAATCGCTCTGGAAATGGCCAATGCCCGGACGCTTCCTGAACTGGTCTTCAACGCCGGCTTCGGCGATACTGACCTGCAGAAGTATGCCAAGCAGGGCGCCATCATCGCTCTGGAAGGTTACATTGATTCCTGCATGCCCAACCTGCAGAAGGTATTCGAGCAGGCGCCTGAATACCGCACC
>JAFWES010000034.1 GCA_017512805.1 Clostridia bacterium
ACCCGCCAGCCCGATCTCGGCGGTGTGGTTGCCATCCGGAGAGTATCTGTCCGGGAACGTCTCCTCCGCTTCCTCTTGGGCGAAAAGCGGAAACTGACGATCCTGGTGCCCGGTGACACAGTCAGCGGGATCGAGATTCAGGATGTAAAGGACGGTGATCCGATCAATCCTAACCCAATCCCCAGAACTTTATAAATCAGGAGGAAATTGAAGCATGAAAGCCTACTCTGGATTTAAATCCGAAGCTCCCGCCGCGTCCTTGCCCCCGCTGCCCGCCGGTGCGTATGTGGGCGTCATAAAAGATGTACGCCTCGAAGGCGATGAGCCGGATCAGACGCTGGTGCTCCGCCTTGAGGTCACGGAAGGCGAGCATGCCGGCTACTACACGAAGCGCTATCAGAATGACGTCCAATCCAGCAGGGATTATACGCCCCGATATAAGGGCGTGTTCCGCCTTCGGGTGCCCAACCCGGACAATCCAAACGCCGCGCATCCGGAATGGGATGTCCGATCCTTCAACAACGCCGTCTGGGCCATTGAGGAGTCGAATGCCGGCTACCACTGGGATTGGAATGAAGCCGGCCTCAAGGGCCGCGCCGTTGGATTCAGCGTCCGTGACGCTTCCTTTAACGGGATCCCATTTACCGAGATCGGACGCCTGGAGGCCGTATCCTACGTCCGGGAGGGGAAGGTGAAGCCGATGAAGCCTCGTCCGGATACCGGCTCTTCGAACGGCGCTTCCGTCCCGGCTTCTCCCACTGTCCCCGGCGGCTTCACTCCGGCAGATGACGAAGAGCTGCCGTTTTAACCCGATGATCCTTTATGAAGATACCCGCCAGCTGGCCGGAAAGCGTCGGAACATCGCCGCTTATGGCCTGGCGCATGATATGGAGATAGGCCGCGTGCTCGTCGATGATCTGACGGGGGTGATCACATGACCAATCAGGATCGGGAAATCTGGCGGAAAGCCTTCGTCCTCTATGACAATCATCACGATATGCCCAACACATTTGACGCCTGGAATCATTACATTCAGCAGCTGGCGGCTTTTGCCGAAGCAAACGACTGGCGGCGTCATCCTCTGACGAATGCGCTGTTTAACGCGCTGGTTGAATCCGTGGAAGGAGAGATCCGGAACCGGGAGCGTCAGCCCCGTCAGCTATTCATGCCGGAGGTTATCAATTTCTGAATGTCATTTTTTGAAAAGAGGTGTTATTTTTGCTGATCAGCGAGGCCGCACAGTATATCAAATCCACCGTCCCGACCCGGGCGGTTGCGGCGCTCTATGGCTATACCCCGAATGCTCACGGATTCATGGTCTGTCCCTTTCATGCCGGCGACAGGGAGCCTTCTCTGAAACTGTACGATTCCGCGGATCAAAAGGGCTGGTATTGTTTCGGCTGTCACGCGGGGGGATCCGTCATTGATTTTGTCATGCGCCATGATTCCTGCAGCTTTGCGATGGCTGTCCGGGCCATTGATCACCATTTGAATCTCCATCTGCTTATCGTGGAGGACTTTCAGACCCAGGAGCAATTTCATCAGCGACAGATCCACATTGACGAAGAAGCGGCAAGCCGCCTGAAAGACCTGGACGATCAGAAAAAGGCCATCGAGAAGGAAAGGGATCAGAATTTTGATTCCTTGCTATTTCTGGAACATATCCCGGTCTCCTTGCGTACGGCCAGGGACTGGGATCAAACCCTGATTCTTCGGGACGCCTTGGACTATAACGAATACCAACTCTCCATCATCGAGGAAAAAAGAAAGAAGGTGCAATCGTGGAGAATTTCCCAGAGACTTCGCAGGGACCCGTAAAGTCGGAAGTAAATCTGACCAAGGGACTGGTCCTGCAGGATATGAAACCGACTATTTCCCTATTTCGCAGTCTGATCGAAAACAATTATGGTAACCATCTTCGATTCAATGTCATGACGGGCCGGCAGGAATTTTTCGACCGTCGAGAGCAGGTGTGGCGGGAATGGACGGATGCCAATGACGCCCAGCTGCGGCTGTGGTTCCAGTCTAATTTCGGCCTCTATCATGAAAAAATGCTCCGGGATGCGCTGCATATCCATTTTGATTTTCACAGGGTCAATCCCCTGACGGATTTGCTGGATTCCCTGGTTTGGGACGGTAAATCACGAATCAACAATTTTCTGCATGATATCCTTGGCTGCGATGATACCGCCTATTACCGGGAGGTCTCCCGCCTGATCTTTGCCGGCGGCATCCACCGGGCCTATCGTCCCGGCTGCAAATTCGATGACATGATCGTCCTGGTGGGCGAGCAGGGCGGGGGGAAGTCTACCATTGTCCGCTGGCTCAATATGGATGACTCGTTTTTCCGGGAAATCAAGGTGATCACGGGCAAAGAATCCTGCGAAGCGCTCCGGGGCGTCTGGATCGCGGAGGTGGCGGAGCTGATGGCCATGACCCGGGTGAAAGAGTCAGAGGCGGTCAAGGCGTATATCACCGCCCAGGAGGATTCCTACCGCCCGCCCTACGCCCGCTATGTCCAGACGGTTCCCCGGCGCTGCACCTTTATCGGAACCACAAACAATCCGCTCTTTCTCTCCGACCGGACGGGCAACCGCCGCTTCTATCCCGTGGCCTGCAAGGCCAATGGCTACGACATCCTGGAAAAAGAATCGGAAATCCGGGAGTATATCTCCCAGTGCTGGGCGGAGGCGTTGTATCTTTTCCGCAAGGATGAGCTGCCGCCGTATGCGGACAAGTCTGTTATCTCCGCCATTCGACAGAAGCAGGAAGCAGCCATGGAGGATGACTGGCGAGTTGGCGCCATTTCCCAATATCTGGAATCGGTTAAGCGCAGTCCGAAGGATACTGTATCCATCATCGAACTGTGGCATTGCGCCTTGAATGTAGCAGAGGAGATCAAACCATGCCGCAAGGATTCTATCGAAATTTCCCAGATCGTGCTCTCCCTGGGAGGCTGGAAAAGGGCGGAGTCTACGACCATGACCCGCTGGGGAAAGCAGCGCTATTA
>JAFWES010000035.1 GCA_017512805.1 Clostridia bacterium
AATTTTTTTTTCCGCCGGGGATGGGTTTTTTCGGACCTTTCTGCTATAATGAACACATCAGAAGGTTTGAAGGGGGAGAAACCCATGAAGGAAGGACAGATGAAAAACCGCTTCTTCGCGGATCCGTATAAGCTGGCGGCTGCCGTCGGAACCATGGCGGCCTGCCTGCTGCTGTGCCTGCTCAACCTGCTGCGGGGAGACCTGTGGGGGCTGCTGTTTCTGATTCCCGGGCTTCCTTTCCTCTATGTGGCGTATCTGTACGGGACCGTCGTGGAGGTTGCTGCGGAGGAAATCAGAGTGTTCCGCCTCGGCCGGCAGGTGCGCGCGATGCCCTGGGCGGAGGTAGCGGAGATGGGTGTGGCAGGAATGAAGGTGTTTAACAAAAACAACCCGGACAAGACGGGCGCGCTGTACATCTACTTTTCCCCCGTGGAGCTGGATGAGGAAGGCCGGTTCCGGATGGCGCTGAAATGGCCCCCGAAGGAGCAGATTTACCTGCTCTATACAAAGGAAAGGATGGATTATATCCGGCCCTTCTGGTTTGGCAAGGTGCAGCAATACAACGCGGGAAAGGACCTTCGGGTCTGATCCGTCCGGACTGAGGCGCCATGCCGCGGGCGGGTTCCGGAAAGCCTGGGATCTGCTGCGGATCTTGGGCCTTTTTTCATTTTTGGAAATTATTTGAAAAAAGCCCCTTTTTTCTGCTTTTGGCTCTTGACAAGGAAATAATTTTTTGTTTTAATTAAATAAAATAAGCGCCGATGGCATGAAAGGAGCCGGAATCATGGAACTGTACAAGGATCCCTCGCAGCCAGTAGCCATTCGGGTGGAGGACCTGCTCGCCCGTATGACCCTGGAGGAAAAGGTGGCCCAGCTTTGCGGGGACCTGCCCGCCGGATTTATGAAAGACGGGAAGGTGTCTCTGGAGCTGCTGCGGGAAAAATTCCCGGACGGACACGGCCGGTTCACCCAGTATTCCATGACCGGCATTGTGGATCCGGTGCAGATCGCGGAGGTCAGCAACCAGCTGCAGCACTATTTTGTGGAAGAAACCCGGCTTGGGATTCCCGTGGCCCTGCAGGCGGAGAACCTGTGCGGCTATCCCGGGGCCGAAGGAACGCTTTTCCCCGCCCAGATCAATGTAGGCTGCACCTGGGAGCCGGCGCTGGCGGAGGAAATGGCCGCCGTCATCGGGCAGGAGAGCCGCGCGGTGGGCATCAACAGCGCCATGAGCCCGGTGATCGACGTGTCCCGGGATCCGCGCTGGGGCCGGACCTATGAAACCTACGGCGAGGACCCCTATCTGACCAGCCAGATGGGCATCCATTACGTCCGGGGCATGCAAGGGGATAAGCAGAACGGTCCCGCCTGCATCGCCAAGCATTTCCTGGGCTACGCGGAGAGCCAGGGGGGGCTGAACTGCGCGGTGAGCCGGATCAATGACCGGGAACTGTACGAGGTCTTTGCCACGCCCTTTGAAGCCGCGGCCAATGAGGCGGATGTGTCCGCCATGATGGCGAACTACGGCGAGATTGACGGCCAGTGTGTGGGCGCCAATAAGCGCATTGCCCGGGATCTGCTGCGGGATACGATGAAATTCCGCGGCGCGCTGACCTCGGACGGAGCCGCCATCATGAAGATGTACAATTATTTCCATATCGCTTCCACTTATAAGGAAGCGGGGCTGCTGGCGAAAAAGGGCGGCCTGGATACGGAAATCCCCGTGGGCGGCGCTTACCGCCAGCTGCCGGACTATGTCCGCAGCGGGGAGCTGGACGAGGCGCTCATCGATGAATCGGTCCGCCGGATCCTGACCATCAAGTTCGAATACGGGCTGTTCGAGCATCCCTATGTGGATGTGGACGCGGTCCGCGCCGCCATGACCAACGCCGAAAAGGCGGCCCTGAGCCGGCGCATCGCCGAGCAGTCCATTACCCTGCTGAAGAACGACGGCGTCCTGCCCCTGAAGAAGGGAACGAAGCTGGCGGTCATCGGCCCCCACGCGGACAACCTGCGCTATCCCATCAGCGGATACACCTATCCCGCCTATATCGAAATGATGATGGCCGGAGCGGCGGACGACAGCTCCGTGACCTTCAACGGCATCGCGGACGAGGCGGCTAAGGATAAGGGGGACGGGAAGCAGTCCCGGCCCACCTCCAATATATTCGCCTCCACGCTGGCCCTGTTCAGCGAAGAGGACCGGCGGAAGCTGAGCGATCTGCCCACCCTGCTGAAGAAAATGGGTTCCCGCAGCCTGAAGGACGTCCTGTCCGACCGGTTCCCGGTGACCTACGCCCGGGGCTGCGACATCATCGGGCCTTCGACGGAGGGCTTTGACGAGGCGGTGAAGGCCGCGAAAGAAGCCGACGTGGTCGTCATGGCCATGGGCGGCAACTGCGGCTGGGTGAATGTGACCGGCGGCGAGGGCAAGGACCGGAGCCGGCTGGATCTGCCCGGCGTGCAGCAGCAGCTGCTGGAGGCGGTATGGGCCGCGGGCAAGCCGGTGGTGCTGGTGCTCTACGGGCCCGGCGTCTTCGCCCTGCCCTGGGCGGCGGAGCATACATCGGCCATGGTGCAGGCCTTCATGCCCGGCGCTGAGGCGGGCAGGGTTCTGGCGGATGTGCTGGACGGGACGGTGAATCCCGGCGGGCACCTGACCTTCTCCGT
Source organism: Clostridia bacterium (assembly GCA_017512805.1). Lineage (GTDB taxonomy): Bacteria > Bacillota > Clostridia > Christensenellales > Aristaeellaceae > Aristaeella. The sequence continues at coordinate 2,671 of JAFWES010000035.1, forward strand.
TCCCCACCATATCGGCCAGATCCCGCTGACCTATAATCACCGGACCGGCTCCGGGTATTCCGGCGGCGCGGACGGAACCGCGAGCCTGATCTTCTCCGGCGGCTATGTGGATGATACGGACAAGTCCCTCTTCCCCTTCGGTCACGGGCTCAGCTATACCTCCTTTGAGGTCAGCCCCATGACCCTGTCCGCCGACACGATGCCCACCGACGGGAGCGTGGACGTGTGCTGCTCGGTGAAGAATACCGGGGCTGTGGCCGGGGATCAGGTGCTGCAGCTGTACTATCACTTCTCCGGCGCCCATGTGATCCGGCCCAACATGCAGCTGGTCGCTTTCCGGCGGGTGCATCTGGAGGCGGGGGAGAGCAGGACCGTGGTCTTCCATCTCCAGGCTTCCGGGCTCGGATACTATAATGAAGAGATGGTTTTCGGCGTGGAGCCGGGCTCCGCGGAGCTGAAGCTGGGTGTCAGCAGCGCCGATATTGTGGATCAGAAATCCCTGACCCTGGTGGGGAGGCCCGTGGATCTGATGGGCAGGCGGACCTATACCTGCGAAAGTGAAGTAAAATAAGATATGCGAAAGAGAGGTGTCCCATCATGCTGGTACCCATGAGAGCAATTCTGGAGGCGGCGGATCATTACGGATACGGACAGGGCGCGTTTAATATGAACGGAGACTGCCAGGTGGAAGCGGCGGTCCGGATTCATGAGATTCTGCGCTCCGGCGCCATTCTGCAGGGCGCGGAGGCGTCCAACGGATTTATGGGCGGCGCGGCGGATTTCATGCATGCCTCCGCGGAGGAAAAGCGCCTGGGCGCCCGGCGCATCGGTGATCAGGTGAAGCGGCACGCGGGGGACAGCCCTATCCCGGTCTGCCTCCATCTGGACCACGGCAAGAGCCTGGAGATGGTTCAGGCCTGCATCGACGGCGGATATACCTCGGTCATGATCGACGGCAGCAGCCTGCCCTATGAGGACAACGTGGCCCTGACCCGGGAGGCGGTTAAGCTGGCCCATCCCTACGGCGTGAGCGTGGAAGGGGAACTGGGCGTGCTGGCCGGGGTGGAGGATCATGTGTTCTCTGCCACCAGCACCTATACGAATCCTCTGCAGGCCATTGACTTTTTCAAGAAAACCGGGTGTGACGCCCTGGCGATTTCCTACGGCACCATGCATGGCCCCAACAAGGGAAAGAACGCGAAAATCCGCAGGGAGATTGCCATCGCGACCAAGGAATGCATGATGCATGAAGGCATCCGGGGCTTCCTGGTGAGCCACGGATCTTCCACGGTGCCCCAGGAATATGTGCAGCAGATCAATGAAATGGGCGGCCAGCTGGAAAATGCCTACGGGATCGATGTGAATCAGCTGGCGGACGTGACCCGCTGCGGCATCAACAAGATCAACGTGGACACGGATATCCGCCTGGCCTGCACCCGGAACATCATGGAGATGTTTGAGAAGCATCCGGAGATGCAGAAGAGCGAGGCCATCGGTCCGGTGTGGGAAAAGCTGAAGGCTCAGCCGAAAAATGTGGATCCCCGGAACTATGTCCAGGCCATCATGGCGACGGTCATCGACGGCAGCGGCGACAAAGGGGATGTGCGCTGCGTGACGGACTGCATGCGCACCGCTGTCATGGAAGCCATCGCGCCCCTGCTGGTTCAGTTCGGCAGCTATCGGAAGAGCCACCTGATCGAGGCCGTGACCTGCGAACAGATGGTGGATCGGTATAAGAAAGAAGGAATCTGAGCATGAAACATCTGTGCCTGAATCTGAAGCGCTTTGATGTGCCGGCGGAGATGGGCGGTGTCAACCGGCTGGCTGAGGGCAGCCGGTGGGCTGAAACCATCGTATCCCGCACGAAGGACGCGCTGGAGCAGTATCGGGGAAAGGCCCGCTTTCCCATGTATTTTCCGGAAGCCCATGTCATTGCTGCCGTGCAGGCTGCCGGGGAAAACAGCCTGATCGAGGTGGGCTGCCAGAGTGTGTACCGGCAGGATGTGGCACCGGGGAAGAATTTCGGCGCCTATACGACGAACCGCCCCGCCGCGGCCATGAAGGCCCTGGGGGTGGGGAGCGCCATCATCGGCCACTGCGAGGAACGGGCGGATAAGCTGGGCATTCTGCAAGAGGCTGGAGTCACGGACACGAAGGCCGTCAACCGGATCCTGAATCAGGAAATCCGCTGCGCGGCGGCACAGGGGATGACGGTAACCTACTGCATCGGCGAAAAAGCCGAGGAACGGGATGCCTGGCAGGAGGTGCTGCGGGAGCAGCTGGCTATCGGCCTGGAGGGGGTGGACCGGGAAAAGATTGTCATCGCCTATGAGCCCATTTGGGCTATCGGCCCGGGAAAGACGCCGCCCGGGGCGGACGTCATCGCCCCCATCGCCCGCTTCATCAAGGAGCAGACCGGCGGAATGCCCGTGGTCTATGGCGGCGGGCTCAAGCAGGACAACGCGGAAATGCTGGCCTCCATCCCGGAGATCGACGGGGGCCTGATCGCCCTGACCCGGTTCCAGGGGGAGATCGGCTTCTATCCCGATGAATATCTGGACATCATTCGGATTTACCTGTCCGCCTGCGCGGAGTGAAAGGAGCAAGGAGTTATGAATCTTCAGTTTGAATACGGTCACGGCCTGATGTCTGCGAACCTGCCGGACGATACGGATGTGTTCATTCCCGGGGAAACGGTGCCGGATCCCGCGTGCCTGCCCCAGGACTGGGACAGCCTGTATCAGGCGACCCTGGAATCCATCCGCCATCCCATCGGCATGGAGCCCCTGGCGGAGCTGGCCCGGGGAAAGCGGACCGTGGTCATGATTATCCCTGACATCGTGAAGGGCGGCTGCCAGCCCACCAGCCATCGGAAGGTGGCTATCCGTGCCTGCCTGGACGAGCTGTACAGCGTGGGGATCCGGAAGGAGGACGTGCTGCTGCTGTTCTCCAACGGCCTGCATCCCCGGACGCCCATGAATGAGGCCCGGCAGATCCTGGGGGAGGAGCTGTTCAACGAATTCTGGTATTCCAACCAGATTACCAGCCACGACAGCGAGGACTATGACCACCTGGTGGATCTGGGCTTTACCGCCCAGGGGGATCACGTCATCATGAACAAGTATGTCTATGACGCGGATGTGGCCATCCTCATCGGACATACTCAGGGCAACCCCTACGGCGGCTATTCCGGCGGATACAAGCATTGCGCCACGGGCATCAGCCACTGGCGGAGCATTTCCTCCCATCATGTGCCCCAGGTCATGCACCGGCCGGACTTCGTTCCCGTCAGCACCAACAGCCTGATGCGGGATAAGTTTGACCAGCACGGCATGCACATGGAAGAGAAGATGGGCAAGAAGTTCTTCTGCTGCGACGCGGTGCTGGATTCGAAGAGCCGGCAGATTGAGATCAACTCCGGATGGGCGAAGGAAATGCAGCCCATTTCCTGGAAAACCGCGGACAAGCGCACCTATGTGCACTGGGCGGAAAAGAAGTACGATGTGGTGGTTTTCGGCATGCCCACGGATTTCCATTACGGCGCGGGCATGGGCACCAATCCCATCCAGATGATGCAGGCCCTGTCCGCCCAGGTGATCCGCCACAAGCGGGTGCTGAGCGATCACTGCGTGTTCATCGTGCCCAGCATCTGCGACGGCTGGTTCCACGAGGAGCGCTGGCCCTATCTGAAGGAGCTGTACGAAATGTTCCAGCATGATTATATGCAGATCCTGCCGGACATGAACCGTTACGGCGAGTATTTTGCCACCAATGAGGAATATATCCGGAAGTACCGCTTCGCCAACGCCTTCCATCCCTTCCACGGCTTCAGCATGATGAGCTGCGGCCATCTGGCGGAGATGCATACCAGCGCCATCTACATCGTAGGCGCGCGGGAGCCGGGCATCGCCCGGGGCATGGGCCTCAAGACCCGGGCCACCGTGGAGGAAGCCCTGGAGGACGCGAAGCGCAAGTATGTGGGCGAGCACCCCAACATCCTGGCGCTGCCCAAAACCTTTACCACCGCGGCGGTGCACCTGTGCATGAAGAATCCTGCGGAAAACAGCCACTATCGGGATAATACGCCGGCCCATCCCTGCGGCGGCTGACTCCGGAAGGAAAGGCGCGGGAAGCGGCTCGGACCGCTTCCCGCCGGACGCAGACTGTCAACGACGGAGAACAGGGAGAAAAAGCAATGGCAGGAAATCTGATTGTGATGCACGGTGGCGGCCCCACCGCCGTCATTAACTGTTCGCTCTACGGGGCCATCCGGGAAGCGCAGGCAAGCCCGGACGTGAACCGGGTCTATGTGGCCATCGAGGGAACCGGCGGCCTGCTGAAGGAGAAGCTGCGGGACGTCACCGACATGCGGGATGAGGAACTCCGCGGGCTCCTGACCAGCCCCGCCTCGGCCATCGGCACCTCACGGGACGCCCTGGAGGCGCCGGAATACGAGGCCATGGTGCCCATTCTGGAAAAATACGGGATCCGCTATGTGCTGATGAACGGCGGCAACGGGACCATGGACACCTGCGGCAAGCTGCAGCAGCGCTGCGCCGGCGCCGACATCCGGGTCATCGGCATTCCCAAGACGATGGATAACGATCTGGCCGTGACGGACCATGCCCCCGGCTTCGGCAGCGCGGCCCGGTATCTGGCCGGCAGCGTGGCGGAAATCTGTTGCGACGTGGCCAGCCTTCCCATCCACGTGGTGGTGGTGGAAGCCCTGGGACGGAACGCGGGATGGGTGACCGCGGCGTCCGCGCTGGCGGCGGACAGCTACGGCCAGGGGCCGGATCTGATCTATCTGCCGGAGCGGGACTTTGACGAGGCCGCCTTCCTGCGGGACGTGCAAAAGCTGATTGACGAAAAAGGATTCGGCGTCGTCGTGGCCAGCGAGGGCCTGCACGACGCGTCGGGGAAGCCTATTGTGGAACCGGTGTTTACGGTGGGCCGTTCCACCTACTTTGGCGATGTGTCCTCCCATCTGGCCAATCTGATTACGAAAAACCTGGGCTATAAGTCCCGGTCGGAAAAGCCGGGCCTGCTGGGCCGGGCCTCCATCCCCTGGCAGAGCCGGGTGGACCGGGAGGAGGCGGAAGCCTGCGGCCGGGCGGCCGTGCGGGCGGCCGTCGCCGGGGAAACGGCGAAGATGGTGGCCATCCGGCGGAAGGAAGGGGCGGAATACGAAAGCGAAACCTTCCTGGCGGATATTCAGGAGGTCATGATGACGGAGCGGAAGATGCCGGACGCCTTTATCAACGAGGCGGGAAACGGCGTCACGGAGGCCTTTAAGGAATGGTGCCGCCCCCTGCTGGGAGACCCGCTGCCCAGGCTCATGGACCTGCGGGCGTAACCCTCATGGCGCTGCGGGCGTAGCAGGCAGGACGGCCCTGGACGGATCGGCGGCGCCGCGAAAAATACGGGAACAGGAGAATGAAAATGCTGAACATTCAAGTGAAGGACCAGCGGAATCTGGTGACGGAAGCGGAACTGTTCCAGGCGATGAAGGACGCGGCCCCGATCCTGGCCCGGGCCCAGGCGGGGGAAGCAAAATACGCGGACAGCCAGGGATGGCTGGACCTGGACAAATGGGCCGGTGACCGCTGGCTGAAGGAGATCGAGGCGCTGGCGGACCGGGTTCGGAAAACCAGCGACGCCTTTGTGCTCATCGGGGTGGGCGGAAGCAATAACGCGGCCCGCAGCGTGATCGAAGCGCTGGCCGACGGCAGCGGATGCGAGATCATTTACGCCGGAAACACCCTGTCCCCCCACGCGCTGAATAAAATGCTGCGCAGCCTGGAAGGCAAGGATTACTGCATCGACTGCATCGCCAAGAACTTCGAGACCCTGGAGCCGGGCTCTTCCTTCCGGATCCTGCGGGAGGCCATGGCGAAAAAGTACAGCCCGGAGGAGGCCGCCCGGCGCACCATCTGTACCGGCACCTACGGATCCTCCCTGGAGGAGCTCTGCCGGGCGGAAGGATATACCTTCGTGCCCTTCCCCACGGATGTGGGCGGCCGCTACAGCGCCTTCAGCTATGTAGGGCTGCTGCCCATGGCGGTGGCGGGCATCGATATCCGCGCCCTGGTGCGGGGCGGGGCGGAAATGGCCGCCCGGCTGCACGCGGAAGGGGCGGAAAGCAATCTGGCCCTGCGCTACGCGGCCCTGCGCAATTTGTACAACCGGAAGGGCTATACGCTGGAGATGCTCGCGTCCTTTGAGCCCCAGTTCCGGTGGTTCAATAAATGGTGGGTGCAGCTTTTCGGCGAAAGCGAAGGCAAGGACGGCAAAGGAATCTTCCCCGTGGCCGGCGAATATTCCGAAGAGCTGCACGCCGTGGGGCAGTATCTGCAGGACGGCGCGCCGCTGATGTTCGAAACCTTCCTGGACGTGGAGGAGCCCACGGATCACCTGATCATTCACGCGGACGGCAAGCGGGACTTCTTCGACTATCTGAACGAAAAGGATTTCTGGGACATCAACCGGGCGGCCTTCGAGGCTACCGTGACCGCGCACAGTGGAAAGATGCCCTGCGTGCTGCTGAAGGTCGGCGCCCTGGACGCCAGCCACTTTGGCCAGCTGTTCTATTTCTTCCAGTTTGCCTGCTATCTTTCCGGGGAAATCCTGGGCATCAATCCCTTCGATCAGCCCGGGGTGGAAGCGTACAAGGGCTGGATGTTCAAGGCGCTGGGAAAGTAAAATCACAAGGAGACAGGTCCCTGTCTCCTTTTCCCCTTTCCCGGGCGGCGGATGGGGTTTCTCATCGCAGCGCTGCCGGTATCCCCGGAACATCACGGCGGTTCAGGTCTGAATCATTCCGGCGGGCACGGAGGACGGAGCATCTGTGCGTTCGCACAGCGCCCGCCCCTCCTGTGCGGCTGAATCCGTACGGCGAAACCGGTTACGGAAAACGAGAGAAAGCGGGTAACCAATCATGGAAATTCTGTTTGTCTGTTTTGTCTGCCTGGCGGCCAGCACCGTCGGCGGCATCTGCGGCGTGGGCGGCGGCGTGGTGATCAAGCCCATTCTGGACGCCACGGGCATCATGTCCGTATCCACGCTGTCCTTTCTGTCCGGGCTGACCGTGCTGACCATGGCCTGTGTCAACGTGTTCAAGAGCCGCAAGAGCAAGGAGCTGGACGGGAAGCGCAGCATTCCCCTGGGCCTGGGCGCCGCCATCGGCGGGGTCAGCGGCAAGTTCCTCTATGATTTCATCAAAAAAGCCGTGGGCAACGACCGGCTGGTGGGGGGCATTCAGGCCATCGTCCTGGGCGTCATGGTGCTGGGCACCCTGCTGTACGTGGTGAACAAGGCGAAAATCCGGACCAGGAATATTCAAAACCCCGCGGCCGCGGCGGTCATCGGCCTGCTGCTGGGAATTGCCTCCTCCTTCCTGGGAATCGGCGGAGGCCCCATGAACCTGGCGGTGCTGTATTATTTCTTCTCCATGGATACCAAGAAGGCGGCCATCAATTCCATTCTGGTGATTCTGCTGAGCCAGACCGCCAGCCTGATCTTTTCCGTGGCCAGCAGAACCGTACCGGCGTTTGAATGGGGAATGCTCATCGCCATGGCCGGCGCTGGGGCGCTGGGGGGATTCCTTTCCTCCATGCTGCATAAAAAGCTTTCGGCCGAACTGACAGACAAGCTGTTTATCGGCCTTCTGGTGATCATTCTGTTCATCTGCGCCTACAACGCGGTGCGCATGCTGGCCTGACAGGCTCCGGTTCCGCTTCTGTATCGGATCTGTTGAGAAGAGGCGGCCGAAGGCATCCGAAAGAGCAGATCTTGACGGTGCTCTTCCGGATGCATGCCGAGGGGGTGAAGGATCAGTCTTTTTCTTTGAAGGAAACCGCCTTGTCGAACAGGTCCTCGGTTTCACGGTCGGGCGCTTTGGTGCAGAGGGTAACTGCGACGGAGGCGATCAGCCCGCACAGGAAGCCGGGGAGAATCTCATATACCCCTGTTCCGGACAGGAAAACGAGCCAAAGGATATCGACGGCCGCGCCGACGATGATGCCCACCAGGGCGCCAGGGAAGTTGAAGCGTTTCCAGTAAAGGCTCAGCAGGATCACGGGGCCGAAGGCGGCGCCGAACACGCCCCAGGCGTTGGACACCAGGGACATAATCGTGCCGGAATTCGGGTTGGTGGCGATGACCAGCGCGATGACCGCGATGATCAGCACGACCATGCGCCCGGTCCAGAGCATTTCCCGTTCGCTGGCCTTGTTACCCCGGACGATGGGCTTATACACATCCGAGGAGAAGGCAGAAGCCGCCGCGAGCAGCTGGCTGTCCGCCGTGGACATGGAAGCCGCCAGAATCGCGGAGAGCAGGATGCCGGACAGAACACCGGGGAAGATTCTGCGAACCATGGTGATGAACACCAGGCTCTTGCCGTAGATGCCATCGTCGTAGCCCAGCATTTCCCGGCCGAAGATGCCGACCAGCGCCGCAAAAATCAGGATCAGCGTGGTCCAGGTGATGCCGATGGCCGCGGATTTTTTCAGGGACTTCTGGGACTCGACGGACATGAAGCGGATGATAATGTGCGGCATGCCGAAATACCCGAGGCCCCAGCCCAGGCCGGAAGCGATATCCTGCCAGCTGGTGATCGGATTAAAGAAGTTCGGGGTCTCCGCCAGGATCTGCGCCCGGTCCACGGTCAGCATGGAGGAGGCGAAAATCGGCGCGATCAGCAGCGCGCCCAGCATCAGCAGGCCCTGGAAGAAGTCTGTCCAGCAGACGGCGGAGAAGCCGCCCAGGAAGGTATACGCGATGATGATCACCGCCGCCAGGTACATGGCCGGCGTTTCCTCCAGGCCGATCACGGTATGGAACAGGGTGCCGGCGGCCTGAATGCTGGAAGCGGCATACACGGTGTAGGCGATCAGAAAAATACAAGCGCAAACCACCTGAAGCGCGTAGGACTTGGAGCGGAAACGCCGCGTCAGATACTGCGGGATGGTAATCGCGTCATCTGCGACGATGGAGAAGGCCCGCAGGCGGGGCGCTTCGAAAAGCCAGCTCAGGGCGTACCCGATGGCCAGGCCGACCGAAATCCAGACCTGCCCAAGACCGAGGGCATAAATCGCGGTAGGCAGGCCCATGAGCACCCAGGCGCTCATATCTGATGCGCCGGCGGACAGGGCGCTGACCCAGGGGCCCATTTTCCGCCCGCCGAGGAAATATTCCTTTTCACCGGCGCCCTTGCTCTTCAGGAAAAAGTACAGGCCGATGCCGATCATGAAGGCCAGATAGATGATAAAAACAACGATTTCCGACGTGTTGCTCACAGCCGAACACTCCTCTCTGCGCATGATTACTGAATGACGAGTTTACTATACTGTAATCGGAGCTGTTTTTAAAGAGGATCGGCCGGCAAAACATAAAAGAAACAAAAGGGACGGTCGCCTGCCGCGGCCAGGATCATGTGGGCCTGCGGAATCGTTAGTTGTTTTTGAGCCGGATTTTTGGTATAGTTTGCTTGTATCTCTCAGAAATCGGAGTTGATCAACCATGCCATACTATCCGCCGCAGCCGGGCAGGGACCCGCGGGGCAGGGATACGAGGGGCGGAAAGCTGCTGAAACGGACGGTGCTGGGCCTTTCATTGCTGCTGATCGGATACGGCAGCGTGAGGCTGGGGCTGTATGCCTATGACTATTTTTCCGCCCGGCAAACCACGCGGGAGCTTCGGGCGGCCGTGGAAGCGCTGGCCGGAGGGGAAGGAACGGATCCAGACGAAAAACGAACGGCCCTGACGGAGAAAGATAATCAAACGACGGAAGAAGCCGCTTTGGGCACGGACAGTGCCTGCCTCGTCCCCAAGGAAACGGGTTTGCCCGGAAAAGAAGCGGCTCCGTCGGAAACAGAGCCGCCCCTCTCCGCAAAAGCGAAAGACGGTTCCTCAACAGCAGCCGGCCGCCTTCCCCCGGTGGAATATCCCCACGGGCTGACGGTTGTTCCAAAGATCCGGGAGCTGCGAAAGAAAAGCGAATACATCCTTGGCTGGATTACTATGGAAGGGCTGGAGGAGCCTGTGGTTCGAAAGGATAATGCTTTTTTTCTGAACCACGACGCCATGGGAAAACGAAACGGCAGCGGGGCGATCTTCATGGACGAGAAGACCAGTCTGCTGACGCGACCCTATACCATCTTCCTGTACGGACACAATATGAAAACCGGCGCCATGTTTGGCGGCCTGCGGAAATATGAGGATTTTTCCTATTATTTCCGACACCGTTTGTTTCAGTTTGATACGCTGTATGAAGAAGGACAGTATGTCATCTTTGCGGTGGAAACGATTCAGATTACGCCCGGACGGAGCAGATATCTTGATCTGTACGCGCTGGAGTCCACCGACCGCGAAATACGTCGCAGCGCGCTGGAAAGGCTGAAACGTCTCAGCATGCATGAGGCGATGCTGGATGTGAACGAGGAAGATCAGCTGGTACTGCTGATCACCTGCGTGGGTGATGAGGAGGAGCGGCTGGTGGTGGCTGCCCGGCGGCTGCGGGAAGGAGAACAGCCGGACAGGCTGATGGCCCGGAATGGATGATAGCAGTTTTTTTTCGTGTCTGTGAATATCCGTGAATAATACAGGATCATTTGTCGTTTCCCGAGCGACCACTTCCGCTTTCATTTCCGCTATTCTTTAGCCAGACCAATCAGGAACGCGCGCACCGCGGAGCAGAGCTCCCGCGCGTCCGGGGCTGCCGCCCGTTTTTCACTGAAAATGAGCCACAGGCTTATTTTCCGGGCGCTTCAAACCCAAGCAAGAGAGGGAGGTTACGGAAATGAGGAAGAACCTGACGGAACTGGTCATGATCCTGGATCGCAGCGGATCCATGGGGGGCCTGGAAAGCGACACCATCGGCGGATACAACAGCATGCTGCGGAAACAGCGGGATACGGAAGGCGAAGTGCTCGTCTCCACCGTGCTTTTCGACGGCGAGAGCGAAGTGCTGTATGACCGAATTCCGCTGCGGGATATGCCGCAGATGACAGAAAAGGAATATTGTGTCGGGGGATGCACAGCGCTACTGGATGCCATCGGCGGGGCCATTCATCACATCGGAAATGTCCACAAGTATGCCAGGGAGGAAGACCGGCCCGAGAAGACGATCTTCGTGATCACCACCGACGGGATGGAGAACGCCAGCAGGCGCTATTCCTATGAAAAGGTCAAACAGATGGTGGAACGGCAGAAGGAAAAATACGGGTGGGAATTCCTGTTCCTGGGCGCGAACATTGACGCCATCGAAACGGCCGGACGCTTTGGCATTGCTCCGGATCGGGCCGCGAATTATAACAGCGATTCGATGGGAACGGCGCTGAACTACGAAGTGCTGGCGGATACGGTGCGTGAAATGCGCGCTTGCAAAGCGCGGATTGACGACAGCTGGAAGCGCCGGATTGAAGAGGATTATGACCGACGCGGCAGAAAGAAGGGCGAACGCAAATAATGCCTGCGGGAATGGGAGCAGGATGGCATGATCAGCCACATTCAGTACAGCACCATGTGCTGGTCAGCGCATCTTATCAGATCCTGCGACAATGAATATCAGTAACTATTTAGTTGCTCCGCTTTCTGAGGTATTCCCCTCCGGGGGACGGCTCGCGCCTCCGTTCGCTTACGCAGCGGTTCTAAGCTCTGTCTTCGGCATTCGCCTCGCCAATCGCTAAGAACCGGCGAGACTCAAGGCCTCCGGAGGGAAACACCTCAGCGCTGCGCTTGCAGGACTGAACAGTTACGAATATCGAAAAATATACTGAAAAGCCCCTTTTCCAGATTGTTTCACGGCAGTTTGTGTGATAGAATAGCCGAACCGCAACGGAGGAGGGGTTTGACATGAGCGGAACGGATCAGGGACAAACAGGAGCGGCGGCGCAGAATGAGATGAGCACGGAAGGCCGTGAGAAGCAGACGGTCTGGACGCGCTATTCCGTTGTTTTTCTGACGGCGCTTTTCTGCTGCGTATTATGGGGGAGTGCCTCTCCGGCAATCAAGATCGCATACCAGCTGTTTCAGATTCCCGCGACCGATACGGCGTCGCGGATCCTGCTGGCGGGCGCCAGGTTTGTGCTGGCCGGCGTGATGACGATCGTCTTCGGCAGCCTGATTTCCAGAAAGATGCTTGTGCCGCGGAAGGAGTCCTGGGGAAGCATCGGGATTCTGGCCCTGGTGCAGACCGTTGGACAGTACTACTTTTTCTTTATGGCCCTGGCGAATACATCCGGGGTTCGGGGATCCATCATTAACGCTTCGGGCAACTTTATCGCCATCCTGTTCGCGGTCTATGTCTTTCACTTCGAAAGGATGACGATCCGGAAACTGGTCGGCTGCATTGTCGGCTTTATCGGAGTCATTACGATTCTGGGCGGCCCGAGCGCGCTGGCCTCGGGCGGTGCGGTCACCCTGGCGGGAGAGGGCGCCATGCTGGCGGCGGATCTTTTCTATGGGGCTTCCGGCTGCCTGATCAAGATTTTCTCAAAGAAGGAAAACCCGGTGGTTCTCAGTGGATATCAGTTCGCCCTGGGCGGCATGGTGCTCTGCGCAGTCGGCGCGGCCATGGGCGGACAGCTGCATTTCTATTCCCAGGGATGCGTGTGGAACCTGCTGTATCTGGGCTTCATCAGCGCCGGCGCCTATACGCTGTGGGGCGTTTTGCTGAAATACAATCCAGTCAGCCGGGTTTCGATCCTTGGATTTATGAATCCGGTGATGGGCGTGCTGCTGTCCGCCCTGTTCCTGGGGGAAGGAAAGGAAGCCTTCTCCCTGACCGGGCTGATCGCCCTGCTGCTGGTCAGCGCCGGCATCGTGATCGTCAACAGAAAGGGGAAGGAACGGGCCGCCTGATCCGTTTATGGGATCGGATTTACATCAACAGCATTTCTCCAGCAGCCGCAGAAGGGAGCTGTGCGCCAGGGCAAAGGCGTCAAAGCCTTCCAGCTTCGCAAAATCGAAAATGGTGTTATTTCCCTCCATCTATCAGTAGGTTCCTGCCGTGTCGAACACGATGCCGGTATCCTCCTTCATTTTGGAGGTCGCCCGGCGCTTATTCAGCTCCCGGAGGAAAAGCTCCTCATCGAAGGGGATCTCCACCGTCTCTTGCAGCCAGGAGGACAGGTACATCGCGTTGGAAAGCGTCAGCCCGCGGATGCCTTCCGTGCCTTCCGCGATCAGCGGTTCCCCGCGAAGGATACGCCCCGCGAAGGCCTTCATCACGCCAGTATGCTGTTCGTTCATGCCGTCCGTCTCAATGATGATCCGCTCCGTCTCCGGCTTTTTGAAGCCCTCCCTGCAGGTTTTGCAGAAGATACGCTCGTTCTCCTTCAGCCGGTCGAAAATCAGCTGATCCCCCTCGCAAACGATTTTTCCCATCTCAAAAGTCAGCTCCAGGCGATTGGTTCCCGGGGCGTCACCCGTCGTGGTCACAAACACCCCGGTAGCGCCGTTTTCGAACTCGAGATAGGCCGTCACATCGTCCTCTACCTCGATATCATGCCATTTAGCCTCCTGACAGAAGGCCCGCACCTTCTTCGGCATCCCGCACAGCCACTGCAGAAGATCCAGCTGGTGCGGACACTGGTTCAGCAGCACGCCGCCGCCCTCGCCGGCCCAGGTCGCCTTCCATCCGGCTGCGTCATAATAGGCCTGGGTGCGGTACCAGTCCGTGATGATCCAATTCATGCGCTTCATGGCGCCCAACTCTCCGCTCTGAATCATCTCATGCAGCTTGCGGTAGACGCAGTTGGTGCGCTGATTGAACATGATGGCGAACACTTTATCGCTCTTCTTCGCGATCTCGTTCATCTCCCGGACACGGCTGGTATAAACGCCGGCCGGCTTCTCGCTCAGCGCGTGCACGCCGTGCTGCAGCGCGTAGATGACAAAATCCGGATGGAAATAGTGGGGCGTGGCAATCAGCACCGCGTCACAGCATCCGGAGTCGATCAGCTCGCGTCCGTCTGAAAATCTCCTTACATCCTCCGGAAAATGGTCCCTGGCGTACTCCAGGCGGCTCTCCCGGACGTCCGCCACCGCGGTCAGCCTGATTTCGGGAATGTTTCCTGCCAGGATGCCCTTGGCATGCTCCGTCCCCATGCCGCCGATTCCGATAATTCCCAGTCGTACCTGTTCCATGTTTTTTCCTCCTCACCTGAAAATGTCAGATGCCTTCCCGGCAGCTTTGAGTTCATCCATCCTGACTGGCAGGGCAAGCGCTTCCTCCCGGCCTTGCTTTTATGTATCATAGCATGGTGAGAAAAGCAAGTAAATATGATAAATTGCTTGTTCTTCCGTTTTCCTTTCGAAAACTTTTTCGTTCTATCACCCACATATCACCCCATTGTGTTATACTACGGGTGGGTGATATAATGACTGGAGGAATCGATCAGGACGGTCATGGAAACGGACGAAGACGAATAACGGGGAGGTCGTATGGTAAGACCGATTGTTCATGATCCGCTGTTCCTGGCGCAGAAATCTGAACCAGCGACAGCGGAAGATCTGCAGGTGTTGACGGATCTGATGGAGACATTGTAGGCGAACAGAGAGCGCTGTGTGGGGATGGCGGCCAACATGATCGGAGAGAAGAAAAGCATGATTGCGTTTTATAACGGACCGATCCTGATGACAATGCTGAATCCGAAGATTATCAGCAAGGACGGTGAATATGAAACGGAAGAGGGCTGCCTGTCTCTCAGCGGCGTGAAAAAGACGAAGCGCTATCAGCGGATTACAGTATCCTGGCAGGATCAGCAAATGCGATTGAGAACAAACGCTTTTCAAGGCTTCACCGCACAAATTATCCAACACGAGATTGACCACTGTGAGGGAAGACTGATTTGAAGAACAGAAACAGGATCCAGCTGTACAAACCGCAGCTGGATGATTTATGGTTTCGGCAAAGCCTGATGGCTGATCCGGAAACGATGAGTTACAACAAGGCATGGGGAGGAACGATCCCTTTCCCGGAAGAAAAATGGAAAGCTTGGCACGATTTCTGGATGAACGATACAGACGGCCGGCATTTCTATCGATATGTGACGATGGGAAACAGCCGTGTGTTCATCGGAGAGGCTGCTTATCATTATGATGAAACGGAAAAGATCTGGCTGGCGGATGTGATCATTATGTCCAGGTACAGGGGTCATGGTTACGGAAGCGAAGCGCTGCGGCTTCTCTGTGAGGCTGCAAAGAAAAACGGGCTCCTCATTCTTCGGGACCATATGGCCATCGACAATCATGCGATGGGGATGTTCCTTCGGGCGGGATTTGAAGAGGAGTACAGAACCAAAGAGATCATCATGTTGAAGAAAGCGCTGAACCCTGACACGCCGATATAGGGCAGGGGCACGGAGCGCTTTTTGAACAAAGTGTTCTTTCCTTTGCTGCTGCTCCTCCAGGAAGGAGTCATCGGATATCTATGGAGCAGGGGAGTTCTTTGAGATCCTGATGTGTTGGAGAAGGGGATCATCTGTCATGAAAAGAAATTTGACGGTAACGGAAACGGAGATGGACCGGCTTCGGGGCATCATCGATTCTTCAAAGAGAATCGTTTTCTTTGGCGGAGCCGGCGTGTCGACAGCCAGCGGGATTCCGGACTTCCGGTCGGAAGAGGGATTGTACGCGGCGAAAGAAGAAGGCATGGACCCGGAGATGATTCTCAGCAAAACATATTTCTATTTGCAGACGGAAGCGTTCTTTCGGTTTTACAGAAGGCATATGCTGTTTCCGGACGCGAAACCCAATGCCGCTCACAGATATCTGTACACCCTTGAACAGCAGGACAAACTGCGGGGCATTGTCACGCAGAACATCGATGGCCTGCACAAGAAAGCCGGAAACATCCGGGTGTACGAGCTGCACGGAAATGTCCATGAAAACAATTGCATGGAATGCAATGCGCAATATTCCATGGAAGCCATATTACAGACGGAAGGAATTCCCCGCTGCGAATGCGGCGGAGTGATCAAGCCGAATGTGGTATTGTATGGGGAACCGTTGGAGAAGTATGTATGCATCGGCGCACGGCGGGAAATCACCAATGCGGATACCCTGATTGTCGCGGGAACATCCCTGTCTGTGGAACCGGCCGCCTCGTTTATTGAGGATTTCCGAGGGAAGCATTTGGTGGTGATCAACAAAGAGCCGACATCCGCGGATGAAAGGGCAGAGCTTCTGATCCGAGGAGATGTGGCGGAAGTGTTTGAAAGACTGCGGGCAGGTGAAACCCGCACAGCCTGAGCGATGCGTTATTAGAATGAAAGCCTGGGAGAAGAAAACATGAAACCGATGATTCACAAGGTGCAGTATTATGAAACGGACATGATGGAAATCGCTCACCATGCCAATTACGTTCATTGGATGGAGGAAGCCCGGATTGATTTTATGGATCAGTTGGGGTTTCCGTCTGCGGCCTGGGGGCTTCGCCCGTTCCTGCAGCCGAGGCTGCAGGAGGAAGCGCCGATCCGAAAGATGTAAGAGTAAGTGTAACTGTTCAGTCCAGAAAGAGAAGCGACTGAATAGTTACGTGTAAGCAAAGAAGACGGCAGGATGGCCGACGCAAGGAAGGAAGAACAGGAATGGCTGCAATCCGTATCGTTACCACAAGGGCTCCCGGACTGATTCAGAGCCTGTGGCAGGAAATTGATCATGCAGCGTTTCCGGTGGTGCTGGTGCCGGAATCCTTTACGCTGGCCTGCGAGACGGAAATCATTCACAGAAGCCGGGAAGACGGCATTTTCGATCTGAAGATCTTCTCCCCGTCGTCCCTTGTCCGGGAAGTGCGGGAGTTGACCGGACACGGAAACCGGCGCCCCATTTCCGGGGATGGGCAGAATATGATCATCTCCCAGCTGCTGCATCACTGCCGGAATGAGCTGAAGTATTACAGGGATTCCGTCGCGCAGCCCACCCTGGCCGCGAAGATCGCGGGACAGATCGACGAGTTTGCCCGCGCCCGGCTGAATTCCGATTTCCTCAGAGAGTTCAAGCCTGACAGCCGTCGCACGGCGGCAAAGCTGGAGGACGTCGCCCTGATCTGGGACGGATATCAGCTGGTATTGGATAAAGGCTTCGAGGATACGGTCGGCCAGTGGATGTCCGCCGTCAGCCAGATCCGGAACAGCGGGATCATCCAGGGAAAGCAGCTCCTGATTTACGGCTTTGACTATATCACCCACGATCTCCTGAACCTGGCGGAAGTCGCGCTCGCGCCCGTGGAAGAGGGCGGCGCCGCGGAGGTGGTTATTGGCCTCATCAGCGATGATGTGGGCCGGGACCGGGATATCTTCAATGGCGCGAATGATTCCGTCCTCGCCCTGGAAGACTATCTGAAAAGCCACGGACAGCCCTTCATCACCCAGCGGGTGGAGTACATTCCATCCTTCGATCCGGGGATCTCCTATGTGGAAAAGACCATATACGCTACCGGCGCCTTTGCCGGTGAGAAAGTGCGCCGGCACAAAACAGAAACCGTCATCATCCGGGATGATCCCGGCAAGGTCAAAACCGCCGCCATGAAAGAGCTGGCGGAGACCTTTGTGCCGGATCTGTCCCATGTGCATCTGTATTATGCCCGGAATTCCTATCTGGAATGTCAGCACGCCTGCCAGACGCTGATTGAATGGCGCCGGGCCGGCGTCCCCTGGGAAGATATGGCCGTCGCGGTCTGCGAGCAGAATACGCTCCCGTCGCTTTTGCCCCTGACCATGGCCGCGGCCGGGATTCCCTTCAACGCGAAGCAGGATCAGCCGATCCTGATGAGCGAATACGCGCAGTATTTTCTGTCCCTGCTGCGGATCATGCGGCTGAACTTCTGTCAGGATGATGTGCTGCGGATGATGAAAACCGGCTTTACGGTTCTTCAGCCCCGGGACGTCATGGACATGGAGAACTATGCCCGGGAAAACGGCATTCACCGCGGCCGGTGGCTGATGCCCTTCTATCTGCCGGAGCAGGAAAGCAAAAAGGAAAAGGTTCAGCGGCTGGAAGATCTTCGCCGGCGCGTGATCGATCCCATCGTGGATCTCAAAAAGAAGCTGTCCCGAAAGAGCTGTACCGGAAAGCAGGCGGCGACGCTGCTGTTCCAGTTCATTACGGACGCCGGTATCTATGACCGTCTGCTCCGGCAGGAGGAGGTCCTGGCCGATCAGGGGGATGACCTGGGCATTGACCGGAACCGTCAGGTCTGGACGGCGGTCAACGAGCTGCTGGATACGGTCGCCACCTTCATCGGGGATGAACCGGTTCCCCTGAAGGATCTGTGCGCCATGCTGGAAGCCTCCATGTCTTCCCGGATGATCAAGTCCCTGCCGCAGCTGTCCAGGGCGGTCATGGTCGCGCCGCCCCAGATGTTCTTCTCCTCCGGCATCCGGTGCATGATCGTCATGGGCCTGCAGGAAAACGAGATTTCCTCCGGCGCGGCGATCCTCTCCGAGCAGGAGCGGAACCAGTTGGAGCAGTATATTGTGGAAGCGAACGAGGCATACTATCTGGAGCAGAAAAATCAATTCGGCGCCGCGGATATGACCGGAAGGCCCTACAGCAAGATCGGCCAGTCCCTGATGGATCTGGCTGCCCGCCAGAAGCAGGACGTCTATCAGGCGGTGTCCCTGGCCAGGGAACAGCTGGTGCTGTCCTGCTCCAGCGCCAGGCCCAGCGGCGGCGTCATGACGCCTTCCACGGCTTTCAAACGGTTGGCGAAGGTGGTCACGGAGATGAATCCGGAAAACTATACCGGCGGCCTGATGAACCCGGACATTCAGCCTTTCGCCCCCGCTTTCGCGCTGGAATCCCTGGCGGTACGGCTGCGGGACCATAAGGACAGCAAGGGCCCCCTTTTCCAGGGGGACGAGGCGGAAAACGAGCTGTGGAAAAACGCGCTGGCCTCCCTCTACCAGTCCAAAGACTGGAAAAAGAAGGTGGAAGGCGTCCTGCAGGGCCTGCATGTGACGGCCCCGACGGCCGCGATTTCGCCGGAGCAGGCGAAGCGGCTGTATATCACCCATGGGTTCACGATTTCCCGGGTGGAAACCTTCGGCTCCTGCCCATACCGGCATTTCCTTCAGTACGGCCTGGATCTTTTCCCGACGGGCTCCTTTGCCTTCCAGCGAAACGAACAGGGCACCTTCAACCATGATGTGATTCAGCGGTTCCTGAACGAGGCCATGAAGCTGCCGGAATGGCCCAATCTGTCCGAGCAAACGCAGACGCGGCTGCTGAACCGGATTCTGAAAGAACGGGTCAAACAATGGGAGGGCGGTATTCTGACCTCCGATACCCTGCACCGATATCAGGGGGCCAGCATCATCCGCGGGGTTCGCACGGCGATCTTCAGCATGATGCGGACCTTCCGGCAGGACCATCACTTCCTGCCCATGGCGACGGAAATCCCCTTCGGGACGCCGGATGAAACAGGGCGTACCCGGATTCCGGCCCTTCAGATTCGGACGTCGGACGGGGATGTGGTGGCCTTTTCCGGCCGGATCGACCGGATTGACCGGCTGGAAACAGAGGACGGCGCCCGGTATTTCATGATCGTGGATAACAAGATGTCCACCAAGGAAGTAAAGCAGAACTCCATCGTGGCCGGGCTCCAGCTGCAGCTGCCGCTGTATATCCGGGCGGCGCAGGAAGGGATGACGGCCTATCAGGCGGCCGGCGGACTGTATCAGCCCATCAAGGATGTGCTGGTGGAAAGTGAGGAGCGGGATCTGGTTTACGCCGGGATCGATCAGGAGCTTCGCACGGCCGGCATGATTCTGGACAACAAGGGTGTTCAGGATGCCATGAAGCCGGTCAAGGTTTCCAAAAGATCGGAGTCCAACGATACCATTTCATCCGTCACCCGCGAGGAAATGAACGCGGTCATGGACTGCGCCGTGGATGTGGTGACGGAGCGGGTGAACCGGATCCGCGCTGGAGAGGCGGCCCCGAGGCCCGTAAAAGACGGGCAGGAATCTCCCTGCGCCTGGTGCGATCATCCGGATGCATGCCTTTTTGACAGCACGATTCCGGGCTGCAAAATCGTGGAAGTGGATCACAAGCGCCGGACACTTAAAATCCTTGGAGGGAAACATGCCGACAGTCTTTAACGCTTCCCAGAAGGAAGCCATTGCCGCCCGGAACCAAAATATTCTGGTTTCCGCGGCTGCCGGTTCAGGCAAAACCACCGTGATGGTGGAAAAGATCAAGGAGACTCTGATCCGGCATCCGGAGATATCCATCTCTCAGTTCCTCGTGATCACCTTCACAAAAGAGGCTGCCCATAACATGAAGGATAAGCTCCGCAGCCTTCTGGAACGCGCCGCCATGGAGGGAAACGACGCCGCGTCCAAGGCGCTGAGTGAGATGGAGACCGCAACCATCAGCACCATTCACTCTTTCTGCACCCAGCTGCTGAAGGAATACAATGATAACGCCGGGGCCAGCACGAATCCGAGAGTGATGAAGGATTGGGAAAAGAAACACGTTCTGGACGAATGCTTTACCGATGCGGCGGAGATCGTCATCGGAAAGGGCAGCGCCTATTCCATCGAAGACCGCAAAGCGGTCGGTTCACTGTTGACGGCCTTCTCTCTGGAAGAGATCGGAAAAATGGTGCAGGATCTGTACAACGTCCTGATGGGAATTCCGAATCCGTTTGATTTCCTGGGGCGGATCGTCCAGAATCCGCCCTATGATCTGTGGAACCGGGAAATCCTGAACTCCATCGATCTGGACGTTCTTGGCCTGGAAGAATGCCTGCGGCAGGAATCGGATTTGCTGCAGGATCCTTTGGCGCTGCCTGCCTATGGGGATGTGTGCGACGCGGACGCCCGGCTGGTGGCTTCCTTCCTGGAATCCTTTGAAAGGGCGGACACCGAAGCGGACAAGCGCGCGCTGCTGGTTTCCACCAGGGACGCCTTTGCCGGCGCTCCCCGGGCCGCCAAGCTGGACGAAGCGGCCAAGGCGTGGAAGAAACGGATGGACGAACTCCGGAACGGGATGAAGGGCTCCAAGGGCATTTTCGATACCGCCCTGAAGAAGCTGGACGCCATCATGGGCGAAAAGAACCGGCGCCTGAACGGCATCATTCAGCGGGAACTGCGCGGCCTGGAACTGCTTCTGCGGGAGACCGCCGCTGAGTATAAACGGTGGAAGCTGGAAGCCGGGGCCATTGACTATGCGGACATGGAGCAGACCGCGTACCGGATCATGTCCGATCCGGACAAGCAAAAGGAACTGCTGGCCAAGTACAAATACATCTATGTGGATGAATGCCAGGACGTTTCCGGCATTCAGGACGCCATTATCAAGAGCCTGACCGGCCCGGGACACCAGTTCTTTATGGTCGGCGACATCAAGCAGTCCATCTATGGCTTCCGCCATGCGGAGCCGGAGCTGTTCGCTCATGAGCGAAGCACCTTTTCGGACGACGCGGAGGCCATGGAGCGCCGGATCTTCTTCATGGATAATTACCGATCCTGCAAGAGCGTCGTGAACGCCGTGAACGAAGTGTTTACGGAAGCCATGGACGCCCGGATCACGGATATGGACTATATTCCGGAGGACAATCTTCGCTGCAATCTTCCCGGCGACTTTGGCCCGGTGGACGTGATTCTCGTTCGGAAAGGGGACGAACAGAGCCTGCCGCCGCCAGGGGCGGATGAAGGCGGGCAGCCGTCCAATGAGCCGCAGAGCGCGGCAAGCGGCGGCGAAGAGGAAGATGCGCAGCCCTTGCGAAATGAGTCGGCGGACAAGCTGGAAGCGCAGAGTGAAGCCGTCGGCCGGTATATCCGGTCCCTGATCACCCCGTCCCCGGAATCCAGCAGCCGGCAGCATTACCAGTATAAGGACATTGTGATCCTGCTGCGCGCCAGGAGCAGCGCGAACCCCATCGCGGAGCATCTGAGGAAAATGCATATCCCCGCCATGTATGAAGGGGTGCCTGACTTTTTCGGGCTGGCGGAGGTGAAGTCTTTCCTGAGCCTGCTGACGGTGATTGACAATCTGCATAACGATGATGCCCTCGCGGGCACGCTGATCAATTCCCCCTTCAGCTTCACGGAAAGGGACCTGGCGGATATCCGGCTGGAAAAGCTGGAGCATGTGCCCTTCTATGAGGCGTTTGAGCTGTGCGTGGAGCGGAATGAAAAGCCGATTGACCGGAAGTGCAAAGCGGTCGCGGATCAGCTGGCCGGGTGGCGGAAGAAAAGCGAAAGCATGCCGGTGCCCGACTTTATCTGGTGGCTGATGCGGGAAACCGGTATCTATGCCGCCCGCGGCGCGTATCCGGACGGAAAAGCAAGGCAGGCGAACCTGGACGCGCTGTACCAGAGAGCGTTGGACGGGGAGAAGGCCGGCAACATGCGTCTGTCCGATTTCGTCTGGAACCTGCGCAATGCCAGGGAGACCAAGCTCAGCGACAGTGATGACCATCCTGCCATGGGGGCGGGAGACAATTTTGTGCGGATCATGACCATGCACAAGAGCAAGGGCCTGGAATTCCCGGTGGTGATTCTGATGGAGCTGCAGAAGGATCTGCGCAAAAAGCGGACCGATGAGAAGCTCCGCATGCATGTTTCCAGCTCTGGCGGCGCCCTGGGCCTCTATCTCCCCGCTGTCCAGCGGAACAAAAACAGCAAGCTGGATACCCAGGGCAGGGATGCGTTTGACATTCAGGCGCTGCGGAGCAACATCTCCGAAATGACCCGCCTCCTGTATGTGGCGATGACCCGCGCCCAGCAGAAGCTGTGCCTGGTTGGCTTCGTCAAGGATGGCGAGGAAGACCTCTGGATGAACCGGACCCGGGCGGCCCGCATCTGGAAGACCCGGAGCATGCTGGATATGATCATGCCCTCCGTCCTGCGCCACCTGCCGATGCCGGAATCCGGCGAAACGGAAGAAGACGATCTGTGGCGGCTGACCTGCGTTTCCGGGAAAGCGATCGCGGATGAGGATACCGTGGAAAGCGAAACGGACGCCCGCATTGAAGATATCCTGCGCAGGGATGTGCCGATGCGGATGTACCTTCCGGAGAAAGAAGAGTCCGCGCCCCTCAAAACCAGCGTCACAACCCTGACGCGGCAGGCGCGGATCCTGTCGGAGGATGACAGCGAAGAAACGCTGGAGGACAAGCGGAAAACGGAAGAAGCCGTCCGTACCTTCCGGCTCAGTTCCGCTCCGCCCCGGCCGGCCTTCCTGGAAGAAGAAAAAGCGGAAGCCGTCAACATCGGTACGGCCACCCACCGGTTTATCCGCCTGATCCGTCTGGACGCGCTGCGGGCGGAAGGCGCGGATGTGAATCAGGTCATTCGCGGCGAAATGGAACGCATGAAGGCCTCCGGCATTGTGACCGATGACGAGGCCGGCCTGATTCGCGTGAGCGGCGTTGTTTCGTTTTTCCGCAGCGGTCTGGGCCAGCGGATGCTGCAGAGCCCGGAAATCAAGCGTGAAGCGGAATTCACCATGAAGATTGATCCTCACGGGTCCACCATGGTTCAGGGAATCGTGGACTGCGCCTTCAAGGAAAACGGAGAATGGGTCCTGATCGATTACAAGACGGATCACGATACGAACCCTGAAACCTTCGTCCCCCGGCATGAAATGCAGATGAACTGGTACCGGACAGCCCTGGAGCGTCTGACCCGCACACCGGTGAAAGAAATGTGGCTCTTCGCCCTGCGCGTGGGGAAAGCTTTCCCGGTGAATAGAATCAAAGTAAGCTCAGACTGATTCTCGGAGGAGACATGTTTTCTTTTTCAAAGTAGCATTCGATGCCTTTTTCCTTCAACTGTCGGATGGTGGTCAGGCTGTCGACGGTGTTCCGGGCAAAGCGACTGACGGACTTGGTGACGATGAGATCTATTTTGCACGGCTATTTGATACAATGTAACGATGAACCCGGGAACCCCATTAACGATTGTGAATCGGGTTCAAAATGAGGCCAGATGGGTTCATCGTTAAAAGGTATACGCAGGCATAGGAAAAGCGCCTCCGAAGAGACGCTCATAGGCGGAATTTGCATAGAATTTCAGCTGTGTTTTCCTCCGATTTTGCCTTTCGTCACAACTTCTTGCAGGTATACTCATCGTACAGCACGCAGCCGTCGCCGATGGTCAGCTTGAGCATACCGCTTTTCCGGCCGAACTCATTTTCGCCGAGGGGATAGAGACGGAAGCTGAATTCGCCGTATTCATCGCTGACCGCCCTGGCATAAAGCTCGCCATCCTGCAGCCAAACCTCGTCGATGAAGAAATCCTCATCTTCGGGGTGTTCGTATTTCCCGCAGAAGCCTTCCCACTTGGATTTGTCCGGGTCTTTGACTGCAATCTCCTCAATGGTCCGTATGGGCTCCGGCTCCTTGTCCGCCGCAATGGCCCGCAGACCGTTCCATGCGACCATCCCGGCTCTATAGTCCCACGGGTCGCGGCTGAAGAGCATGACAAGCACCCGGTCGGCATCGATCCAGCGCTCAAACCAGGTGATGACGCCCGGCATACCGCCGCTGTGACTGACGATCAGCCCGGACTTCTCATCACGGCCGACGCCCCAGCCAAAGCCATAGCCCAGCCCCTCATCCTCATCGTAAACGGCATCCTCACCGCTGTTGAGTTTAGCGGGGGTGTACATGAGCTGCTGCTCCTCCAGGGTCAACACAGTTCCATCGCGCAGCGCCTTGTCCCAAGCGAACATATCAAAGATCGTCGTGTATACATAGTCGTCGCCGTTCAGCCCGTCAAAGGCGGCTACCTCGCTGACCTTGACAGAGTCCATGTCGGCCACATACCGGCCGTTTTCAATGACCGACGCGCGGGCGTAATTCTCAAAGTGAACGCCGTCCCTGCGGATATGGCAGCAGCAGGTGGAGCTCATGCCGGCAGGTTCAAAGATGTTCTTTTGCAGAAACGCTTCATAGGGAACGCCGGAGAGCCGCTCCACCAGCAGAGCCAGCAGATTGTAGCCAGTGTTGGAGTATTCCAGCTTTTCGCCCGGGGCGAAAGAGGGCTTCAGTTCGGTTTCGCAAAGGAAACGAATGATCTCATCGTTGCCCGGGACCCTGTGCTCTTCCTTCCAGATGTTGATGAACCAGTCCGCGTCGTCAAAGTAATCGGGCACGCCGCCGGTGTGGGTGAGCAGGTGACGGACCGTTACGCCCTCGTAGGCGGTGAGCTCCGGGAAGTACTTTGTGATCTTGTCCTCCAGACACAGAAGGCCTTCTCTGAGCAGCAGCATGACAGCGGTTGCCGTGAACTGTTTGCTGACAGAAGCAAGCTGGAAGATCGTATCCTCCTGGATCGGCAGCGTGTTGTCCGGATCCCGGAAACCTATGGCGCCTTTCGAGACGATTTCGCCGTGCTCGGCGTAGAGCCATGCCCCGTTGAAGCCGCCTTTTTCGTGCGCCTCGCGGGCAAGGCTTTTCATCAAGGTTTTCTTATCCATGACTGTTTTCTCCTTAATCTTTCGCGTTCCTGTATATCTCGCAGGCGATGTCATCCATCGCTTTGTCAGCTGCTTCCGTGACATTGTTGTACATCACGGCGACGCAGATGTCTTTCTTTCTGGAGAAAACCCAGCTCGTCAGAAAGCCCCAGTTCTCTCCGCCGTGACCGGCAACGCTGTCTTTCCGGGCTTCCGACTCCCAGACGTTGAGGCAAAGCCCGTAGTCATCCATGATCGGCGTCATCATGCGCCGAGCCATCTTCTTTTTGAGGAAGCCGCCCCTGCGATAGCTTCTGGAAAGCGCAATGCCGATCTTTACCAGCTCCGTGGGTGTGGTCCAAAGGCCCGCAGCTGCGTGCTCCGGATAGTAATGATAGCCGTGGGCCGGGTCCTCCTTCTGCGCCAGCCGGAAGCCGAAGGCGGCATTGGCAACCAGTTCCTCGTCCAGTGGCTGGAAGAAGCCGGTGCGTTTCAGTTCCAGCGGCTCGGCGACCTCCTTTTTAAACGCCTCCCGCAGGGTCGTGCCAGTGATGCGCTCAAAGGCGAGCTGCGCCAGCGTGATGCCGCCACCGGAATACATGTGCTGCTTGCCATAAGGCCTGATCCTGCGGAGCCTGGGCGTGTTGCCCTTTCCGTCCAGTACGTCCTCCAGCGAAAGCGGTTCGTGATTTGCCGGGTAGCCGGGAAAACCGTGCACGTTATAGCCCGCCGTGTGACTGAGCAGCGCGGCAAAGGTCACCGGGCCCTTCTTGACGAATTCCGGCACGACGCCTGAAATGTCCGCGTCCAGGTCGATTTTGCCTTTGTCGACATACCGCAGCAGCGTCAGGGCGAACATGGGCTTCGACACGGAGCCCGCCTGAAACAGCATGTCCGGGTTTACCGGATAGTCTTCGCCGTATCTGCCGCTCCCGGAGCAGTAAGTGAGAAAATCACCGTCTCCGTCCTGGACGGCGATGCTGACACCGTAGCCTCTCTTTCCCCTTATCCGCATGGCCTGGTCCACATCAACACCGTAAAAGTTTTTGACCATCCTGTTCGGACCCTTCAGCATCCGCATCATGACCGCTTCGTCATCTTCGATGATGCCGGTCTCCCGGAAACCTGCTTTGTGATAGATATGCAGGCCCCGCTCGTTCTCCGGTTCGGTGGACAGAAAGAGCCGGTCCGCGCCGTTGTCCCTGAAGTATTGGATGATCTCCCGCAGCGCTGCCTGGCCATAGCCTTTGTCCTGCTCGTTTTTGTCAATCATAAAGCGCCAGAGCCAGTAGCGGTCATCCTCATCCTCTTCTTCGGGGTCAAAGGCGAACATGCAGAAGCCCACAAGCTTCTCATCTGCATAGATGGCAAAGGGCCGGGCCACGCCAGGTTGCTCCGCGTTGGCCTCATCGGCTTGCCGCAGGGAAACGTCATTAGGAGCGACGAAAGGCTGATCCTCCCGCACGGAAAGGGACAGAACGGCATCTCTGTTATCATCATTGATGGGCATCAATCGTATATTCATATGGTCTTCCTCCATGAATCCTTGTGTTGTTCGTTATCCAATCATTCTTATATTCTGTCGGCTGAAAAAGGGCATAATAATACCGCAGCGAAGCAGCTCCCTTTGTGGCTGCGTCCTGCGGTTTCCACGATCAGAAGTTACTTATATGCGGCACACTAAACAAGAGGGCTGTGTTTCACCCCTCATGCCATGCGCCCGTATATTCAGTTAACCGACGATAGCCTCCCTGTTAATCATTGGTTTAACCTCCTTTCGTAGATTTTATCTGTTATTATACTTGAAAACATTCCCAAAATCAATGTTTGATAAGGAAGTTTCCTCCCTTTGGAAAACTCTTACTGACAGTATAAAAAATAAAATCTAATTGATATGACTGGTCTGTTCTCTTTTCAGTTTTCACGCAGTATAATCATTTGCAGAACCACAAAGGAGGCAGGCGCATGAAGATGATGCTGGCGGAAAACATCCGCACCTTCCGCAAAGAGCGATACACGGTATGTGCTGTTTCACAGAATACGGACTCTTTCAGCGGCTGAATACAGAAGGCTGATAGGCACATATTCCGATCATATCACGATCGAAGAAAGCATCCGTGAACGCTTTTTCGATGCGATCGAAGATGCAATCAACCGGCACGGTGGATCCATCTCGATCTTTGACACCATTGATTTGCAAATGGCAAGGAAACCGTAAGCAGCTGCGAAGCAGACTGGAATAGCATTCTTGTTCGGACAGGAGGCAACTGAATGCAGAGAGTTATAAAAGCAATGGAACAGAAATACCTTCAGCCATCTTTGGAAATGGTGGAGGATGTGTTTGCCAAATGGGACAGCCCCGAAGAAGGAAAGACGGTCCGGTCTCTTGTTGAGGAGATCCGGGCAAAGAAGTATTATGTGCCGGAACTGGAACTGATCATGGTAAATGAGGACGATCTTATTCTCGGATATGCTATGTTTTCACGATTCCATATCGAGAGACGGTATGAAGATGAACTGCTGATCCTGACGCCGGTCGCTGTCCGGACGGAGTATCAGCGGCAGCATATCTCAAAGGAATTGATTGAATACGGTTTTAGGAGAGCTGTTGAACTCGGATACAAAGCGGTCCTTGTAGAAGGTAACCCCAAGAACTACAATCCGAGAGGATTTGTCACTTCAGCCGATCACGGGATTATAGCCGGACCGAATATTCATCTTCCGCATGTTTCATGCCTGATGATTAAAGAGTTGGTCAGAGGAGCACTGGATCACATTCATGGAGAAGTTGATTATTCGTTCTACAACACACTTCATGAGGGGTGACAGAAGATGGCATCAAGCAAGGAATATCTGGATTTTATCCTGGAACAGCTTTCTGGGTTGGAAGGAATCACTTTTAAGCCGATGATGGGAGAATACATCCTATATATGCATGACCGGATTTTTGGTGGGATCTATGACGACCGGTTTTTGGTCAAACCGACAAAATCGGCAGTTGCCATGATGCCGGACGCGGACCGGGAACTGCCTTATGAAGGAGCGAAAGAGATGCTGCTGGTGGATAACATCGACAGCCGCGAGTTCCTTATGGAACTGCTGACCGCGATGTATGACGAATTGCCTATGCCCAAGCAGAAGAAAAAAGCATCAGGAGGACAGCATGCTGGATATTCTCAGGGATAAAAAAGTCATCTTCTTTGATGTGGGATATACGCTGGACGCACCCGCTTCCGGTGATTGGATGTTTACCAACAGGTTTCTGGAATTGGCCGGTGACAAATTGAAACAGAGAACTGAAACTGAGATCCAGCAGGCGCGGGAAGCAG
>JAFWES010000036.1 GCA_017512805.1 Clostridia bacterium
AGAATCGGAACCAAAAAGGACAGGCACGAATTGATGCTTGTCCTTTTTGCTGTTTTGAGGGTATCGTTTGCAGCGAAGGGCGGCGCCCAATTTCAGAAAAAAACACGGATGGAACGGAGGAGCATCATGTCCCGTCCAGTGAACACGATCGTGCCCGGAAGGAAAACGCTGAGCCAGCTGATCACCCGGGACCGGCAGCTGATCCTCATGTTTCTGCCGGTTTTCCTCTATTACCTGATCTTCTGCTACCTGCCCATGGCCGGCCTGGCGATGGCCTTTGAGGACTTCAAAATGGGCAGCGGCTTCGCGGGGGTCTTCAGCAGCCCCTGGGTCGGGCTCCGGTGGTTCAAACAGTTTTTCGGATCGGTGTTCGCCTGGCGCCTGATCCGAAACACCTTCCTGCTTTCCTTCTATTCGCTGATCTTCGGCTTCCCGATCCCGATCATTTTCGCGATCTGCATTACCCAGCTGCGGGCGAAGCGGTTCGGGAAGGTGGCCCAGGTGATTACGTACCTGCCGTACTTTATTTCCACAGTGGTGGTCGTGGGCATGATGACCAATTTCCTCAGCCCCTCCAACGGGATCATCAACCAGCTGATCAAGTCCATGGGCGGAAAGGCCGTCAACTTTATGGGAATGCCCTCCTGGTTCCGGAAGCTGTACGTGATCTCCGGCTCCTGGCAGAGCTTCGGTTTCAACGCCATTATTTTCGTGGCCGCCATCATGGGCATCGATCCCTCCCTGTATGAGGCGATGCGGGTCGACGGCGCCAGCCGGTGGCAGCAGATCATTCATCTGATTCTTCCGATGATCTCCGACACGGTGATCCTCCTGCTGATCATGACGCTGGGCAACCTGCTGAATGTGGGCTTCGAAAAGGTGTACCTCATGTATTCCCCCGCGGTATATGAAACGGGCGACGTGATCGCGACCTATGTCTACCGGCAGGGCATTGAAAACAAGAACTTCGGCTACGCCTCAGCGGTCGGGCTCTTCTATTCGGCGGTCGGCTTCCTCTTCGTGGTCGGCAGCAATACGCTGAGCAGGAGGGTGACCGGTTCCAGCCTCTGGTAAGGCCTGAGACGGTATGAGCGGGATTCCTGGCCGGCGCCCTGCGGCGCCGGGACAAAGAGAGGAGGATGAGGATGTCCATGACTGCACTGCCGAAACGCAGAATTCACAGGCCGGACTCCTTCCTGACGGAAAGCGGTAGCGACAAGGTTCTGGATATCGTGATCTGGATCCTGGTTCTCTTCGCGGTGGCGGTGACCGCCTATCCCTTCCTGTACGTAATCTCCATCTCCTTTTCCGACGGCGCGGCCGTGGCCCGGGGGGATGTCTGGCTGCTGCCGAAGGGGTTCACCACGGAAACCTACGGCATGGTGATGGACTATTCCCAGCTGTGGACCTCGTATCTGAATTCCCTGTTCTACACGTTTTTCGGAACCCTGGCCAATGTGGTGTTTACCTGCCTGGCGGCCTATCCGCTGAGCCGGAAGCGCTTCTTCCTTCGCCGGAAGCTGAACTTCTTCGTCGTGTTCACCATGTACTTCAGCGGCGGAATGATTCCGACCTACATGGTGGTGACCGGCCTGGGGCTGTACAACAGTCGCCTGGCGATGATCCTGCCGGTGCTGCTGAGCACCTACAATATGATGATCTGCCGGTCCGCCATGGAAAGCGTGCCGGAGGATCTCTTCGAGAACGCGAGCCTGGAGGGCGCCGGCGACTGGTATATGATGCTGCATATCGCGGTTCCGCTGATCAAGCCGACGCTGGCGGTGCTGACCCTGTATTACGCGGTGGCCCGGTACAACGATTTCTTTAACGCCATGCTGTACCTAGGGAAGAGCGAGCTTCAGCCCCTGCAGGTATTCCTGCGCCGCGTGCTGCTCATGTCCTCGGCCGAGGTGCTTCAGCAGGCGGGCACGGCTGCCGCGGACGCGGCTGCCAAGAACACGCTGAAAATCCGCTATGTCTGCATCGTGCTGGCCGCGGTTCCGATCTTCTGCATCACGCCCTTTGTCCAGAAATACCTGGTCAGCGGCACGATGCTTGGCGCTGTCAAAGGTTAGTGTTACGTGACTGCCCCTCCCCTTCGTATCCCCGCGGACGGTGATCCGCAGAATTATATTAAAGGAGGTATCCCTATGAAAAAGACCCTGAGCATCCTGCTCGCCCTGTGCCTGCTGCTGGGCTGTGCTTCCGCCCTCGCGGACAACCCCACCATCAGCCAGCTGGCCATCAACTCCTACTATTCCACCGTCGACCTGAAGGACGCCTATCTGCTGAAGAAGATCGCCGACAATGCTGGCGTGACCGTGGACTGGAACCTGCTGGATCCCGGCACCTATGCCGAGTCCGTCAGCCCGATGCTGGCTTCCGGCCAGGATCTGGCGGATGTCGTGATGCTGCCCGATCTGGATACCAACCAGACCTATCTGTCCGCCGGGCTGTTTGAGCCGCTGGACACGCATTTCGACATCATGCCCAATTACAAGAAGTTCCTGGACGAGAACCCCATTATCAAGGGCTCGCTGACCGCCGTGGACGGCCACATCTACTATGTGCCGCAGACCGTGGTGACCAACAACTATCAGCCCGTGATGATGTACAACGTCCGCTGGCTGGAAAAGGCCGGCATCGAAGCGCCCACCACCCTGGACGCCTTCGTGGAAATGCTGCGGTATTACAGGGACAACGATATGAACGGCAACGGCGACGCGGCCGATGAAATTCCCATGAGCATCCAGAGCGCCTTCCTGCCCTATATGTTCGGTCCGGCCTTTGGCCTGGATCTGGTCAGCGGGTTCTACGCCGACGACGAGGGCAAGGTGCACTATGCCGCCTATGAAACGGAAGCCTACAAGAATTACCTGACCTTCCTGAACGGCCTGTACAGCGAAGGCCTGCTGGAGGTGGAATTCACCAGCCTGAACCGTGACCAGATCGTCGAGCGCTGCGCCAACGACACCACCGGCGTCACCTTCGACTTCTCCTGGCAGATGTCCACCCTGTATTCCCAGAACGCGCCCGGCTATGACGGCGAACACGGCATCTTCGTCGGCGCTGCGCCTCTGAGCGGCGACCATGAGGGCTTCTACGTGGGCCGGAACCCCATCAGCAACGTGTTTGGCATCAACGCCAAGAGCGCTAACCTGGAAGCGGCCATCAAGTATCTGGACTACGCCATGGGCGAAGAGGCCCAGGATCTGTATGTCTGGGGCGAAGAGGGCCTGACCTATGAAGTGGACGCCGAGGGCAACCGTCACTTCCTGCCCCGCACCACCGAGGATTCCACCTGGTTCCAGGGCCTGGGCATCAACGCGCCGAACATGCCCTCTCAGCAGAGCGTGCCCGCGACCGACGTGCTGCTGGCTGCCTGGCATGTGCAGAACGACCGTGAGTTCGAGGAGCCCTACATCCGCGCTCCGTTCCCGGTTGTGTACTCCACCACCGAAGAGGCGAATACCCTGAGCATGTACATGGTGGACCTGCAGACCTACGTGGACGAGCGTGCGGTTGGCTTCATCAGCGGAACCTATTCCATCGAGGATGAGTTCGACAGCTATATCGCCGCGCTGCAGGGCCTGCAGATCGAAGAGCTGCTGAAGGTGAAGCAGGCGCAGTATGACCGCTTCGCTGCCGCGCAGTAATCCTTTTCCGGTATCCCGGCAGGGGCGTTTCGCCCCTGTCCTTTTTTTACGGGCCGGGACGCAAAAAAGATGACAAAAATTAAAAATAATCTTGACAAAATCGGCATAGTGCTTTAGGATTAATTGATCGGCTGAAGCGGGGGCTCCGGTCTCCGCTCGCTGTTTTCGATAGATTCAGTTCGTGTTTGCCATTGCGGCGGGGGTTTTGCGCCGCAATTGTGATTTGCGTGTGTGTCCTGGAAGCAGCGCTCAGCCGCGGGATGTATTTTCGCGGCTTTTTGTCGTGGGCTTGTCCCCCTTCTCTGAAAAGGACAGGCCGGCCGATCGCCTGAATATGCGTTTGGAATTCTAAAAAGAAAAGGGGGGGAACAATTGTCCGCGATCATCTGGATCTTACTTATTCTCGCCGCCGGAGCCGCGGCGGGCTTCGGAGGTTATACGTATCGGAAAAACTACGTGGAGAAAAAAATCGGCCGGACGGAAGACATGGCCCGTCGCCTGTATGACGACGCGGTGCGGAAGGCGGAGGACTTCAAGAAGGAAAAGGTGCTGGAGGCCAAGGAAGAAATTCTGAAGGCCAAGGCGGAAAACGATCGGGAAAAAGCGGAAAACGAAAGGGAAATGCGCGAGCGGCGCAACGAGGTGCAGCGCAGCGAACGCCATCTGGATCAGCGGGAGGAAACCCTGGACAAGCGGGAAGAGACGCTGAACCGGAAATCCCAGAGCCTGGAGGATCGGGAAAATAACCTGAACAACAAAATCGCCGACCTGGCGCGCAAAGAGGCCGAGCTGGACGAGCTGAAGCAAAAGCAGCAGGCCGAGCTGGAGCGGGTGGCCACCATGAGCCGGGATGAGGCGAAGCAGATTATCATCGACAAGGTGCAGAAAGACGCGTATCACGACGCGGCCGCCATGGTTCGGGATATCGAGTTCCAGGCCAAGGAAGAGGGCGAGAAGAAAGCGCGCAACATCGTGGCCCTGGCCATTCAGAAGTGCGCCGCGGATCACGTGGCCGAGACCACAGTCAGCGTGATCAACCTGCCCAATGACGACATGAAGGGCCGGATTATCGGCCGCGAGGGGCGGAATATCCGGGCGCTGGAGACGGCCACCGGGGTGGATCTTATCATCGATGATACCCCCGAGGCGGTGATCGTTTCCGCCTTTGACCCGGTGCGGCGGGAGATTGCCCGCCTGGCGGTGGAAAAGCTCATCATGGACGGGCGGATTCATCCGGCCCGCATCGAGGAGACGGTGGAAAAGGCCCGGCGGGACGTGGAGAATCAGATCCGCGAAGCCGGGGAGAACGCGGTCTTCGAAACGAATCAGCACGGCATTCATCACGAGCTGG
Source organism: Clostridia bacterium (assembly GCA_017512805.1). Classification (GTDB taxonomy): domain Bacteria; phylum Bacillota; class Clostridia; order Christensenellales; family Aristaeellaceae; genus Aristaeella. Next base: position 5,008 of record JAFWES010000036.1, read on the forward strand.
TCAAGATCCTGGGCCGCCTGAGGTACAGGACCAGCTACGGCCAGAACGTGCTGAAGCACTCCATCGAGGTCAGCCATCTGGCGGGGCTCATGGCCGCGGAGCTGGGGGCGGATGTCCAGCTGGCGAAGCGGGCCGGCCTGCTGCATGATATCGGCAAGGCCGTGGACCACGAAAGCGAAGGCACCCACGTCAGCCTGGGCGTGGAACTGGCCCGGAAATATCACGAAAGCGAAGCGGTTATCCACTGCATTCAGGCCCACCATAATGACGTGGAGCCTCAGACGGTGGAAGCTGTGCTGGTGCAGGCGGCGGACGCGATTTCCGCGGCCCGGCCCGGCGCCCGCAGAGAGAGCATCGAGAATTACATCAAGCGCCTGGAGAAGCTGGAGGAAATCGGCAACAGCTTTGACGGCGTCGAGAAGTGCTACGCCATCCAGAGCGGCCGCGAGATCCGCGTGATGGTGAAGCCGGACGATGTGAACGACGAGGGCATCCGGGTTCTGGCCAAAGAGATCGCCAAACGGATCGAGGAGCAGATGGAGTATCCCGGACAGATCCGCGTCAATGTCATCCGGGAAACCCGCAGCACCGAATACGCAAAATAATACGAAACCCCACCCTCCTGCTGAGGGTGGGGTTTTTTGAGTGTGCCGGGCATGGCACAATTCTTGCGGGTGAAAGTCCCGCCACGGGTATTTACCGCCAAGTGTAGCGAACCGCAAGTTGCTGCCAGCAATGGCAGGAGGGGAGGAAGCGGTGTAGCAAAGCTGAGGAGCCTACGAACAGAAACCGGATACAAGGCTAAACGGTGGGCAAGGTTGCTCATCAAACCGAAACCCGAAAGGTAAACGTAAAACCGAAGCAGTAAATCCGGAGGTTGTG
>JAFWES010000037.1 GCA_017512805.1 Clostridia bacterium
CTGGCGGGCTGCTTGGGCGCGTCCCCGGGCCGGCTGATGATCTGTCCGATGACCGGGCGCTTGGGCTGTTCGGGCTTTTTCTGATCCTGCCGGATGGCAGGTTCCTGCTTCTTGGCGGAAGCCTCCCCCTTCGGCGCCTCCGGCCGTTCGTCAGGCCGCTTCTCGCCCCGGGGCTGCTCCGCGGCCTTCCCGGGGGCCGCGGGTTCGGCCTTCTCCTTCCCGGACGCCTCCGCCTTCGGCGCGGCCGCGGGCTTCTCCGCCCGGACCTCCGCCGGCTTCTGCTGTTCCGCAGGCTTTTGCTGTTCCGCCGGCTTTTCGGCCGCCGTCCCGGGTTGCGCCGCGGGGGCGCCGGCGAACTCCGCCTTCGCCGCCGGCGCGGAAGGCTCCGCGGAAGCCGCGGGCGCAGCTTTTTCCTCCGCCGCCTTTTCGGGGATCGCCGGCGCGCCGGCGGCAGGCGTCTCCTCGGGCGCCGCTTCCGGCTGGGCCTTCCTCATACGGTCCTCCCGCAGGGCGGCCTCCATCTGGGCCTTTTCCTCCTCGTCCAGCATGGTGAACGCTCTGGAGTGGCTGGACTGCAGGCGCATCTGCTCTTCCCGCTTCCGCTGCGCCGCCGCCTCTTCCTTCCGGCGGTTGATTGCCGCGTCCATGCGCTTCAGCTCCTCCAGCATCGCGTCCGCGTCCTTCCGGGCCCGAACCGCCTTCGCCAGAATCTCCGCCGACTGCTCCGTCAGTGCTCTGGCGGCGCTCATCAAGTTTTGGTTTGCCATTCGCCTTGCGTCCCCCCTGCCGTCACCGGCATTCTTCATTCATTGTTCCTCAACGCCGCGCCGGCCCTTCCGTTTCCAGGCTGCGCAGCATCGGTTCCGTAAATCCACCCGCCCGGACCACCATGGCCTTGCCGGGTTTCCCCGTGCTCTCCCACAGCAGCCCCGGACGGATCCGAACCACGGGAATTCCTTCCCGTTTCCCCAGCGCCTCGTACCTTTCCCCGGCGCCGTCGGAGATCTCTCCGTCCAGGATCAGCAGCCCGGCCTTTCCGTCCCGCATGGCCTTCAGGCAGGCGTCCTCTCCGAAAACCGCCTGTCCGGCCCGCACGCACAGGCCCAGCTGACCCTTCAGCTTCCGCTCATCCATGGCTCGCTTCCCTCAGCGCGGCCAGCTCCCCGTTCAGGGCCTCCATGACGTCCTCCCCGATGGCGGCCTGCAGCTGCCGTTCCAGCTGGCGCTGCTTCAGTGCCCGGGCCAGGCAATCCCCTTCCCGGCACACGTAGGCCCCCCGTCCGGGCTTTTTTCCGCCCGGATCCAGGCTCACCGCGCCCTCCGGCGACCGCACCACCCGGATCAGGCTTTTCTTTTCCTTCATCTCCCGGCAGCCCACGCACATCCGCATGGGAATTTTCTTTGTCTTCATGGGTTCCCTTCTTCCGCGGCCGGCCCCGCCGCGTCCGCAGCGCGGAGCCTTCCCCGGCCTTACATGGTATCGTCGTCCCCCAGGACGCTGTCGTCATAGTTCATGGTAAAGCTGTCGTAGGTGGGGGTCTCCAGCTGCACGTAGTCCACCAGATGCCCGTTCTCGTCCACCATATCGTTGAGCTCCGCCATCTGGCTCTGGCTCTTGATATCGATCTTCCATCCCGTCAGCTTCGCGGCCAGGCGGGCGTTCTGTCCCTCCTTGCCGATGACCAGGCTCAGCTGGTTGTCCGGCACGATCACCCGGAACGCCTTTTCGTCCTTGGCCTGATAGACGCTCATCACGTGCGCCGGATTCAGGGCGTTGGCCACAAACTCGGCCGGGTTGCTGCTCCACTTGATGATGTCGATTTTTTCACCCTTGAGCTCCTGCACCACCCGCTCCACGCGGCCGCCCCGCTGGCCTACGCAGGCGCCCACCGGGTCGATCATCAGGTCCTGGCTGTGCACGGCAATCTTGGTGCGGCTGCCCGCCTCCCGGGCAATCGTCTTGATGGTCACAATCCCGCCGGCGATCTCCGGCACTTCCATCTCAAACAGCCGCTTGACCAGGTTGGGATGAGTCCGGCTCACGTACACCTGGGGCACATAGTTGACGGCGCCGCTGGAGCGCTGCACTTCCAGCACGTAAACCTTGATGTGGTCGTCATCGTGCAGCGTTTCCCCGGGAATCATCTGATCCTGCTCCAGGACGCCCTCCGTCCGCCCCAGATCCACGTAGGCCACGTGGGGCTCGATCCGCTGGACGATGCCGGTGAGAATCTCGTTCTCCTTGTCGGAGTACTCCTCGTAAATCTTCCCCCGCTCCACTTCGCGGATGCTCTGGATGATGACCTGCTTGGCCGTCTGGGCGGCCACCCGCAGGAATCCCTTCGGCGTCACATCCACCTCGGCGATATCCCCCATTTTATAGGTGGGATTCAGCTTCTGGGCCTCCGCCAGGGTAATCTGGTTGGTGGGCATCTCCAGCTCTTCGTCTTCCACGATGGTTTTCTTCGCGAAGACGGAAATCTCGCCCGTCTGCCGGTTGACATGCACGTCCAGCATGGAGGGCACCGGCTCGTTCCGGGGCGAATTCTTCCGGTAAGCCGCCTTCAGGGCTTCCTCGATCATGGAAAACAGCCGGTCCTCGTCGATTTCCTTTTCCTTGGCCAGCATTTTGACGGCTTCCACCACTTCAGACTTCTTCTCGGTTTTCTCAGCTCTCATGTCTCTGTTTCTCTCTTTCTCGCCTTCCCGTACGCTTGCGGGGGTTATCATTCATCCTGCCCGCCGCTCCCGGCTTTCAGTCCGGGGCGAGGCAGCCGCTTCGGATCCTGTCGGGCGCTCATTCGCCCAGGTCCACTTCCTCGATTCCTTCCATGTCCACGATGGGCTTCACCAGCGCGGCCTCCCTGCGGAGGATCCGCTTCGGGCCCGCGGGGGTATCCAGGGTCAGGCTGTCCCGATCGAAATCCGCCAGCGCGCCGCTGAACTGCTTCACGCCGTCCAGGGCCCTGAACAGCCGGACCTCCACCTGGGCGCCGATATTCCGCTCGAAATCCCGGTCCGTCTTCAGGGGCCGGTCAATCCCCGGGCTGGAAACCTCCATAAAGTCATACTCCAGGTTTTCCGCCAGGGGCATCACCGCCCGGTGATACTTCTCGCAGTCGTCCAGGGTGATCCCCTCCGGCCGGTCGATATAAAACCGCAGGTACATCCCCGTGGGTTCCTTCTCCAGGGCGATTTCCACCAGTTCGAACCCCATCTCGTCCGCTACCCGCTGACAGACCGGGGTCATCGCCGCCGTCCGATCCGCTTTCGCCATCCCGGCTCCTTTCCCCTCGCGCTCAGGCATAAAGAAAAGAGCGGAAAACACAGCCCTCTGTATCCGTCGCGGAATACAGACCCGGCCGCGCCGGACCCCACCGCCGATACAGGCTGTTTCCACTCTTTACGTTAAACCCTTCTTTCAAGGCAGTACTGCCGCTTTATTCCGCCGCCCCCCAAAGGAAGTCAGCAAGCGGAGTATAACACAGTTTCCGACCCTTGGCAAGCCTTTCAGCTGGGTTTTTTCGGGCTTTTCCCCGGTCAGCAGCGCCGGAAGACCGGGATTTCGTCCAGCGGCGCCGGAACGGTGATTCTGCGGCCGCCGTTCACCTTCTCCCCGCTGTTCACATTCTCCCATGTTCCCGCGGGCAGGTATACCTCCCGCTCGAACTGGTTCAGATGCAGGATCGGCGCCACCAGATACCGGCTGCCGAACATGTACTGATCCTCCGTCTCCCAGCACACCGGGTCCTCCGGGAACTCATAGAACATGGTCCGGATCAGCGGAGACCCGTTCTCGTGGGCCTCCCGGTACAGATCCCGGATGTAGTCGTGCATCCCGATCCGCACATCGTAGTACTTTTTCATGATCCGGTAGTTCTCTTCCCCGTAGCTCCAAAGCTCGTTGGGCTGGCCCGTATGCAGGTATCCGCCGCCCCAGTCCCTCTCGTCCAGCGGCGGAATGTTGTACGGCCCCCGGTCCCCGTGCATCCGCAGCACGGCGGAGTACACCGCGAACTGATACCACCGGATCAGCAGCTGCTGGAAATCCGGATCGTTCACATCGTCCGTCATGAAGCCCCCGATGTCCGTGGTCCACCAGGGGATCCCCGCCAGGCCGATGTTCAGCCCGGCCTGCAGCTGCTCCTGGAAGCTTTCGAAGGTGCTGGGCACATCCCCGCTCCAGATGACGTTTCCGTACTTCTGGCTTCCGGCCCAGCCGCACCGCAGCAGGTTCACCACCGGTTCCCCGGTCCTGGCCATCTCGTCATAGAAGATCCGGCTGTACATCTGGGGATACATGTTGCTGCAGCTCAGGGCCGGCCCCGCGAAGTACCGGTAATGGTCAAAATCGTACACCCCGAAGTCCGGCTCGCTGTTGTCCAGCCAGAAGGCGTCGATCCCCAGGTCCGCGTAATTCCGTTTGCAGACCTCCCATACGTATTTCCGGGTCTCCGGGTTGAAGGGATCGATCTCCACGCAGTCCCCCTGATAGTCATAGGTCTGGGCGGCGCCCCGCTCCGTACGGATCAGCAGGCCCCGCTCCATCATGGGGCCGAAGTTCTCGCTCCGCCGGTCCACGCTGGGCCACACGGACACGATCACCCGGATCCCCATCCGGTGCAGCTCGTCCACCATGGCCTTGGGGTCCGGCCAGTAGGTCTTGTCGAATTTCCAGTCTCCCTGCACCGTCCAGTGGAAGAAGTCAATGACGATCTGATCGATTTTGATGCCCTCTTTTTCATAGGCCCGGGCCACGGAAAGGACTTCCTCCTGTGTCCGGTACCGCAGCTTGCACTGCCACAGCCCCATCCGGTCCTCGGGAAACATCGGGGCCCGTCCGGTCACGGCGGTATACTTTTTCAGAATCTCCTTCGGATCCTCCCCGGCGGTGATCCAGTAGTCCATCTCCCGGGTGGACCGGGCCGTCCACTCGGTGTAGTTCCGGCCGAAGATCACCTGTCCCACCGCGGGATTGTTCCACAGCAGCCCGTAGCCCAGGCTGCTCACCGTGAAGGGCACGGAAATCTGGCTGTTGCGCTGCGCCAGCTCCAGCACGTTCCCCTTCAGGTTCAGGAAGGGCTGCTGATACTGCCCCATGCCGTAGAACCGCTCATCCTCCCGGGCATCGAACTTCACCGTCAGCTGATACTCGCTGCCGCCGATATTTCCCTTCCACTCCCGGTTCACGATCTTCAGGCACCGGCTCCGGGGCACCAGGGTTCCGCCGTAGCTGCGGTAATACTCCCGCAGGATCTGCTTTCCGTCCCGGCAGAAGGTCATGACCCCCCTGTGGTTCACGGTCACGCTGATCCGTCCGTTTTCCACCCGGGCATTCGGCACCCTGGTAAAGCTTCCGTCCCCCACCGGTTCGTCCGCCTCAAAGAGCGTAATGTCCGCCTGCGCCGCCTCCGGCGTCTCCGTCAGCGCCCAGTCCGTCCCGCTCCGGCTCCCGTACATCCAGGCGCGGATCCGCAGGCTGTCCGGCCCCCAGGGCTCAATCCGCAGGGTTTCGCCCTCCTGACGGCCGATCAGGGCATTTTCTTCCCGTATGAACTGCATTTTCTTCTCTCCTTTTTACGCGTCATCCGTTTTTTTCAGCACCATCGCAGTTCTCGCCGGAACATAGATGTAGAACCCGGTCCCCCGGTTGGGCAGCTCCCTGGTCTGATACGCGTATTCATGCGACACCAGCCCGGGACCGCCAAACCTGAACTCATCCGTGCTCAGGATCACCCTGTACGTCCCCTTCCCGGTGGTATGGCAGGGCAGGAAGAAATTCTGTTCGCTGTAGCTGTTGTGGAAATCGAACAGGAAAAGCAGCCCTCCCCGGCTGAAGGCAAGGATCTTCCGCTCCTCGTCCACCCAGAGGCTCACCGCCCCCGGATCCTCCAGCAGCCGGGCTTCCTTCGCCAGCGCGATCATGGCCTGATCAAAGGCGTTCAGCCATTCGTACTTCAGCGCCGGATTGTCCACCAGGTTCCACTGCCGACGGCAGTATTTATAGCTCCATCCGTTTCCCTCCCGGGGGAAGTCGATCCATTCCGGATGCCCGAATTCATTTCCCATGAAGTTCAGATATCCGTTCCCGCCGCAGGAAAGGGTCAGCAGCCGGATCATCTTGTGCAGCTCGATGGCCCGGTCCATGGTCAGGCTGTGATAGCTCTTCTCCATGCCGGTGTACATCTCCGCGTCCGCCATGCGGAAGAGGATGGTCTTGTCCCCGACCAGCGCCTGATCGTGGCTCTCGCAGTATCCGATGACCTTCTCCTTGGGCCGCCGGGTGGTCATTTCATGCCAGAGGGTTCCCATGGACCAGTCTTCGTCCCGGGTATCCTTCAGCAGCCTGATCCAGTGGTCCGGCTCCCCCATGCCCAGCCGGTAATCGAACCCGATGCCGCCCTGCTCAATGGGCAGGCACATCCCGGGCATGCCGCTCATGTCCTCCGCCACGGTGGTGGCGTTGGGGCAGACTTCATGGATCAGTTCGTTGGCCAGCTGCAGATAGTTGATGGCGTCCAGATCGGTATTCAGGCTGAAGTACATATGGTAGTCGGTGAAGGCGGATCCCAGCCCGTGATCATGGTAGATCATGCTGGTCACCCCGTCGAACCGGAACCCGTCGAAATGATACTCCTCCATCCAGAACTTCAGGTTGCTCAGCAGGAAGTGGAGCACTTCGGGCCGCTTGTAGTTGAACAGCCGGGTCCCCCAGGCCGGATGCCGGCCCTCGTCCCCCTCCAGGAAATACTGCCCGTCGGTCCCGTCCTGATACTGCAGCCCCTCGCCCACATTGGGGCAGGCATGGCTGTGCACCACATCCAGCAGCACCCGCAGCCCCATTTCATGTGCCCTGTTGATCAGGTACTTCAGCCCCTCCGGCTCCCCGTACCAGCTGCTGGCGGCGAAGAAATTGGAAACCTGATATCCGAAGGATCCGTAATAGGGATGCTCCTGGACGGCCATCATCTGAACCGTGTTATATCCCAGCTTGACGATCCGGGGCAGCACCAGATCCGCGAATTCCCGGTACGTCCCCACCCGTTCCTCCGCCGTGGCCATGCCGATATGGGTCTCATAGATCAGCGGAGAGGGCGCCGGCTTTTCCCGGTATCCCGCGTCGGTCCAGGCGAAGGGTTCCGGATCCCACACCTGGCTGCAGAGCAGATGCGTCCGGGGATCGGCCTTCACCCGGGTGGCGTAGGCCGGCAGGCGCTCAAACCCGGTGCCGCCGCGCTCCACCCACAGCTTGATAAACTGTCCGTGCTTCAGGGCGTCCTTCCCCTCCAGCAGAATCTCCCACACGCCGTTGTCCTTCAGCTCCAGGGGATGGCTGTGCCGGTCCCATCCGTTGAAATCCCCCGTCAGATACACGGCCTCCGCTCCCGGCAGCCATTCCCGTACGCTCCAGCCGTTCTCCGTCCGCCGGATCCCGAAATACAGGTATCCGTCCGCGAAGTCGGTGAGGGCCTTCGCCCCCGCCGCCAGCTGGTTCCGCCGTTCCTTAAACCGCTCCATCCGCAGGTCAATCTCCCCGCTGAAGGGCGCCAGCCAGGGATCGATCCGGGTGATCTCATAGGGTCCCACCATCTTCCGAATGTCCATGTTCCTCTCCTCCTTCCCGCATCGGATGCGGCTCCGTTTTGACCAGATTGCCGTTCGTATCGTAGTATTCCAGCGCCGTCAGCGCCCGTCCTTCGTCATACACATACCGGATCTCGCTGTATCCATCCGCCGTATTCGCCGGGTTCCCGGCCGTATCCAGAAAGATCCTGGCCGCCGGGAATCCGTCCTCATCCAGCGTCTCCCGGTACCCGGCGCAGCCGTCCCGGCTTTCCGCGGGGCGTCCGCCCGCGTCCGCGAAGCGCACCTCCGCCAGGCGCCCCTCTCCGTCGTAGCTGTAGGTGCGGACGGCCACGCCCTCATTGTCCTCCACGGCCTTTTCCGTCGCGCTCAGGCAGGTCTCCCGGATCACCAGCCCGTCCCTGTTGAACTCCTGCCGCAGCTTTTCGGCGCCGCCGCTCATGGGCATCCGGTTCCCGTTGGCGTCATACCGGCTCACGGTGCAGACCTGATTCCCGTCCCATTCCCGTTCCTCATACGCGTAGCCCCCGCTCTGAAGAACCAGCCGGCCCTCCAGATCGTAATACTTCACGCTCAGCTCCCGGTTTTTCTGATCCAGCTCCCTTTCGCAGCTGGCCCATCCCTCGGGGCAGACCGCCGCGCTGCCGTCCGCGTGTTCAAAGCGGATCCCGGTGACCCTGTTGCTCTTGTTCACGGTCTGAATCATCACCGCGTATCCCTGAGGGGTATCCACCAGGTTCTTGTCCGCGTCCAGCCATACGGTTTTCGTCACCGTGGAACCCCGGTATTCGCTGCGCATGGAGGCGTATCCCAGCCCCGGCACCGTCACCAGCTCGTTAAACCGGTCGTAATAGCTGGCGGCGGTCACCTTTCCCTTGGAGGTGTACACGATCCGGAGCCGCGCGTATCCCGCGGCGCACTCCGCCTTTTTCCCTTCCCGGTCCAGATACACGACCTCTTCCAGCCGGTGCCTGTTCCCGTAGGTCAGCATCTGCCCGTAGTACCCCCCGGCCGTCATCGCCGGTTTCCCCTGGGCGTCATAGAATTTCTCGGTCACCGTGGTCCCGCTGATGCTGCGGGTCACGTACGCGTATCCCTCCGGCCCGGCGGTCAGGGCGCCGTTTTCATCCACCCATTCCCGGCGGACCACCTTGTTCCCCTTCATCGTCTCCTTCATCACGGGCTCCGCATCCGCCCCGAGGAGGAAGAGCAGCATCGCCGCCGTCACCGTCAGCCAGGCCCATTTTCTCCGCACGCTCATGTCCGATCATCCATCCTTCTGTTTTTACATCCACATCTTCGCCAGTATAGCAGACTTTTTTCTCCAAGACAACAGCGTTCCCAGATTACTGCTCAGCCCCGCTCTGAGGGAATGAAGCTGAGCCGTTACGATTCCCGGGAAGGTTCCGGCTCCGTTGACACAGTCAAGGAAAAACCCGGCTCCCGCCGGGTTTTCTCGAGGAAAGCGCGTTTACTGCGCCATTTCGGCGATCGTCCCGATCGCCTCGATCACGGCGTTGGTGGTAAAGGTCGCGCCCGTAATCCCGTCAATTTCCTCCGCGCTGACGGGAATCGTCTTCCCGATGAACTGATTCAGGAACGCCTCCTCCTTCGCCCGGGCGCCCAGCCCCTCGGTCTCCGCGAACTGGCTGTCCCCGATCCGGATTTCGGTAATGGTCCGGTTCCCGTCCACCGTCAGGAATACCCGCACCGGCCCCGCAAAGCCTTTGGCGCTGGCGGAATATTTTCCCCCCGCGCCAGCGGCGTCCCCTTCCATGGAGAAGCCCGCCACCGCGGCGATCTGCTCCATGGCTTCATTGACGCCCTTGACCACCGCCCGGCTGGTGATGGTGGCGCCGCTCAGCGCCTCGATCCTGCCCCCGTCCTTGGTCAGGGCCACCGGCGCGCGCTTTCCCGCGAACTGCGCCTGGAATTCCGGTTCCTTGGCCCTGGCGCCCAGTCCGGCGGTCTCCGCGAAATTGGAACCGCCGACGCTGATACCGTTAATCGTGCCGTCCACCCGGGCCGCCACGGTGGTCTCCACCTCTCCGCCGAAGCCCTGGGTCACGGCGGCGGCGGCATAGCCGATCACCGACCCGCTCCCGTCCTTCCCCACGGAAATGCCGCTGTCCTCCAGGGTCTCAAAGGCGGCCGCGTCCGGCAGCAGCTTCCCCAGGGTCTCCATGGCCTCCCGCTGGGCGTTGGCCGCGATCACATCCTTCGTCGCCAGGTTGGTGGCGGCCAGCAGCGCCGCAGCCACCACGCAAATCACCGTCAGTACCAGCCATGCAGGAATCTTTTTGCTCATCGTGCTCTCCGTTCCCGGCCCGCTCGGGGCCTGTATTGGTTCACCCTCAGTCCATCATCAGGGCCTGAAATCCCCCGCTGAAATACTCCGTTCCGTCCGGCGCGATCCACATGGCCTCCGCGCCGTATTCCGCCAGCAGCTTCTCTCCTTCTTCCTTCGTCATCAGAAACAGGGAAGTGCTCAGGGCGTCCCCCACGCCGGAATCCTGACACACCACCGTCACCCCCCGCCACCGGGTTCCCGGCATCAGGGTTTCGGGATCGATGATGTGGTGCCAGGTCTTTCCCTCCGCCACATAGAACCGCTGGTAGTCCCCGCTGGTGACCACCGCGCCCTTTTGCAGGCTCAGCCTGTGCAGATATCCTTCGCCGCCGTCGGGATCCTGAACCCCGATGATCCACGCGGCCCCGTCGGGCTTGGCCCCGGTGGCCGCGACATTGCCGCCGACGCTGAGCAAAAATCCTTCCGGCAGCCCCTCGGCGATCCTCGCCACCGCGAACCCCTTCGCCAGCGCGCCCACGTCCAGCCGGGCCCCTTCATCGGTCAGGCGGACTGTCCCCTTCTCCTCGTCCAGTTCCAGATACCGGAATCCCGCGTGTTCCGCCGCGTCCCGCAGGGCCTCTTCCCCGGGCACCGCGGCGTGCTCCGGATCCGCGTTCCCCGCCTCCCGGGCGTCATGCCACAGGCGAAGCACGCTGCCCAGCATGGCGTCGGTCCGGTGTCCGCTCTTTTCGTCGATCTCCCGGGCAAATACCAGCAGCTCCACAATCCGCCGGTCCACCTCCAGGGTCTCCCCCGGGCGGCGGTTCACGGTGCAGAGATTGACCAGATCCGGATACTCCCTGTAAATATCGTACAGGTGGTCATACGCCGTCATCTCCGCCTCAATCCGGCCCACCGTCTCCCGGAAGCGCTCTTCGCTCTCCGCGTATCCGGTGATGCTGGTGACGGTATCAAACAGATCCAGCAGCGTGGCCTGATATCGGGTCATCCGCTTCCCCTGGCATCCGCTCAGCAGCACCCCGGCCAGCATCAGCGCGGCCAGCATCGCCGTCCGCCGGACTCGTCCTGTTCTTCCCCTCATTCTTCGCCGTCCTTCTCTATCCCTGCTTCCGGAGCCCCCGGAGCACCCCCGCGGCCACCGCCGCCGTGGCGCACCCGCATACCGTCCCGATCAGAAGCAGATAGGGCAGGTAGCCGGCCACGCCGGGAGAATGCATGAGCAGCGAGGCCGCCAGAATCTGCCCCAGATTGTGGCCCGCGGCTCCCAGAACGCTGACCCCCCATACGCTCAGATGGGGGCAGCGTTTCGCCGCCGCCATGGCCAGCATGGACAGCAATCCTCCCGTCAGGGAAAAGGCCAGCGCCGTCACGTTCCCGCTGAACAGCGCCCCCATCAGGCACCGGGCGGTCAGAATCAGGGCCGCGGCCGGCAGGCTCAGCCGGTACAGCGCAAAAAGGGTGACCGTATTGGCCAGCCCCAGCTTCACCCCCGGCAGGGGGATGATCAGCTCCAGGGGGATCAGCCGCTCCACCCGGCTCAGAACCAGCGCCAGCGCCGTCAGCAGGGCCATGGTTGTCAGTTGCTTTGTTTTCAAAGGGCCGCTCCTTTACCGGACCACCGCGTCCACGTCCCCCGCCCCGGCGGCCCCTTCCACCCGGACTTCCACCCGGTTGGGCAGGCACACCACCGATCGGCCCGGCCGGCTGATCCATCCGGAGTGCACACAGTCTTCCCCGGGGCAGGTGCTCTCGGTAATGGCAACTCTGCCCTCCCGGACCTCCACCCGGTTCCGGTACGCTCCGTCGACCGTATAGTCCCCGTCCCGGTCCAGGGGCATTTCCCGGATCAGCGCCCCGTCCGCGTAAACCCGCGCCACCCGGGGGCCGTCGCCCGTCTGCCCCGTCACAAAGAAGATCAGCATCGCCAGCGCGGCCAGGATCACTGCCCCGATGGCCACCGCGTCCCCTCCGCGAAAGCGCAGCCTCTCTTTTTCCATCATTTTCCGTACAGCAGGGCGCATCCCACGCCCCAGAGCAGTCCCACAAATACCTCCAGCGGAGAATGGCCCATCCGCTCCTTCAGATCCTTTCCTTCGGACTCGCCCTCGTTTTCCATGACGAACCAGTCCATCAGAATGTTGATGGCGCTTCCCTGCCGGCCGGTTTCCCGCCGGACGCCGATGGCGTCGGTCATCACCACGAACAGGAACACGAAGCAGATGGCAAAGGACGAGGACTGGAACCCGTCCTGCATCCCGACCATCGTGGCCAGCGCCGCCGAAAACGCCGTATGGGAGGATGGCATTCCTCCGGACCCGGAAAAGAACGTCCGCAGGCTCCAGCCCCTGTGCCGGATTCCGTCAACGATCGTCTTGGCCACCTGGGCGGATACCCATGCGACCAGACAGCAGCCCAGTATCCGGTTTGATAACAGTTCCTCCAGCATGGGGAACGGAACCTCCCTTCATTTTAACACCGCCGGCCGACGGATGCAAGGAAAAGGAAACGTAACTGTTCAGTCCCGCAAGCGCAGCACGAAGGCCTCAAACTCCTCCACCGGCAGCGGTCGGGAGAAGTAATATCCCTGAATGATGTCGCAGCCCATGGCCTTGAGGGTCTGCATCTGCTCCGCCGTCTCCACGCCCTCGGCAATGATGGGCAGCTCCAGGGATTTGGCCAGCCCGATCACCCCTTCCAGCAGCCGGGTATCCTTCCGCTCCCCGAATGCCGTCCGCACGAACTGCATATCCAGCTTCAGGGTATCGATGGGCAGGGATGTGATCATATTCAGGGAGGAATATCCGCTGCCGAAATCATCCATCTCGATCGGGAATCCGTCGTCCCGCAGCCGGTTCACCGCCCGGATGATCTGATCCGAATTCTCCGTATAGGCGGATTCGGTAATCTCCAGGTGCATTTCCCCCCGTTCCAGCCCGTTTTCCGCCGCGATCCCCCGCATCTTTTCAGGCAGCTCGGGATCGCTCAGATCCACCCGGGATACGTTCACCGATACCGGAATGGACCGGCCCAGCCGCCGCTTCCAATCCCGGATCTTCGCCGCCGTCTCCCGCCAGACATATTCATCCAGCTCTCCGATGAGGCCGTTTTCCTCAAACAGGGGAACGAAGATCCCGGGGTTAACCATGCCCATCTCCGGATGCTTCCACCGCACCAGCGCCTCGGCGCTGTTCAGGGCGGGCTCCCCTTGCCGCACGTCAAACTTGGGCTGGAAATACACCCGGAACTGTTTTTCCCGGATCGCCGCCCGGAACCCGTCCAGCAGGGCCTCGTTCAGGGTTTCCCGCTCGTGCAGCGCTTCGTCGTAGATCGCAACGGACTTGCCGTAGTTCCTGACGCTGTTCATGGCCAGCTTCGCCCGGTCAAACCGCCGCTCCAGCTCAAGCCCCCGGTCCGTGTTGGCGTATACCCCCATCCGCAGCCGGAAATAGCCGTCCGGATCCAGCGCCGTGGTGAAGCGGTTCAGCAGCTCCTTGTAATCCCCGATATGGGGACAGTAAATCAGAAAGGTATCCCCCTCCAGCCGGCAAGCGTTTCCGCCCTTTTCCTCCACCAGCTTCCGGACTTCCGCGCCGATCTTCCGCAGTACCTCGTCCCCGTAGGCCCGCCCGTACCGCTCGTTGATCAGGTGAAAATGGCTGATGTTCAGCACGATGGCGTCCGTCCGCACGTCGGCGTAAAAGGTATCGAACCGGCCGGCATAGTGGTAAAAATAGCTCCGGTTGTACAGGCCCGTCAGCTGATCCCGCTCCGTCCAGCTGATCACGTCCTGATCCTCGGACAGCTGAATCGTCCGCCAGATCCGGGCCCGGACCACTTCCGGCGGGGGATAGGGCTTGGAAATGAAGTCAATGGCGCCCAGGGTCAGGCATTCTACTTCCGCTTCCTGATCCGCCGTCATGACGATGACCGGCAGCAGCGCCGTCAGCGTGCTGCGCTTCATCCGCCGCAGGATATCGATCCCCTTCATATCCGGCAGGTTCAGATCCAGCAGAACCAGGCTGAGCGAGTCCGCCTCCTCCGCCAGCTTCCGCAGCGCTTCCTTCCCGGTCTGCGCGGCTTCGATCCGGTATTTCTCCGAAAGCATCATGCGCAGCATTTCCAGGTTCAGCAATTCATCCTCGATGATCAGAATGCGCCGTTTTTCCCGTTCCGCCCCCATAACCCGCCGTTCGTCCACCATCTGTGCTCCTCTCGCCCGCTCGGGGATCCTTCCCCGCTGGCGGATCTCCCTTACTCCGGCCTATCCTGTGTTCATCCGTCCGTTCCGCCCAAAGGCCTCCCGCCCAGGCAAAAAAATGCGGATTCCTGATAGCAGAGATACACAAACAAACCTCACCGTTCCGGCGAAGCCTGTTCCCATATCCTTATTATATGCGTTTTCTGGCCGAATATCAACCCGCGAAGCGAAAAAAAACCCCGGAACGGGAGTTTAACACTTACAGGAAGCAAAAAAGCCCCGAAGGCCTTGAAAAGCCTTTATTTTTTTGTCAAATTTTTCTCGTTTTAGTGTTGTATGTGTCGTATGTTTATGGTATAATAGAAAAGGGTGATTTTTTTGAAG
>JAFWES010000038.1 GCA_017512805.1 Clostridia bacterium
TCAACTACCTGCTGTGCCGGAACGTCGGCAGCTATACCAACATTTTCCCGAATATGAATCCCCTGGTTTTCCTCATCGGCTATTTCGTCCTGGCCATCGGGGGCATCCTCCTGACGATGAAGGCCAAGAACCCCCTGGTCAGCTTCCTGGGGTATAACCTGGCGGTGGTTCCCTTCGGCCTCGTCATCTCCACGATGGTGGAATCCTACGGCGGCATCAACTCCTTCGCCGTGACCCAGGCTTTCCTGTATACCCTGCTGATCGCCGTTGCCATGCTGGCCACGGTCGTTACCTTCCCGAACCTTTTCGAAAAGCTGGGCGGCGCTCTCTTTTCGGTGCTTCTGGGGCTGATTCTCTGCGAGGCGCTGCTGCTGATTTTCCGGGTGCCCCAGGTGGTGACCAGCTGGATCGCCGCGGGCCTCTTCAGCCTCTATCTGGGCTATGACATTTACCGCTCCCAGCAGTATCCCCGGACGATGAAAAACGCGATCGCCTCCGCCCTGGACATCTACATGGATCTGGCTAACCTGTTTATCCGAATCCTGGAGATCACCGGCAAAACCAGCGGCGACGACTGATCCGGCTCATCTGCGATAAGCTCGGAACGGGACACCGGCAGCACATGTGATGCAGATTCCGGGACGCGTTCCAAAACAGGGTTCAAAAACCCCGGCGCTTCGAGGCGCCGGGGTTTTTCCGGTTTTCATTCCGCGGGCTTCTCTGGCTTTTCGGTTTTTTCCTTCTCCGCTTCCCGCTGCGCGATTTTGCGCTCCCGTTCCTGCCGGGAATAGACGCATCCGCACCAATCCTGCCGGTACAGTCCGTATTCCTTTGACAGTTCGATGGAGCGGGCATACCCATTTTGCTTTTTAAAGTCGCTGTGCACGAAGCCGATCCTATACTCCCCCGCCAGCCTTTCCCCGATTTCATTGATCCAACGGGACACCTTATAGGGGCTGACGGACAGGGAGGTGGTAAAGCAGTCATACCCCTTGGCCTTTGCGTATTCCGCCGTCTTCCGCATTCGCAGCTCATAGCACAGATAGCATCTTTCGCCCCGCTCCGGCAGGCTTTCGCGGCCCCTGGCAATGGTTTCGAAGGCTTCGTGGTCATATTCCGCCACCATCACCCGCACGCCTCCGTCCGGCCGGAAAGCCCGGACAAACCGTTCCTCCTCCCCCGCCCTTTTCCGGAATTCCGCTTCCGGCTCGATGTTGGGATTGTAGTAGTAGATATCCGTATCATAGCTTTCCTGAAGCCGCTCCAGCGTCGCGGAAGAGCAGGGCGCGCAGCAGCAGTGCAGCAGCAGTCTGGGTTTCATCCCGATTCCTTTCTGTTTCCATTTATGCCGGGGAACAATCCCGGGCGTCAAGGCTCAAGTCCGCGATCCGCGAAAAGGGAGCGGAACTCAGGGCTCATACCGGTAATCCATGGACGTGACGATTCCGTTCCGGTTCGTTCTGTATTCCAGCTGCCACCAGTGGCTTCCGTCGGGGGTATACGTCCTGTACCGGATGATCTTCCCTCCGTCCTCCTGAACCCAGATCTTCCCGGTGCCATCCTTGCTGGAATACAGGCCCCGGTTGCCGCTGGCGCTTTCGACCTGCCCCATATCCCGGAATTTGCTGACGACGAAGCTTTCGCTGTCCCCCACGCCGGTCCCCCGGGGGCCTGCAAAGGGCGTTTTTTCCGTGGTATAGACCTCCGCCAGCAGCCATCCGCTGTTGGTCCGGCTCATGATGGCGTATCCCCAGGCATAGTCATACCGCCTGCATTCCGTATCCAGGTTCTCGACCTGAACCTCTCCGGCCAGGGTTCCCTCGCCGAAGGCCTGCTGAAACTCAATCATCTTCGTTCCGTAAAGGGTAAAGCTCTTCGACGCGTCCTGCTCGGAATTGTATCCCCTCAGCGGCTCGGGAATCTCAATCTTGTACAGGACTTCCAGCATATTGGAGACCTTCCTGTACTTGTTCACCGCCACCGCCTTCAGCGTGACCCAGCCTCCCGGCAGCCAGATGGCTTCCCCGTCGTAAATGGGGCTGTCTGCGTCCGGCGAGGATCCGTCAACCGTATAATAAATGATAATATCGTCGTCATTCTCGTTATCCACCCCCGGGCGCAGCCGCACCCGCTGCCTGCTCTTGTAGGTGGCAGGCGCCAGCGACGCCCTGGGCGTCTGGGGCGAAGGCATGATGATCCGGTACGTGCCGTGCAGTTCATCGGATACCAGTTCGCCGCTGACCGCCACGGCCCGCAGCGTATGAATTCCTTCATCCAAGAACACCCGCTCCGTATACAGCGTCCCGCCGGCGGGCAGCTCCGCGTTCTCGTCGAAGGTATAATATACGTCAAACCCCTGATAGGATGTAATGGCAATGTACTTCTTGCTGTCGTAATATCCCGCGGTCAGATCCACCTCCGGCGGGGCGGGCACCATGTCCGTCCGCTGGGTCAGGAAGGACTCGTCCCCCGTCTTTTCATAGACCAGCTTCATTAATTCACTGGCTCTGGCCTTATCCCCGGGAGTGTCGCTGCCCATCAGAATGCGGATATGATTCACATACGCCTCAGAGCGGCTGGGGGTTTCCATGTAAATCTCTTCATACAGGCTGGCCGCGTCCTCCACCCGTCCGTCCGCCTCATAAGCGCTGCCCAGAAGCAGCAGGCCGTCCACGTCTACGGTGCCGTTTTCCTCATCCTGAATCCTGGCCTTCTCGAACTGCAGAATCGCCCGGCCGATATCTCCCTGATCCAGCAGCTGCTCCCCAACCGCCCAAAGCGCGGTGGAGGATGCCTCCTGGCCCAGACGGGCCATCAGCTCCTGCCCCGTTTCCGTCCGCTTCAGGAAGAAATACCCTCCGGCAAAGAAAAACAGCACCCCGATAAAGACCGCCAGCCCGACCTTAAACCAGTTGACCATCTTCCGGTTCTGCCCGGGCGCGTGGGTTGCCGCGTACGCTGCCGCCTGCGCCTCCCGGGCGGCTTCATCCGAATAGACGTCCTGGGAAAAGCGTTCGACCGCGTCCTTTTTCCGTTCCTCGTCCTTTCCGTCCCCGACGCCGCTTTCCATGACCACCCGGGGATCGTCGAAAGCCATCTCCGCCTCCTCCCGGGTATCCTTCACGGGCGGAAGGGGAATCGTGGCCCGGCTGGCGCCGCTGCGCCGCCGGCGGCGGATCTCCTCCTGCTGCCGCTGCAGCGGACGGTTCCGGATCGCCTCCCGGGCCCTTCTGCCCTGCCGGATCGATTCCGCGCCGCCGGATTCATCCGCGGCGACGGCCAGCGTAGCCCCGCACGCCGGGCAGACGACAGCATCGTCCTCCGCGTAATATCCGCACTGTTTACAAAGCATCTTTCCGTTCCGATCCTTAATTCATGTCCAGCCCCCGCAGGGCTTCATATTCGGGATCATCCTCGTATTCCCGTTCCGGGCAGGTGCCTCCCAGCGCCTCGATCGCGTTGCGCAGCTCGATAAACGTCAGGTAATTGACCCGGGGATCTTTCGCCACTTCAATCAGCGCCGGGACGGCCCGATCATCCCCGATCTTTGCCAGGTATCCCGCAAAGAGCGCCCGTTTCTCCGGCCTCTCCCGGAAAAGACGCAGGCCGATCTGAAAGATCTGCTCGTTCCCAGGATACTGGGCCAGCACGTCCATCAGCGCTTCCTGCCCCACGGCATTGGCGTGATCGAATTCCTGCAGGATGGGCTGAATCACGCTCTCCCCCATCTCCCTGAGGCTCTCCAGGGCGTAATCCCGCATCTCGTCCTTTTCCGCCCGGTCCAGCTGCCAGCCGATATACAGCATCTTTGGCTGGGTGCTTCCCAGATCCCGCAGGAGGCCGATGGCCAGCATCTTCGCCTCTTCCCCGGCTTCCGGATCCTTCAAAAGCGCCACCAGCCGTTTTTCGCAGGGTTTCCCTACGAACTGGATCTGTTCGGTCAGCAGATCCGGCACCGGCACGCCCTCCTGGCAGTAGGCATTCATCCAGTCCACCAGCACCTTCGGATCTTCGAACTGGGTAAAATAGGATCCCGGCGTCAGGCTTCCCAGCCATTTAGCCCTTGTATTCAGGAACATCATATATACCCGGGGCAGATCGGCCTCCATGGCGTCATAATTCGCGTATTCGCTCCCGTGATCTTTCATCCACTGGGACATAAAATCCGCGAAATGTTCATCAAAGTTGATAATCGGCATCTTCATCATGGTCTTTTTCCTCCCCGCTCCCCTTCCGTTCCGCCTTCTCCAGCATCTCCCTGAGCTCCTCCGTGGTAAAGAAATGCTTCCGGTGACAGAAATGGCAGCTCAGCTCCGCCCCCTGATCCTCATCGATCAGGCTCTGCAGGTCTTTTCGTCCCAGGGAAATCAACGCCTTCTCCATCCGCTCCCGGCTGCAGGTGCACCGATACCGGATGTCCGTCCGCTCCAGGATTCGGGGGTTCATGCCCCGGAACCAGTCCTCCGTCAGCCGGTCCAGCGTGTCGAAGGTCAGCTCCCGGCTGATATCCGCGAAGAAGGGACTGCGCAGCTCCAGCTGTTCGATCGTCTCCTCCCGGCATCCCGGCAGGGGCTGGATCAGGATGCCGCCCGCCTGCAAAACGGTTCCCTCATGCAGTCGGACCCCCAGCGCCACCAGGCTGGGAGACTGTTCGGAAACGGCGAAGTAATGGGCAAAATCCATGGCGATCTCCCCGCTGACAATCTCGCTCTGGCCCACGTACTGCTTACCGTTTCCCAGATCCCGGATCACGGTCATCCGTCCGCTGTGTCCCACGGCGCCGCCGACGTCCAGCTTGCCGTCCGCCCGAAGGGGCAGGTTCACCGTCGGATCGTCCGCGTATCCCCGGACGTCCCCGTGATCCGCCACCGCCATCAGCGTCCCGATCGGACCGTCCCCTTTGAAGGTCACGGTGACGGATTCCTCGTCCCCCTTCATCATGATACCCATCATGGCCGCTCCGGTCAGAAGCCGCCCCATCGCCGCCGCGCAAACCGTGCTGGCCCCGTGGATATCGGCGCATTTCTGAACCGTATCGGTGGTGGAGCAAAGCAATACCCTCGCCTGTCCATCCCCCAGGTCTATCTGCAAAAGCTCGTCCTTTTTCCCGTTCATCGTGATTTTACAGTGCCTCCTCCGCCGGTCTTACAGCGCAAATATGCCAACGGGCATCGCTGTCCTTCGCCGGGTTCAGGTTCCCGTCCCCGTACATGCACACGCCCCGGAATCCGGTTTGCAAAAGCATGTTCTTCAGTTCCTGCGCCTCCCAGGCCCGCTGCTTCTGGCTCTCCTCCATCCTCCGGTACCGCCCGTCCTTTTCCTGAAGAAAGAAACAGAGCTCCATGTCCACCGTCCGGGTCCGGCTGTTCCAGGTATTCTGCCAGAAATAGGTCATGTCGTCCATATCCTCACAGATGATCCCCGCGCACAGCCGGTCCCGCAGTTTATGCGGCGTGGACACATCGAAAATCAGCGCCCCGCCGGGCCGGATCGCCCGCCAGGCCGCCCGCAGGAAGCTCTTGAGATCCTCGTCGGTCAAAAGATAGTTCACCCCGTCGCAGGTCGCAATCACCGCGTCCATGGGCCGGTGCAGGTTCAGGGCCCGCATGTCCTGCTTCACGAAAGGGATGGCCATCCCCCGCTTCCGGGCCTTCTGGGCTGCCTGCCAGAGCATCTCCTGGCTCAGATCCGCTCCCGTCATCTGAAATCCGGACCGCTGCAGGGGAATGGTCAGATTTCCCGTTCCGCAGGCGCACTCGCATATTTTCCCTTCCCGAACCCCATAAATGGACAGCAGGCGAACATAATAGTCCGCCCAGCTGTCATAATTTACGTTTTCCATCAACCGGTCATAGATCTCCGCAAAATCCTGATACACTGTTTTTCCTCCGGCGGGATCCTCCGGGCTTCTCAGGCTTCCGGCGCCCCGTCCATTTTTTCGTCCTCGTCCTCGTCGTCCTCTTCGTCCTCATCATCGTCCGGCTGCCGCAGGCCCTGATTGACCTTCGCCCCTTCGATCCGGCTGTTCAGATACTTGTCAAACACGCCGTTGGTATAGCTGGCCGTGACGAAGCGGCTCAGGCTGAACCCGATCAGAATGTAATAGGCGGCCGTAATCATGATTCCGTACATCGGATTCCACAGGTAGCAAAGCAGGAATCCGATCAGCACCGGTACGCAGTGAAGCAGACGGACCCCGATGCTCATGGGGAGCCGCGCCACCCCCAGCAGCAGGCTGTTCCGGATCAGATCCCGATACTTCAGCCGGTAGGTGACCATCAGCGGATACATATAGGTAACGCACAGCGCCCAGATCACGCCCACCATGATGACCAGAATCTGGGGAAGGATCATGATCACCTGATTCGCGGCCATCTGCCCGTAAAACCGCCATCCAACATACATCAGCATGGGCATCACCGACGTAATCGCCGACGTCAGCAGCGCCTGCTTCCAGTTTTCCTTGACCGCGTCCTTAAAGTCGCTACAGATGAAGGCATGCTCGTCCCGGGCCCAGTTGCGGACGACGTAAGCGACTCCCGCGGTGCAGGGCCCTGTAATGGCGACAGCGGGAATCAGCAGCAGCAGCAGGGTATACACCATGCTCTGTACGAAATCCGCCGGATTCACCGCCGCCAGTTCGGCGATCTGCTCGTCCGTAAAGGTGATCGCGTCCTCCTGTCCGGCCGTTTCCTCAAACTGGGCCTTCAGTGTCCCGTCCTTTGCCGCCAGGATGCTGTTCAGATTGGAAATCCCGCTCATCAGGGTCATCATCAGGATGATGATGGCCGGCAGCCATACCACGGCATACATCAGATTCAGCCGGCAAAGCCCGCTCAGCCGGGTCCGCAGCGTATCCCAGAAGAGCTCCCACCGGTTCTCCGGCAGATCGTCCTTCTTGAAATCGCCCTTCCCGCTTTTGCCGTAGTAATAGTTGTTCATCAGTCTTCCAAACAAAGCGCACCCCTCCCGGACTGAAAAGATTCACAGATCGCCCGGCCCCGAATCGGGGCCGGGCCTCTTCCTCTGGCTTATTTCATCAGCGCCTGGCTGGCTTCGCACAGCTTTTCGTTCAGCTTCTGCGCTTCCGCCCGATCCTTCGCGTTGGTGTTCACATACAGCTTGATCTTCGGCTCGGTGCCGCTGGGCCGTACGCACACCCAGCACCCGCCTTCCAGCTCAAAGTACAGCACATCGGAGGCCGGCAGCCCGGTCGGCTCCGTGACGCCGCCGGCGGTCCGTACGCCCTTCTTGTAGTCCCGCACCGCGGTCACCTTCATGCCGCCGATGTCCGTGGGCGGATTGTCCTGCAGCCCCGCCATGATTTCTTTCATCCGGGTCAGGCCGTCCTTTCCCGGCAGGGTGGTGGAAACCACCTTCTCCACATAATACCCGTATTCACGGAAGATCTGCTCCATCCGGTCATACAGCGTGATGCCTTCCTCTTCGCAGGCGGCCGCCACCTCCGTCACCAGCAGGCTGGCGTTGACGCCGTCCTTGTCCCGCACGAAGGTACTGCTCAGGAAGCCGTAGCTCTCCTCAAAGCCAAACTGGAAGGTATACTCCCCGGAATCCTGGAACTGCTGAATCTTTTCGCCGATGAACTTGAAGCCCGTCAGCACTTCGAACATTTTGACCCCGTAGCTTTCGCAGATCCGGTTCGCCAGGGAGGTGGACACAATGCTCTTGCAGGCTGCCGCGTTCGCCGGCAGGGTTCCCATCCGCTTCTTCGTGCTCAGGATGTAGTGCAGCAGCACGCATCCGATCTGGTTCCCCGTCAGCAGGTGCCATTCGCCCTGCCCGTCCTTCACGGCCACGCCCAGGCGGTCGCAGTCCGGGTCGGTGGCGAAAATCACCGTGGCGCCCACCTTCTCCGCCAGCTGGAAGGCCAGGGTGAAGGCTTCCGGGTTTTCCGGATTGGGAGCGCAGGTCAGGGTGGAAAAATGACCGTCGGGCTTTTCCTGCTCGGTGACCACCGCCAGCTTCTCGATGCCCAGCTCCTTGAGCACGCGCCGCACCGGCACATTGCCGCTCCCGTGCAGGGGCGTGTATACGATGCTCAGCTTCTTGCCCACCCGGGCCAGCATCTCCGGCTGCACCACCAAGGTCTTTTCCTCGGCCATGTAGTCGTCGTCAATTTCCTTATCGCCGATGATCTTCAGCAGCCCCTTGTCCAGGGCTTCCTGTTCGTCCATCAGCCGGCAGTCGGTATACTTCGTAGCCCGGATCACCTTCGTGATGCCCTCCGCGGCCTCCGGCCCCACCTGGGCGCCGTCCTCTCCGTATACCTTATATCCGTTATACTGGGGCGGATTGTGGCTGGCTGTGATGACGATGCCCGCCGCCGCGTTGAGATGCCGCACCGCGTAACTCAGCAGCGGCACGGGCCGCAGCGCGTCAAACAGGTATGCGGGCACCCCCTCGGCGCACAGCACCAGCGCCGTATCCTTCGCGAATTCCGCGCTGCAGATTCGGCTGTCGTACCCGATGGCGACGCCCCGCTTCGCGTTTTCCGGATCCTGGTTCAGATATCCGGCCAGACCCTTCGTCGCCCGCCGCACATTGTACTTATTCATGCGGTTCATTCCGGCCCCGAGGACGCCCCGCATTCCCGCGGTGCCGAAGCTCAGCTCCGTATAAAACCGGTCTTCGATTTCCTTTTCGTCATTCCGGATGCTTTCCAGCTCGGCCACAGTCTCCGCGTCCCCCGCAAAATCCTTCAGCCAAAGCTCATAGTTTTCCATAACCGTCATAGTGCACCGCCGCCTTTCTCGAGAAATATTGGGTAGGCTTATTATATGATGAAACCCGGAAGTTGACAAGGGGCAAAATCCGTTCGTCCATGCGCCGGCCGTTCCGGCCCGTCGGTTTTTCCTGCTGGCAAAACTGGTCCGGATCTTCAGAAAAACGGGCCCCGAATGGGGCCCGCGATGAAAAACGAAAGGATTCCGGGGGAGGTTCCCGGCAAGACTCAAGGCCCCCGGAGGGAAACACCTCCGGCTGCGCTTGCGGGGCTGAACAGTTACCCTTACTGGCTGTTTCGGACCATTCGCTGAAGATCGTCCACCACGCTTTTCATGGTGGGGTTGTTCTTCATATTCTGTTCCACACTCTTGCAGCTGTGAAGCACCGTCGTATGATCCCGGTCGCCAAAGACCCTTCCGATCTGAGGAAGGCTCATTCCGATGATCTCCCGGACCAGATACATGGCGATCTGGCGGGGAACGGTTATTTCCCGCCGCCGGGTGGCACTGATCAGCTCGCCCATGCTGGTGCCGTAATAATCGCTGACCGTGCGCATCACCAGCTCCGGCGTAATCTGCCTGCGCTGCCGCTGCTCGAACAGATCGCGCAGGGCCACCTGGCACATCTCCACCGAGATGGGCTGGCCTGTCAGATCAGCCTGGGCCACCAGCTTATTCAGGGCGCCTTCCAGCTCCCGGACGTTGTTTTCAATCTTTTCCGCAATCAGCTGGAGCACCTCATCGGGAATCAGCAGATTGTCGCGCCGGGCTTTATCCCGCAGGATCGCCAGCCGGGTTTCGGCGTCCGGCCGCTGAATATCCGCGACCAGCCCCCATTCGAACCTGCTGCAAAGCCGCTCTTCCAGCCGCTGAATCTCTTTGGGGGGCTTATCGCTGGTCAGAATGATCTGCTTGCCCGCGTCATGCAGCTCGTTAAACGCATTGAAAAACTCCTGCTGGGTGCTTTCCCGGCCGGCGATAAACTGGATATCGTCGATCATGAGGATATCCACTTTGCGAATCCGGTCCCTGAAATCAAATGTTTTTTTCTGGGCGATCGCATTGATCAGCTCGTTGGTGAAGGTTTCGCTGGTCATGTACAGCACATGAGCTTCCGGGTTCCGTTCGCGGGTATAATGCCCGATGGCCTGCATCAGATGGGTCTTGCCCAGACCCACGCCCCCGTAAATAAAGAGCGGATTATAGGCTTCCGCCGGGTTCTCGGCCACCGCCAGGGCGGCGGCGTGGGCAAAGCGGTTCGCATCCCCCACCACGAACCGCTCAAAAGTATACTTGGGGTTCAGCTTCGGGGCTTCTTCCTTCCCCGCCTGTCCGGCGGGGGAAAGCCGTTCGTCCGCCTCCGCCTGAATCAGCAGCTCCGCCCGCATGGGCCGGTTGGCCGCGCGGACCAGGCATCGGTCAATGAGCTGCTGATACTGCTTCACCACGAAGGCCCGCATCGTCTCCATCCTGACCCGCAGGAGGAGACAGTCGTTTTCCAGCTTGATGGGCGAAAGATTGTCGCCGATCCAGGTATTATAGGAGATCGCCGAGATTTCCTGCTGCAGCAGGTCACAGGTTCCCGCCCATAATGTCTCCATATCCATCCGTCATACTCATCCTTTAATCACTTTCTTCTGCACAGTCTGTCCATATGCTGAACGCTTCGCCCGCTCCCCGCCTGGAGCGCTGTGCGCCTAAACCCAAAAAGGGCGAACCTGAACACGGCCCGGCCTGTGGATAACCGGGCTGTGGAAAACTTCACTTTCCCATCCGGCCGAACAATCATAGCAAATAATCCCTGAAATTTCAAGCTTTCCAACCTGTGGATTCTTTTTCGAAATTTGTTAGATTTCCCCCGTTTTATCCTCCGTGTTTTGGGGCTGAGGTAAAAGTTCACCACAACATTTTCCGTTTTTCCCATCCTGTACATGCCCTTTTCCCGCTTCAGAAATTTGTTTTGTTACAATTTGCAAAAAAAAGTAATAAAATCCCCCGATCTGCTGTTCTTTCCCTGTCAAATGTGGTAAAATGCCCCCGATGGAGGAAGAGGCGGAATTCACCGCCGGAAAAAGGAAAGGGAGGGCTGGCCATGGTTCAGGCCGAGCTGGTACGGGAAACCCTGCGCCGCTGTTTCGGCGGAACCCTCGAGAAGGATGAAGCCCTGCTTCAGGGGGTTTGCGGTCTTCTGAACGGTTACCGGCCAGGGAAGGACACCTTTTCCGACATGGCGGGCCGCATGGAGGATTATCTCTTTAACGCGCTCTATGACCGGGCGGGGCCCGGTATGTCCTTTCTGGGGGACGACGGCATCCGCCGCCGGGTGCGGCTGGCGGATTTGCCTCTCTGGGCGGATCAGATGCTCTTTCCGCTTTTTGCTTCCCTGAAGCCCTGGTCCGTCGACTATGAACGGCTGCGGACGTGGTTCATGGAAACCGGTTCCTGGTCCGCCATGTTCGCGCTGCTGACGGTGTATTCCGACTTCCTGCCCGGGCAGGAGCGCCGGGTCCTCTCCCGGGCCGTACGGGAAAACATCTCCCCGGCTCTTTGGCCGGAAAACCTGGAGCAGTATCTGGATAAGGATTAGGCGGTTCCTCTCCCGGGCCGTACGGGAAAACAGGTCCCCGGCGCTCTGGCCGGAAGGACCGGGACACGATCTGGAAGGAGACTCTTTTTGATGATTCGAAAAATCCTTGCGCTGCTGCTGGCCGTTCTCCTGCTTCCCTCTTTCGCGGCAGGAGAGGTGGTGGTGACCAGCTTTTACCCCATCTGGCTGCTGGCGCTGAATCTGGCCGATGGCGTGGAGGGCCTGGAAGTGAGAAACCTGGCGGCCCCGGATACCGGCTGCCTGCACGATTATCAGCTGCAGACCGCGGACATGAAAGTTCTGGCGGAGGCGGACCTTTTCCTGGTGAACGGGGCAGGGATGGAATCCTACCTGGGGATGGTATACGATGCCTTTCCGGAACTGCCTGTGGCGGAAGCCTCCCAGGGCATTCCCCTGCTGGCCGGGACGGACGCGCTTTCCATCGGGGAAAGCGGGGCGGAAGAGGAGGAAGAAGAAGTCAACGCGCATATCTGGCTCAGCGCGGCCAACGCCGCCCGCATGGCGGAAAACATGACGGCCGCCATGGCGGAGCGTTTTCCCGCCGCGGCGGAAACCATCCGCCGCAACGGAGCGGAACTCTCCGCGCGGCTGGAGGCCCTTGATCTGGAGCTGCGGGATGGGCTTTCCAACCTCTCCTCCCGGGACATCGTCACCTTCCACGAGGCGTTTCCGTACTTCGCCGCCGCCTATGATCTTCACGTGGCGGCCGTAGTGAAGCGGGAGCCCGGCGAAACGCTGACGCCTGCCCAACTGGCCCGCCTGACGGAGGTGATCCGGGCGCTGGGGAACCCGCCGCTTTTTGTAGAGCCTCAGTACGAGGATCTGTCCGCCCGGGCGCTTGCGGCCGAAACCGGCGCTCCGGTTTATACGCTGGATCCGGTGGTCACCGGGCCGGAGGCCGACGTGCCTCTGGATTATTACGAAACCGTCATGCGGCAGAATATGGCCACCCTGCGGGAGGCGCTGGGGGCACAGTGAAGGAGGAGACGGATTTTGCCCACGGCCGCGATGCGGGCGTGGCTGCAAAAACGTCATCCGTGGCCGAATAATCAGAAACGAAACCCGGTTTTTGGAAGGAGGTGGTTCCGTGTCGGCGGATTTGTTCGAAGTCCTTTCCCTGGCCGCGCGGTACCTCTTTACCCTTTTGGGCGTTCTGATTGTTCTGCGGGCCTTCGGATGGCTCCTGGCCGACAGGGCCGAAAAGCATCGCCGGCTCCGGAACCTGCCGGACGCGGGCACTGTGGGAGAATTCGTTCTGCTGTCGGAAGCGGGAGACCTGCCGGAAGGAACCGTGATCCCCGTCCCCTGGGAAGGAGTGCTGGGCTCCGTCCGCTCCTGTGATGTGACGCTGGCCGCCCCCGGAATCAGGAGGCAGCATCTTTTCTTTTCCTTTCAGCCCGGGCAGGGGCTGATTCTGCGCCCCTTCAGCGGCTGCGACGCCTTCGTGAACGACACCCGTCTGACCTGCAGGAGCAGGGACGGCGACGCTCCGATGACCCATGGGTCTTTTCTGCGGGTGGGATCCGCCCTGCTGCGGCTGCGGCTTCTGTCCGGGATGGATCCCCGGGCAGAATTCGGAGGAACGGATTCTCCGGCGGCGGATCCTGTCCCCGGAAACCCGGAGCCTGCGGCCTGCCCGGCCGCGGGCGGGCCTTTCCCGCCTCCTCCCTTTGATCAGGCGGCTCCCCTGCCGCCTTTCCCCGTCCGGGAGGCGCCCCCGATGACCCAACCCGCATTCAATCCGCAGGCCGATCCCTCTGCGCAGGCCGATCCCTCAGGGGCGCCTGCCCGGGGTCCGCGGCGCAGCGACCGATGGGAGGCGGACTGGAGTGAGTAAAAGCAAGCGCACCCCCGGCCGCCGCCTGTCCGCGGCGGTGATGCTGTTTTATTTCCTGGGTTTTCTGCTGCTGGCCCTGCGGGACATGGACCGGCTGGGCATGATCCTGGCAGTGGCGGTTCCGGTGATCATTTTTCTGGGCACCAGCCTGCTGCCCCACCTGTTTCCGGCGGACCGGCTGCTGCTGTCCCTGACCAATTTCCTGTGCGCCCTGGGGGTTCTGCTGCTGTATGATACCCGCCCCGCTTATGCCCGCCAGCAGGTCATCGCCTACGGCATTGGCGTTCTCTGCATGATTGTCTGCATCTACGCGGTGCGCATCGTCCGCCGTTGGGAAAGGTGGATCCCCCTGCTGATGCTGGGCGGGCTGGGACTTCTGGCGCTCCCCCTATTGCTTGGGCAGGAAATCAACGGCGCTCGCAACTGGGTGTCCATCGGATCCCTGTCTTTTCAGCCCAGCGAGGCGGTGAAGCTTGCGCTGGTACTGGTACTGGCGTTCTGCTTCGCCCGCCGGCGTCCCCTGCCGGGTCTGGTCTTTCTGGCGGGGTGCCTGGGGCTGCTGATGCTGCAGAAGGATCTGGGGACCGGGCTGCTGTACTTTACCACGGGGCTGCTGCTTTTCTGGGCCGCCTCCGGCAGCCTGCCCCTGACCCTGGCCGGCCTGGCCGCGGGTGCGGGCGCGGCGGTTTACGGATACCGGCACTTTGCCCATGTTCGCCGGCGGGTTTCCATCTGGCTGAACCCCTGGGCGGACTACGAAAACGCCGGCTATCAGCTGATTCAGGGGCTCATGGCCATCGCCAGCGGCGGCTTCTTCGGCACGGGGCTGGGGCTGGGATCCCCCACCTCCATCCCGGTATACGAATCCGATTTTATCTTCGCCGTCCTGTGCGAACAGTTTGGCCTGATCTTCGGGATTTGCGTGCTGCTGATGTACATGGCCCTGATCCTGCGGGGGGCTTTCATCGCCATGCAGGCCCGCCGGGGCATTCACGGCCTGGTTGCCATGGGGGCCACCGCCCTCCTGGGGGTGCAGACCTTCGTGATCATCGGAGGGGTGCTGAAGCTGATCCCCCTGACGGGGGTGACCATGCCCTTCGTCTCCTACGGGGGAACTTCGCTGATTTCCGCCATGTGTCTGGTGGGACTCATCCAGGGGGTCGAAAGCCTGAATGAAGACGATCTGCGGGAAGAGGCGCATCTGGCCCGGCTGGAAAAATGAAAGCCAAAGGCGCATTGCGGGGCCGCTCCGGCTGTTCCGGCCCGCGCCCGGAAATGGGAGACTGAATCTTCGGAACGGGAGGCATGTTCACTGAAAAAACAGCGATTTCGGTTTAAACTCATGGCCCTGCTGCTCTCCGGCTTCCTGATCCTGGCCGGGGTGTACGGGCTCCGCT
Source organism: Clostridia bacterium (assembly GCA_017512805.1). GTDB lineage: Bacteria > Bacillota > Clostridia > Christensenellales > Aristaeellaceae > Aristaeella. Next base: position 14,587 of record JAFWES010000038.1, read on the forward strand.
CCGTGTCACAGTATGGGGGAAGATGGTTTTCCTATGCGGCAAACCCTCGGCTGGCGGCGCTGAAACAGCAGGTGACCCCTGGTGACATCACCGACCGCAGCGGTCTGCTGCTGGCGGCCGCGGGAACGGAAGGGCGGACCTATGCCGAGGATCCGGCCATCCGAAAAGCGATGGTCCACGTGGTAGGCGACCCCGGGAACATGGTAGCCAACGCTGTGGAAACCTTCCACGCCGGCTATCTGTACGGATACTCCTCGTCCCTGCTGGATGCGCTGACCCATCTGATGAAACCGGAGGAGCCCCGGCGCGGCAATCAGATCACCCTGACGGTGGACGCGGGCCTTTCCAAAGCCATTCCCGAGGCCTTCGACGCCCATCCCCTGACCCGGGGAAAAAACGGCGCGGCGGTGGTTCTGAACTACCGGACGGGCGAGGTGCTGGCCCTGATTTCCCTTCCCTCCTTCGATCCGGCGGAGGAGGCTGATCTGAGCGCGCTGGATCACCCCTATTTCAACCGCGCCACCCAGGCGCTGCTGCCTCCGGGGAGCACATTCAAGATCGTCACGACCGCCGCGGCCCTGAACCTGCTGAAAGATGCGCAGACCCGGCATTTTGTCTGTACCGGGGCGCTGCCGGTGACGGAGTCCTTCACGGTCCGGGACTTCGGGGGCACTGCCCACGGCAGCCTGACCCTGCGAAAAGCGTTCCTCCGCTCCTGCAATTCGGTGTATGCCTCCCTGGCCCTGGAAATGGGGGATACGGCCCTGCGCCGGGAAGCGGAACGGTTCGGGTTCAACCGGAACTTCCTGTTCCGGGATCTGGTGGTCTACAATTCCGCCTATCCGAAGGACGGTCAGTCGAATGAGGCGCTGGCGGCCTCCGGATACGGTCAAAGCGCCCTCACCGTCACGCCCATGCACCTTTGCCTTCTTTCGGCCGCGGTGGCCCGGGAGGGCGTCCTGCCGGAGCCGCGGCTGCTGCTGCGGGTCGCCAGCAGCGCCGGAACCCCGGTCCTGCGTTTTTCCGCCGCCGACGCGGGAAGGGTTTGCACCCCCGAAATCGCCTCCGCCCTCAGCGACATGATGAAAGCCACCGTACAGGAAGGAGGCAGCGGCGCCTCCGCCGGAGTGTCCGGCATGGATATACGGGGCAAAACCGGGACCGCGGTCTCCTCCGCGGAGGGACGCACCGTCAGCTACGGCTGGTTTACCGGCTTCAACGCGCAGGCAGAGATGCCGGTAGCCCTCTGCGTGCTGGTGGAGGACATCCCGGATGGCGAAACCGGCGGATCCACCTCCGCCCTGATCGCCCATGATATCTTCGATTATCTGAACACCCATCCGGAACCGGTTTCGAACCCGTAAAGGGGGAACCGGCGAGGCTCAAGGCCCCCGGAGGAAAACACCTCAGCCGCTGTGCTTGAAGGACTGAACAGTTACGCCGAAAGGATGATGTCGCCGTGAAAAAAACCGTATTGATCCTGCTGATCCTGGCCTCCCTCTTTCTCCTGCCCAACGCGATGGCGGCCCAAAAAGCCAAAGCCACCCCCACGCCCGCGCCCCTGGAGATCGGGACGGAGGTGGCGGATCCCCCGGAAGCCATTGAGCGCCTGCTGGAGGTCGCCTATAACGAGTGGATCACCGTCAACGGCAAGGATCAGGGGAAGAAAAACAAGTACACCACCTGGTTCAACAACTATGAATGGGGCCGGAACTCCTGGTGCGCGGGGTTTGTCACCTGGTGCATGCTGGAGGCGGACATCCCCCAGGCGACCCGGGAGGAAGTCAAGGACATGACGGAGGAAGGCGGCGCCCCCTCCCCCATCTTCCATATCAAAGCTTCCTCCCCGGGCAAAATGACGCCCGGATACCTGTACATGCACCGGACCTCCTCCATTCCCCAGAGGGGCTATGTGGTGCTCTACGGCGAGGGCAGCAACAAGTACGTCCACGTGGGGCTGGTTTATGACGTGGAAGACCGGGGCGGCGGAGTCTACCGGCTGACCTGCATCGAGGGCGCCATGAAAAACACCGTCCGCATGTTCATCTACGATTACGACAGCACCGCCGAACGGAAAAAGAACATCACCCTGGTTCCCTAGGAGGAGCGCAGCGGGGAGGAAAGCAAAATCTTTACCTACGGCCGCCATGTGAAAGGAAAGAAGTATTACGTAAACTGCTTCCTGGCCCCCTGGGTTCCCGGGGAGGATCAGCCGTAACAGAAGGGACCGGCCGCTTTGGCGGCCGGTCCCTTTGCATTTGATCTGTACTTTCTGTCTCCGTTCCGGGGGAATTCCGTCCCGCGCCCGCCTTCCCGGAACCGGGGCGTCCCTGCTGCCCGGCTTTGAAACGGAGCGGCGGTTCCCTTATCCCTTATAGCCGATCTCGTCGGCCAGCGCCTTCGTCAGAATGACCGTCGCGTCCCTGTGCAGGCGCAGGAACGTGGCCGGGCACCGGGGATCAATCCGGTCCTGGAGCAGCAGCTTCTCCATCGCGTCCTTCTTATGGCCGCCCACAATCATCAGCAGCTTCTTCGCCCGCATAATGTTGCCCATCCCCATGGTCAGCGCATGGGTGGGTACATCCGCCTTGCTGGCGAAAAACCGCTTGTTGGCCTCGATGGTGCTGTCCTCCAGGGTTTCCTCATGGGCTCCGTCCACCAGATACGCTCCGGGCTCATTGAAGCCCAGGTGCCCGTCGGGGCCCACGCCCAGGACCTGGATCTCAATGTCGGTCCGGTCCAGAACATCGTTGAATTCCTTCAGGTTCGCCGCCACATCGCCGGTTCCCTTCGCCACATAGGTGTTCGCCTTGTCGATGTTGATATGGTCAAACAGGTTGGTATTCATGAAATACCGGTAGCTCTGGTCGTGTGTACCCGGCAGGCCCACATACTCGTCCAGGTTCACGCTGTGAATCCTGCTGAAGTCCAGTCCCTCTTCCCGATACCGTCTGGCCAGCTCCTGATACATGCCCACAGGGCTGGAGCCGGTGGCCAGTCCCAGCGTGCAGTCGGGTTTTTCCCGAACCACAGCCTCAATGATGTCCGCTCCCTTGCGGGCCGCGTCCAGTTCGTTTTCCGCGATCAGTACCTTCATGATTCGTATCCTCCTTTGAATACTTATTCCCTTCCGCTCAGTCGTTTTTTGGAACAACCATGCCATTGTTCTTCCAGATGCTCCGGGCCGGTACCGTCCCCCGGACACAGCTGGTGGGATAAATCTGGCTGTCCCGCCCCACGACGGTGCCCGGGTTCAGGACGCTGTTGCACCCCACCTCCACCCGGTCCCCCAGCATGGCGCCGATCTTCTTCAGGCCCGTTTCGACGCTTTCCGTCCCGCAGTGGACCGTGATCAGCTTCTTGTCGCTGCGCACGTTGGAGGTGATGGAACCCGCCCCCATATGGCTCCTGTAGCCCAGGATGCTGTCCCCCACATAGTTGTAATGCGGCACCTGCACCCGGTCAAAAAGGATCACGTTCTTCAGCTCCGTGCTGTTTCCCACCACGCACCCGTCCCCGACCAGGGCGCTGCCCCGGACGAAGGCGCCGGGGCGCACCTCGGTCTCGTGCCCAATGATACAGGGCCCGGCGATATAGTTGTTGGGATATACCACCGCGTCCCGGGCGATCCACACATGCTCGCTGACTTCCTCAAACTCGTCCCCGGGCAGGGCGGCCCCCAGCGCCAGGATCAGCTCCTTGATTTCCGCCAGCGCTTCCCAGGGGTACCTGTGCCTGTTCAGCAGGTCCGCCGCCCGCGTATGGCTCAGATCGTACAGATCCTTGATGGTCAGCATCAGTGTCTCACCTCCAGCAGATGTCCGCTCTTCTCCATGGCGGAAATGATGTCGTCCACATTCTTTTCACATTCCTCCGCCGTCCCGGCTTCCGCCATGACCCGGAGAACCGGCTCCGTACCGCTCTTGCGCAGAAGCACCCGGCCGCCGTTTCCCAGCCGTTCGGTGCAGCGGCTGACCGCTTCCATCACCGCGGGATCCGCCATGGTCCCGTCCTTATCGTCCACCACCACATTTTTCAGCACCTGGGGATACATGGCGCACCCCTCCGCCAGGGTGCTGAGAGGAAGCTGCGTATCGATCATCACGCTCATCAGCATGATGGCGGTAATAATCCCGTCGCCGGTCCGGGCATGCTTGCGGAAAATGACATGGCCGCTCTGCTCCCCGCCGATCAGGTGATCATATACCTTCATATTCTCATACACATATCGGTCCCCCACGGCGGTCTTCTCATAATTGATACCCGCCGCGTCCAGGGCCTTGTACAGGCCGAAGTTACTCATGATGGTGGTAACCACCGTGTTGCTGGGCAGCTGTCCCCGGCTCTTCATGTATTTTGCGCAGATATACATGATCTTGTCCCCGTTGACCTCCTGGCCCTTCTCATCCACGGCCAGGCAGCGGTCCGCGTCCCCGTCAAAGGCGAAACCCACGTCCAGCTTGTTCTCCGTCACGTACGCCTTCAGGGATTCCAGGTGAGTGCTGCCGCAGTTCAGATTTTCGTTCAGGCCGTCGGGGTTGTTGTTGATCACATAGGTTTTGGCCCCCAGGGCGTTAAATACCGCAGGCCCGATCATCCAGCTGGATCCGTTGGCGCAGTCCAGGGCAATCCGGTGATCGTCGAAGGGCTTGGTGGCCAGATTGGTCAGATACCCGATATACCGGTTCCGGCCCGTATAGAAGTCCACCGTACAGCCGATCTGATCCTCCACGGCAAAGGGAAGCTCCTCCATCCGGCCGTCAATATAGTCCTCCAGCTGATTCTGGAGCGCGTCCTCCATCTTTTCTCCCCAGCGGTTCAGGAGCTTGATCCCGTTGTCCCAGTACGGATTGTGGCTGGCGCTGATCATCACCCCGCAGTCAAAATCTTCCGTGCGGGTAATGTAGCTGACGCAGGGGGTCGTGGTCACATGCAGCAGATAGGCGTCCGCCCCGCTGGAGGTAATCCCCGCCGCCAGCGCCGACTCGTACATATAGGAAGACCGACGGGTATCCTTCCCGATCACGATCCTGGCCCGGTCCTTCTCATGCTTCTGGCCAAAGGACCACCCGAGGAAGCGCCCGATCCTGAAGGCGTGTTCCGCCGTCAGCACCACCCCGGCCTTACCCCGGAATCCATCCGTTCCAAAATACTTTCCCATATTGGTTCCTCCCCCGGCGGACAGTTTTTTCATTCCGCCGAAACAAGACGTATTATAACGTATTAATCTGGCCCTGTCAACAGAAAAATATAACCTGTTATTCCGCCGCAAAAAACCTTTTCAATCCCCTTATTCTGTGGTAAAATGCTTCCCGTAGTCACGAAGAAAGGAGACCTGGTTCCGTGGCAAAGAAAAACAATCCCAACAGTAATCCCAAAGCGGGAAGGATCGGGTTTCTGATCTCCGCGTTTCTGCTGGCTGGAGGCGGCTATTCTCTCTTCCGCAGCGTCGGGACCATTGTGGCCGGCGTCGTGATCGGCCTGGGGATCGGGAAGCTGGTTTCCATCATGGGCTCCGGCCTGGATACCACCACCCATAACAAGGAAGACGTGGAGCGGCAGCGCCGGGAGGAAGAAGAAGCCTCCCGCCGGAAGGAAGAAGCGGAGCGCGCCCGCCGGAAGGAAGAAGCGGAGCGGAAAGCCCGGGAAGCGTCCTCCAAGGTTCCCCTGACCGGGGACGCGGCAGCGGACGCCGTCATCACCAAAGGGCTGGAAATGGTGGAAACCATCCGGAAGGACAACGCGGCCATCCCGGATCCTGTTCTCTCCGGCCAGATGGAGGCCATCTGCGAAAAATGCGTCCAGATCTTCCGCGCCGTATCCGAGGCCCCTTCCAAGGCTCCACAGGTCCGGAAGTTTATGAATTACTACCTTCCCACTACCCTGAAGATGCTGGCCAATTACCGCACCATGCAGGACCGGGGGGTCTCCGTGCAGGATATGGCCACCGCCCGGGATACCACGGTGCGCGGGCTGAACATGATCCTGACCGCCTGCCAGAAGCAGATCGACAATCTGCATAAGGAAAACCTGCTGGATATCTCCACGGACATCGATGTGCTGGAGCAGATGCTGAAGCGCGACGGCTATACCGAAAGCGAGCTCAACGGCATCAAAGATCCCATTCCCGCGGAGCCCAGAACCGCCGCGGAAGCCCAGATGCGGGCTTCCGGCGCCCCGGTGATGAACTTTCCCGAATCCCGCAGCCAGGAGCAAACCTCGTATAAGCCCGGCAGCTATCGCTATCAGGACCAGTAAAGGAGGATACAAATGTCTGAATTCAATCCCACTCCCGCGCCTCAGCTCTCTCTGAACCTTCCCGGCGAGGAGCCTCAGGAAGAAGCCCCGGTTCAAAGCATCCAGCAGCCGGCGGCTGCCCCCGTCACCCAGCAGACGACGCCGCCCGCCCTGGATGATTCCCAGCTGACCGACGCGGAGCGCCAGGCGGTGGACGAATTCATCCAGAAGGTGGACATCACCAATCCCCAGCATGTGCTGCTCTTCGGCGCCGACGCCCAGAAGAAAATCGCCGATTTCTCGGAAAATGCCCTCAACACCGTCAAGACCCAGGATACCGGCGAGGTGGGCAATATGCTGGTGAACCTGGTGGCCGAGCTCAAGGGCTTTGAACGGGATACCGAAGAGCCCAAAGGCCTGCGGAAGCTCTTTGCCAAGGGAGAGGACAAGGCGACCCGCATGAAAGCCAGATACAGCGCCGTTTCCGCCAATGTGGAAAACATCGCCGGCTCCCTGGAAAACTTTCAGGCGCAGCTGCTCAAGGACGTGGCCATGTTCGACAAGCTGTACGATCAGAACAGCGACTACTTCCATCAGCTGACCCTCTACATCATCGCCGGCGACAAAAAGCTGGCCCAGATCCGGAATACCGATCTGAAGGAGCTTCAGGAAAAAGCCGCCCGCAGCGGGGACGCGCTGGACGCCCAGCTGGCCAATGACCTGGCCGCCCAGTGCGACCGGTTTGAAAAGAAGCTGTACGACCTGAAGCTGACCCGGCAGGTCTCCATGCAGATGGCGCCCCAGATCCGCCTGCTCCAGAATAACGACAGCCTGCTGGTGGAGCGGATTCAGAGCACCCTTTCCAACACCCTTCCCCTGTGGAAGAGCCAGATGGTCCTGGCCCTGGGCCTGCAGCACTCCAAGGAGGCCCTGGCCGCCCAGACGGCGGTCACCGATATGACCAACGAGCTCCTGCGGAAAAACGCGGAAGCCCTGAAGCTGGGGACGGTGGAAACCGCCCGGGAAGCGGAGCGCGGCATGATCGATATGGATACGCTGATCCAGACCAATCAGTCCCTGATCAGTACCCTGGACGAAGTGCTGGCCATCCAGTCCGAAGGCCACAACAAACGTCTGGAGGCAGAAAAGCAGCTCTATCAGATGGAAGCGGAGCTGAAGCAAAAGCTGCTGACCACTCATCTGGGGTAAAGCGGATTATTCAAAGCCCGGCAGAGACCTCTGCCGGGCGCTTTTGAAAGGAGCGTCCGGGCTTGCGCGTCATCGGTGTCACAGGCGGCATCGCCTGCGGAAAAAGTACTGTAACCGCCTGGCTGAAGGAACAGCCCGGCTGCAGGATCGTGGACGGGGATGTCCTCTCCCGGCGGTTGACCGCGCCGGGAGGCGCCGCTTTGCCGCTGATCCGGGAAACCTTCGGTGATCGCTACTTTCTGTCCGACGGAGCCCTGAACCGGCGCCGTCTGGGCAGCCTGGTCTTTTCGGACGAGGCTGCCCGGGCCCGGCTGGACGCCCTGATGGCCCCCCTGCTGCAGGCGGAAACCCAAAGGGAAATCGCGCTGGCGCGGCAGGAGGGGGTTTCTCTTTGTTTTCTGGATTATCCCCTGCTCTTCGAGAAGGGCTACGACCGGATCTGCGATACGGTCTGGTGCGTTTACCTGCCCCGGGAACTGCAGCTTCAGCGGCTGATGGCCCGGGATCAGCTGACGGAGGAGGAAGCCCTCAGCCGGATGGACGCGGTTCTGTCCTCCGATGAAAAAGCCGCCCGGAGCAGCGTTGTCATCGACAATTCCGGATCCGTCGGCGATACCCTGTCCCGGCTTCCGTCCCTTTTGGCGGAGGAAGCGCAAAAAGCCGCGGGCGGGGAACCGCGGACCGCGGCCTCGCCCCGCCGCAGAAGGGCTCGGCAGTATGACGAAGGCGCGGACGCTTCGGCCAAACAGGCCGGCCCGCAGCGGGATGGCCAAAGCGGCGGGCAGGCGCCCGTCTCCCCGTCTCCGCCCGCCCAGGCCCCGTCTTCCGTCCCGCTCCCCGTCATGGACCGCCCCGCCTCCGCCCGGCGCAGACCCTCGGATCGGAAGGTGCAGTGGCGCCTTCCTTTGTGGCTGGTCATCGCTCTTTCCGTTTGCGGGGCGCTGCTGCTGGGAGGCGTCACGGGGCAGGCGCTGATGCGGGCCTACCTGACCCGCCAGTCGGAAGCGCACCTCTCCGCGGCCGACGCCATCCTTCGCGAGTATCCCCTGGAATATCGGGACATCATTGAATCCGTAGCTCAGGAATACAATCTCCGGCCTGCCTTCGTCGCCGCCATCATCCGCAATGAAAGCTCTTTTCAGCCCCGGGCCGAATCCAACGTGGGCGCCCGCGGCCTGATGCAGCTGATGCCGGATACAGCGGAGTGGATCGCCGGAAAAATGAAGCTTTCCGGTTATGCCTTCGACCGGATGTATGACCCGGAAAGCAATATCCGCTTCGGCTGCTGGTATCTTCGCTATCTGTCCGGCCTGTTCCGGGGGGATCCGGTCTGCGTATCCTGCGCGTATCACGCCGGTCAGGGCCAGGTCACCCGCTGGCTGTCCGATCCGTCCTTAAGCCCGGATGGCGTGACGCTGGATCTGGACCGGATGAACGACGGGCCCACCAAAACCTATGCAGGGAGGGTAACAAGAGCTTATGGCATTTATCAGACGCTGTATTATAACGGGGCTGATCCTTACGATGTGCTGCTGCCCCGCCCTGGCCAGTAATGTAGGGGACAGCCTGGTCATCGGCATTCAGTCCACCAAGACCCTGACCATCCGCCCCCTGCTCCCCGTCGAGCGGGATATCGTCTCCCTGTACGACCTGGTGTACGAAAGCCTGGTTTATCTCGATGACGATTTCATCCCCCAGGGGCAGCTGGCGCAAAGCTGGGACGTTTCCTCCAACGGCAAGATCTGGACCTTCTACCTGCGCCCCGCGGTCACCTTTTCCGACGGCACGCCGCTGACCGCGAAGGACGTGGTGGCTTCCGCTCAGTACATTCTGGACCGGGCCAACGATGAAAATGTGTCCGATCCCGGGTTCTACGCCAACCTGAAATACTTCATCTCCTCCATTACCGCCAAGGACGAGAGCACGGTGGAGATCCGGTCCCAGAAGCGCCCCTGCTACGGGCTGCTCTATGCCATGACCTTCCCCATCGTTCCCGCCTCCATGGTGGATTCGGATAATCCGCCGGGGACGGGTCCGTACCGTTTCAATACCTTTGTCGCGGGTGACTACTGCTGGCTTCAGGCGAACCCCGGCTGGTGGCAGGCCCAGCCCCAGGTACAGGAAATCATGTTCTCCTTCCATGAAACGCAGAAAGCGGTCATGGACAGCTACGAGTACGCCCGGGTGGACGCGGTGTTCTCCAGGTCCATTGCCGCCGCTCAGTACAAATCCGGGATTTCCTCCCTGTCCATCTCCTACCGCACCAACCAGCTGGAATGCCTGCTGATGAACAATTCCGCTTCCGAGCTGACCCCGGAGGTCCGCCTCGCCATCCGGCATGTGGTGGATGTTTCGAAAATCGTTTCCAATGTGTATTCGGGCATGGTGACCCCCACAAACCTGCCCTTCTACCCCGGGAACTGGACCTACAACGATTCCCTGGGCTCCTACTTCACCCTCAACGCCATGGAGGCCCGGCGCCTGCTGGAAGCGGCCGGCTGGTCGGATCTGGATGAGGACGGCACGCTGGACAAGCTGAACAGCGAAGGAAAAATGGTACGGCTGCACCTGCGCTTCTATGTCTATGAGGAGCCGGAAAATGACGTTCGGGTGGAAGCCGCCAACCAGATTTCCGCCATGCTGGCCACGGTGGGGATCGACAGCACTGTGGAAACAATGACCATGGCCAACCTGCAGGAACGCCTCTCCGCCGGTTCCTACGACCTGGCGCTGGTCTCCTTTGCCATGGACGCCGTCCCCGATCCGGGCTTTATGCTGATGCGCGGCAACACCGGCAACTACACCCGTTACAAGAGCGACAAAATGACGGAGCTCTTCGAGGACCTTCGAACCCAGACCTCTCAGTCCGGGTACCAGTCGGTCCTGTGGCAGATTCAGGCCCGTTTCGCCGAGGACTGCCCCTTTCTCTGCCTTTACTGGCGGAAGGGCAATGTGCTAACCCACTATATGTATACCACCGCCCGGGACGTCCGGGAGCTGGAGCTGCTGCGGGGAATCGAGACCTTTCATCCCTGACCGGAAAGACAGTCCGTCAGACTTCCGAAACGACTTTTCAGGAGACATGTTTTATGGATTGGACAGAGCTCATCATACATACCACCTCCGCCGGCGCCGACGCGGTCTCCCTGCTGATGATGGAGTCCGGCTCCACCGGCACCATGACGGAAGACCGGGCGGACATCCCCGATCCTTCCAAGCCCCACGGCATCTGGGAGCTGATCGATCCCAAAATGCTGGACAATATGCCGGAGGACGTGCTGGTCCACGGCTGGTTTGAACCGGGGGAGGCCTTCTCCCGCCAGCTGAAGCAGCTGTTCGATGGGCTGGCAGATCTGAAGGAGAAATATCCCGGCTACGGTGCCCTGACGCTGGAAACAAAATCCGTCCCCGATGAAAACTGGGGAGAAAGCTGGAAGCGGTTTTATCATCCTGTCCGGGCAGGGCAGCATCTGGTGATCAAGCCCAGCTGGGAAGCGTTCACTCCCCTCCCCGGGGATCACGTGATCCATCTGGATCCGGGGATGGCCTTTGGCAGCGGATATCATGACACCACCTGCCTCTGCCTCGCCCTGCTGGAAAAATATCAGCAGCGGGGCGATCGCGTTATCGATGTGGGCACGGGAAGCGGCATCCTGGCCATCGGTTCCGCCATGCTGGGCGCCGGAGATGTGCTGGCCATCGATATCGATCCGGACGCCGTCCGGGTCGCGAAACAGAATGTGGAAGCCAACGGTGTGGCGGACACCGTCCGTGTGCAGGAGGGCAACCTGCTGGATCGGGTCGGGGAGATCTGCGACCTGTGCGTCGCCAACATCATCGCTGATGTGATCATCTCCTTCGCATCTCCCCTCAGGCAAAACATCCGCCCCGGCGGGCTCTTCATCTGCTCCGGCATCGTCCGGGAACGGGCGGAGGAAGTCCGCGCCGCGCTGCGGGAAGCCGGTTATGAGGAGCTGGACGCCATTTTGACCGGAGAATGGGCGGCATTCTGTGTCAGGAGGCCGGGGTAATGCATCGTTTTTATGTGGATCAAAATGCTCCGGCCGTCTCTTCGGAGGTGGCCCTGACGCCCGAAGACGCCCGTCACGCCCTGAAAGTGCTGCGAATGCGCCCCGGGGAAGAAGCCATGATCATTTCCGGCGGCCTGCGTTTCGCCGCGGAGCTGTCCCGGATAGAGGGAAACGCTGTCTTCTTCCGGGTCAAGGAGCCCCTCCCCTCCACGGAGCCCGGGCTCCGCATCACCCTCTTTCAAGGTCTTCCAAAGGGGGATAAAATGGAGTGGATCATCCAGAAGGCGGTGGAACTGGGGATCGCCGAAATCGTCCCCGTCCGCATGGCCCGCAGTGTCGTCCGCCTCGATGCCGCAGACGCGGAAAAGAAAAGAGAGCGCTGGCAGCGCATCGCCCGGGAAGCCGGCAAGCAATCCGGAAGATGCCTGATTCCCCAGGTCGCCCTTCCCTGTCTCCTCCCGGACCTTCCCGCCCGGGCGGAATCCCTGGACGCCTGCGCGGTTCCCTGGGAAGAAGCGGAGGCCGGCGGTCCCAGATCCTTTTTCGAGGCCCATCCGCATCTTCGGTCTCTGGGCATTCTGATCGGCCCGGAGGGCGGCATCGAACCCGCGGAAATCCGGGCCATTGCCCCCCGCTTTCAGCCCATCACCCTGGGTTCCCGCATCCTGCGAACGGAAACCGCCGGCCTCGCCTGCGCCGCCGCGTTCCTGGGACTATACGGAGAAATGGAGTAAAACATGACCATCGCCTATCACACGCTGGGCTGCAAGGTCAATCAGTACGATACCGAAGCCATGCGGGAACTGCTGGAATCCGCGGGGTATGAAACCGTTCCCTTTTCCGCTCCCGCCGATGTGTATCTGATCAACACCTGCACAGTCACCGGCACCGGTGACCGCAAGTCCCTGCAGCTGGCCCGCCGGGTCCGCAGGGAGCATCCCGGGTGCCTGCTGGTGCTGTGCGGCTGCCTGGCCCAGAAGGAAGGAGAAGCCCTCCTCGCCCGGGCGGAAGCGGATCTGGTTCTGGGAACGGCCCGCCGGGGAGAGATCGCGGATCTTCTCACCCGCGTGCAAAAGGAGAAAACGCCCCTGTGCGCCGTCGGCCCGCTGACCGCGGGCATCCCCTTTGAGCCTTTGTCCATTTCCCGGGTGTCGGAGCATACCCGGGCGACCGTCAAGATTCAGGAGGGCTGCGGCAATCATTGCACCTACTGCATTATCCCTTCCGTCCGGGGCCCTGTCCGATCCCGCTCCCTGCCTGATCTGCGAAGGGAAGTGGAACGGCTGCGGGACGCGGGCTTTTCCGAAATCGTCCTGACGGGCATTCACCTGGCCTCCTATGGACGGGACCTTCCAGACGGACAGCTGACGCTCATTGACGCCCTCCGCACCGTCCACGAGGTGGACGGCGTCCAGCGGATCCGTCTGGGTTCGCTGGAACCGGTGGTCTCCACCGAGGCCTTCTGCGCGGCCCTGTCCGCCATGCCGAAGGTCTGCCCCCAGTTCCATCTGGCCCTTCAGTCCGGCAGCGATACGGTTCTGGCGCGCATGGGCCGCCGTTACCGCGTCCGGGACTATCTGGAAGCGGCGGACCGCCTGCGGGCGGTCTTTCCCCGGGCAGCCTTTACGACAGATATTCTGACCGGTTTCCCCGGCGAAACGGAACAGGAGTTTCTGGAAACCGCGGCGATGATCCGCCGCATGGGCTATGCCCGCATCCACGTGTTTCCCTTCTCCCCCCGGGAGGGGACTCCCGCCGCCCGTATGGCCGGACAGCTGACAGCCGCCGAAAAGGAACGCAGGGCCCGAACGCTCATCCGCCTGGGAGAGGACGTTTCCCGGGCCTGGCTGGAAACCTGGGTGAACCGGACCGCCCTTCTCCTGCCGGAGGAAAAAATACAGGGCTGCTGGGAGGGCTATACGCCGGAATACATCCGGGTCACCCTTCCCCCGGACGCGGAGTGCCGCAGCGGCAAAGCCCTGGAGGTGAAGTTAACCGCCCTGACGGACAGGGGGATGTCCGCCATCCCGGTCTGACAGAAAAACAATAAAAAGGAGTATGAGTATCATGGAAAACTGCCTCTTCTGCAAAATTCTCGCCGGAGAAATCCCTTCCGCAAAGGTCTATGAGGACGATGCCGTCTATGCCTTCCGGGATATCCATCCGCAGGCGCCGACCCATATCCTGGTCATTCCCAAAAAGCACATCGCCTCCATGGCTGAAATCGATCAGGCCTCCGACGCCGACCTGTCCGCCTGCCTCCGGGCCATCCGCACAATTGCCGAAAACGAAAAGCTGGAAAGCGGCTACCGGGTGGTCTCCAACTGCGGTCCGGACGCCTGCCAGTCCGTCCCCCATCTTCATTTCCATATTCTGGGCGGACGCAAGCTGTCCGATACCATGGTGTAAACGCGGCATACGATTTTTTAAAAAAAAGATTGACGGGAAGCCTGTTTTTGCATATAATATGTGCACAGCTTTTCCCGCAGGCCTGCTTCGGGGAAGGTGAGAATGTCGCTTGAGCGAGAGGAGGGATAAGAGTGTCTGAGGTTCGTATCCGTGAAAATGAGTCCCTGGAAAGTGCGCTCAAACGGTTTAAGCGGCAGTGTGCGCGCAGCGGTGTTCTCCAGGAAGTCCGTAAGCGTGAACATTACGAAAAGCCCAGTGTAAAGCGCAAGAAGAAGGCTGAAGCAGCCCGGAAGCGCAAGTGGTGATTCGTTCCCTCCCCTTCGGGGAGGGTTTTTTCGTTCTCCGACCCTCTTGAAATCAAACTCCTTTTATGCTATAATTTTTTTATTACATCAGGAAATGAGGGTTTCATGGTTTATTCCTTTCAATTATGGAGGCATCCCAACATTCATTATCGCGAAGCTGTTCAGCGTCTGAGTCGCTGTGAGCTTTTTTGCATGTTGCGCAGTCTCTCTATAGAAACGGTTATCCGGCAGGACACAGTCGGCGCCGCTTTTTTTCTGACATTCGAATGCCGGCCTCTCTCCGATGGGGAGCTGGCCTTTCTCGCCGGCCATTCCTGTATTGCATTGATGGCGGAAAAACAGGATGATCTGCTTCGTCCGCTCCCGGTTTCCCCTTCCTTCTATCTTCCGGAGGAATTGCCGGAGGTGCTGAAGTATAAGGGAAAAACAAATCCGACCTTGATGCGGATGATGTTTAACACGGCCCTTTCCCTGACGCCGTTTGTCCGCCAGGATGCCCCGGTCACCGTATTGGATCCCCTCTGCGGCCGGGGGACGGGTCTTTTCTGCGCTCTTCTCTCCGGCGCCAACGCGGTCGGGCTGGATCTGGACGGAAAGGATCTGAAGGAGGCGTCGGACTACTTTTCCCGTTTCCTGAAGCTGAACCGGTTAAAGCATACCTTTTCCCCGGTCAGTGAAACGGTTCGCGGCAGGCCGGTTTCCGGCAGAGTCTTTCGTTTCGCCGCCTCCAAAGAGGCCTTCTCCCGGGGGGATGTCCGCTTCCTCTCCTTCTTCGAAGGAGATACCGCGCTGGCTTCTTCCCTGCTGAAAAAGCAAAAGGCCCACCTTCTTCTGGCGGATCTCCCCTACGGCGTTCAGCATGCGCCCCAGTCCGGGCCGAAACCGGAATCCTTTGAGGCCCTGCTTACCAGATCCCTGCCCGCCTGGAGAGCTGCCCTTCACCCCGGCGGCGCGCTGGCGCTGAGCTTCAACGACCTGACCTTCAAGCGTTGCCGCCTGCGTTCCCTGCTGGCGGATCACGGCTTTTCCCCGGTGGATCTTCCGGAATGTCTGAATCTCTCCCATGATGTGGAGCAGGCCGTCCATCGGGATCTGATTTTCGCGACGCTTCCCATTATCTGATTCAGGAGGTGAGCACCCGCGACTGACGAGCGTATGCGAAGTCAGAGCGGAATGTGCCACCCCTGCTACAGGAGTCCGCGATTGACAAGCGAATGCGAAGTCAGAGCGGTAACGACGATCACAGGAGGTTTTTCCATGACCATTGCAGAACTTCAGTCCATGACAGTGCTCCAGCTTCGAAAGCTCGCCCGCGACCGGCACGTGGTGCTGGGAGCCGGGTTGGATAAAGCCGGTATTCTGGCCAAAGTGGCGTCCAGTATGGGCCTCGATATGGTCCCCGAACAGCAGTCCTTCCTTTCCTCTTTGGAAGAGGCTCTTCCACAGGAACCCGTTCCGCAGGAGGCGGCTGTTCCTCCAGCGCCTGCGCAGGACGCTTCCGCGCCGGATCTGTCCGCGGAAAGTCCCCTGCCCGGGGCAGTCGCGCCCGTCTCCGCCGAAGGCAGCATACCCGAGGATTCTTCCCCGCGCCCGGAGGGTTTCTCCGACGTGCCCGCCGCCTCCGCTCAACAGAGAAAGCCTGCCGCCTCCCCAAAGGCGGAAGCTTCCGAGCCCCGGTTCCAGGCCGCCTGGCACAGCCCTGATTCTCCTCAGGCTCCCTCGCATAACGCCTGGCAATCCCAGACCCCCAATAACCGCGGCTGGAACAATCCTTCTTCCGGCGACGCCCGACCCTCTCCCCTGCGGCCCCGTTCCTTCGGGCCCCGTTTCGGTCCTGCCTCTTCCGCGCCGGCAGCCCCGGCCGCCCCGGCAGCCCCGTCAGAAGGGCATCCCTCCTCCGCTTCCGTTCCGGAGCGGCGGACGGGCTTCTCCGGCGGCGGCTTCGGGCCCCGCCCGGCAGCGCAGGCGCCCGCTCAAGCGGCGCCCGCCGCGCCCATCGTCTCTCCTGCTCCCGAGGCCACCGTTGCCGCTTTGCAGGAAACGGTCGCTCCCGCCGCGGAAGCGCCTGCCACGCCCCCCACACTGGAAGAGCTTTTGTCTGCCGGCGATTTTGAGGAAGGCGGCGGGATCCTGGAGCTGCATCCTGACGGATACGGCTTTCTTCGGGCTTCCAACTTTATGCCCTCTTCCCGGGATATCTATGTCTCCATGGCTCAGATTCGCCGCTTTTCCCTGCGCACGGGGGATCTGATCCGCGGGAAGATCCGTCCCCAGCGGGAGGGCGACAAATACGCAGCCATGCTCTACATCGAAACCGTCAACGGCATTCCCGAGGACGAATTGACTGACCGGCCTTTCTTTGACGAACTGACCGCGGTGTATCCCACCCGGAAAATCTCTCTGGAGCCCAGGGACAGCAATCCCGCATCCCCCTCCCTGCGGCTGATCGACCTGATTGCCCCTCTGGGGTTTGGCCAGCGATCCCTGCTGCTCTGCCCTCCGGATACCCGGAAGCGGGACCTGCTGGCAGAATATGCCCGGGTGATCACCAGTAACTATCCCGACGTGGAAGTCCTGACCCTTCTAATCGATATGAACCCTGAGGATGTGACCGCCTACAGGGCCTCCGTCCCCTGCACGGTTCTGGCCTCCACCTTTGATCAGGCGCCCGAAGCCCATCTCCGGCTGACCGAAATGGTCCTGGAACGGGCCATGCGCCAGGTGGAACAGAAAAAGGACGTCATCATCCTGGCCGACAGCCTGACCCGTCTGGCGAAGATCTATACCTCCGCCGCCGCGGCCCAGGGGCGCAGCGTCCCCGGAATGGTGAACCCCGCTTCCCTCCTTCGGGCCAAACGTCTCTTTGGCGCCGCCCGTGCCATTCGGGAAGGCGGTTCCCTGACGGTCATCGCCGCGATGGACATCCAAACCGGGAACCGGGTGGATGATTCCATCGTGGAGGAATTCAAGGGCACCGCCAATATGGAACTGATGCTGGATCAGGCCGCTGCCCGGGCAGGGATTATGCCTCCCATCAACCTGCAGCGCAGCTTTACCAAAAATACTGATATCCTTCTGAACGATCAGCAGAAAGAGGGCCTTTCCCTCATGCGCCAGCTTCTGGGCTCCGTCCCCTCGATTCAGGCCATCCCTCAGCTGGTCTCCATGATGGAAAAAGCCCCCACCAACGCCGAGCTCCTGATCAAAATGAAAGACTGGTTCCTTCTGATGAACCAGTCTAAAGCCTGACCGGGAGAGGTTTTCGCCTTCCCTGCCTTCCCCGATCATCCGCCTCCGGCTCTCCCGCCGGAGGCGTTTTTTGATTCCTTTGGATTGTAACAACCTTTAGATATTCAACCGCTCCGCTTTCTGGGCTGAACTGTTATCTCCCTTTTTTCCCCGAAAGCGCCCCTTCCGCCTTGGCGAAAATCATCGGATAGATGCCGAACTCCACAAACGCCACAATGGCGTACCTGGCCGCCCGGACCAGCAGCGCGCCGGTGGAACCGCCGGAGAGGAAGTCCTTGGAAAAGGGCATCTTCAGCGCTGTATTCAACAGGAAATAGATCGCGAATCCCCCCACCAGACGCAGGATTCCGAAGAGGACATTTCGCGTGTTTTCGAAGTTCACCTTCTTTTCTTCCAGCATCGACCCCAGCATAAAGCCGATCATCAGTCCCACGGACGAAAAATAATCCTCGCTGCGGCAGAAAAAGAATCCGGGCACAGCCGTCAGGAGCACAATGCCATTGAGCGCCAGCTCATTCCGGATCCGGCCGCTTAACAGACGGACGATCAACACCGCCAGCAGTCCCAGTACCCATCCCACCATCACATCCGTGGGATAATGCGCGCCCACCACAACCCGGGAACATCCCACCAGCAGGGGAAGCACCACGGCCAGCGCCGTCATCCATTTTTTCTTCAGCTCCGCCGCCAGGGATGCATACACGGAGGACGCGTTGGCGGAATGGCCGCTGGGGAAAGAATATCCCTGCGCCGCAAGATCCATTGGATCCGCGGAAGGCTCCACCACCCGGAGAATCTGAATCCCCTCGTGATCCATATAGGGCCGGCGGCGCAGAAAGATATTCTTGAACTGCGCGTTCCATGTCATCGCTGCCAGAACGCTCAACCCCACCCGTTTTCCCATTTTCTTGTCCAAAACCCAATACAGCAGGCCCATCACCAGGATCAGGATCATTTCTTCCCCGAAAGCGGAGAAAAAGGAAATGATCCCGGTGCCCGTACTGCCCAGATTCGCCTGCAGCCACTCTTCCAGGCTGACTTCCCAGGGAAAGAAAAAGGTATTGCCCGTCAGTTCCATATGCTTCCATTCTCCTTTTTTATGCTGCCGAAGCTGCTTTTTCCCTTTGGTTCAGGCCCTGACCGTTCTAAACGCCGCGGCCCGTCCCAGCCTGTTCATCACCGCCAGTCCGACCCCCTCGGGCGGAATCACTTCGCTGTAGATGGTCTCCATTCCCTCCTGATCCAGCTTCCGTAAAATATCAAACAGCCGGTGGGCTACTTCCCTGTCATTCCGCACAGAGCCGATATCATGCGGGTCACAGTCGGCCAGATCCCCCATATGCTCCGTAAAGCAAAGCACGCAGCTTTTCCGTCCGTTCTGTCTGTCCGCCAGGCAATTCTTCCGCATCAGCGCCAGAACCGCGCCTGTTTCCCCTTCCACCAGCGTCACCGAGCCCATGGGCGCGTAATGCTTATATCGCATTCCCGGACTCAGGGCTTTCTCCTCCGGCCGCAGGGGCCGCAGCACGCTCCCGGCCACCCGCACTTCCTGACCCAGAACGCGCTCGATCATTTCCTTCGTCACCCCGCCCGGCCGCAAAATGGTCGGCGCTCCCCGGGTCAGATCGAGCACCGTCGATTCCAGCCCCACCTGGCAGGGGCCCCCATCCAGAATCAGCGGAATCCGTCCTTCCATATCCTCCATCACGTGCGCCGCCGTGGTGGGACTGGGGCGCCCGCTCAGGTTGGCGCTGGGCGCGGCAATCGGCAGCCCGCAGGTCTTCAGCAGTTCCCGGGTACAGGCCATGGACGGCATCCGCATGGCCACGGTGGGCAAGCCCGCCGTCACCTGGTCCGGAATCCGGGAAGTCCGCGGAAAAAGCATGGTCAGAGGCCCCGGCCAGAACGCGTCCATCAGCGGCTCCGCCCCCTCGGGGATTTCGCAAAGCCCCTCCATCTGCGCCCGATCCCAGATATGGACAATCAATGGATTATCCGCCGGCCGCCCCTTGGCGGCAAAAATGGACAGCACCGCGTCCTTGTCCAGCGCGTTGGCTCCCAGCCCGTACACCGTCTCCGTGGGAAACGCCACCAGCTTTCCGGCGGAAAAAAGCTGGGAAGCCCAGCTTTGGGCTTCCGGCGAATGCGCGTTCATCATTCTGGTTTCCATCTGTACTCCCCTGTATCTCTCATTGTTCGGTTGCCCTCCGGGATGTTCCTGTCGGTTCTGGGATGGGATCCCGCGAAAAAAGAGTCTACTCAGCCTCGCTCTCGGAGTATTCCGTCACGGGGGACGCCTCTCGGCTCCGCCTCCACGGGGCTGCCGCCCGTTTTCTGAGCGCCCCGCAACCTCAATCGGCGCACAGCCGCTTTGGGGCAGCGGCTGCGCTTGTTTCGGTTGAGGCGGTCACCTTCCTTTCGCCTTTGGCGAACGCCCCACAGGGGCGACGGTCGGCTCCCGCCCCGAAGGCCGATGCTCATTCATGCAGCGACCGAAGCTTCTCCGTCTTTTCGGCCAGCCGCAGCGCCGAAATAAAGGGATCCAGATCCCCGTTCATGGTGTTCTGCACTCTGGGCACCGTCAGGCCGATCCGATGATCCACCACATAATCATGGTTAAAATAATAGGTCCGAATCCGCTGGCTCCTGTCCCCGCCCCCGATCTGATCCTTCCGATCCGCGTCCTGGGCCGCCCTGGCCTCTTCCCGCTGCCGGTCCGCCAGCCTGCTGCGCAGAACCCGCAGCGCCTTCGCCTTGTTCTGCAGCTGGCTTCGTTCATCCTGCATGGTCACCACCGTTCCCGTGGGAATGTGGGTCATCCGGACGGCGCTGTCCGTGGTATTCACTCCCTGGCCGCCGTGCCCGGAAGCGTGATATACGTCGATCCGGATATCCTCCGGGCGGATCACCAGCTCATCTTCCTCCGCTTCCGGAAACACCGCCACCGACGCGGTGGATGTGTGGATGCGTCCGCCGCTCTCCGTCACAGGGACCCGCTTGACGCAGTGCACCCCGCTTTCATACTTCATCCGGGCCCACGCTTCCGCCCCGCTGACCATCATCAGCGCTTCCGTCACGCCGCCCAGCTCCGTATCGTTCAGCTCCATGACGCTCAGGTCCAGCCCGCCCCTGTCGCAGTATTTCTGATACATCCGTACCAGATCCCCCGCGAAGAGCGCCGCTTCCTCTCCGCCGACCCCGGCGCGAATCTCCATCATCACATTCCGGTCGTCCAGCGGATCCGGAGGAATCAACAGCATTTTCAGTTCCTCCAGCATCGGCCCTTCCCGGGCGGCCAGATCCGCCAGTTCCATCCTGGCCTCCTCCGCCATATCCGGGTCTTCCGTCAGCTCCCGGGCCTCCGCCATATGACGCTGCAGCTCCCTGTACCGTTCGTATGCCTGTGCCGTGGGCTCCAGCCGGCTCCGCTCCTTCATGATCGTCTGAAGGCGGGTATAGTCCCCCGATACCTCCGGCTGAGCCATTTCCGCGGTCAGCTCCTCATAGCGATCCCACATCGACTGCAGCTTTCTGAACATGTTCCCTCTCTGTTATTCCTCTGCGTAAATGCCGCATACCATCCGGGGAATGCCCGAAAAATCCTTTTCCGTATGAACCCTCGCGGCGCCTCCGGCCCGCAGCAGCGTTTTCACCGCGTCCCCTTCCCCGTATCCGATTTCCAGAATCAGATACCCCGGGGTTCGCAGATGCTGGGGCGCCTCCAGTGCGATCCGCCGATAATAATCCAGCCCGTCCCCTCCGCCGTCCAGGGCCATTCTGGGTTCCCGCCGGACTTCTTCCTGCAGGCTGTTCAACTCAGCGGCGGGGATATACGGAGGATTGGACAGAATCAGATCGAATGTCCGGCCGGACACCGGCGCAAACAGATCCCCCTGCAGAATTTCACAGTCCGCCCGCAGCCGCTCCGCGTTCTCCCTGGCGATGGTCAGGGCTTCCCCGCTCAGATCCGTCATGGTCACAGCGGCCGTCGGGACGTTTTGTTTGACGGAAATCCCCAGGCATCCGCTCCCACAGCAAAGATCCAGGACCGCCAGATCGGGCCGGGCCCGCGAGCGCAGCCACCGGATGGCTTCCTCCGCAATCATTTCCGTCTCCGGCCGGGGGATCAGCGTCCCGGGCCCTACGCGGAAAAGCGTTCCCAGGAAAACGGTATCACCCAGAATGTACTGAAGAGGTTCCCGGCTCTTCCGGCGGCGGAGCATCTTCCGGAAGGCTTCCTCCTGGTCCGCCGTTAGATCGGCCGTCATCCCGCCGCGGATCTTTAAAGCAGGTTCCCCGGTCACCCTTTCCATCAGCAGCCCCGCGTCATAGTCCGGATCCGGCACCCTGGCCGAAGCCAGCTCCCGGGCGGCGGCCCGCAGCAGATCCCTGCCGGTCACGACGCCGATGCCTCCGCTTCCGCCGCCGGCGGCACGTAATCCCTCTCCGACTCCCGATAGTCACGCAGGATCGCCCAGCCCTCCTTGGTCTTTTCCGCATGTTTGGGCAGGCCGTATAACACCACATTCACCGACACGATGGCGCATTCCAGCATGCTTTCGTCCGGCTCCCGGGTGGTCAGCCGCTGCATCTGCAGCCCCGGCCACCGCAGGATATGAGCCAGCTTGCTGTCCGAATGGGCCAGGCCCATCAGCACCTCATAGCTGACCCCCGCCACAACGGGCAGCATGGCCAGATGAAACAGCACCCTCAGGAAATAGTGATCGATTGGCACCAGCGTATTGAGCACCAGAAACAGCAGGATGCTGATGGAAAAGACAATCAGCAGGAAAGCCGTCCCGCACCGGGGATGCAGCCGGGAGAAGGCCTGGGCGTTCTGCGGAGTCAGCTCCTCCGCGCTTTCAAAACAGTGCACGGATTTGTGTTCCGCCCCGTGGTACTGGAAGGTGCGCCTGACATCCGGCACGAAAGCCACCGCCACCATGTATCCCACCAGAAGCAGAATCTTGACCAGGCCGCCGATCAAGGTATATCCGAGGGGCTTCATGCCCGCGCTTTTCAGCAGGCTTTCCACGCCCGCCGGCAGCGCCATAAACAGCCCGATGCTCAAAAGGACCGCCAGCACTACGGCGACCGCCATGACGATCTTGTCCACGCCCTTGCCCAGCTTCTTCGCCAGCCATTTTTCAAACTTCGTGGGCTCCTCGTCCAGGATCCCCAGCATCTGCGTGGAATCCTGCAGGGTATTCATTCCGAAATACAGCATGGTCGCCATGTTGACAACGCCCCGGATGAAAGGCTTTCCCATCCAGGGATGCTTATCCTTGGGCGCGATAAACGCTTTTCTTTTGGTGACCATGGTTCCGTCCGGCCGCCTGACGGTCACCGCCGTCGCCTGTCCGGACCGCATCATGACCCCTTCCATGACGGCTTGCCCGCCCATATCCTTGACTGCGCAGGCCAGGCCCTTCGTCCCGTTCTGCGCGGCCCTGTCCTTCCTCATTTGCATGTCCTTTCCTCTCTTTCCGGATTGGTCCAGACCAACCCAATTTATATGTTCGACATGCGATGTATTTTTCCTTCCCAATGGCATTCACCGTCGCAGCCGAATCTGCCGCCGCTGTTCAGCGGCGGAATACTCGATGATTTCTTCCGTCGTTTCGGGCCGATAACGGGGAACCTCCGTCGGACGGTCATTTTCGTCCAGCGCGACGAACACCAGATAGGCCTGATTGATCTTTTCCCGGGTTCCGTCCAGCCGCTCGACCCAGCTGTCCACCCGAACCTCCATGGACGTGCTGCCCGTCCAGGTGACATAGGCTTCCTGCACCACCGTGTCATTCAGATACGCCGGCGCCAGAAAGGTAAGGTTATCCATGCACTTTGTCGTCACTGCCTTTCCGGCATACCTCCGGGCGGCTACCGCGCCGATCACGTCGATCCACGCCATGATCTGCCCGCCAAACAGCCTTGGCCTGGCGTATCCGTTGCAATGCTGCGGCATGATGATCTGGACCGATGTCGTCTTCTCCCGCATGATTCCCGTTCCGCCTCTTTTCTGTTTTATTCCGCCGGATGAACCTGTTCCAGGTACTCTTCCAGGCAAAGGTCCTCCTCCCAGATCTTCATGGCATGCTCGATTCCCACGTACCGGATGTGCCATGCCTCGGGAGAAAACCCCGTCAGCTGCTCTTTTCCCTCCTGGTATCGGATGATGAACCCGTATTCCCAGCAGTTGGCATGCAGCCAGGTGCACTGCTTCGTCCCCGCAAAGGAGCTGGTTCCGGGCACATTGATGTCAAACGCCAGGCCCAGATGATGCTCGCTGGCCCCGGGTTCCGCCACCGTTTTCAGCGCCGCCCGCCGGGCCCTTCCCCGGCTCCAGTCGGGATTCTTTTTCAGATAGGTATTGATCCGGGCATTCAGCATTCTTTCCTGATCCGCGTAACTCCGATACGCCGCGCTGCACTGCCAGTTGCCTATCCCGTCCGCCCTTGCGGCCTCCAGCATGATCACCAGGGCTTCAATCGCGCCGCGGACCGCCATGGTCTCGGGATACTTGATTTTGATCAGCGAAGGATCGCACAGATCCGTCATCCTGACCAGATTCGCCGGCACAAAGCGCTCCCCCACCGGATATTGAAGATTGGTCAGCATGGGCCACTCCCCTGCCAGCACGTCCGTGGGCTCCGGCGGCGGCAGCGGCGGCAGCGCCTCCGGCGAATACAGCAGGGACTGGGTCTGCCTTCCGGCGATCCCGTCGACGGAAAGATTGTTGCGTTTCTGAAAAGCCTTGACCGCTTCCCTGGTGCCGGACCCAAACTTCCCGTCCGCGTCACCCGGCTCGTATCCCAGCTCCAGCAGCCGCAGCTGCAGCGCTTTCACATCCTCTCCGGAGGAGCCCTTCGCCAGCTGCCGGAATGTGTCCGGCGGCGTAACGGCGGAAAAGGGAGCGCTTGTTTCCTCCGCCGCGGGCGCGGCCCCTTCTTCCGCGCCTTCTGTCTCTTCCTCCGGGACGCTCGCGGCGTATCCGAACGCGTCTTCGCCCAGCGTCTCCTCTGTCCCGGCTCCCATCCCGGCCGCTTCCGGCACGGCAGCCGCCGTCAGGAAAAGACACAGCAGGATGATTATCCCTGTTCTCATGTCGGATCCCTCGTTTCCAGCGCACGCTTTACGATTCGCAGGAAGATCGTGTTGTCCGTCATCCGCCCCACCGCTTCGACCGCCCTGAGAATCTGTTCCCGAACCGGCGCGCCCTCCAGCGCGCCCTTTCGAAACGCTTCCCGAAGGGCGATGGACCGTTCCCTGTTCTCCGTAAAGGTCTCCCATGCCTTCTCTTTGCTGAACGGGTTTTCATAAACCTCGCGCCGCTGCTCTTCCATGCCCGCCTCCCATATCCCTCCGTCCGTTCCGCTCTGCCGACGGACCTCCCGGTTCATTCCGCCGCGTCCTCATGGCCGGCCAGAATGCAAACGATGCCCTTTCGCAAGAAACAGGCCTGCATCACAGGCCTGTTTCCCGCAAAGAAACGGTTTGCTCATTTTCCGGAATAAACGATCAGGCTGTCCACGTCGTACTTCTTCAGCTTCTTACGCCCTTCCAGACCGGCCAGTTCCATCACGAACTGCATTCTGACCACCTGTCCGCCCAGCGCCTCGACCAGCTTCGCCGCCGCTTCCGCGGAGCCGCCGGTCGCCATCAGATCGTCCACGATCAGAACCTTCTGTCCCGGCTTGATGGCATCCTTGTGAATCTCGATTTCCGCCAGCCCGTATTCCAAGTCATACTTGACGCTGATGGTTTCCCGGGGCAGCTTTCCCTTCTTCCGGACGGGCACGAACCCCTTCCCCGTCAGATAGGCCACGGGCACACCGAAAATAAACCCCCGGCTTTCCGGCCCCACGACCACATCGTATTCCAGATTTTCCGTCGCCTTCACCAGCCCGTCAATCGCCAGCTTCAGCCCGTCCGGATCCTGAATGACGGACGTAATGTCCCGAAACATGATTCCGGGTTCCGGGAAATCCGGTATGGTCAGCACATACTCTTCCAGTTTTTTCATCTCAAGTCCACCCCCTGTGTCGTTTTCCCTCCGGGAATTCCCGATGATTATACCACACCGTCCCGGCTTTCGCAATTCGTATCCAATATTCAGGAGCCGGCGTTTCAGATATTCATGAGTCCGCGTTTCAAATATTCATGAGTCCGCGTTTCAGATATTCAGGAGCCGGCGCAGCTGCTGGGGCTCTTCCAGCACCCTGGCGCAGCCCAGCACCGTACAGTCCCTGGGTTCGTCCGCTACGCGGCAGGGCACCTTCAGCACGTTGGAAATCGCTTCCGCCAGCCCGTAGAGCTGGGCGCTGCCGCCGGTGAGGGTAATTCCGTCCTGAAACACGTCGGACGCCAGCTGGGGCGGCGTCCGCTCGATCAGCATCTGAATGCCCTCGATCAGGTCGTTCACCGAGTCGATCAGGGCCTCATAGATTTCATCGCTGCTGATGGTCAGCACCTTCGGCAGCCCGGAAATCAGATTCCGGCCCGTCACGTCCATGGATACCTCCGATTCCCGGCGAATCGCGCTGCCCAGGGCAATTTTGACCTCTTCAGCGGTCCGCTCCCCCACCAGCAGATTGTACTTTTTCCGCAGAAAGCGCACCACCGAGTCATCGAACACATCCCCGCCGATCCGCAGGCTGGAGACCACCGTGGCGGTGCTGTTGGAAAGAACGGCCAGATCCGTCCCTCCGGCTGAGATATCCACCAGCATACATCCGTATTCCCCCAGGAAATTCAGATCCGCCCCCAGGGCCGTGGCGATATTTTTATCCAGCAGCTGCGTGCGGCGGACGCCCGCGTCAAAAAGGGTCGTCACCAAGGCTTTTTTCTCGATCTCCTTCACCCCCGTGGGTGTGCTCAGAATTGCCCGGGGGCGGAAAAGCCGGTTCCTGCCCGTCACCTGGGAAACGAAAAACCGCAGCAGCGCCCCCGCCAGATCAAAATCGATCATTTCCCCCTGGGCCAGGGGGCGGATCACCTGAATATTGGGGGGCGTGCGCCCAATCATCCGCCAGGCCTCCGTACCGAAGGCCAGGATGTTGCGGGTTTCCTGATCCACGGCGACGGCGCAGGGTTCCCGCAGGATGATCCCGCTGCCCTTGGCATAGATAATGATGTTGGACGTTCCCAGATCGATCGCTATATCGCTCAACTGCGCCATGATTGCTGCTATCCTTTCAAAAGGCGGAATACCGTGACTTTGACCCCAACAGGGAGGCGGAAGCGCTCCGAATGTCCTTCCGCAGGTACATGTTAGCATGAACCCCCCGGTTTTTCAAGCGTCTTGACAATCCAGGCGGAAACGGCGATAATGAAAGGTACTGTTCACGGAAAGACCGGGGACGGGGGAATTCAGCGAAAAGGGGGGCGCAGCCTTTGGCGATTTCGATCCTGGATGTCAGCCGCGGTTCCCTGGCTGCCCGGATCGGCATCCTTCCGGGAGAGACGCTGATTTCCATCAATGGCGAACCTGTGCTGGACGAAATCGACTACCAGGCGCTGACAGCCCTGCCCCGGCTCAGAATCACCGTGCGGGGCGCGGACGGCGAAAGCCGGACGCTGCAGCTGCGCAAAGCCGCCTCCAGCCCGCTGGGGCTGAAGCTGGATGAACGGACGGTGCTGGAGCCCCGGGTTTGCAGGAATCACTGCGTATTCTGTTTTGTGGACCAGATGCCGAAGGGGATGCGCCCTTCCCTCTATGTGAAGGACGATGATTGGCGGCTGAGTCTGATGATGGGGAATTTTGTCACGCTGACCAATGTGGATGACGCGGAATTTGAGCGGATTCTGCGGCGGAAGGCCTCCCCTCTTTACATCTCCGTGCATGCGACAGACCCGGATACCCGGGTCAGAATGCTGCGCAATCCCCATGCCGGGAATCTGATGGCGCGGCTGCGCCGGATGAAGGACGCTGGGCTGAAATTCCATTGTCAGGTGGTGCTCTGTCCCGGGCTCAATGATGGGCAGATCCTGTATCGGACCATCACGGATCTGGCGGCGCTTTTTCCCGCGGCGCAAAGCCTGGCCATCGTGCCCATTGGTCTGACCGGATTCCGCCAGGGCCTCTATCCCCTGCGGACCTTTACCCGCGCGGAAGCCCTGGATCTGGTTCGGGATCTGGAGCTGATTGCGTCTCACTATGAGAAAACCCTGGGGACCCGGTTCCTCTTCCCTGCGGATGAGCTTTACAGCCTGGCCGGCCTGCCCATGCCCAGCGAGGAAAGCTACGAGGGATTCCCCCAGATCGAAAACGGCATCGGAATGGTCCGCAAGCTGCAGAACGAATGCCGGGAAGCGCTCTCCCGGATGAAAACGTCCTTCGGGGCGGATCCGGAACCCCATCCCCCGCGAAAGCTGCTGGTGCCCACAGGAGAATCCGCCTTCCCCTACATACGGGACATCGTACAGGAATGTCTTCCCCCCTGGGCGGAAGCGGAGGTTTTCCCGGTGTCCAACCGGTTTTTCGGCCCCACGGTGACGGTCACGGGGCTCATCGTCGGCCAGGATCTGATCCAGGCGCTTCAGGGAAAGCGGGGGGATTGCGTGCTGATCTCCTGCGCCATGCTGCGGGAAAACGCGGATCAGTTTTTGGACGACTGGACGGTGGACAGGGTGGCCGCGGCGGTGGGGCTGCCCATCCGCGTGGTGCGCCAGCCGGGGGAAGACCTGGTTCGCGCCCTGTGGGAGGACGGGTCATATCCCAAAGGCGAAGCATGACGACGCCTGGGGTGTCGGAAAGGCAAGCGCCGATCAAAGCTGCTTGTAAAGAGGAGGGATCAAAAGATGGCAAAGCCGCTGGTGGCCATTATCGGCCGCCCCAATGTGGGCAAGTCCACTTTTTTCAATAAAATGGCGGGGAAACGGATCTCTATCGTGGAGGATACCCCCGGCGTCACCCGGGATCGGATTTACACCGACGTGGAATGGCTGGGACGGGGTCTGACGCTGATCGATACCGGAGGCATCGACCCCCGGAGCGAGGATGCACTTTTGTCCCAGATGCGGGAGCAGGCCCGGGTGGCCATGGAAACGGCGGATCTGATCTGCTTCTTCACCGATGCCCGAGACGGGCTGACGGACGACGACCGGGATGTGGCCAACCTGCTGCGGAAAACGAAAAAGCCCGTCATCCTGGTCGTGAATAAGATCGATTACCCCGGGCTGAGCGATCACCTGTACGAATTCTATGAACTGGGGCTGGGAGATCCCGTGGGAATCAGCAGCGCCAACATGCTGGGCTTCGGGGATCTGCTGGACGAGATCTTCCGCCGGCTGCCGGAGCTTCCGCCGGAGGAGGAGGAAGAAGCCCATATCCTGCAGCTGGCCATCGTGGGCCGTCCCAATGTGGGCAAAAGCTCCCTGACCAACCGGATCCTGGGTGAAAAGCGGACCATGGTGTCCGAGATCGCGGGAACCACCCGGGACGCCATCGATACCCCCTATACGGCCCCTGACGGGACGGCGTACAATATCATTGACACCGCCGGCATTCGCCGCAAACGGGCCATCGAGGACGAAAGCCTTGAGCGCTACAGCGTGCTTCGCTCGATCGCGGCCATCCGCCGGTGCGATGTGGCTATCCTGATGCTGGACGCGGCGGACGGGGTCACGGAACAGGACACGAAAATTGCCGGGCTGATTCACGACGAGGGCAAGGCCGCGGTCATCCTGGTGAATAAATGGGATACGGTGGAAAAGGAAACCGGTACGCTGGAAAAAACAAAAAAACAGATTCTGTCGGATCTGAAATTCATGGATTACTGTCCCGTTCTGTTCGTCTCGGCCCTGACGGGGCAGCGTGTGCACACGGTGCTTTCCCAGGTCAACACCGTATACGCCATGGCGTGCAAGCGGGTCTCCACCGGGGTGCTCAACGATGTGCTCAATGAAGCGACCAATGCCCTCCAGCCTCCGATTCAGGGCGGTCGAAGGCTCAAAATCTACTATGCCACCCAGCAGAGCGTATGCCCTCCGACCTTTATCTTCTTTGTAAACGATGAAAAGCTGATGTTCTTTGCCTATGAGCGATATCTGGAGAATTATTTCCGGAAATCCTTCGACTTTTCCGGAACGCCCATTCGCTTTATCCTGCGACAGCGAAAAAAGGAGGAAAACTGATGCTTCTGCGCCTATTGCTGTATCTGGCGGCCGCTGCGGCCGCGTACTGTCTGGGTTCTATTTCCACGGGAATCCTGGTCGCCCGGGCGAACAACGGGCCCGACCTGAGGAAGGTGGGCAGCGGAAACACCGGCGCCACCAACGTCCAGCGGACCATGGGATGGAAATGGGGGCTGATCACCTTCTTTGGGGACGCCCTCAAGGCCCTTCTCGCCTGTTGGCTTGGAAGTTTGATCACCGGAAGTCATATGGGCGCCCTTCTCGCCGGTCTGATGGTGATCGTCGGCCATAACTGGCCTGTCTTTTTCCAGTTCAAGGGGGGAAAGGGCGTGGCCAGCAGCTGCGGCGTGATGCTTTTCTGTTTCCCCCTGCCGGCGGTGATCTGCTTCGCGCTGACCGTGGGAATCATTGCCGTTTCCAAATATGTTTCCCTGGGGTCCATCACCATGCTGACGCTCTTCGCGATCCTGGTTTCCTGTTATCACAGCGGCGGCAATCTCTGGATCATCGGATGGGCCGCGCTGCTGGCCGGGTTTTGCGTATATCGTCACAAAGCCAATATCGCCCGCCTGATCGCCGGTACGGAAAACCGGCTGGGAACCAAGCTGAAATCGTGAAGAAGAAAAACACCGCGGGATCCGTTCAGATCAGTCGGTTCGTCCCGGGAAATTGATTTGCTGACCGTTTCAAAGGAGGTGTGCCTTTTGTCGGATCGGGAACACATCCGCAATTTCTGCATCATTGCCCACATTGACCATGGAAAGAGTACCCTGGCGGACCGGATTCTGGAAAAGACCGGCGTCTTTGACCGCCGGGAGATGGTGGATCAGATTCTGGACAGCATGGAGCTGGAAAGGGAACGGGGCATTACCATCAAGAGCAAGGCGGTTCACATGCGCTACACCGCCCGCAACGGACAGACCTATACCCTGAACCTGATCGATACCCCCGGGCACGTGGACTTTACCTACGAAGTCAGCCGTGCACTGGCCGCCTGCGAGGGAGCGCTGCTGGTGGTGGACGCCACCCAGGGCATCGAGGCCCAGACCCTGGCCAATGTTTACCTGGCGCTGGAGCATAATCTGGAGATCATCCCGGTGATCAACAAGATCGATCTGGCCTCCGCCCGGCCGGAGGAAGTCCGGGCGGAGATTGAGGACGTGATCGGCCTGGACGCCAGCTATGCTCCCTGCATTTCCGCCAAAACAGGGCTGAACGTGGAAGATGTGCTGGAAGCCATCGTGACCCATATTCCCCCTCCCAAAGGGGATCCTGCCGCTCCGCTTCAGGCTCTGATTTTTGACGCCTTTTATGACAACTATCGGGGAGCGATCTGCTTCGTGCGGGTGAAGGAGGGCGTCCTCCGCCCCGGGATGCGGATGCGGCTGATGGCCACCGGCGGAGAATTCGATGTCGTGGAAGTGGGCATCTTCTCCCCCGGATATGAAAGCCGGCCCGAGCTAAAGGCGGGGGATGTAGGCTATGTAGGCGCGTCCATCAAAGACGTCAGTGACACCCGGGTGGGCGATACCATTACCGACGCGGCCCGCCCGGCCGACGCGCCCCTCCCCGGCTACCGGCATGTGACCCCCATGGTTTATTGCGGCATCTATCCCGCCGACGGTGCCGATTACGGCGCCCTGAAGGACGCGCTGGAAAAGCTGCGGATGAACGACGCGTCCCTCTCCTTCGAGCCGGAGACCTCCGTCGCCCTGGGATACGGGTTCCGGTGCGGATTTCTGGGCCTGCTGCATATGGACATCATCACCACCCGGCTGGAGCGGGAATTCGACCTGAACCTGGTCACCACCGCGCCAAGCGTCATTTACCGGGTCAACAAGACCAACGGTGAAACCCTGACCATCGATAATCCCGCCAATCTGCCCCCGGTGACGGAAATCGCCAGCATGGAGGAGCCCTTTGTGCATGCCACGATCTATACGCCCCAGGACGCGGTGGGGACGCTGATGGATCTTTGCCAGGATAAGCGGGGTATCTTTCTGGACATGCAGTACGAAGGCAACCGGATCAAACTGAATTACGAGCTGCCCCTGAACGAAATCATCTTTGACTTTTTCGACCAGATCAAAAGCCGGTCCCGGGGATACGCCTCCTTTGACTACGAGCTGAAGGATTATCGTCCCAGTGACCTGGTGAAGCTGGACATGCTGCTCAACGGAGAGCTGTGCGACGCCTTCTCCATCATCGTTCACCGGGATAAAGCCTACGCCCGGGGGCGGTCCATCGCGGAAAAGCTGAAGGAGGTGATCCCCCGGCAGCAGTTTGAAATCCCCATTCAGGCGGCCATCGGCGGCAAGATTATTGCCAGGGAAACGGTGAAAGCCATGCGAAAGGATGTATTGGCAAAGTGCTACGGCGGCGATATCACCAGAAAGAAAAAATTACTGGAAAAGCAAAAGGAAGGCAAAAAACGAATGCGCCAGTTCGGCACCGTCCAGGTGCCCAGCGAGGCGTTTATCGCGGTACTGAAGATGGATACCTGAGCCAAACGGGGACCGGACTGTTCCGGGAAGCAATTCCCGAAAGCCGGAGGGCAGCCGCTTTCCGCGAAGACCCCGCCGCGGCCTGTTCGGAATGGAATCCCTCCTTTGTGCGGGAAAAATGCCTTTGCTTTACCGGACACCGGCTGATTCCCGAAAAGGATCTTCCCGCCCTGTCCCGCGCCCTGAACGCGGCTTTGGCGGACGCGTATCGGGAAGGCATCCGGGTCTTTGTGTCCGGCGGAGCGATGGGGTTTGACCTGTTGGCGGCCCGGGCGGTGCTGCAGATGCGAGCTTCCTTCCCGGGCGCGCGTCTGGTGGTCGCGCAGCCCTGTCCTTCCCAGGCGGACCGCTGGGCTTCCGGCGACCGCCAAAGGTACCGGGACATTCTTTCCCGGGCCGATCAGGTCATCCGGGTATCTCCCGCCTATTATGAGGGCTGCATGCAAAAGCGGAACCGCTTCATGGTGGAACGGGCCTGCCGCTGCCTGTGCTATCTGCGCGCCTGCCGGGGCGGAACCTGGTATACGGTGAGTTACGCGTACGATCAGGGCCTTTCCATCCGGAATCTGGCGCTTGAAATCGGCGGTTCGGCGGGCAGCTGAGCCGTTTTTTCTTTGGGAGGCTGCTTCCATGGAACTCTATGTGCATCTTCCTTTTTGCAGGCGGAAATGCCGGTACTGTGATTTTGCTTCCTTTCCCGGGCTGGACGCCCGGATGGAACCTTATGTGGATGCCCTGCTGCGGGAGGCTGACTTTTTCGCGGGGGACGCGTCGGAGCCCATCGACACGGTCTATTTCGGAGGCGGCACCCCTTCCCTGCTGCCGCCCTCCCTTCTGTCCCGGCTGATCTCCGGGCTGAAAAGCCGCCTGCCCATGGAACAGGTAAGGGAATGGACGGCGGAAGCCAATCCCGGCACCCTGACGGATCCATGGCTGGAGGCCGCCCGACGGAGCGGCGTCAACCGGCTCTCCCTGGGCATGCAGGCCGCGCAGGCTCCGCTGCTGGAGACGCTGGGCCGCATCCATCGGATGGATCAAGTGCGGGAAAGCGTCGGCATGGCCCGGGCCGCGGGATTCCGGAATCTGAATCTGGATCTGATGTTCGGGCTGCCGGAGCAAAGCATGGCCGATTGGCGGGAAACCGTGGAAGAAGCCCTGGCCCTTTCCCCGGAGCACATCAGCGCCTACGGCCTGATTCCCGAGGAGGGCACGCCTCTTTTCCGGGATCTGGAGGCGGGACGGCTGACACTGCCGCAGGCGGAAACGGAACGGGACATGTATAATCTGCTGCTCCTCACCCTGAAAAACCGGGGATACGCCCAGTATGAAATCTCCAATTTTGCCCGGCCGGGCTTTGCCTGCCGGCATAATATCGGCTATTGGCGTCAGGTACCCTACCTGGGGCTGGGACTGTCCGCCGCTTCCATGGTTCGGATCCGGACCGGCCCGGAGGGGACGCGCTATACCCGTCGGACCAATGGAACAGACATGGACGCCTATCTGGCCGGCATCGCTCAAAACGCGCCGAACCTGTCGGAGCAATCAGAGATCGGGCCCGCCGAAGCCCGCTTTGAAACGATGATGCTGGGGCTGCGCATGAATGAAGGCGTCCGGGACAACTTTTTTGAGGCCATGCACCGCCGCTCCCTGGAGAGCTGCTACGGGGTCCGGCTGCGGGCGCTGGAAGCGCGGGGGCTCGTCACGTACGTCAACCAGCCCGGCGCGTGGCGCCTGACCCGGCTGGGCATGGATTTACAGAATCAGGTCCTGGTGGATCTGATGGATGAATGAGCTGACGGAATAAGTGAAGGATTTTTGTAACTGTTCAGTCCTGCAAGCGCAGCGCAGAGGTGTTTCCCTCCGGGGGCCTTGAGTCTCGCCGGTTCTTAGCGATTGGCGAGGCGTACGCTGAAGACAGAGCTTAGAACCGCTGCGTAAGCGAACGGAGCCGCGAGGCGTCCCCCAGAGGGGAATACCTCTGAAAGCGGAGCGACTGAATAGCTACGGATTTTCAACCATTTGAGCTTGACAGGACGGGAAAAAGAAGAGGGCTGTTCCGTCCCGGTTCAGCCCTTTAATTCTTTGCCACCTTCAGATTGTTTTCCCGAACATAGGCGTCGGCCAGGCGGCGAATCCGGACCCACTCCCGTTCCAGCAGCGGATCGCTTTCCAGTTCGCGCACAGCCCGCGCCGCCTCATCCAGCAGCAGCGTTCCTCCTCCCTCGGCTGTCAGCCCCGGCAGGGCTTCCCCGCTTTGGCGGGTGCCTGTCAGCTCCCCGGGTCCCCGCTGTTCCAGATCCTTCCGGGCCACCTCAAAGCCATCATTGGTTTCGCAGAGAACCCGGAGCTTTTCGCCGCTTTCACTCAACAGGAAACACCAGCTTTCCAGCTTTCCCCGACCCACCCGGCCCCGCAGCTGGTGCAGCTGGCTCAGGCCGAAGCGCTCCGCGTTCTCAATGATCATGACGGTGGCATTGGGAACGTTGACCCCCACCTCGATCACGGTCGTGGCAATGAGCACATCCGTTTCCCCCGCGGCAAACGCCCTGAGCGTTTCCGCTTTTTCTTCGCTCTTTTGCCGGCCCCAGGTCAGCCCCACCCGCAGATCCTTCAGCTCCCGGGCGGTCAGCTCCTGGTACAGGGCTTTGGCGCTGCGGACCTCGTCCAGAGCTTCGCTGTCCTCCACCAGGGGGCACACGATATAGGCCTGCTGCCCTTTGGCGATCTGCCCGCGCAAAAAACGGTACATGCCTTCCCTCTTCTCCGGTGGAACCAGTCGGGTCTTCACAGGCTGCCTGCCGGGGGGCAGTTCATCCACCACGCTCAGATCCAGATCGCCGTACAGGATCAGGGCCAGGGTTCGCGGAATCGGGGTGGCGGACATCACCAGCACATGCGGCGCCGTTTCCCTCTGGGAAAGCACTCCCTTCTCCTGCAGCCTGCTGCGCTGGCGAACCCCGAAGCGGTGCTGCTCATCGGTAATCACCAGGCCCAGCTTCCGATAGTTCACTCCCTCGCTGATCAGGGCATGGGTTCCGAAAACGGCGGCACAGCTTCCGTCCGCCAGCGCTTTCAGAATCTCCCGCCTCTCCCTGGCCCGGGTGCTCCCCGTCAGCAGGCGGCAGGAGATGCCCAGCGGCTCAAGCTGGGCGGCGGCATTTTCATAATGCTGGCGGGCCAGGATTTCCGTCGGCGCCATCATGGCCGACTGAAAACCGTTTTGCCCGGCCAGATATATGGCGCCGAAGGCCAGCGCCGTTTTCCCGCAGCCCACATCCCCCTGTACCAGGCGGCTCATGGCCCGGTCCCGGGTCAGGTCCGCGGCGATCTCCCGCAGCACCCGCCGCTGCGCCCCGGTCGGCTGAAAGACCAGGGCCGCCCAAAACCGCTCCGGCATCTCCGGCGGGATCTCCATCGGAAACCCCGGCTGAACGTCCTCCCTCTGCAGGGCCACCCCCACCAGATACATCAGGATTTCTTCGAACCGCAGCCTGCGCAGGGCTTCCTTCAGCCGCTCCGGGCTCTCGGGAAAGTGGGCCTGCCGCAGGGCTTCCTGCCGCCCCACCAGCCGATAGCGGTCACAAAACCGTTTCGGCAGCGTCTCCGGGCAGATTTCCTCCGCCGCGCCCAGCGCCTCCCGAATCATCCCCCGCAGGGTTTTGGCGGGAACGCCGGAAACCGGCCGGTAAACCGGCATCCATCCGGGTTCGGTCACCTGCTTTGGGTTTTGCATCTGGCGCTGGTTCGCTTTGACCTGAAGGCGGCCGTAAAGCATCACCGGCGCCCCCACGGGCAGCTGCTGTACCATCCAGGGTTCGTTAAACCAGCAAAGGGGCATCGTCCCCGTGCCGTCCTGAATCCGGGCGGTGACCCGGCTGATCCCATGAAAATAAGCGATCTTCGGTTTTTCCGCCACCGTCCCCCGAATCATCACCGGGCTGCTCCAGGCGTCCCGGATGGGCGTCACGGTCTGCTGGTCTTCATATCTGACAGGCAGAAAATACAGCAAATCGCGCAATGAGGAAATCCCCATTGCGCGCAGCTGTGCAAGTCTGGAAGGGCCGACTCCCTTCAGATCCGATAGATTCATTTCGATGTTTACTCCACAGAGATCAGGTAATAATACAGGGGCTGCCCACCGTTATGGCATTCCACATCGCAGGCGCTGTACTGCTCCGCCAGCTCCCTGGTCAGGGCCTCCGCCTCCGCCTCGGTCACATCCGCCCCGTAGTAAACCGTGATCAGTTCGTCCTCCTCCGTCACCACGCTCTTGAGCGTTTCCAACGCCACATCGTGAATGGAAGGGCCTGAGAATTCAATCTGACCGTTGTGCAGGCCGATGATATCCCCTTCCCTGATGGCGATGCCGTTATATTCGCTGTCCCGGATCGCGTAGGTCACGGTCGCGGTTTTCACATGATCCGCCGCCTCGCACATGGCGGCAAAATTCGCCTCCGTATCCTGGTCGTCGGCAAAAGCGATGGCTGCGGCGATCCCCATGGCCATGTTCTTGGTCGGGATGACCCGGACATCCTTCCGGCTCATCTTGGCGGCCTGATTGGCGGCAAAAATCACATTGCCGTTATTGGGAAGGATGAAGATATGCTCCGCGGGCACCCGTTTCAGGGCGCACAAAATGTCATCCACCGCAGGGTTCATGGTCTGGCCGCCTTCCACGACCTGTTCCACTCCCAGATCCCGGAAGAAGGTGGTAAACCCGGCGCCCAGGGAAACGGCCACGATGCCGTAAGGTTTCACGGCCTCCGCCTCTTCGGCGGGCTCCTCCGCGGAGGGGGCTGAATCCTTTCCCTTGTCCAGGGCCCTCTTCATCTCGGCCAGGTTATCGATTTTAATGTTGTCCAGTTCCCCCAGCTCCACCCCGTATTCCACGGCGGAGCCGGGGTTATCCGTATGCACGTGCACCTTCGCTTCGGTCAGGTCCCCCGTCACCTGCACGCAGTCCCCAATCCGGTTCAGCCGGCGGCGGAAGGAATCCAGATCGTGTTCATCGCAATCCTCCCGGAACCGGTGTATGTCAAACTGGACGCAATAGGTATGGGTCAGCTCCCTGGACAGATCGTGCCAGTCGTCCGAGGCGGCCTGATCATCCTCCATGCCCGTATCCGTCAGGTTGATATCCTCCCCGCGGAGCACCGCGGCATACCCCTGGTAGATCAACAGCAGGCCCCGGCCGCCGGAGTCCACCACTCCTGCCTGCTTCAGCGCAGGCAGCATATCAGGGGTCTTTTTCAGGATGGCTTCGCCGCTTTTCAGCATCACGCTGATCAGCCCTTCATAGTCATCCGGATCCTTTTGAGCCTGCTTCAGGGCGTCCTCCGCCACCACGCGGGCCACGGTCAGAATCGTCCCTTCCTTGGGCTTCATCACCGCCTTGTATGCCACCTCGGCTCCCTTGCCCAGGGCTTCGGCAAACTGCAGGGGCGTAATCTTTTCCACGCCCTTGAGCGCTTTGGCAAAGCCCCGCAGCAGCTGGCTGGTGATCACGCCGCTGTTCCCCCGGGCGCCTTTCAGTGCGCCTTTGGACAGGGCGGAAGCCGCTTCATCCGCCCGCAGAAACTCCTTGCTGTTGATCTCCCGGATGGCGCTTTGCATGGTCAGGGACATATTGGTTCCCGTATCCCCGTCCGGCACGGGAAAGACGTTCAGCGCGTCCACCGCCTCCCGGTTCTTTTCCAGCAGAGCCGCCCCCGCCACGGCCATATCCCGCAGCAGCAGCCCGTCAATTGTCTTAAACTGTATCAAAGGTTTCCCCTCCGTTCAACATAGTGAAAACAGGCATCCGTTCCGCCGGCCCTTATACCCGCATTCCTTCCACGGTGATGCTCACCTTTCGGACCTGGATTCCGGCCATGGCTTCCAGTTTGTACCGAACCGTATCCACGATGGTCTTGCAGACCTCGGAGATGGATACGCCGTATTCCACAATGATAAACAGATCCACATCAAGCTTGTCTCCCACGTTCCGGATCTGGACCCCCTTGGACAGGTTTTCCCGCCCAAGCCATTCCACCAGCCCGTCGGTGGCCCGTTTGCCGCACATGGCCACGATCCCGTAGCATTCCAGGGCCGCGTACCCGACGACCTTCATCAGTACGTCTTCGGCGATGTAGATCGTCCCTTCTTCGTTTTTGATCTTGCATTCCATTGCTTGTCATTCCTCCCGTCCTCCCGGCGGTCTCGCCGGATGATGCCAAAGGACAGGGAAATTATACCCGATTATGCTTCTTTAATCAAGCTTTTTCAAAAAAGGCTCTTGACAAAGCCATCAAAAAAAGGTAGTTTAATGCGGACGCGATGAATGGGAGAAGCCCGGTCCGTTCCTTTCAGAGAGATCCCGGCTGGTGAAAGGGGTCAGGAACGCCCGGTGTCCGTACACCCACGAGCTTCGGCTCTGAAAAGCGCCCCCTGGGGCGTCCCGGTAGGAGCCGGCCGGTGCGCCGGATACAGCGCTTGATAAGAGCCCGGTTTCGAATGGTTCCGGGCTGAATGGAAGTGGTACCGCGGTCCTCCCCGCCTTCCGGGCGGAGGAGGTTTTTCTGTTTCCGGGAAGAAGCCCCCCGGGGCAGCGGGACGGCGGAATGCCGAATATACGTTTGATGAGGAGGTTTTGGAATGCGTCTGGATTCCCTGCAGTATGCCCGCCGGTTTGATCATGTGTCCGGCAGCGCCATTCGTGAAATATTCAAAGTCATCGCTCAGCCGGGGATGATTTCCATCGCCGGCGGCAATCCGTCCCTGGCCGCCCTGCCCGACGCGGAGGCGGCGGAGATCGCCCGGGATGTGCTGAGGGATCAGGGAAAAGTGATCCTGCAGTACGGGGCCACGGAGGGGTATCGCCCCCTGCTGGAGACGATGCAGTCCTGGATTCCGGAAACCCTGGGCTTTGACGCGCCCGCGGTGCTGCCGGTCACCGGTTCCACCCAGGCCATGGATCTGCTGTGTAAGGCCCTGATCAACCCTGGAGACCGGATCGTTGTGGAAAACCCCTCCTTCCTGGGGAACCTGCAGTGCATGCGCCTGTATGAAGCGGAGCTGGTGCCGGTGGAGAGCGAGGAGGACGGGCTGGATGTCAATCATCTGGAACGGATCTTCCGGGACTGCAGGCCGAAGATGCTTTACACGATTCCCACCTTCCAGAACCCCACGGGCCGCACCCTGTCCCTGGCCAAGCGCAGGCGGGTGGCGGAGCTGGCGGAGGAATACGGCGTCATCGTGGCGGAGGATGACCCTTATCGGGATCTGCGATACCGGGGCGAATCCCTCCCCGCCATCAAATCCTTCGACCGGGAGGGCTGGGTCGTCTATCTGGGCAGCTTCAGCAAGATTATTTCCCCCGGCATGCGGGTGGGCTACATGGTCGGCGATCCGGGCCTGATCCGGAAGTGCACCATCAGGAAACAGTCCTCGGATCTGCATACCGCCAACCTGACACAGGCGATCGTGGACCAGTTCATCCGCAGGGGGCTTCTCCCGGATCATATCCGGCGGATCAGCGCGGACTACGCGGCCCAGTGCGATACCATGCTGGGCTGCCTGGAATCCTTCCCGGAGGGGATTTCCTTTACCCGGCCGGAGGGCGGGCTCTTCCTGTGGGTGGACCTGCCGGAGGGCATCGACGCGAAGGATTTGCTGAAAAAGGCCATTGAGCGCAAGGTCGCCTTTGTGCCCGGAACGCATTTCTATGCCTTCGGGGGGCACGAGAACACCCTGCGGCTGAATTTCTCCGCCAGCACCCTGCCCCAGATTACGCAGGGCATGGATGTGCTGCGGAATCTGGTGACGGAAGCGGCGGAAGCGTAAGCGGTTTGATCTGCGCCTTTAAAATGCCGCGGCCGGGCGTCTCAGCCCGCTTGAAACGATGACGAATCATGATAAAGGAGTTGAATCAGTATGGAGCACATTCTGGATATCCTGAAGGACCGGGGGTTCATCGCCCAGACCACCTTTGAAGACGAGCTTTACGAGCAGCTGAAATCCCCCACGACCTTCTACGTGGGGTTCGATCCCACCGCCGACAGCCTGCACATCGGCCACTATATTCCGATTATGGCCATGGCTCACATGCAGAAGGCCGGTCACAGGCCCATCGCCCTGATGGGCGGGGGCACCGCCATGATCGGGGATCCCTCCGGCAAGACGGATATGCGGAAGATGATGACCGTGGAGACCATCGATCACCACGTGGAATGCATCAAAAAGCAGATGGCCCGCTTCCTGGATTTCGGCGAAGACAAAGCCATCATCGTCAACAACGGGGACTGGCTGCGCCATCTGAATTTTATAGATTTCATGCGGGATATCGGCGCCATGTTCAATGTGAACCGGATGCTGACCGCCGACTGCTACAAGGCCCGCATGGCCACGGAGAACGGTCTGTCCTTCCTGGAATTTACCTATATGCTGATGCAGAGTTATGATTTCCTGGAGCTGTTCCAGCGCTACGGCTGCCGACTGGAAATGGGCGGAAACGACCAGTGGAGCAACATGCTGGGCGGCGCCGACCTGGTTCGCCGGAAGCTGGGCGAAAAGGCCTACGCCTGCACATTCCAGCTCCTTCTGACCCATGATGGCCGCAAAATGGGCAAAACAGAAGCCGGAGCCCTGTGGCTGGATCCCAACAAGACCTCTCCCTTCGATTTCTATCAGTACTGGCGCAACGTCGATGATCAGGATGTACAGAAATGCCTGGCTCTGCTGACCTTCCTGCCCATGGACGAGGTCCGCAGGCTGGGCGCCTTGGAGGGCGCGGAAATCAACGAAGCCAAGAAGGTCCTCGCCTATGAGGTCACCAAGCTGGTTCACGGCGAGGAAGAAGCCCGGAAAGCCACGGAAGGCGCAGCCGCCCTCTTCGGCGGCGGAGCGGACTCCGCTCATGTGCCGACTCTGGAGATCACCGCGGCGGATCTGGAAGCGGACGCCCGCATCACCACCCTGCTGGTCCGTTCCGGCCTGTGCAAGAGCCAGTCCGACGCCCGCAAGCAGATTGAGCAGAATGCGGTCTCTCTGGAGGGAGAAAAGGTGACGGATCCCATGGCGGTTCTTTCCGCGGATCAGGCGGCCCAGTCTCCCCTGCTGAAAAAAGGCAAAAAAGGCTTCTGCCGCGTCGTGCTGAAATGAGCGAATTCCTATCCTATCGAACCCTGGCCGGCCCCGGCCGGGACGAAATCGTCATTCAGAAAAGCCGTTTCATCGGCCAGGCCTGGCCCTGCGTTTCCGAGGAGGAAGCCCTCTCCCATCTCCGGCGCGTCCGCGAGGAAACCCGGGACGCCCGTCATCACTGTTACGCCTATATCATCGGAAAGAATGAGGGCATCCTGCGCTACAGCGATGACGGGGAGCCGGGCGGAACGGCGGGCATGCCCATCATCAGCCTGCTGCGCAGCGAAAAGCTGGTGGATTGCTGCTGCGTGGTCACCCGATACTTTGGCGGCATTTTGCTGGGAACGGGCGGGCTGGTCCGGGCCTATACAGAAGGATGCCGGGTCGCCATCCGGTCCGCAGGCATGGTTCGGATGGAAAAAACCTGCAGGGATCTTTGCGAGGTTCCCTACTCCTGCTGGGATACCGTGCGCTACACCCTGGACCGGCTTCCTGCCCGCTGCGAGGATCTTTCCTACGGCGCGGCGGTGTCCTTTACGCTTCTGACCCGTTCCCGGGACCGGGACTCGGTGCTGCGGGAGCTTGAACAGGTCTCCGGCCGCACCCTGGTGGCCCTGGAGGACGGCGAAAAATATGCCGCCTGGGAGGATTAACTCCCAGGCGGCTTTTTCATCCCGTTACGCGATCTCCAGCGCAATCTCCATCATCTCGGTAAAGGTGAGCTGCCTGTCTTCCGCGGGAAGCGCTTCCCCGGTCACGATGCTGTCTGAAATCGTGCAAAGGCAAAGCGCGTTTTTCCCGGCTCTGGCCGCGTTCAGGTACAGGGCCGCGGCTTCCATCTCCACCGCCAGCACGCCCAGCTTTGCCATGGCGGCGCTGTTCATTCCTTCATCATAGAACACATCGGAGGAGTAAACCGGCCCGCACACGATCTGCTTTCCTCGCTTCTTTCCGGCCTCAACCGCGCGGCTCAGCAGCTCGTAGCTGCAGCAGGGGGCCAGATGTCCCCTGACGCCGAACTGATCCCCGAAATGGGAATCCGTATAAGCGCTCATGGCGGCCACGATGTCCCGGAGCTTGAGCTTTTCCTGTATGGCCCCGGCGGAACCGATGCGGATGATGTTCTTCACATCGTAATAGTTGAACAGCTCGTAGCTGTAAATGCCGATGGAGGGCATGCCCATGCCGCTGGCCATCACCGAAACCCTCTTGCCGCGCCAGGTGCCTGTGTACCCCTGAACCCCGCGTACGTTATTCACCAGCGCGGGATTTTCCAGAAAGGTTTCCGCTATAAATTTGGACCGCAGCGGATCCCCGGGCATGAGAACCGTCTCGGCGAAGGCGCCCTCCGGCGCGTTGATATGGGGGGTGGGAATATGGGAATTCATCTTCATGCCTCCTTGTTGATTATGATGATACGCTCCATGCGCAGTTTTTTCTGTGCGGCTGAGCCTTCGCGCGGAATCCGCGTCGCGGACGCGCGGGGCGGCCCAGCGGTTCAATCCCTCAGTGCGAACGCCGTAAGCGTGGCGGCCAGCGTTTCCGGGTTCATCAGTTCCAGCGTCCCGTAGGGGGCGGAAATCAGGTTTTCCAGCGCGGCCCGATAGGCGGAAACGGTCTGCAGCAGCCTCCCCAGAAAGGCCTGATCCTGATCCCGCCCCAGCTGCCGGACCATTTCCTGACTCACGGCGCCCCAAAGGTCATTGACCAGGTCCAGCATGATCCCCGCTGTTTCCTCCGGATAGCGGCAGAACGCGTTTTCTTCGGCCATCAGCCGGTTCAGCGTCTCCCTCACCATGGGCTCCCAGGCGGCCTTCAGCGCCTCCTGATACCCCGCCAGAACACTCTTCCCTTCCGGCAGAGCCAGGACCGGCAGCAGCATCCGCAAAAAGGTCAGTCCCTCTCCCTGGAAGGGAATCATCCCCGACAGCAGCCGATTCATTCGCCCGAGGGCGGATTCTTCCTTTTCCTCCCGGAACGCCGCCGCCGCCCGTTCGGCCCGATGCTCGCAGATGGTCTGCAGCACCAGCGCCTTGCTCTCAAAATGATGATAAAAACTGCCCTTGCTCAGCCGCAGCCTGTCCAGAATATCCTGTACCCCGGTCTGTTCGTATCCCCGTTCCGTAAACAGCGCCTCCGCCGTTTCAAGGATCTGTTTTTTGCGTAAATCTCCCTTGATCATTGATTCCCTTCCTGCCTTCCGTTTGCCCCGGCCCGTATTCCGCTCAGGAACGCGAACATCAGGTTGTATCCTCCGCAGTCCCCGTCCACGTTCAGCAATTCTCCCGTCGCGTGCAGCCTCGGATAAAGCCGGGATTCCATGTTTTCCGGGCGAAAAAAGCGGCAATCGGCGCCGCCCGCGGTGACCTGGGCGCGTTCCGGCCCTTCCGTCCCCGTAAGGGGGATCCGATAGTCCCGCAGGGCGCCGGCGACCCTTTTCAACTGATCCCGGGTCAACTGAGCGCTCGTTTCCCCCCGCAGGGGCAGCCCCGCCTGTTTACAGACCGCGTACGCCAGCTTCCCCGCGCACAGCCCCCGCAGCAGGGCCGGCGGATTTTCCGCCGGAAAGAGGCGGGCCCGGCGCGCAAGGTCGTCCGTCAGCTCCTCCTGACTGTCATACAGGTCTCTCAAAAAATCCACCCGCAGGATCGCCCTTT
Organism: Clostridia bacterium; assembly: GCA_017512805.1. Classification (GTDB taxonomy): domain Bacteria; phylum Bacillota; class Clostridia; order Christensenellales; family Aristaeellaceae; genus Aristaeella. The sequence goes on from JAFWES010000038.1 coordinate 58,443, forward strand.
CATGGTCCGGGAGGAAGCGCGCGCACTGCATCACGCAGATCCCGCTGACCCCCGTGTCCGTAAACAGCATTTCCCCCTGCTCCCGGTGGAGGAGGACGCCCGCTTCCGTCTCCATCGCCACGCCGCACTTCACCCGCAGCCCGGAAAGCCCGGAAATGGCCTTCTTCTCCGCGGTCAGGGGAACCAGCGCGGGTCGGACGGGAATCATCGGATGCCCCAACCGTTCCAGCCAGGGCTTCGCGGATTCATTTCCGCCCAGCCGGGGCTGGGCGGCGCCGCCGGTGGAGAGAATGACCCGATCGGCATGCAGTTCCGTCCCATCGGAAAGGATGATCCGCGCGCCTTCCGCTTCGGGCCGCAGATCGGCCGCCTCCGTTCCTGTCCTGAGATCGACCCTGAGCCGGCAAAGCTCCGCTTTGAGCACATCCAGCACCGTCGCGGCCAAAAAGGTACAGGGATATCCCCTCCCTTCGGTGTCAAAGCGAATCCGAAGGCCCAGCCCCTGCCAGAAGGCGATGCTTTCCGCCGCGGGATCCCCGCCCAGGACCTCCCGGGCGAATGCCGGATCCCCGTAATAGACAGGCGGACGGCTATTCAAAAGGTTGCATCTCCCGTTTCCGCTGACGCTGACTTTTTTCCCCAGCTGGTTTTGCTTTTCCAGCAGGATCACCCGGTCCCCGCATCGGGCCGCCGCGATGGCGGCGGCCATTCCGGAAGCGCCGCCTCCAATGATTCCAACGGTTTCCGGTTTCATGATCCGCCCTCCTAAACTTCGGTCCCCTCCGTCATATGATAAATGGACTTCAGTTCATTTGTCAAGTCTCCGGCCGGAGTATGGACGATCAGCGGCGGCATGGGCTGCAGCAGGGGTCTGGCGTCCTTGACCGCTTCCATCAGCACCAGGTTTGCCGGATGCGAAAGGTCTGGATACACCAGCCGAAAATGCTTGGGCTCCAGGTGCGCTTCCTTCAAAGCGGTCATGAGGCTGAACATCTGGGCCGCGGGATAGACCAGAAACAGCTTTCCCTTCCCCTTCAGGATGTGAAAGGCCGCCTGCATAAAATCCCGCAGGGTATGCTCCCCCTGATGGCGTGCGGTGGTGCGGGAGGGATCCTGATTCTTCACGGATTTCCCGGGCATGCCGTAGGGTGGATTGCAAACCACCGCATGGAAGCCGCACCGGGGCAGCAGATTCCGCAGGTCCCTCACGTCCGCCTGAAGAATTTCCACCCGATCCGAAAGCCCGTTCAGCCGCATGGTTCTTGCTGCCATTTCGGCCATTTCTTCCTGGATTTCCACTCCCAGGAAGCTTTTTCCCTTTCCCCGCCCGATCAGCAGCAGCGGCAGGATCCCCGTTCCGGTTCCCAGATCCGCCACCGCGTCCCCGGGATGGATGGCGGCAAAATCCGCCAGGAGAACCGCGTCCATTCCAAATCGGAAATTGTGCTTCTTCTGGAGAAGGCGGAGCCCTCCCAGCTGCAGGTCCTCCAGCGTCTCGTCCCCGTAGAGTGTTTCCGTCCGTTCTTCCATACGTCCCCCTTTGCCGCGTCCCCCTCCGGAGTCGAAAGGCTTCGTTCCGGGCCGCTGAAGCATCCGCCGCTTTTTTGACGTCCGGGAGCTCAAATATCTCTGCGCGGCAGCCAAAACCTCTTCGTATCAAAATGGATGTGAGGCCGCTCAGCCCGCACATCCATCTTTTGAAGGTCACTATTCAGTCGCTCCGCTTTCTGGACTGAACAGTTTCTCTTGAGGATCCCTTACGCCTCAATGTCCACAACCACCGGATTCGGCTCTTCCTCCTCCGGCCCTGCGTCCTCCGGTTCTGTTCCCTCCAGGAGCCTCTTATACAGCTTCAGGTATTCTCCTGCGGAATGGGTCCAGCTGTAATCTCCCTGCATGCCCCGCATCTGAAGCGTGTGCCAGACCTCCGGTTTCTCTTTGTAGAAGCTGATGGCCCGTTCGATGGTATGCAGCATATCATGCGCATTGTAGTTGAAGAAGGTGAACCCGTTTCCCTCCCCGGTGGCTTCGTTGTAGCTCAGAACGGTATCCCGCAGTCCCCCGGTTTCCCGGACGATGGGAACGGTTCCGTACCGCATGGCGATCATCTGGCTCAGGCCGCAGGGCTCAAACTGGCTGGGCATGAGAAACAGATCCGTCCCGGCATAAATCTGATGGGCCAGCGCATGATCCATGGTGAATCTGGCGGCAACCCGGCCCTTGTATTCTCCTTCCGCCCAGCTGAACAGATTAAAGTACCGGCCTTCTCCCATGCCCAGCACCACCATCTGTACATCCTGACGCATAATATCGGAGATCACGTAATCCACCAGATCCAGCCCCTTCTGGTTGCTGAGCCTGCCGACCATCCCGATAATCGGAACGTCAGAACGAACCTCCAGCCCCAGGGCCTCCTGCAGGGCTTTCTTGCAGGCAGCCTTTCCCGTCAGATCCTGCGGGCTGTACCGGGCGGTGATCCGCTGATCTGTTTCGGGATTATAATTCGCCATGTCGATTCCGTTCAGCACGCCGCTCAGCTCCCGCTTCCGGGCCCGAAGCAGCCCATCCAGCCGCTCTCCGTAATAGGCGGTCTGAATCTCTTCCGCGTAGGAGGGACTGACCGTGGTGATCAGGTCACTGTACACCAACGCCGCCTTCATAAAATTGGCGCATCCGTAGCATTCCAGCTTGTCGTCCGTCCAGAGGCTGTCCCCCAGGCCCAGCACATCCTGCACTTCGCGAATTCCGAAAATCCCCTGGTACTGCAGATTATGGATGGTAAAGATCGTTTTGATTCCGCTGTAGAAAGGCAGATGCGCGTACTGAATCTTCAGCAGCGCCGGAAGCATTCCGCTTTGCCAGTCGTGGGCGTGAATCACCTCCGGCTGGAAATCGATCAGGGGCAGCATGTTCAGAATGGACCGGCAGAAAAAGCCGAACCGCTCGTATTCATCCCCGCCCATGCCATAGATATAGGGCCTGCCGAAATAATATTTGTTGTCAATAAAATACCAGGTGACTCCGTCCTTTTCCAGCTTTTCGATGCCGCAGTACTGTTTCCGCCAGCCCAGCTGCACCTCAAAATCGGTCACATGGCTCATCTGATCCACGTATTTCTGATCGATCGCCCCGAAAAGCGGGATCACCACCCGGACGTCATGGCCCTCTTTGGCCAGCACCGGCGCCAGGGCCCCGACCACATCCGCCAGCCCACCTGTCTTCACAAAAGGCACCGACTCACTGGCTGTAAATAAAATGTTCATCTATTCGAATCCTCCTTCCCCCGATTTGCGGATGCGCGGCTGCCGATTGTCCGGCAGCCGCGCTGTTTTCGTCAGATGACAACATTCTTTCCGATGACGATGGGATAGGCGTCCGGCCCGATCAGCTTGGCATTGCGTTTGATAACGGACTGTTTATCCAGAATGCAGTTCTCGATATAGGCTCCGAAATGAACCTGTCCGTCCTGCATGATGATGCAGTTTTTGATATGCGCGTCCGGCGCCACCCGCACCCCGCGGAACAGCACACTGTTCTCTACCGTGCCTTCAATCTGGCATCCGTCGGCGATCAGGCTGTTGACCACATTGGCGTTATCCCCGTACAGGGCGGGCATTTCGTCCCGCACCTTGGTATACACGGGCAGCTCATCACGGAAAATCCCCTTGCGCTTTTCCGGATCCAGAATGTCCATATTGAATTTAAAGTAGCTCTGCACGGAGTCGATCCGCCAGCATTCACCCTTGTACTCGTAGGCGTTCAGTTTATACTGCCCTTCCTGAACCATCTTCATCAGCAGATCCCGGTCCAGATCGTGCAGCCCGTGGGCCACCGCCTTGTCCACCAGATTCAGCAGCAGCTCCCGTTTGATAATCATGACCTTCATGTAGGAATTCTCGTAGCTGGGGTTGGTGGGCTGGATTTCCATATCCACGATATTGCCGGCCTCATCCAGGTTCAGATAGGTTCCCAGCTCGTTGCGCCGCATGGACGGATCCTTGGTGTACATCAGGGTCACGGCCGCGCCGGTATCCTGATGGAAGCGGAGAATTTCTTCCATCCGGGCATTATAAATAATGTCGCTTCCGCTGAGCACCAGGGTTTCCTGCTTGCTGCGCTCCAGATAGTTGGTATTGGAACGGATCGCGTCCAGCAGCCCGGTATAGACGCCTACGTTTTCCCGGGTCAGGAAGGGGGGAAGAATATGAAGCCCCTCATTTTTGCCGTGCAGATCCCATTCCTTGCCGGATCCCAGATGATCCATCAGGCTGTGGTAATTCTTCTGCATAATGACGCCGATGTTCTTGATCCCCGCGTTCACCATGCTGGAAACCTGAAAGTCGATGACCCGGAAGCGGGCGGCTACAGGCAGCGCGGCAATCGCCCTGAGCATCGTCAGCTCCCGCAGCCGGCTGTCATTCTCCCCGGTATAGATAATTCCCATTGCGTTTTTCATATTCTGATCGTCCTTTCCTCAAATCCTCATCTCTTGAAAAGCTCAGAAGGTGGTATCCTGATCCACCTGGACGCCGGCCGCCACGCTGGTGCCTGCCGGCAGCGTCACCCCTTGACCGATGACGGCGATGTTGCCCGTCTCTTCACCTACGATGGCTCCCGCGCCGATGGCCGCGTTTTCCGCCACGATGGTCCGACGGACCACGGCGCCCCGTTTAATGACGCTTCCGGGCATGATGACGCTGTCCTGCACGTTGGCCCCCTCTTCCACCGTTACGCCCGCGAAGATGATGCTGTGATGCACGGTTCCGTAAATCTCGCTGCCTTCCGTGATCAGCGAATCGACCACGCTGGCGCCCTTGGCGATATAGTGAGGCGGGAAGCCCGCGTTCTTGGCGTAAATCCGCCAGCTCTTGTCATGCAGGTTGATGGGCGCGGGATCGGACAGCAGATCCATGTTCGCCTCCCAGAGGCTCTCGATGGTCCCCACGTCTTTCCAGTATCCCTCAAAGTTGTAGGCGAACAGCCGCTGCTGATCCCCCAGCATGTTGGGGATGATGTTCTTGCCGAAATCGTTGGAGCTCTTCTTATCGGCTTCATCGTCCATCAGGTATTTGCGCAGCTTTTCCCATGTGAAGATGTATACGCCCATGGAGGCCTTGTTGCTCTTGGGCTTCTTCGGCTTTTCCTCGAATTCGATGATCCTGTTCTCGTCATCGGTATTCATAATGCCGAAGCGGGAGGCCTCTTCCCACGGCACGGGACGAACCGCGATGGTGGCGTCGGCGTCATTGCGAATATGATCATTCAGCATCGCGTTGTAGTCCATCTTATAAATATGGTCGCCGCTGAGGATCAGCACATAGTCCGGATTGTATTCTTCGATGAAGGACATGTTCTGATAGATGGCATTGGCCGTCCCCCGGTACCATTCGCTGCCTTTGACGGTTTGATAGGGCGGAAGAATGAATACGCCGCCGTTGGAAATATCCAGATCCCAGGGAGCGCCGCTGCCGATGTAGGAATTCAGCTCCAGGGGCTGATACTGGGTCAGCACGCCTACAGTATCAATGCCGCTGTTGGTGCAATTGCTGAGCGGAAAGTCGATAATCCGGTATTTTCCTCCGTAAGGTACCGCCGGCTTGGCCACCTTCTTCGTCAGGATCCCCAGGCGGCTCCCCTGACCGCCGGCCAAAAGCATCGCAACACAGGTCTTTTTCCTTAACACAGAACCACACTCTCCTTATTTTTTAAATCTTTCTCGTCCCGGCACAACCCGCGGCAAACAGAATGGCGCGCCGCAGGTTGCTCGTATGGATGCATTCTACCTTTTTTTGACCATATCCGTCAAGTCTTTCGCTGTTTTTTTTCCTTTTTTTCTGTTTCTGTTCAGCTTAACGGCCGAGCCGCAGGCGGATTTCATCATGACCGCCGCATGCTGACGCGTTCTGTTTCCCCGGAGGAGATCCGGGCCGCATCCGGAAAAGAACCCTGAGCAGCGCTCAGGGTTCTTCCGATTCCAGGGTTTCCGTTTCTTCCAGATATTTTTCCAGCTTCCGTTTGACCCTTTGCAGGGCATTATCGATGGATTTGACATGTCTTCCCAGGTTTTCGGCGATCTCCTGGTAGCTTTCTCCGTCCAGATAGGCGCTGAGAACCTCCAGCTCCAGCCCGGACAGCACCTTCCGGATCCGTTCGTTTACATGAACCAGATCCTCCCGGTTAATGATGATCTCCTCTGGATTGGAGACCCGCCCTTCCATGATCACGTCCATCAGCGTCCGGTCGCTCTCCTCGTCAAAGAGCGGTTTGTTCAGACTCACGTAGCTGTTGAGCGGAATGTGTTTCTGTCTGGTTGCGGTTTTAATCGCCGTGATAATCTGCCTCGTGACGCAAAGCTCCGCGAAGGCCCGGAAGGAACTGAGCTTTTCCGGCCGATAATCACGGATGGCTTTGTAAAGCCCGATCATCCCCTCCTGAACGATATCTTCATGATCCGCTCCGATCAGGAAATAGCTTCTGGCGCGGGACCTGACAAAATTCTTGTACTTATCCAGCAGATATTCCTCCGCCAGCGTGTCTCCTTCATGGCACAGGGCGACCACTTCCTCGTCGGGCTGATCGCTGTATCGGCCGGTCAGATCAGCCAGGGACGAATCTTCCTCTTCTTCGTCCGCTTCCTGCTGGCCGTGCCGCGCCTCTTCCTCCGGGGACTCCCGCCATTCCCGTTCATCCATCCTGCCTTCCGCCTTCTTCACGTTTCCTTCTGTCCCGCCATCCGGGGCGAAATGGTTTCCATCCCTGCCGGATTGCTTTATTTCCTTCTGCGGCAGCACAGCACCCGGTACATGATGATTCCCGCCGCCACGGAAGCGTTGAGGCTGTCCAACGCCCCTTACATCGGCAGGCTGACCGCCAGATCGCATTTTTCCGCCGTCAGCCGGCTGATGCCTTCCCCTTCCGCGCCAATGACCAGCGCCGTACCCCCGTGAAAGTCGACCTTTTCGAAGTCCTTTCCTTCCATGGTCACCGCGTAGGTCCAGATGCCGCTGCGTTTCAGCTCGTCTATGGTCCGGTTCAGATTCGTGACCCGGGCGATTTTCATATGCTCGATTGCGCCCGCGGAAGCCTTGACCGCGGCCGGGGTCAGGCCTACGCTCCGGTGCTGGGGAATGATCACCCCGTGCGCCCCGGCGCATTCCGCCGTCCGGATCACCGCCCCCAGATTGTGGGGATCCGTCACTCCGTCCAGAATAATCAGGAACGGATCCTCCCCCCGCTCCGCCGCCACCTGCAGCATCTCCTCCACCTCGGCATAGGCGTAAGCCGCCGCGAAGGCGATCATCCCCTGATGGTGGGGCGCGATATCGTCCAGCCGGCGTTTATCCGTCTCCTGAACCATGATCTTCCGGGCCCGGGCTTCCTGAACGATCTGCCTGGCGGATCCGGAAAGCTCTCCCTTCTGTACCAGAATCTTCTCGATCTCCCGTCCGCTGCGAAGCGCTTCCCGAATGGGATTCCGGCCGCAGAGAATCCGGTCGCTTTCCTGCTCCTCCGCCCCTTCCGGCCGGGGGTCCGGCCGATATTCGTATTCCCAGGCGCTCCGGTATCCGGGTTCCGTTTCCGCGGGAGAAAAACGATCCCCCTGACGGCTCCGGGGCCGCTCTTTCCGCTCCCCGATCCCCCTTGGGCTGAAATCCTCCCTGCGGTCTTCGCTGTCGCGGCCGAACCGTCCTCCGCGTCCGCTCCGGCGCTCTGCCCGCTCTCCGCTCCGGGGCCGGACCGCTTCCCTGCGGTCCCCGCTGCCCCGGCTGTATTCGCTCTCTTCCTTCCGACGGTCGGAAGATCTTCCGTTCTCCTGGCTCCGGAACCCTTTCCGATTCTCCGGCTGACGATTTGCCATCTTTGTGATCCTTTCTTTTCCGTATCTCCCGGGTTTTCTTCTGTTATTTATGTCTGATCCGCCGCCGCGCTTTCCCGGAGCGCCCTGAGCATCCGGTCCCTCTCCGCCCGGATCTCACGGGCTTTCCCGCAGCTTTTTTCCCCTTCCGGACATTTCCCCCGCAGGCAGGCCGGCCCCGCGTCCGCGAAAAGCGCCGGGGCCGTCTCCATGCAGAGGCGGTGCATCCGCGTCGCCATCTCCCGGATTTCCCACTGGGCCCGGTTGCACATACGCAGGCTGAAAAAATGCCGCAGCTCCCGGACGTTCATGGTCATCAGGATTCTGGTTTCGCAGGCGTTCGGCAGCACGAACCTGGCGTCCTCGTTGCTGCCTTCCCCCCGCTTTCCCAGCTTCTCCTGCCATTCATTGTACCATCGCTGCATCTGTTCCATCTGCCGGTGGTATTCCGCTTCTTCTTCGGGCCCCATGGCGCGGATCGCCGGCGGGATGATGTATCCGAATCCCTTTTCATAGCTGACATACCGCTGGCTCTGTACGCTGAAACTGGCCAGCCTGTGCCGGGTCAGCTGGGCCAGCAGCACGCGGCTGACCCCCTCCACTCCGAAGGTGAAGCTGGCATGCTCAAAAACCGATTCATGCCCCATATCCAGCAGCCTTTCGATGAACGTCGCCTGATCCCTTTCCTCGATCCGATCCTTCAGATCCCCAATCACCGCTTTGGAATAGCATAACTTCGCGCCCAGAGCAATCGTTTCCTCCGGCCGGAGCGTATGCCGGATCAGCTCCACCTTCATTTCTCTGCGTTCAGCCATGTTCCTTTCCCCGCTTTCATTCGTCCCCGTTCAGCCTTCTTCGGACCGCGGGCCTTCCCTTTCCGTCCAGATGGCGTCTTCCAGCCTCCGGACCCGGTCATCCTGTCCCGTCAGATACAGAAAGCCCATCACGGCCTCAAAGCCCGTCGCCTCCGCGTAGTCCCCCCTGTCCTGATGCCGCGGAGAGGGATGATGGGGATGCGCGTTGCGTCCCCGTAAAAAAACGCTCATTTCCGTCTCGGAAAAAAGAGGCAGGAGGACCTGCGCGAACCGGGCCTGGGCCCCGGCATTCACCGCGTCCACACATTCCCGGTGCATATGCTTGACATTTTTCCGCTGGGCGATCAGCCGGGTCCGAACCAGAATCTCCCATACCGAATCCCCCACGTAGGCCAGCTGAAGGGGACTGAGCATCATCGCGTCCCGCTCGTTCATCAGGAACCGTTCAGCCATGTCCGTCCCCCTCCTTTTCCTGACGTATTCGGTATTATATCAAATCTTTCCGTAAAAAAAAACCCTTTCCCTGTTTTTCAGAAAAAAGGCGCGGGTCAGCGCCTCGCAACTTCAATCGGCGCGCAGCCGCTTTGGGGCAGCGGCTGCGCTTGTTTCGGTTGAGGCGCTCACCTTCCTTTCGTCTTCGGCAAACGCCCCACTGGGGCAACGGTCGGCTCTCGCCCAGGACACAAAAAAACCCGGCGCCGCATACACGCCGGGTCTTGCGTCGAATTCCCTTACGCCTGGGCAGGAGCGCCAACAGGGCAGGTATCCGCACAGGCACCGCACTCGATGCAGGTATCCGCATCGATCACATACTTGCCGTCCCCTTCAGAAATCGCGCTCACAGGGCATTCGGCCGCGCAGGCGCCGCAGGCGATGCATTCGTCAGAAATCTGATATGCCATAATCCAAAACCTCCATTCATTCCCCGTCATTCGAGGTGATATCCATATTATAGCACTGTTTTCCAAAAAAGCAAGCCTTTTTGAAAAAACTGTCCAATTCGGTTCGTTTTATTCTCACTTTGAACATTTGAGCACTTGCTCAATCTTCTTGCCTTTTCCCCCGTTGCGGCGCGTTTTTGCGGCAGGATTCTGATATGATCTCGGTCATCATACATCGTTTGAAGACCGACGCAGCGAACCGCGGCCGCAAATCCGCGCCCAAGCGGAATTGCCGTCTCCCTCTTGACGCGGAAAAAGCGCGGTCAGCTTCCGCTTTCCGCGCCTTGAAAAAACCCTGTTCAACCGTCCGTCGCCTTCAGCGCCTGCTCCACCGCGTCCGCCCAGTTCCTTTGTTTCTTCGGGGCCGCCGCGGACTTCTCCGCCTCTGAAACAGGGGCGGGCTGCCTCTCTGGCTGCTTCCGTTTTTCCGGGGCCGGCGCATCCGCGTTCTCCGGCCCGGCTGCATTCGGCCGGTTCGGGTTTTCCCTCCGGACGGGCTGCCCAAACTTCTGATCCCGGCGAGGCTTGTTTCGCTCCCCCGCTTCTTCGCCGTTCTGTTTCCCGGCCCGCTCGTTCTTCTTCGGCCGCTGCGCCCTGGCTTCTTTTTCCTTCCGGGGCTTCGGTTCCTGTCCGCCTTCCCCCGACCCCGTTCCGGCCTTCGGCCCGAAACGGGAACTGCCCGAGCCATTGGTCCGCGGCTGCCGGCGCTGCCGGCCTCGGGCGTTTTCCCGGTCCTTCTCTTCCGCGTCCGTCCCTTCCGGATCGGCTTGGGTTTCCGCTTCTTCGGCCCCGGTTTCCGGAATCTCTCCGTCCATCGGATCGCTCCCGTCCTTTTCTTCCGGAACGGCCTCGGGCTGCCTTTGCTCCGCCGCGGGCTGTCTTTGCTCCGGAGCGGACCTTCTGTCCCCCTCCGCCCGGCTGATCTTTTCCAGCGGATACTCCTTGATTTCCGTCGAGTCCCCGTTGGTCATCCGGACAGAGACCGTTTCCTTTACGATATTCAGGTCGGAAACCACCCCGACGCCGTCGGGGGTCTGCACTTCCCGTCCAACCCTGGGCATCCGCTTCCGGGTCTCCTCATACTGCTCCTGCTCATATTTCAGGCAGCACATCAACCTTCCGCAAACACCGCTGATCTTCGTGGGATTCAGCGAAAGGTTCTGCTCCTTGGCCATCTTGATGGATACGGGCTGGAAATCGTTCAAAAACGAACCGCAGCAAATCGGCCGGCCGCAGGGGCCGAGGCCTCCCAGCATCCGGGCTTCGTCCCGTACGCCGATTTGCCGAAGCTCTATGCGGGTCCGGAAGGCGGAAGCCAGATCCTTCACCAGGGCCCGGAAATCCACCCGTCCGTTGGCCGTAAAGTAAAAGAGTATCTTACTGTTGTCAAAAAGCACCTCCACGGATACCAGCTTCATTTCCAGCCGATGCTCAACGATTTTCTGACAGCAGATGCGGTAAGCCTCCTGTTCCCGGGCTCTGTTGTCCGTGGCCCGCTGAATGTCCTGCACCGTGGCCATCCTGACCACCTTGGGCAGGGACTGCTCCTCTCCGTCCACTTCGGCGTCCCATTCGCGGACTTCCCGGGCAACCTCCCCCAGGTCGAGGCCCCTGGAGGTTTCCACTATCACATAATTCCCCGCCTCGGGGGTATACTCCCCCGCGTCGTAGGGAAATTCCTTTCCGTTCTGTTGAAATTGGATCCCGATCACCTTGGTCATATACTGACTGCCTCCATTAAATCTAAAATTAGCTGTTCAACGATCACCTGGAATTGCACATTGCGGAGGGATCTCTCCCTAGCCAGCGAGATGCGGTCCAGCACTTTCACGTAATCCGCCGCGGTGGCTTTTTCCGCAAACCGCCGCCATTGTTCGGAAAGGGCGTCTTCCGCCTCTCCCTGGCTGACCCGCAGGCCGCGGCGCATCATCCGGCTGAAAATCCGTTCCAGCAGCGCAAAGACCGCTTCCCCTTCATCCTTCCGATCTTTCCACTTTCCGGAGACCTTCAAAATCTCGCTTCTGGATGGACAGTTCATCCAATCCCGCATGACCTCTTCCCGAAAGGCCCAGTATGCCTCATCCCCGGCCAGGCGGATCGCCTGCCCCAAGGATCCGTCCGCGTCCCGGATCGCTTTTCGGGCGGTCTCCGCATCCGTCCCCAGCTCTGCCAGAACCTTTTCCATCTCTGTTTCGGTCCAGGGCCGGAGCCGCAGGGGCCTGCACCGGCTGATGATCGTCGGAAGCAGCGTCTCCGGCCTGCGGGCCGTCAGAAAAAAGAAGGTGCCCTCCGGCGGTTCCTCCAGGGTTTTCAGCAGGGCGTTCTGCGCGTCGTCCCGCATATCCTCCGCGTGCTTCACCAGTACAACGCGCCGGCTTCCCTCCATGCCGTGCTGCGCGGTCTGACGGATCATTTCCCGTACATCACCGATGGTGATATTGTTTTTTGCTTTTCCTTCATCCGCCCGGGTCAGGTGCTTCCCTTTTTCCAGGGTGATCACATCCGGGTGCGCCAGCTCCTCCATCTGCAGACAGGCTTTGCACCGCCCGCAGGGCTTTGTCCCCTCGCCCTGGCAGAGCAATGCCGCCGCCAGCCCCCGGGCCAGGGTCCATTTCCCCGTCCCCGCTTCCCCGCTGATGAGAACCGCGTGGTTGGCCCGGTTTTCCTGAATCTGCTCCAGCAGGGACCGAACCCCTTCTCCCTGCGATAAAAACCGCTCCGGCCCGATCATGCCCTTATACCTTCAGGAACTGATCCACCGACAGCACGAACAGCGTGGCGCCCCCTACGGTCACTTCCATAGGGAAAGAGGTAAAACCGCTTCCCTGCCCTCCGGGAATCGTGCTGTGGGCGGTCATCATCTGTTTCCGGCTCTTGCATACCGTCTCGATGGTCCTGACCGCGTCCGAGACCCCTTCGTCCTCCACACCGATCATCAGGGTCGTGTTCCCCGCCTTCAGAAAGCCGCCGGTGGTCGCCAGTTTTGTCACGCCAAAGCCTTTTTCCATCAGCCCCGTAATCAGCCGCCCGGAATCCTCATCCTGCACAATCGCAATAATCAGCTTCATGCCGAATCCCTCCTCACGCTTGATCTGTCCGTTATTATATCCAACCCTCATGGGAAAATCAAGCAAAGCTTCCCCGGAATCGCTGTCCGATCCTTTACAACCTGAAAAAAAGAGATTAAACTGACAAACGGGGATCGCCGCGGCAGCCTCCTTCGCTCCCGCGGTTTTCACCCGCGAAGGAGGGGATTCCACATGACATACTCATGGATCGCTGCGTCCGCTTTCGGTCTGGAGGGCGCCATCGCCGGTGAGCTCCGACGGCTCGGTCTTTCGGATGTAAAAGCCGAAAACGGCTCCGTCCGTTTCTCCGGCTCCCTTTTGGACGGTTACCGCTGTAACCTGTCCCTGCGCTTCAGCGACAGGGTCTATCTCCTCCTGGCGGAAGGAGCCTGCCAGTCTTTTGAAGACCTTTTTCAGCTGGTTTCCTCCGTCCCCTGGGAAAACTATACCTCCGGACTGGAATTCTTTCATCTTTCGGCCCAATGCGCCAGGAGCCGCCTGATGAGCCCCAGGGACTGCCAGTCCGTCTCCAAGAAAGCCATTCTGGAGCGGCTTCGTGCCCGGACCGGCCGCCGCCTCTTTCCGGAAACCGGCGCCGAATTTCCCGTCCACGTGGCGGTTCATTCCGATACCGTGCGGATTCTGCTGGATACCTCCGGTTCTTCTCTGTCCCGCCGGGGCTACCGCACCTGGAACGGGGAAGCTCCCCTGCGGGAAACGCTGGCCGCCGCCCTGGTGGAATTCAGCCCCTGGCGGCCCGGCCAGCCTCTCTGCGACCCCTGCTGCGGCACCGGCACCCTCCTGATCGAAGCCGCCCTCCGCCAGGCCCATATGGCTCCCGGTCTGCGGCGAACCTTTTCCATGGAAAGCTTTTCCTTTTTTCCCCGGGCGGAAGCCGCGGCCCTGAAGGCGGATCTCGAAGGGGCTTGCCTCCCGGACCGGATCACGGGCATTTTCGGCTCGGATCGGGATCCGGAGGCCATTGATCTGGCCAACCGCCATTTGCTGCAGGCCGGCCTGAAAGGCAGGATTCCCCTGCGGGTTCTCCCCCTTCAGGATCTGACGGTTCCGGAAACAAACGGCGTTTTCCTTTGCAATCCGCCCTACGGCGAGCGTCTGGGAGACCAGGCCTCCTGCAGGGATCTGTACCGGGATCTGGGGCTGCTCCATCACCGGCATCCCTCCTGGTCCCTTTGCGCCATTTCCTCGGATCCCTCCTTCGAAAAAGCCTTTGGCCGTCGGGCGGATAAAAAGCGCCGCCTCTATAACGGGCGGCTGGAATGTCAATTATATACCTTTATGGGGCAAAGGCTCCGTTAATACAGCACGGACACCTTCTCCGTCAACAAAAACGGCGTGTCCGCCTGCACCTTTTTCAGAATCCGCAGCGCGTCGTCCCCTTCGGCGATCCGGGGCTGATAATCGTTCACCCTTTTCCCCGCGCTTCCGCTGGTCAGGATCGGGATCAGCCGCAGCCGGACCCGCCCGCTTTCCCGCTCCGGGTCGAAGATCGCCTGGACCAGTATTCCGTCATACGTGGTCATCCGGATGGTTCCCCCGAACATCAGGTTTCCCAGGCTGTAGACCACCGGCATCCCATCGATAAAGTCAATTCCCTGTACCACGTGGGGATGGTGCCCGATCACCAGATCCGCCCCCGCCCGCTGGCAGGCCCGGGCCATGGCTTCCTGCAGCACATTGTGCTGCGCCGCGTATTCCGTCCCCCAGTGGCACTGATAAATCACAAATTCCGCGCCTGCCTCCCGCAAAGCCTGAATATCCTGCCCGATCACATCCGGCGTTTTCGTATAGGTGCTCTCCCTGCATCCGCCGAAACCAAACCGGTGTCCCTGAATGTCGATGACCGTGTTGATTTCGTTTCCGCAGGTCAGGATCTGTCCGGAAAGGGCTTCCAGCGTGGACCTGTATCCCGCGTCCCCGTAATCGATGGTGTGATTGTTCGCTACGTTCACCATCTCGATATTCCCCGAGACCAGCGCGTCCGTATACCGGGTCAGCCCCCGGAATCGCCACTGCTTCCCCAGGTCTTCCCCCTCCGGGTCGTCCTTCAGCACGCATTCCAGGTTCACGCAGGTCAGATCATCCTTTTCAAAAACCGCTCTCAGGGCCGCAAAGGGCCATTCCGTCCCCTCCGCCTCCAGGAAAGCCGGGAGGCCGGCCTCATCGCCGTAATAGCTCTCCCGCCCGCCCAGGACCGAGTCTCCGCCGAAGGTCAGGGTAATCATTTTCCCTTCCCCCGGTTCTTCCTCCACCCGCCACGCGCCGCCCAGCCCCTCCTCCAGGTCGGGCGTTTGTCCGGTCACCAGGGTTTCCAGCTTCGTCCGCTCCTCCGGATCGTCCAGCACGATCACCCTTGTCCGATACGGCAGATGGGTCCAGAACCAGTAGGCGTTCAGCCCCGAATCCCCTGGCTTTTCCTGGATCCGGATGCAGGCATGGGACGCCTTGGTGCCAAGGTAGATTTCCCCCGGCCCCATGTCCTTTTTCCCCGATTCGTTCCACGCGTAGGGGATCTGGTGCAGCAGATTCCCCCCGTCATACCGGATCACAAAATCATACTTCAGTCCGTTTGTGGAATAATCCGCCATATGCAGGTCCGTCAGAAAGCTGCCCGCCGCCGTTTCCTGATACAGTTCACCCTTGGCCATCCGTCCGGTGGAAACCAGCAGCGTATCCACCCGTTTACCGTCTTCGAACAGGGTCAGTGTCTGGGCTTTCTTATCCACCAGCAGCCCATATTTTGTCTGAGGCTGCACCACCTTCAGCACCCGTTTCGGAACCCATCCTTCGACGGGGGCTCCGCTTTCGTGGTTCCATGCGCCGATTCTGACCCATTGCTCGCCGATCTCCAGCACAGATACGCTCTGGCTCTGCCCATGCAGCGTGCCCAGAACCCGGCTGTGAGCATCCGCCTCGGCGTAGACCCGCTGATGAGCCACGTTGCGGATGTCGATCACCGTGGCCGGGGCCGTCATCCTCTCCCAGATTTCCGCATCCGAATCCTCCCGCCGCGGCATAATGTCCCCCGTCACCCGCAGCGGCAGCGTGGGCCTTTTTCCGTCCTTGACCTGCAGCGTAAAGCTCTTTGCGTTGGCGGGATCCTGCCGCCCCCAAACGCGAACCCGGTATGTTCCGGGCTCCGGCTTCTGTTTTCCCGCGAATGTCCGGTAGGGAATCTGATTGACCCGTCCGCCCTTGACCTGTTTGGTCATTTCCAGCGTTTTTTCCCCGGTGTCTTCCCGAAAAAACTCCACCACCAGTTCGTCGGTATAGAGCATTTTCATTTCCAGAAACCAATCCCCCGCGTCCTCCGGGTACAGGATCCCGTCGCTGGGCAGGGCAAAGAGCACCGCCTGCTGGGCAGCCCCCATGCTGATCTCCTCGGCCGCGCTGTACGCCGTCCCGCTTTTTCCCGTCAGGCGGCTTTCCATCCGGAAGCTTTTCTTCGCCAGGATCTCTTCATTCCATCCCAGCCCATCCCAGATCACCTGGTTTTTTCCTGCTTCCACTTGGAAGGTCAGCGTCCGGTAAAGGGTATGCTCATCCCGTATATTGATGGTTAACGTGCCCCCCTCCGGCGCCAGCACGGTCAGGGGATTGCTCTGGAACCCCGCCAGCTTGTCCGCGGGGGTGACCCGAAAGGCAGCTGCTTCCGATGCGAAGGCGCCGCCCAGACTCATGATCAGCAAAGCAAGCCACAGCATCGCGCTCCGTCTCCTGCCCGCATTCCCTGTCACCTGCTTCACTTCCTTCCCGAATCCTGAAAAGATCCCTGTCCGCGCTCCATGCACGGTTCCCCCGCTGCGGGTTACTTTATCAGGATTTTTTCTTTGCGTCAAATCGGCTTGACAAGCCCCTGCTTTTCCGCTATAATCTGCCTTGTTCGTTTGAGCGGTCGTGGCGGAATCGGCATACGCGCACGTTTGAGGGGCGTGTCCAGCAATGGGTACGGGTTCAAGTCCCGTCGGCCGCACTTTCCGGGAGCCTTTGTGTGATAGGCTTCCGGTTTTTCTTTTTCATCTGCGCTTGGCACCGTTTTCCTTCGCTGTTCCGATAACCGCGGCCGGAAAAAGCATCCTCCACCAGGCTGGCGAATGGTCATGGACATTAGAAAAGACGCAACCGTACGGTTACGTCTTTTCAGCGGAGAGTTAGGGATTCGAACCCTAGGTGAGGTATCACCCCACACACGATTTCCAGTCGTGCGCCTTAGACCACTCAGCCAACTCTCCACCGGGCAGGCCTCAGCGTGCTCACTCGCATTAGTATAGCGATTTTTCTTTTTTTGTCAAGCTCTTTTTTTCAAGTTTCCTTCAGCCTTTTGATTTCCGCATCCGTCAGCCTGCGCCACTGTCCCCTGGGCAGATCCCCCAGCTGCACCGGGCCGAAGGCCACCCGCCGCAGGGAAACCACCTGGTGCCCCACGGCTTCCACCATCTTCCGGACCTGCCTGTTCCGTCCCTCGTGGATGGAAATCAGCAGCACCGTATCGAACGCTTCCTTCCGGATCCGCCGCACTTCCGCCGGAGCCGTCATTTTCCCGTCGATCATGACGCCCCGTCTCATCCTTCGGATTTCCTCATCCGTTACGTCATTTGAGGCCTTGATCAAGTATACCTTGCTTACCTCCCGGCTGGGATGCAGCAGCCTGTTCATCATTTCCCCATCGTTGGTCAGCAGCAGCAGCCCCTCGCTGTCGTAATCCAGCCGTCCCACGGGAAAAAGGCGTACCGGGTAGTCCCGGAACTTGTCCATCACCGTGGCCCGCCCCTCCGGGTCGGATACGGTGGTCACCTCACCGATGGGCTTGTAGTAGGC
>JAFWES010000001.1 GCA_017512805.1 Clostridia bacterium
AACCGACCGGGATTGGTCGATCCTCTTGCTTACTACCTGAGAAATACTTGAAACCATGTTTCGATGTAGCGCCGTATACCAGACCGGTACGTACGGTGCAATGGGAGGGGCGAGGGTTAACGCCCTCCCTCTACCCTATTAGAAGGGATTATTCCAGCAGCTGCTGTACATAGGCCGCGGTGCCTTCCGGCAGCGCGTTGATCAGCTTTGGCAGGACGACGGTCATGCCCTCAATCATAAGGGTAAATGACAGGGAGCTCAGAGCCTCCTGCGCTTCCTCCCCGTCGGACATCAGGGTCTCCATGGCGACAGTCTGCACCCCGTCCGCGGAAGCGAAGAGGGACAGTTCCCCGCCCTGACCGCTGGTTCCGGTCAGTTTCAGGGGATACAGAGCATCGCCGTTTTCATCGTCCACCAGCAGGTCGACGGTGAAGGATGTGCCGCCTTCCGCGGCGGGGGCGGCATCGATCAGCGCCCGGATGAAGGTGGAGGGCAGACGGACGCCGACGACGGCGCTGTCCAAGTTTTCGGTTCGGACCACATTCGCGAAGAGGGACTGGCCTTCGTTGGCCGGAATATCCAGGATCAGGGTCAGGCTGTGGGCTCCCGCAGCGGACAGGTACGCCTGGGCGGGAGTGTCTTCATCCACGCTGCGGCGGAGGCCCAACCGGGTGCAGGCGTTTTCCGTTCCGAAAAAGAGATAAAGATTGGTGCTGCTGGGCAGCTGGTTTTCCTCGGCCGCGGTCTGCTGCATATCGGCGGTGATCAGCCGCTCGCCGTCCTCATTTTCATAGAGGGTGGCAGAAAGATCATCATACTGGGAGGGATCCAGGTTCGCCAGCTCCTCCCTTTTCTTCTGGATGAAGGAGAGGGGGTTGGAGGATTCACCCGCGGCGGCGTAGAGGCTCTGATATTCCTCCGCGGAGAAGAAGCCTTCCGCCGCGTCCAGAATGGCCGTCATCAGCTCCGGATAGGTGATATCCACGGCGGCCTTCCGGCTGAACAGGAATTCCTCCTCGAGGAAGTATTCTCCGGATTCAAATTCTCCGGCCTTTTCAGCGATCTTCGCCACCGCGCCGTCGACGGCCTGGCGCAGATCCGCAACCGCTTTTTCCTGATCCAGGTTCAATCCCTCCATCAGCGTCTGGGGCTGACCGAAGGTGCTGGCCATATCGGCATTCAGCTGCTCCACCGTTTCGGGACTGACGGTAATCCGGGTATTCCCCAGCAGATTGGAAGCGGCGGTCAGGCCGTTCTCATCCTTGGTGAAGCCCAGGCTCAGGATGTTTTCTTCCTTGCTGTTCAGCTCCAGCTGCATGCCGCCTTTGGCCGCGATCCCGCGGACGCCGATGGTGTTCATGACATCCGCAGCGATGGTGAGGCCTTCCGTGAGGGCGGAGAGATCCTCCTGGCCGCTCAGGATCCCCACCGCCTGGGTCAGGGTGGCCGCGTCCGTTTCGGCGGTCACGTCAAAATAGACGGGAGACGACAGATTTTCGGTTATGAGTCCGCCCATGTTCATCAGCATGATCAGGGCCATCAGAACGGAAAGAATACTGTTCATATGTCCTCCTTTTTTCGGCGATCATTCGGTTCAGATTTGGCTATTCAGCCTCCGAACGAAGCACTTTCTGACAAAATATAACATCTTTATTACGGAAATGCAAGGAAACTGAAAGAAATCGCCCTTATTTTGAGACCCCTCTTTTCTTTGTCCGGAGAATCAGGCCGCAGGCGGCCAGCAGGAGAGACAGGCCGATCAGAACGAAGCCGGCGATTTGGAGGGGCCTGGCTTCCGCGCTCATGGGGGCGTCCTCCGCCTCTTCATATTCGGCTGCGCGGTTCTCCGCGCTTTCGACGGCTGTTTCTGCAGCGAAGGATTCCATGACTATGGGGGCGTCCTCCGCCTCTTCATATTCGGCTGCGCGGTTCTCCGCGCTTTCGACGGCTGTTTCCGCGGCAACGGCTTCCATGACCATGGGGGCGTCCTCCGCTTCTTCATATTCGGCCGCGCGGTCCGTCATGGTTCCGACCGGTTCCCCGGCGGCTTGATCCAGGGAAACTTTCGCGCCTTCCTCCGTTTTCCGCGCTGCCATCATCAGGGGAAATGCCCTGTCATATTCAGAACTGTCTTCCGTTTCCTGCGGGCCGGCTCCTGCGGAAAGGGCGGAATCCCCGCGATCGTCTGATAGCGAGCTGTCATCCTCCTTGGCGACCTGCACGGAAAAAGCGGTCGGAGCGGAACTGTTCCGCGCGCGCGTCAGGGAGACGGAATCCCAGCCCAGCATTGCGCTTCCCAGCAGGAACGCGAACGCCGCGGCGACGCTCAGCCCAAGGCGCCAGGAGCGTTGGCGCGGGGCGGGGCCGGTCTGGACCCTGTCGGACGGCCCCTGGGCCCCCGGGTCAGGGATGGGCGTTTCCGCCTGTTCCTTCGCGGCGGCGGATTCCTTCCGGAGAGCCTCCCGCCAGGAGGCGCGGAAGCTTTCCGGCACGCTGGGGGTTTCTGCCGCCATGGCGTCCAGCATATCCTGGAGAGCGCTCATGCTGGAGGTCAGGATTTTCTTTTCAGCCATGATCGACACCTCCTTCACCGTTTTTCTCCCGCCGTTTTTTCCTTTGGCGTCCGCCAGCGCCGCTCCGGGGCGAGGTTCCCCGGATTTCTTCGGGGGAATCCGATTCGTTCCCCTCCGCCAGCAAATCCCGCAGACGGAGCCGCGCGCGGTTGACCCGGCTTTTTACGGTGCCTTCGCTGACCTGAAGCATTTCCGCCGCTTCCTCATAGGACCTGCCTTCCAGCTGCGTCAGCACCAACGCGTCCCGCTGCTCTTCCGGCAGCTGGGCCAAGGCCGCCCGCAGCCGGGCCTGTTCCTCCTTTTTCAGGATTTGCTCCTCGGTTCCGGGGGCGGGATCCGGGGGATCAAAGCCTTCATCCGTCAGGGGCTCCAGGGGGAGGGCCTCCTGCCGTTTTTCCTTTCGCAGAAAATCCAGTGCGCTGTTGGCGGCGATCCGGTAACACCAGCTTTCGAAGGCGCAGTCAAAACGGAAGGTGCCAAGGCTTCGCCAGATTTTCAGGATCGCCTCCTGCGCGCAGTCGGAGGCGCTTTCCCGGTGACCGGTATAATGCCAGCACACCCGCCAGATCAGGCTTTCCACCGCCTGCATCAGGCTTTCGAAAGCTTCAGGGTCCCCCTGGCGTGCCCGGCGGAGCATCAGCTCGTCCGTGGCTCCTCACCTCCTTACGCAATATAAGATCACAGGTCACGATTCAGCCGCTTCGCTTTCTGAGGTATTCCCATTCGTGAAACACCTCCGCGCCGCGCCTGCAGGACTGAATCGTGACGATCACCGCATCAACCGCGCAGGTCGAAAGGGTCTGTTACCTGCTGGCGCTTCTGTGCAGCAGCGTCAGCAGGTACACGAATTCTTCCCTGTAGGCATCTCCGGAGACGTCCGCGCAATCCCTGGCCAGCGCCAGGGCGCCCTCCCAGGACGCGTCCCCGCGCCATGGGCTTTCCCGCAGCAGCATGGCGCACTCAGCCACGGCGGCCGCCCATTTCATATTGTCGCTGAGGGCCGGCGTCGGATCCGCGCGGAAGGGGAACTCCTCCAGGACGCTGGTTTCCTCCCCGGGGGCCTTGTAACGAATCGCCAGGGTCAGCCAGTCGCTGTTCGTGTCCGCGACCTCAGGGACCGCGGAGGCGGCCGGGGACCCATACCGTCCGGCTGGCAGGCCGGGATCGAAGGCGCTGCCCACGGGGACGATTTCATACAGGGCGGTGACCCGGTGGCCGGAACCCACTTCGCCCCCATCCTTCGCGTCATCCGCGAAATCCCGGGCGTCCATCAGCCGATCCTCGTATCCGATCAGCCGGTAGGACGAAACCTTGGCGGGATTGAAATCCAGCTGCAGCTTCACGTCCCTTGCCACTTCCTCCAGGATGCCGCCGCTCTCGGCGACCAGGGCCCGCCGGGCCTCATAAATGGTATCCAGATAATAATAATTCCCATCGCCGTAATCCGCAAGGGCTTCCAGCTTGTTATCCTTGTAATTTCCGTATCCCACCCCCAGCATGGTCAGGCGGATACCGGCCTGTTTCTTTTCCATGACCAGCCGGGCCAGGTCTCCTTCGCTGGTCAGCCCCACGTTAAAATCTCCGTCCGTGGCCATGAGAATCCGGTTGGCGCTGCCCTCCGAGGCGAATTCCTCCGCCAGATGATAGGCGGTCTGGATGCCGGCGGCGCTGTTGGTGCTCCCCCCGGCTTCCAGGGAGGAGATTACCTCCATGATCCGGACCTTATCCGCCGCGGGAACGCCCCGCAGAAGTACCTCGTCCCGGGAGGCATAGGTGACCAGGGATACGGTGTCCGAAGGATCCAGTTCCTCCAGCAGCAGCATGAACGCCCGCTTCACCAGATCCAGCCGGTCGGCCCCAAACATGGAGCCGGATACGTCAATGAGGAAAACCAGGTTCTGGGGAGAGCGGTCCTCCCGGCGGATTTCCTTCGCCTGCAGGCCCACCTGCAGCAGCAGGGTTTCCGGATTCCACGGGCAGGGCGCCATTTCCAGGGAAACGCCGAAGGGGTGTCCATCCTCCGGATGGGGATAGTCGTAACGGAAATAATTGATCATTTCCTCCACGCGAACCGCGTCCGGCGGGACATTTTTCCCCTGCAGAATCAGGGATCGGATCTGGGCATAGGAAGCGGTGTCCACGTCCGCCGCGAACGTGGACAGGGGGGATCCGGCCGCGCTGACGAATCCGTTTTCAGTGAAGAAGCCGTATTCGTTGGTGTTCCATTCCGCCTCCGGCGCCCAGACGGAGGAGACGGAAGCGGCGGTCATTGAAAAGCCGGCGGCGGGGACCGAAAAGGAGGCGTCATAGAATCCGCCGTCAACGACTTCTTCTTCATAGAGGGCTGCTTTTCCGCGCTGAGGCTCCAGGGCGATCGCCTCCTCGGAGAAGAGCAGCGCCAGGGTCTGCCGATCTCCCATGCCGGTGGCCAGAAGCCCGTTGCATTGTTGAAAGCGGAGCAGGGCGCTTTCCGTCTCCGCGTCAAAGGCGCCGGTGGGCTCCCGGTCCAGATAGCCCAGCGCCCGGAGCTGGTCCTGCATTTCGGTGACCGTTTCGCCCGTGTCTCCGACCTGCCAGATTTTCTCTTCCCGGGCCAGCGCGCTTCCTCCTGCGGCCAGGAGGATCATCAGGGCCAGGACCAGGGCCGTCAGTCGATTCAGCTTCATGAGTTCATTCTCCTTTCCCAGGGGGCTGTCGGCGCCCCCTCAACAGGAAAGACGTCCGGTCCGGGCTGAAAGTTCCGTTTCGAAGCGGCATTCCGTTCGGATGTCCCGATGCGGCGGAGCCGCCGCGGCCGCGGAAGAAAAAAACGACCGTGCCCGGCGTCGGGCACAGTCGTTTTTCCGTTGGCGGCGCGGCCTTGCGCCGCTGCAGAAGATCATGGGGCGGTTTTTTCCGCCTCGGCCAGTTTGCCGGTCTG
Organism: Clostridia bacterium; assembly: GCA_017512805.1. Taxonomy (GTDB): domain Bacteria; phylum Bacillota; class Clostridia; order Christensenellales; family Aristaeellaceae; genus Aristaeella. Next base: position 5,494 of record JAFWES010000001.1, read on the forward strand.
TTCGATCTCCGTGATCATATCGACCCGGGTGCCGTGGCGGCCGCCCAGGAACTCGGCGTTCAGCCACTCCTCCACGATCATCTTCGCCAGCTCCACCCCGATCACCCGGGCGCCGAAGGCGATGATATTGGTGTTGTTGTGCTGCTTGGACAGCTTCGCCGTATAGGGCTCTGAGCAGACGCAGGCCCGGATGCCGGGCACCTTGTTGGCGGCCAGACTGATGCCCACCCCTGTGCCGCAGATCAGGACTCCGCCGTCCACCTCGCCGTCCGCCACCAGCCGGGCGACCCTGTAGCCGCTGACCGGATAAGGGAAGGAGGTGCGCTCTCCGGTGCCCACATCGATGACTTCGATGCCTTTTTCTTCCAGGAACGCCTTGATTTCGAGCTTCATATCCACCGCGACATGATCGTTTCCAATGGCCAGTTTCATGGGTATTTCCTTTCTGTCATCATTCGGAAACAGGAAGGCGGGCTTCCTGTCTTCTGTTTATTTACAGGAGATGCGCACAGGCGGGGTCGAAGGAAATCCTGGCTTCATCGCCGACGCTGAAGATTTTCTTGTTCACCGGGCAGTTGTCGGTGATCTTCACCAGTTCATCGCCCACCCGGACGTGATAGTTCTGGTAGCTGCCCATGAAGCAGCTGAGCTCCACTCTGCAGGGCAGGAGGCCTTCGTCGCCGATCTGGACGGCCTCGGGCCGCAGGACGATTTCGCAGGCTTCGCCCACCTTGCGGCGCTGTTCCGTTCGGACGGCCACCTTGCCGGCGGGCAGATCCACGATGGCGCCGGTGCTTTCGTTGCCGGCCACCTTTCCGTGCAGGAAATTGCATTCGCCGATAAAGTCGGCCACAAATTCGCTGTTGGGCCGGTAGTAGATTTCCATGGGGCTGCCCATCTGCGCAATGACTCCGCTCTTCATGAGGATTACGTTGTCAGAGATCGCCATGGCCTCGCTCTGGTCGTGGGTGACGTAGACCGCTGTGATTCCCAGGGTTTGCTGGATCCGGCGGATCTCCGTGCGCATCTGCACCCGCAGCTTGGCATCCAGGTTGGACAGCGGCTCGTCGAAGAGCAGGACACCGGGCTCCACCACCAGGGCTCTGGCCAGGGCGACCCGCTGCTGCTGACCGCCGGAGAGCTGGTTGGTCATGCGCTGCTCCATGCCGGAGAGCTCCACCAGCTTCAGGATGCGTTCCACCCGCTGTTTGATCTCGTCCTTGGGGACCTTCCGGAGCTTCAGCCCGTAGGCCACGTTATCAAAGACATTGTAGTGGGGAAAAAGGGCGTAGCTCTGGAACACCATGGCGGTGTCCCGCTTATTGGGGGTCAGGGCATTGATGGGTTCCCCGCCCAGGTAAATCTCCCCTTCGTCCGGGCTTTCAAAGCCCGCGATCATCCGCAGGGTTGTGGTCTTTCCGCAGCCGCTGGGCCCCAGGAGGGTCACGAAGCTGCCGGGCTCAATGGTCAGATCCACGTTGTTGACGGCGTAAAAATCCTTTTTTGTTTTTGGATCCTGATAGATCTTGGAAATATGATCCAGGCGCACGCCCTTGGGCTGCTTCATCTTCAGTTCACTCATCTCAGTTCTCCTCCTTCTGTTGTTTGCTGGTGCCGAAGAACCTGATAAACAGATTCATCAGCAGAACCGCGCCGTAGGTGATCAGGATCAGGATGGTGGCGAAGGCGCAGGCGATGCTGAAGGAGCCCTTCTCTGCGAATTCGTTGATCTGCACCGTGATCAGCAGGTAACTGGGGGTCACCAGCAGGATGATGGCGGAAATGGCCGTAATGGACCGGACAAAGGCGGTCACCAGACCGGAGAGGAAAGAATCCTTGATCAGAGGGAGGGTGACCGAAGTAAAGACCTTCAGACTGTTGGCTCCCATGTCGTAGGCGGATTCCTCGATGTTTTTGTCGATTTGCCGCAGGGCGGAAATGCCGCTGCGGGTTCCGGTGGGCAGGGAGCGAACCACGAAGACGATGACCAGAATGAGCCCCGTCCCGTACAGGCCGGAAAGCAGCCCCGTATGAAAGAGCCCGTTGGCGAAGCCCCGGATGTATCCCACGCCCAGCACCGTCCCGGGGACGGCCATGGCCAGGATGGAGACCGCCTCGATAAATCCCTTGGCTTTGAATTTCCGCTTCACCACCAGATAGGAGATGATCATGCTCAGCAGGGCGGTAATCGGGGCGGCAATCAGGGACAGCACGAAAGAATCCCGGAAGGCCTGCAGCCCGCGGTAGCGGGTAAAGACCTGCTGGAACCACTTGAAGGTCAGCGGCGTAAACTTGTAGCCCCAAGTGGGGAAGAGGGCCCCGATGGGGACGCAGATATACATCATGATCACGAAGAGGGCCATCAGGGCGCACAGCACCGTCAGGGGGATCGTGACGCTCCGGTCCTCGATCAGCATCCGGCCCCGGCTGGCCTTGCCGGTCAGGGTGGCGGCCGTCTTCCGCTCCAGATAGTATTTCTGGAAGACGAACATGGCCAGGGTAATACACAGCAGAACCACGGCCATGGCGGCGGCGCCTTCCTTATCCATGGCGCCGGTGATCTGGAGATAGATGGTGGTGGCCAGGGTGTCGTAGCTGCCTCCGATGATCATGGGGTTGGCGAAGTCGGCGATGGATTCGATAAAGGTCACCAGGAAGGCGTTCCCCAGGCCGGGGAGCAGCAGAGGCAGGGTGACGGAGGTAAAGACCTTCATGCGGCTGGCCCCCATGTCCCGGGAGGCTTCCTCCAGGGAAGGGTCGATGTTCTTCAGAAGGCCTTTGAGCATCATGTAGCACACCGGGAAAAAGGTCAGGGTCTGAACGACCACGATTCCCCAGTAGCCGTAGACATCGTTGTCATAGATGCCCAGCAGGAAGCGGGTAATCAGCCCGCTGCGGCCGAAGAGCATGATCATGCTCAGGCTCAGCACAAAGGGCGGAGAGACGACAGGCAGCATGGAAACCAGCTTGAACAGGGCGCCGACTCCCCTGCGCATGCGCACGTATACCTCCACGTAGGCGAAGAGCAGCCCGATCAGGGTGGACAGAAGGCCTACCACCAGGCCCACCTTCAAGGTATTGGCAATAGCCCGGCGAAAGGTCCACATTCCGAAGATCCGCTGAAAGGTGTCCAGGGAAAAACCGTTGGTGCCGTACAGGCTGTCGATCAAAAGGATCGCCAGCGGATAGAGAATAAACAGCGTCAGAAAAGTGACCAGCAAGACGATGGTGGTCATCATAATCGGGTCTGCCATCAGTTTTTTGCGGTCCAGCTCCGCACTCTGACCCTTTTTTGCCACCTGCGGTCCCCCCTTTCAATCATGATCCCTGTGATAATCATTCCCCGCTCCGGCAGGAGCGGGGAATGGAGCCGCACAATATACGGTTGAAAACGGATTTGCCTTACTCGGTCTTGAAGCGGTCGTCGGCAGCATCGCCCAGGGCGTTGATGACGTCTTCCACGTTCTGCGTGGTTTCTTTCACGGCCTTGGCAAAGTCATACCCGTCCCATACCGCGTCGAGGCTCAGGCCGAACTGGGCCGCCGCTTCGGGCTGCTGGGCGTTGTCAATGACCAGGAACTGATAGGAACCGGTATCATCCGCCAGTTCCATGCACGCGGGGCTCAGGGCGAATTCCATGAACAGCTTCGCGGCGTTGGGATGCTTGGCGCCCTTGAAGATGGCCACCGGCCCGATTTCGCAGGCGGTGCCGTCAGAGGGAACCACCAGGCCGACGTTTTCGTATCCGTTGTCCAGAATCTGGGTGATGCCGTCATGCAGAAAGCCGATGCCGATGACGCACTGGCCGGTGCCCACGTTCTTGGAGGGGCCGGAGCCGGACTTGGTGTACTGCTGAATGTTCTTGTCCAGGGCCACCAGGTAGGCGATGCCTTCGTCATGACCCTTCATCTGGAGCATCAGGTTGCAGGCCAGCTTGGGCGTGCCGGCGGTATTGTAGTTGGAGAACCAGATCAGGCCCTTGTATTCTTCCTTCAGCAGGTCATCCCAGCTCTGGGGCGCTTCCAGACCCAGGCGGGCCAGCTCGTCGGTGTTGACCATGAAGCCCAGGATGCCGGTGTAAATGCCGTACCAGTAGCCGTTGGGATCCTTGTACAGATCGCTCAACAGGTGGGACGCATTGGCGGGGACATAGCTGTTATCCAGGAAGCCCTTGGCGGCCAGCGCGTCGTAGGGATTGTTGGTGCCGCCGAACCAGACGTCAGCGGAGGGGTTGCCGTTTTCTTCCTCGATCTTGGTGGGCACTTCACCGGTGCTCAGCCGCTGGAAAGAGGTTTTGATACCGTAGAGCTTTTCGAACGCCTGGCAGGCGGCGGCCAGGTAGGGCTCCTCGCAGGAACCGTAGACCACCAGTTCGCCCTCGGCCTTGGCGGCTTCCACCAGCGCGGCGTCAGCGCCGACCGGATCTTCCGCTCCCGCGAAGGACGCGCAGGACAGCAGCATCACTGCACAGAGCAACAGAGCCAGAAACTTCTTCATAAGAATACCTCCTTGCATATGGTCATATTTTTCAGGACGATGCTTCGTCCGGAAAGACACCTTTTCGTTCCGGAAAGCACTATACCACATTTTCCATCTTTTGTCTATGTTTTTTTTTTCCCCTGCGGCTCGGCAAATAAGCGAAGCAATCATAAAGAAGAAAGGATTACAGCAGCCCCTCCAGGGTTTCATACAGCAAATCAGGCTGAACGGGTTTGGACAGATGGGCATTGAGCCCGGCCTGCAGGCTCCGCTGAACATCCTCGTTGAAGGCGTTGGCCGTGAGGGCGATGATGGGGATGGACCGGGCGTCCGGGCGGTCCAGGGCGCGGATGCGGCGGGTGGCCTCCAGACCGTCCATTTCCGGCATGCGCATATCCATGAGAATGGCGTCGTAATAGCCGGGTTCATGTCGTTCAAAGGCTTCCAGAGCTTCCTTTCCGTTGACGGCCAGATCCGCTTCCATGCCCCGGGCGGCCAGAACCATCGTCATGATCTCCGCGTTGATGGGCACATCCTCCGCCAACAGGATCCGCCGGCCCTGCAGCTCCGCTTTGGGTTTGGAGGTTTCCTGGGCAAGGGTCTTACGGGCGGAGCGGAACTCCTCCAGAACGGATTGAGCAAAGAGTGGCTTGGGCAGGAACCGGTCCACGCCGGCGTCGGTAGCTTCCTCCAGAATATCGTCCCAGTTATAGGCCGTCAGGATGATGATGGCGGACTCCCGGCCGACAATGGCGCGGATCTGCCGGGCCGTTTCCACGCCATCCATCTCCGGCATCTGCCAGTCCAGAAGGATCAGGTTGTAGCTTTCCCGGCGCATATGCCGCAGGCGCACCATTTCCACGGCTTCCGAGCCGGAGAGGGCAATCTCGGAGGCAATGCCTGCCTTTTCCAGCACCAGCCTGGCGTGCTCCGCCGCGATGGGATCGTCATCCACCACCAGAACGGTCATGTCTGCCGTCTCAATCTCCGCGTCCGGTTCTCCGCCCTCCGTGTCGGCGTCGGAAAGGGTGACGGTGACCGTGAAGGTGGAGCCTTTGCCCTTCTCGCTTTCCACTTCGATGGTCCCGTTCATCATCTCTACGATCCGTTTTGTGATGGCCAGGCCCAGGCCGGAGCTGCCGTAGCGGGTGGTAGTGGTTGCGTCCTCCTGGGCAAAGGGATCGAACAGGCGGGGAAGGAAGTCGGGGCTCATGCCGATGCCGGTATCGGAGATGATAAAGCGCAGGGTGGACTTGCCTGCGTACTGGGCGACCCGTTCCAGGGAAAAGGTCACTGCCCCGCCCGGAGGGGTGAACTTAACGGCGTTTCCGAGGATGTTGATCAAAACCTGCCTGAGCTTCTTGCTGTCGCCGATGTAGCATTCATCCAGATGCCCGACGACCCGGCAATCGTACCTCAGCCCTTTTTCGGCGCACTGACCGGAGATCACGTTATTGACCATCTCCAACATCTTCGGAAAGGAGAATTCCTCGTTCTGAAGGCTCATGCGGCCGGATTCGATCCGGGACATATCCAGAATGTCGTTGATGAGATCCAGCAGGTGATCCGCGGAGGTTCCGATCTTGGAAAGGTATTCCCTGGCCTTGTCGGAAACCTCCGGATCGTTCATGGCGATATTGTTCAGGCCGATGATGGCGTTCATGGGGGTTCGGATCTCGTGGGACATATTCGAAAGGAAGGCGGATTTGGCCCGGCTGGCGTCCTCTGCGGCGGCCAGCGCCTCAGCCAGGTTTTCCTGAAGGGAGAGCCGGCGCTCCAGCTCCGCCTGGCGGACCCGGCTTTCGGCGTCGGCGGTCTCCTTTTCCAGCTGCAGCTGAGCGGTGCGTCGGGTCTGAAGCATAATGAAGGCAAACATGGCCATCATCACCAGGACGGTCAGGCTGAACTGGAGGATACTTTTTTGGACGATATCCTGGGATATGGATGAAATCCGCTCGCCGATGACGGATTCCCGGATCAGGTAGGTCAGCTGCCAGTCGGTTCCGGAGACCGGGATATAGGCCAGGGTTTCGCGGATGTCATGATAGGTAAAGGAAACCACGCCGCGGCGGCCGCCGGTAAAATCCTCGGCAAACCGGTCGTAGGAATAGCCGCTTTCGTAGGCGACGGTCCGCATGGTCTCCAGCAGATTCCCCGAATCGGACAGGGTTCCCAGAACTGAATTGGTCAGGGCAATGCCCCCCGAGGTATACAGGTTTGCAAAGGTGGTGTTGCCCGTATTGGTATTCATGGATGCGCCGGAGAGCATCACCTCCATATCGATCTGCATAAAGCAGGCGGAAAACCGCCTGTCCAGGAAGGCGATATCCACAGGCACGGCGACGATCACCTTTTTTTCCGGCATGTCCAGATTCAGGATGGTAATCACCGGTTCGGACAGATGAAGGTAATCAAAATGGTAGTCGGCGATGTTATCCTGCGTGCCGGTGGAAGTGTAGATCAGACCGTCGGTATCCACGAAGGCGAAGCGCTCCAGGTTGTACAGGGACTTGATCCGGAACTGGTACTGCTCCAGAGGAGCTTTGCCGGAAAGATCCTCGGGCTCCATGAGCTCCAGCGCGACCTGAGTATCCCGGATCAGCTGGCGCAGGTTGCTTTCCAGCACCTGCTCCCGGCGGCCGGCCAGCTCGTCCAGGTACAGCAGGCTGACGCTTCGGACGGCCGCTTCCGTATCCTGACTGGCGCTGCGGCCCATCCACAGGGTGCCCAGCACGAGAATCGCCGCCAGTATGAGCCCTCCGATGATCGCCGCCAAAGTGACGCCGCTGGTTTTCCGTTTCTTCATGTCCCTTTCCGCCTCCCCACTAACCCGAGTTCCGTTTCTGACTTTTCGGCCACGGATGACGATTTTGCAGCCACGTCCGAATAGCGGCTGTGGGCAAAATATGTCTCTTCACGATGGCGAGTCATTCGCCGCTTTATTCTGACTGACCGCCGTCCTGCGGACGGCATACTCTGCCTCCATATCAAATACCGGCCCGGCCGGAACGATCCATTTTTAAAAACCGCTTCCATCATACTATGAAACGGCCGAAAACGCAAACATTCCTTCGAAATCTTCCGTTCGGCGGGCAGGTGATCGGGCTGGGCGGATGAGCCGCTGAAATACGGTATTTGCATCCTCGTCCCGCGAAAAACCAGGCGGATTGAAAATAAAAAAAAACCGGGCGGGGCGTTTCGCCCGGTCCGGTTTTGAAGATCCAGACTTATCCTTCGATCAGGATCGTCTTCTTTTCTTCGGCCTTCTTTGCTTCCTTCTTGGGGACGCTGAGCTTCAGCACCCCATCCTCAAAGTGGGCCTTCACATCCTCTTCGGTCACATGGCTGCCGACGTAGAAGCTGCGGCTCATGCTGCCGGAATAGCGCTCCCGGCGCAGGACGCGGCCTTTCTCGTCCGTATCCTTCTTTTCCTCCGCCTTGTTGGCGGAGACGGTCAGGTTTCCGTTCTGCAGCTCCAGGTTGATGTCCTCCTTGCGGAAGCCGGGGAGATCCATCTCCATCTCATAGCCGGTTTCGGTTTCCCGGACATCCGTTTTCATCATATGGGGCGCGGGTTTGCCGCCGAACATCTGGTCGGCCCACCGCATTCCGCGGCCGAAGTCCCGGTCAAAGCCGTCGAACATGTCCATCAGGTTTTCGGTAAACAGGGTAGGAAGATATGTACTCATCATTCAGAACCTCCATTTCGTTCATGCGATGTTTTGTTTATGATCGTTCTTTGGATATCCGGTGGATGATGCGCCATCCTCCCGGTTCCCCTCGGAACAATTATAATTATACTCAAAAGTCAAAGATAGTCAAATTTCTCAAAGGTCAAAGAAAGTCAAAAACCATTAGAATCGGGGTCATTCTGGGCTTTTTCTTCAAAAATCGAAAGAATTCTCATTATTTCTTTCTATTTCTGTAAATTTCATAAACCGGAGGTTCACTGTTAGGGAACAAGAAACGAGCTGTCAGGAAACTGAAAAGGACCGGTCAGGAAATAGGGAATGACCTGTCAGAAAAACCGGAACGGTCTGCCGGGAATCCCGGGAGAGTTCTGCCGGAACGGGGAAACCCCTGCCCTGGAAACGGGAAAACCCCTGTATTGACAAACCGTACGCGGAATGTTAGAATACGCCCCGTCAGCACAAGCTGATAACGGTTCGCATAAGCGGGCTCTCCGGCTTTCAGATGGAAACAGATTTCATGCCCGGTATCATGAAGGTGCCGATGATCCTCCCAAGAGGGTTATCGCGCCTTTTATTGTATCCGGCGCCGCGCGAAACGGATCGAAGAGGAGAGAATAAGAATGAATAAGATGAAGAAAATGCTGAGCCTGGCTGTGGCCCTGTGCATGTTTTGCGGCATCGCGGCGAGCGCGTCCGCTTCCACCTTTACCGACGCTCACGGCAATGTGATCGAACTGGACGAAGCCCTGGAAGCGTATACGAATGTGACGCTGGCCGGCGCGGATGATGCCGCCCGCAAGGGGGAAACCAACCTGGGGGATCTGTGGACGGATGCCCTGCGCTGGTTTGCCGTCTCCGGCGCCATCAACGAGTATTGGGAAGAAGACGATGTAACCGCCGGCAATACCGCGATTGCGGTGGACGCGGACCGGGTTGTGGCCCTGTGGAACGGCGGCAACCTGCGGGCTGACGTGGCGGAAGGAAAGTTCGGCGCGGAGCAGCTGGCGGAAGTGCTGCCCTATCCGAACAAAGTGGCTGTGGTTTACATGACCGGCGCGCAGCTGGCGGAGGCCCTTGAAGCGGCCTCTCAGGGACTGCCCTACAGCGAAGAGAGCGCCGACGCCTGCGCTTCCTTCATGCAGGTATCCGGCCTGAAGTACACCGTGGATACGAAGGTTGCCTACGACCGGGGCGAAGCCTACGGCGACAAGGGAATCTGGTTCAAGGCCGCTTCCCTGGGCCGGGTCCATGTGGAAGAGGTGAACGGGCAGCCCTTTGATTCCGAAGCTGTCTATGCGGTGATCACCAGCAACGCCAACTTCAACGGAATGGATTCTTCCTATATTTTCCCTGCCGCCGCCGAAGCGAACGAGAAGAGCACCATCACCACCGCGGTGGTTCGCGACGTCATCTGGCTGTATATCGCCGCCGAGCTGAACAACATCATCGGCGACAGCTATGCCCAGGCCCAGGGCCGCGTGACCGTCCAATAATCCACAGGGCGATCGAACACAAAGGGATGCCGCACCCGGCATTCCTCTTATCCGGGCGGAACAGTGGCAGCTGTCCCAGCGGACGGAGCAAGAAGAACAGCAAGCTGCCTGCAGACTTGCTGTTTTTTTGAACTGTGAGCGGCCGGGCCGAGGCGGCCGTTTCAACCGTACAGGATATGCTTTGATGATTGGAGAGGAACCTGATCCGCACAGGATGCGCTTTTTTGATGATTGGAGAGGAACCTGATCAGATGCAAACTCAGCTGGAATCCGTATTGCGGGAAGTGGAAAAGGTCATCGTCGGCAAGCGGGCCGTGATTGAGAAAATCCTGATGGCCCTGCTGGCGGAAGGCCATGTGCTGCTGGAGGATGTGCCGGGAGTGGGCAAGACGACCCTGGCCGTGGCGCTGAGCCGGGCGATGGATCTTCGGTTTCAGCGCGTGCAGTTTACGCCGGATGTGCTGCCCTCCGACCTGACGGGGTTTTCCATGTACGACAAACGCAGCGGGGATTTTCTGTACCGTTCCGGGGCGCTGATCCGTGCCAATCTCCTGCTGGGGGATGAAATCAACCGGGCGCCGAGCAAAACCCAGTCCGCCCTTCTGGAGGCCATGGAGGAGCGGCAGGTGACGGTGGACGGGGAAACCCATCCGCTGGAAAATCCCTTCATGGTGATTGCCACCGAAAACAACGTGGGCACGGCCGGGACGCAGTCCCTGCCCTTCGCGGAGCTGGACCGGTTTCTGGTGCGGCTGTCGCTGGGCTATCCGGATTACGAGGCGCAGATGACCATGCTGCGGGACCGCCGGACAGAGAACCCGCTGGACAGCGTGGCCTGTGTCATGGCCAGGGACGAGCTCATTGCCATGCAGCGGGAGACGAGAAACGTCACCGTCCGGGATGCGATCCTGGACTACATTACCCGGCTGAGCATGGCCTCCCGGGAGCATAAGGCGGTTCAGGTGGGGATCAGCCCCCGGGGCGCCCTGTTTCTCAGCAGGATGTCCGCGGCCAGAGCCTGTCTGGAGGGGCGGGACTACGTGACGGGCGGGGACGTACAGGCGGTGCTGAAGGATGTATGCGCGCACCGAGTCCTGCTGAAGGAAAACGTACGGGAAGCCGGCGTGGAACAGGTGCTGGACGAGCTGGTCAAGACAACGGACAACCCGGACCGGCGCCACCTCTTTCAAGGGATGAAAAACGCATGAGGAAGCGATGGATCGGCTACGCGGTCTGGCTGCTGCTGACCGCCTGCCTGTATTTTTTTGAGAATAACACGGGGACAAGGGCCATTCTCCTGTGCGCCCTGCTGTTTCCGCTGGTTCCTTCTCTGAGAATGGCCCTCTTTACGGCCGACGAACCGCCCCGGGAAGAGAAACGGACACCGCGGACGGCACGGCGCTTCCGCCTTCTGGAAGAGGAAGAGCCGGGAGACGTGCGGCCGTATCAGCCGGGGGATCCTGTCCGCCGGATTCACTGGAAGCTTTCCGCCCGGAGGGATGAGCTGCTGGTCAGGGGGACGGAAAGGGAACAGAACCCCTTCGAGGCGGAACAGACGGTGACGGCGGAGGCATCCGGGAGGCGAAAGACCCCGCGGAGCCTGCCGGTCCGCCTCTGCGCCGGAATCCTGGCCTGCAGCGTCGGGTCGCTGATCCTGATTCCGGAGGCGCGAAACAGCGCCATGGCCCTGTGCAACGGGATTTTCCGCGCCAGCGAGGCCGTAAACGCGTATGCCTACGATCCTTTTCCGGTTCCGGAAGGGCAAAGCGTCCTGTTGGCCGCGGCGCTGCTTGCCGCCGCGCTGACGGCGCTGATCGCCCTGATGATTCTGCTCCGCAGCAAAAAGATGGCGATGGGCCTGACGGGGGCCTTAACCCTGTTTCAGGTTTACTTCGGGCTGCCCTTTCCGGCCTGGGCCAATCTTTCCGTTTACGGTCTGCTGGCGCTTTGGATGATCCGGGGGCCCGGGGGGGAAAAAAGCCTGCGGCGCTTTATCGCCGCGATCCTCCTGGTGACCTTGTTTACGGCGCTGCTGGCTCCCGGCACGGACGCGGGCACGGAAGCGGCCTCCGAGACGGTGCGGGACCGGTTGAACCGCTTGGCGCAGCGGATCGCGGGGGAGGTTTCGGAGCAGCCGGAGGGCGAAACGGAAACCCGGCACGTGCACACGCGGTCGCTTCAGACGGGGAACGGGGAAGCCCGGACGGACCGGGAGTACCGCCTGGTCATGCTGGAGGAGGAGCAGATCTCCATACCCCGCTTCGTCAACTGGCTGAGGACGGCCTTCCTCTTTCTGCTGATGGTGGCCGTGACGGTTCTTCCCTTTGCCCCGTTCCTGCTCCTGAACGCGCGGAAAAGGAAAGCAAGGGAAGCAAGAAGGGCTTTTGCGTCGGAACAGGTCAATGAAGCCGTGTGCGCCATTTTCCGGCAGATACTCACCTGGCTGAGGGAAACCGGCGTCGACGGGGGAAACCTGCTGTATCGGGAGTGGGCGGATACCCTTCCGGAGGACATGCCGGAGGGGTATGCAGCCCGTTTCGGCGAGTGCGCAATGGATTTTGAGGAAGCGGTCTACAGTGATCATGACCTGCCGGAGGAAAAGCGCCAGCTGGCGCTGGCTTTACTGAAGGAAACGGAAACCGCCCGTTTCCGGACCGCGGACTGGAGGCAGCGCCTCCGCATCAGATATTGGGTGTGTTTATGCGAATGAGATTCAGAAAAACAGGACGGGTTCCGCTTCTTTTCCTTCTGCTGGCTTTTTGCCTGCTGCTGACAGGCTGCCGGACCAGGACGACGGGAAGCGGTTCCGTCCCGCGAACCGCGGAGACCGAAAACGGGGACGCCGCCCGGCAGGCGGCTTCGGATTCCGTCCCGGAGGAGCCGACGGACGATCCGGAAACGGAGATCCCTCCGGAAAAGATGGAAGCGGCGGGGGAGCGGACAAAGGAAAATCCGGACGCGTATCGAAAAGAATACGATGAGAACGCGCCGGCGGAAATCGTCGCCGGAACGGACCGGGCCGTCCACGCGGAAGGGGAGGGCAGGGGATTCTCCGCTCCGGGAGAGGAAGCGGCGGAAAAAGTGTCCAGGCTGAACGACGCCGCCGAGGAAGCGGCCACCCAGAAGGTGGCGGCGGAGGAGGCGGATCGGATGGGCGTTTCCGAAGACGCGGAGGAAGCCGATTCCGCCATGACCTATTTTACGGTCCTGCTGGCGGAGCGGACGGGAAGCCTCTTTGAGTGTCAGCGCCTGAACGCGTATTGGGAAACCGCCGGGGATTACGTGACGGTCTACAAAACATCCCCGGAGCACAGCCTCCTTCTCGACGCCGGCGTGTATGACGTTTCCGCCCGGCTGCTGGAAGAAAACCTGCGCGTGGACGACGGCTGGATCAGCCGCAAAAACCCCGGCGTGATTGTGAAGACGGTGGACGGCGGCGTCCTGGGCGCCGGCATTTCCTCCGCGGAGGAAGCGCGGCGGGTCCATTCGGGACTGATCAGCCGGGAGGGCTGGGCGGCGATGGACGCGGTACGGAACGGACGGATCCTCCTCCTGTCGGAGGAGCTGCTGGAGGCGCCGCATCTGCGGGTGTTCGTTTTGCTGGCCATCGCGAAGACCGCTTATCCCGAGCTGATGAAAGAGGCGGAGCTGGGAAAGGCGCTGGAGATGCTGACGGAGGAAGCGACCGGGAGCATTCCCGCGGGGATCTATTTTTACAATGGGCAGGGGGAGACACGATGAACATACTTGTCATTGACGGCCAGGGCGGCAGGCTGGGGCGCAAGCTGGTGGAAAATATCCGGAAAAACTGCCCCGAGGCGGACATCACCGCCATCGGGACGAACAGCATGGCGACGGAAAACATGATGAATTCAGGCTGCGCCAATCATCTGGCCACCGGGGAAAACGCGGTGATCGTGGCCTGCAGAACGGCGCGGATCATCGTGGGGCCCTTCGGTATTGCCACGGCGGACGCCATGCTGGGGGAAATCTCCCCGGCCATGGCCAATGCCGTCGCGTCCAGCCCGGCCTATCGGGTGCTGGTGCCGATGAATCTGTGCAATACGTATATCGCGGGGGTTGCGTCGGGCTCCGGGGCCATCCTGGAGGATGCGGTGAACCACATCCGGCAGTACATGGAAAAGGAGCGCGGCAAATGACATCCCTTCAGATCCGAAAACTGACGTACGCGGCGCTCTACCTGGCCATTGCCATGGTGCTCCCCTTTATCACGGGGCAGATTCCGGAGATCGGGTCCATGCTGAGCCCCATGCATATTCCCGTGCTGCTTTGCGGTTTTATGTGCGGATGGCCCTGGGGCATGACGGTCGGGCTGATCGCGCCGCTGCTCCGCTCGGTCACCTTCGGGATGCCCGCGATGTTCCCGTCGGCGGTGGCGATGGCCTTCGAGCTGGCTGCCTACGGCTGCGTGTCCGGGCTCATGTACCGGCTGCTGCCGAAAAAGAAGGGGACCGTCTATGCCGCTTTGATCATCGCCATGATCGCCGGGCGCATTGTCTGGGGCATCGCGCGGTTGATTCTCGCGGGGCTGTCCGGCAGCAGCTTTACCTGGGCTCTCTTCCTGGCCGGGGCTATTACAAACGCGATCCCGGGGATTATTCTGCATCTTGCGCTGATTCCTCTTCTGGTCATCGCTATGGAGCGGGCGGGGCTGTCCCTGAACAGAAGGTAGCGTTTCATTCACCCGAACCGCTGCGCGGAACAGGAAAACGGAGTATCATGGCCTAAACAGTCGGGGGAGGAAACGAGATGGGAAAGACCTGGATCCGGATGCTGACCACGGGGCTGACCCTGGGGATCATGGTGCTGATTTTCTGTTTTTCCTCCCAGCCGGCTGAAAAATCCGACGCTGCCAGCGGGATCATCGCGGAAAAGACGGCGGACGTGCTGCGGCCCGACTGGCGGAAAATGAAAGCCAGAGAGCGAAAAGCCTATTACGACGAAATCAATTATGTTGTTCGGAAATGCGCCCATTATACGGAGTTTACGCTGCTGGGCTTCAGCCTGCGGATGTGCCTGGAAAGCTGGCTGGAGAAAAAGAGGGGCCTGGGCCCCGCGGCCTGGGCAGGCGCGGCGCTGTACGCAGCGCTGGACGAAAGCCACCAGATGCTGGTGGACGGGCGGAGCGCCCAGATCCGGGATGTGATGATTGACAGCGGCGGCGTTCTGACAGGGGTGCTTCTGGCGGGGCTGACGATCCGGATGATCGGAAAACATATCCACTTTGAACAGGAGGAACACGCATGAAAGCATTATTCATCGGGGGAACGGGAACCATCAGCATGGCGATCACGCGCCGCCTTGCCCGGGATCCGGGCTGGGAGCTCTGGCTGCTGAACCGGGGAAACCGGACAGAGCAGCTGCCGGAGGGCGTCCGTCAGATCGTCTGCGATATCCGCCAGGAGGCGGAAACCGCGGAAAAGCTGGCGGGCCTGGAATTTGACTGCGTCTGTGACTTTATCGCCTTTCATCCCGCCGATGTGGAGCGGGATATCCGCCTTTTTGAAGGAAAAACCAGGCAGTATATCTTTATCAGCTCGGCTTCGGCTTATCACAAGCCCGCGGCGGATTATGTGATCACGGAAGGAACGACCCTGGCCAATCCTCACTGGGCCTATTCCCGAAACAAGATCGCCTGCGAGGACATCCTGATGACCCGCTGCCGGGAAACCGGCTTCCCGGTCACGATCGTCCGCCCCAGCCATACATACGACGAGCGGAATATCCCGCTGGGCGTTCACGGACAGAAGGGATTCTGGCAGGTGATCCGCCGGATGATGGACGGAAAACCCGTGATCATCCAGGGGGACGGCACCTCTTTGTGGCACCTGACCTTCAATACGGACTTCGCCGTCGGCTTTACCGCGCTGATGGGAAACCGGCATGCCATCGGGGAAGCCTTCCAGATTACCGGGGACGAGGTTCTCACCTGGAACCAGATCTATCAGACCATTGCCGACGCCCTCGGGGTTCCCCTCCGGGCGGTGCATGTGTCCTCTGAGTTCCTGGCCCAGGTGGGCGTCCGTTACGGATACGATTTTGAAGGAAGCCTGCTGGGGGATAAGGCGGTTTCCGTGGTGTTTGACAACAGAAAGCTGAAGCGGCTGGCCCCGGATATGACCACCCGGACGCCTTTCCACAGAGGGGTTCGGATCGCGCTGGATTATCTTCTCAGCCATCCGGAGCTGCAGGTCGAGGATCCCGAATTCGACGCCTTCTGCGACCGGGTCATCGCCGCGATGGAAAAAGCAAAGGAATGGATTTGAGGTTTTATTCAGGCCAAAAGCCAGGAACGGACAGAAAAGAGAAGCGCCCGGAGCCGCGATCTTGACGGCCCGGGCGTTTTATGTATGTGTCAGCGATACGCCGTCTATTGAAAGTACATCCGTCCTGTGGTAAAGTGAAAAAAAAGGAAGGAACGCGCACGGATGTGAGCGCGTCAATCGGGCAGGAAAAGAAAGGAGAAGCGGATGAAACATCAGTTCAGACGGAACGGGGAAAATGCGGTGGTCAGGACCGACAAGGGGCTGGTCCGAGGGTATGAATACGATGGCCTGGTTCTTTTCAAGGGCATCCCCTACGCGCAGGCGAAGCGCTTTCACGCGCCGGAGGAGACGGCCCCCTGGGAAGGGGTGCTGGACGCGTGCAGCTACGGATACGTCTGCCCGCTGATGACCAACGATCAGCCCAGGGGCGAGCTCTACGTGCCGCACCGCTTCTGGCCGATGGATGAAAACTGTCAGAACCTGAATATCTGGACGCCGGGGCTGGACGATGAGAAGCGGCCGGTGCTGGTCTGGCTGCACGGGGGCGGATACTCCGCCGGGTCCGCCATCGAGCACATCGCCTACGACGGGGCGAACATGAGCCGGGAAGGGAACGCGGTGGTGGTTTCCATCAACCACAGGCTGAACCTGCTGGGGTATTTTGATCTTTCCGATTTCGGAGAGGAGTACGAGAATTCGGGGAACGCCGGGGGGGACGACATCATCGCGGCGCTGCGGTGGATCCGGAAGAACATCGCCGCCTTCGGGGGAGACCCGGAGAACGTGACGGTATTCGGCCAGTCCGGCGGAGGCGCGAAGGTGACCACCCTGCTGCAGAGCCCGGAAGCGGACGGGCTTTTCGCGAAGGGAATCATCATGAGCGGGGTCATCGGCCCGGTGCTGGCGGACGCCGCCGGCAGCGGGAAGGAGATGGCGGAGGCCATTCTGGCGGAGATGGGACTGACGACCATCCGGGAGCTGGAGACGGCGGATTACGCGGCGATGGCGCGGGCGTATCTGAAGATCCGACCGAAGCTGGCGGCGGAAGGGAAATACACGGGATGCTGCCCGCACCCCAACGCCCACTATGTCGGGGAACCGGTGACCCACGGCTTCCGAAAGGAGAGCAGCGGGATTCCGCTGATGATCGGGAGCGTGTTCGGGGAATTCACATCCTTCCAGCCCATGCCCGGGGAATGGAAAACGATGAGCGAAGCGCAGCAGCGCGGCGCGGTGACGGCCGCATGGGGCGGGGAGGCGGCGGAGGCCCTGATCCCCCTGTTCCTGGAGGCGTATCCGGAGCGGCGGATTACGGATCTGCTGAAGCTGGACTATATTTTCCGGATGCCGGAAATCCGATACATTGCGGAAAGAAGCAAGCTGAACGAAAAGACCTGGAGCTATCTGTTCAACATGGATCAGCCCATCGACGGGGGCAATACCCCGTGGCACTGCAGCGACATTCCCTACGTATTCCGGAACATCGACCTGGTGGAATATCCCCACGGGGACGGGGCGGACGAAGGGCTGGCGGAACGGATCCAGGAGGAAGCCTTCCGGGCGGTCATCTCCTTCGCTGCGAAGGGGGACCCGAATGGTGCGGGCCTGCCGGAATGGAAAGCCAGCGAGCCCGGGAAGGAGCGAACCCTGATCCTGGACGGAAAGACCCGGGTGCAGGAGAACCACGACCACCGCCTGATGGACGCTTTGGCGGGATACCTGGAGGCCATCGAGGAAAGGGCCCGGCAGAACCGGGGAAACATCCAGCATTAAACAGGCGGAAGAGGAGAATCCTTCCTGAGTGATTTTACCCTGTGGGAGGGGGAGAAAAAGACTGCCGCCCGCAGGACGGCAGTCAGTCGGAATCCGTACAAGCGCTTTCAGCAGGGAGACATATTTTGCCCACGGCCGCATCGCGGCCGTGGGCAAAACAGTTTTCCGTGTCCGGAAAGTCAGAAACGAAACCCGGTTCAGCGGGGAGGGGTTTGCTTTTGCCGATGGAGGATGCGGTCGGAGAGGCTGCCCAGGATCAGGCCCAGGGCGGTCATGGCGATGACGATCATGGCCCGGACCCCCTGGGCGGCCCCTTGAGCCATCTGCCCCTGGCCGAGGCTGGCCATCATCCGGTACAGCCCCAGGCCGGGAACCACCGGCACGATGGCGGACATCAGGAACACGGTATTGATGACCCGCGTTTTCCGGGCGCAGAAATGCCCCAGAACGGAGCCCAGGAGCGTGCCGAAAAAGACGGCCGAATACTCCGAAAAGCCGGCCAGGGTCAGCAGCAGGTACACCATGTACACGAGGGAGGCAATCCCCCCTGCGGGGATCAGGGTGCGGCGGGGAACCCGGGTCAGTACGGCGAAGCCCACCGTACCGAAGAATGCCCCGGCCAGACCAATCAGCGTTTGTTCAATCATGTCAGAGCCCCCCTTCGCTTACGATCCGGAGCACGGCCTGGGCCAGCAGGGCGCCGCCGGCGATCATGAAGGCGGTCATCAGCGCGGACACCCCATGGGACACGCCGGAGACCATATCCCCGCGAAAGCCGTCCTGCACGGCATTGGTCATGGCCACCCCGGGCACCAGGGGCATCAGGGCGCCGGCGACGACCGCCTCCGTCCCCAGGCCGGGCAGCCAGCGGGCGGCCAGCGCCGGCAGCAGCGCCGTCAGAAAGCCGCCCACGATATCGGAAACAATCCAGGAATCGTGGAAGCGGCTGAACAGCATGCAGGCTCCTTCGGTCAGGGCGGCCACCAGGGCGCCGACCAGCGCCTCCCGGGCGCCCCCCTGGAACAGCAGGGTAAATCCGGCGGCACAGACCCCGGCCGCCAGGAGAAAGCTCCAGCAGTTTTTTTCCCGCCGCAGCGCCGCGATTTCCCGCAGGCTGCGGCAGGCTTCCGCCGGGCCGGTGAGACCGGCGGCCACCGCCCGGGAGATATGATTGGTCTGATCCACGACGGTGAGATCGGTATCCTGCTTATGGACCCGTCGGACGCTGGTTTCCAGCTTTCCCTCCGCCGTGCGGTAGCTGATGAACAGCCCGCTGGGGACGGCGAAGCTTTCCACTTCCCGCAGACGGAAGCCCTCGCCCATGCGGCGGACGGTTTCTTCCGCCCGGAAGGTTTCGCCTCCGTGCTCAAGGATCAGCTGCGCGGCCAGCTGCAGCGCCTCCATCTCCTGATCGTTCCAGTCTGTTTTCCCCTGGGGTCGCGGATGCTCCCGGTTCATGGGATTGATTTGACTTCCCTCCGCGAGGGACGCTTTTTCCGTTTGTGAGCGCGGATGATCGTGGTTCATGAAAATGGTCTGACCTCCCTCCTGTGGCTCACCGCTGCCGGAGTCCATCTTATCAGCCGCGAAGGCCCCTGTCAAACGGATCGGGATTCCCCCAAATATTGATCAAAAAACTGTTGACAGAGGGATCGGATTATGCTATATTCTCTCACGAAGATGTGCGCAAAAGAATCCTTAAGTCCCAGATTGCACATGAAGTGGATCGTTTCTGCTTCTGCGGTTCGGGTTTCAAACGGGGATGTTTTGCCGCGAATGCGGCTGAACAATATTTTTAAAGGAGGCACTTTGTATGAAGAAGATTCTGGCAATCCTTCTGGCCGCTGTGATGCTGCTGGGCGCCGCGAGCGCCTTTGCGGAAGCGCAGGACCTGCCCCGCAACGAGACCGTCTATTTCGGCGGCCAGCAGTGGGGCTCCGTTGTCGGATGCAATCCCCTGAGCTCCGATAACAACAACGCGATGGCGATCGCGGCCAACCCCCGCGGATCCCGGACCATCATGTTCGAAACCCTGTATATGTACAACATGCTGGACGGCAAGCTGTATCCCCTGCTGGCCGACGGCGACTACACCTGGAATGAAGACATGACCGAGTGCACCGTGAAGATCAAGTCCGCGGCTGCCTGGTCTGACTACACTCCCGTGACCGCGAAGGATGTGGCGGCGACCTGGAACGTTTCCAAGGCCATCACCAACAATACCTACACCAGCTACGCGGCATACATCGAGGATGTCGTGGCTGTGGATGACGCCACCGTCGTGATCAAGTGCGTCAAGACCGCGGACGGCAAGCCCGCGAACCCCCTGCAGGTGCTGCAGTTCCTGAGCGGCGTGTATATCTGCCAGGAAGCCTGGCTGAACGCTGTGTGCGAGCGGAACAACAATGATCCCCAGGCCATCATGGCTGATAAGGGCGAAGACGTTGTGTACTCCGGCCCCTACGGCTCCTACTTCGCGAACGACCAGCTGGTCGCTTTCGTCCGCAACGAGGACTACTGGGGACAGGATGCCTCCATGTGGGGCAAGCTGCCTGTGCCGAAGTACATCGGCCACGGCATCTACGCTGACAACGACGCGGCTCTGCTCGCCTTCAAGGCCGGCGACATCGACTGCAACCAGCAGTTCATCGCCAACGTGCAGAACCTGTGGCTGGAAGACAAGCTGCCGATTTCCACCTACATGACCGAGGCTCCCTACGGCCTGTGCGCCACCATGCCCACCGCGTGGTACAACATGGAGACTCCCGCCCTGCAGGTGAAGGAAATCCGCAAGGCCATCGCCATGGCGGTGGACTATGACAACATCATCGCCAACGCGATGACCAACCAGAGCCCCTCCTTCGCGGATGTTCCGCGGTCTCTGATGAACCCCACCGACGGCGAGCAGGCCATGTATGACCATGACGCCGTGAAGGATCTGCAGTGGGTCGGCAACGACATCGAAGGCGCCAAGGCCCTGCTGGATGCTGCCGGCATCGTGGATACCGACGGAGACGGATGGCGTGAACTGAACGGCGAAAAGATCTCCCTGAACGCGTGCTGCCCGAACGGCTGGACCGACTGGCAGGCCGCCATGCAGATCGTTTCCGAAGCCGGCAAGAACATCGGCCTGGATATCGAGACCTACTATCCCGAATGGTCCGTGTATCAGACCGTGTTCACCAAGGCTTCCCAGACCGAGTATGACATCTTCATGTACAGCCCGCCCGGAGCGCAGCCCGCTTCTCCCTGGGCCCGTGTCCGCGCTTTCATGAGCTCTGACTTCCTGGGCGCCGACAACAACTGGAACGGCAACTGGGGTCACTGGTCCAACGAGCGCGCCGATGAAATCATCGCCGCCATCCCGCTGACTTCTGATCCTGAGGAGCTGAAGGCCCTGTACACCGAGGCGACCAAGCTCTATCTGGACGAAGTTCCCAGCTTCTCCCTGATGTATCGTCCGGAGCAGTTCCACGCGGTGAACGAGTCCGTGTGGACCGGCTATCCGGTCGCTGGCGACGGCAACAACATCCCGCCGGCCAACCTGACTGACGGCTACGGCATTGCGGCCCTGTATTATCTCCGCAACGTCGACTGATTAACCTGGAAAAGAAAGCGGCCATGACCCCAAAAATGGCGGGTTATGGCCGCCTTTTCCGTAAGAAGGGGGAGTACGGATGAGCAAGGGTACCAAGAAATACTTTAAAAAGAAGATCATATGGTTCCTGATCACGCTCGTTGTCGCGGTGCTGCTGAACTTCTTCCTGCCCCGGCTGATGCGCGGCCCGGGGACGCCCATGCGCTTCGATCCCGACATCATTAACGCGGTGAACGAAAAGTACGGATATTCCCGCGGCGTTGGTGTAACTGAGCAGGAAGGAAAAACCTATATCGACGCGGATCAGTGGAACGTATACTACGAACAGGAAGGCAAGGCCCTTGGCAAATACAAGGACCGCAACGACGTTTCCATCATCGCCCTGGTAAACAAAAACATCTCCAGCGAAGCCATGAAAACGGACGAAGGCCTTCGGGCCTGGTGCGCCAGCTATGACGCCATCGAAAAGGACCTGGGCCGAGACGGCGGCATGCTGGGTGAGCTGTGGCACTTTATCGAGCACATCTTCGACGGCACCTTCGGAAAGAGCACCAGTACCACCCGTTATCCCAATACGGTGGCTTCCATCATTTCCGAAGGAATTGTCTGGACCATCTGCCTGCAGATCCCCGCGATTCTGCTGGGCTGGATCCTGGGCAACGTGCTTGGCGCGGTGGCCGCTTACAAACGAAAGTTCTGGGATAAGGCGGTCATGCCGGCTTCCCTTTTCATCAGCGCGATTCCGGCCTTCGGCAGCGCCGTGATCCTGCTGGTTATTTTCGGCGTGAATCTGAAGTGGTTCCCCGTCAACCGGGCCTATGACACCGGTATGATTCCCGCCTTTACCTGGAAGTTTATCAGCAACGTGCTCTGGCACTATCAGCTTCCGTTCTGGTCCATCGTGCTGATCGCCATCGGCGGCCAGGCCGTCGGCATGCGGTCCATGTCCATCTATGAGCTGAACGCGGACTATGTCAAGTATTCCCGATTCCTGGGCATCAAGGACGGCAAGATTGTGCGCTACGTGTTCCGCAACGCCATGCTGCCCCAGGTGACCGGCCTGGCCATGTCCATCGGTACCTCCATCGGCGGCGCGCTGGTGGCGGAGACCATCTTCAGCTATCCCGGCCTGGGCATGAAAATGTACACGGCCATCAGCGAGAACGACTACAATACGGTATCCGGTACCGCCCTGATCATCACGATTATGGTGCTGATCGCCGCGTTCCTGCTGGATATCATTTACGCGTTTATCGATCCGCGGGTTAAGGCCGCGCAGTTTGATTAAGGAGGGATGAAAAATGAAGAGTGAAACCAAAGAATATCTTCGTACCTCCCGGCCCTATCTGAGCGTGATCATCGGCGGCGTCATCGGCGCTATCCTCGGAGCCGTAACGAACAACTGGCTGGGGCTTCTGATCGGCCAGTTCTTCGGCGCTATCGCGGCAGTGCTGTTCTCCCGTTCCCGGGAATATGTGCTCAGCGGCATTCTGGGCAGCTGCTCGGCGCTGCTGGCCATCGTCTTTCTCGTCATTTTCTCGGCGGGAGGCATCGCCCGCAACGCGGTCATCGCCATGATCTTCGGGGTCGTGGTGGTGGGATTCTGCGGCGGCGTCATCGCGTGCTTCTGCAAAAACAGCCACACGATCGCCAATGTATTCCATTCTCCCCGCTTCCTGGTCGGGTTTATCATCATTTGCTTCATCGTCCTGACCTCGATCCTCTATCCGATGATCGATACCCGGGATCCCATGTACTCCTACGGAGACATGTTCCTGAAGCCCGGCACCTACTTCTCCATTTATGACGCCAACGTGGCAGCCTACAGCTCCACGACCAACCATCGGATCCTGAATCCGAACGCCACCGGCAACCGGGAAGAGAACTTCCTGCCCACCTCCCAGCTGGAGGTCGTTACCCAGTACCTGGCCCGGAAATGGGCCTGGGAACAGGGATACACGGTTCGGTCCGACTATTATGTCAAAACCGACGGGACCCAGGGCGACGCCCGGAACCTGGAAAAGGATCTGACGGACCGGATCGCCGGCTTAGAGGTCCAGATCGCCGAAAAGCAGACGGACCTGGAGTCCAAGCAGGCGGAGCTGGCCTCTGACGCGGAGATGCCGGAAGCCAAGCGGAACCGGTACAACCAGCTCATTGCCCAGCGGCAGGCCGAGATTGAGGCGATTCAGGGAAGCATCGATTCCCTGCGGGCCCGTTTCGACGCCGGCATGATCATCCTGGACAGCGAGGCGCTGCGGCTCTGGTCCGAGGAGACCGGGCTGGAGGCGACCTCTGAGAACCGCGCCGCGATCCTGGCCCTGTGGGGACAGAACTACGACAAGATCGTCGCGGCAGCCTCCGGCGCGGAGCTGGCGGCCCTGGTCACCGCCGAGCAGAGCGCGGAAGCCGCGGAAACCGTGGAGACGGAAGAGGGCGAAATCGAAGTGGCCCCGCTGGCCCCGCTTTCCGAACGCTACGCGGCGTTTAACAACGGCACCGACTTTATCACCAACGAGAACGGGCTGGGCTTCCCCCAGGCGGACGCCCGCAGCTTCGTGCGGATCGGCCGGGCCATGAACATCGACCCCAACGGATCCATGTCCTATACCCAGACCAACAGCACCGGCAACGTGGAGCCCATCGTGCAGGATGTCCGGCTGACGGACTACACCTCGGTCAGTGAAGTCGCGAACACCGTCACCTTCCCTCTGGGCGTGGACAACAACGGCCGCGACATGCTGCTGCTGCTGATTACAGCCAGCGGAAAGTCCCTGCTGATCGGCCTGCTGGCCGGCACCATCGCGACCCTGCTGGGGCTGCTGGTCGGTCTGCTGGCCGGCTACGTAGGCGGCATGGTCGATGATATCCTGACCTTCATTATGAATATCTTCACGGTCATTCCCGGATTCGTGCTGATGATCATCATCTATAACATGGTGGATAAATCCCAGCGCGGCATCGTGATGTGCGGTCTGATCATCGGACTGACCAGCTGGGTCTGGACGGCCCGTTCCGTCCGCTCCCAGGTCATCTCCCTGCGCAACCGCGATCACGTGAACCTCTCCAAGCTCAGCGGCCACAGCCTGTTCCGGATCATTCTGACAGATATCCTGCCCTATATCGCCTCCTATGTCGTGATGGCGTTTATCCTGCAGGTTTCCTCCGGTATCCTGGCAGAAGCGCAGCTGTCCATCCTGGGCCTCGGGCCGAGCATGACGGACGGATCCACCCTGGGCCTGATGATGAACTGGGCGAAACTCTTCGGCGCCTACACCTCCAGCAATGCCTGGTGGGCGTATTTCCCGGTTATCGGGACCATCGCGCTGATCTCTTTCTCCCTGAACCTGATGAATACCGGTCTCGACCAGGTGTTCAACCCGACCCTGCGTGATTAAGGAGGTGGAAAATCATGGCAAAGAAAATGCTTGAGGTCAATCAGCTGACCACCAAATATATCACCCGTCAGGGCGAGGACGTCTATTCCGTGGACCATGTTTCCCTTGATATCGAGGAAGGAAAGAGCCTGGGCATCGCCGGCGAGTCCGGATGCGGCAAGTCCACCCTGGCCCTGAGCCTGATGGGGTACTACTTCCCGCCCCTGCATTACACCAGCGGCAGCATCGTGGTGGACGGCAAGGATATCACCGGGCTGGATCCCGATGTGGTCCGCAAAACGGTGCTTGGAACGGATATCGCCTATATTCCGCAGGCGGCCATGAACGCGCTGAATCCCACCCGGAAAGTGGGCAAGTTTATCGAGGACGTCATCAAGGCCCACGAGCTGCCCATGGACAAAAAGCAGATCCGCGAAATGGCGGAACAGCGGTTTGCCCGGCTGGGCCTGCCGGTGGAAGCCCTGGACAAGTACTCCGTGGAGCTCTCCGGCGGAATGCGTCAGCGCGTCGTGATCGCCGTATCCACGATCCTCAACCCCAAGGTGCTGATCGCCGACGAACCCTCCTCCGCGCTGGACGTGACCAGCCAGAAGATGGTCATCAAGATGATGAAGGACATGCTGGCTTCCGGGCTGGTCAAGAGCATGATCTTCATCACCCACGAGCTGCCCCTGCTGTATAACGTCACCGACGACATCATGGTCATGTACGCCGGGCAGATCGTCGAGAGAGGCTCCGCCCATGAGATGGTGTTCGACCCGGTGCATCCCTACAGCCGCGGCCTGATGCGCTCCATCCTGGTGCCGGAGGAAGGCACCCGCGACGTGAAGCTGACCGCAATTCCCGGCACACCGCCGAACCTGAAGCATCCGCCGGCCGGCTGCCGTTTCGCGGAGCGCTGCCGGTACGCCACCAACGCCTGCCGGTACAACGCGATGCCCATCCTGGAGTTCGCCCCCGGAAGGACCTATCGCTGCGGACATTCCGTAGAACATCTGAGGGAGGTGTACGCAAGTGAAGACGAAGAATGAGACCGGTATCCTCAAGGATAGCGTTCCGGTCGGTCAGAAAACGGACGCCCAGATGCAGGATGACCGCGAAAGCGTCTCCTTCGGCAGCAATCGGAACAAGGATTTTTCCAAGGAGCCTCTGTGCCTGAGCGGTAAGGGGGTGACCCGGGTCTTTCACACCGGCAAGGTGACCACCGTGGCGGTGGACCACGTCAATTTTGAGTTCCATAAGGGCGAGCTGATCTCCATCGTGGGGGAATCCGGATCCGGAAAGACCACGCTGAGCAAAATGCTGCTGGGACTGCTGGAACCGACGGAAGGGGAGATCTTCTTTCACGGCCAGCCCCGGGATATCTCTTCCGGCGCGAAGAAGCGGGAATACTGGAAGGGCATTCAGGCCATCTTCCAGGATCCCTTCTCCAGCTATAACCAGTTCCACAAAATCGACGCGGTGCTGGACGACTGCATCAACATGCGCGGCGGCAAGAACCTGTCCAAGGAGGAAAGGTTCAACATGAAGGTGGAAGCCTGCGGCTTCGTGAACCTGAAATACGCCGAGCTGACCAACAAATATCCCTTCGAGCTTTCCGGCGGCCAGATGCAGCGGCTGATGATCGCCCGCATCTTCCTGCTCAAGCCCGAAATCCTGCTCGCGGACGAGCCCACCTCCATGATCGACGCCTGCTCCCGGGCCACAATCCTGGACATGCTGCTGAAGCTGCGGGATGAGACGGGGATGACGGTCATTTTCATTACCCATGACATCGGCCTGGCCTATTATATCTCCGACTCCGTGTACATCATGGAGCACGGAAAGTTTGTGGAATGCGGCAAGCCGGACAAGGTGATGCTCACACCGGAGGCGCCGTATACCAAACGGTTGATTTCCGATGTGCCGAAGATCCATGAACCCTGGGATCTTTCCACCGTGGGATAAGGACTGAAGCAAAACGAAACGAAAAGGGGCCGCGGATTTGCGGCCCCTTTTTGCGCGGGCTCACAGCGGAAGCCCAAAGCGCCCAGGCGGCGATGCGGTGACACCGTTCCCCGAGGCGTCCCCCTTCGGGACGCCTTCCGGCTTCGCGCTTTGATTACACCTTTGTGAATACCGGTTGCCCGTTGACGGAGATATCGCCCTCCACGGGGATCAGGAGGTAGCTCCTTCCGTCGATCACGCGGGTTTCCAGCAGATCCGCCTGGCCGGGATCCATTTTGATGGATACGCCGGGCAGATCCACCTTGAACTGCTTCGGGGTCACCAGGTTCACGGCGGGCAGCACCGCACCGGCGCCGAAGGTGGCGTCAAAGCCCTCCCCGAAGGCGGAGGCCCGCTCCTCCGATACGCCCGCGTCGGTCAGCACTTTGGCCACGTCCTGCCGGGAAAGCATCAGGGGCTCCGCTTCCTTGTCCTTCTGCTGTTCGGCGATCATCTCGCTCACCGTTTCGTGCATCTCCTGCACCACTTCCAGGGAGCATTCCGCCCCCAGACTCTGGGCCAGCAGGGCCTGGAAGCTGTCCGTCTGCTCGGCGGCGGGCATGACGGCCTCCACGTCGAAGGCGGCTTTCAGGAAGGCTTCATGGGCATCGGCGCTGTCCTTGCTGAAGAAGAGGATCGTATTCACATCCGCCGCGCCGCCCTCGTACAGCGGGAAGAGGAAGCCCATGACCGGCGCCGCCGCCAGCCATTCAGGCATTCTTTCACTGAACACCTGATCCGTCGGAACATACCGCAGGGCTGATTTTTCCTGCTTCACGGGACAGACGGCGCAGAGAATATAGCTGAAGGCCCGGTCGGAACGATCGGAATCGATCTCTCCGTTGACGTCCCTCCGGCGCACGTCCAGATCGTCATGCATCAGGAGGATCAGCCAGTTGTCCGCGTGCTGGGCCTCCTCTACGGACTGCATATCCGGATGCTCTGCCTGGATCCCGGCCACCAGCCGCTGAAAGAGCGCCTGCACAGTGGGCTCGTCCCGCAGGGCGGTATCCCGCGCCCGAAGCAGCAGGTCGTCGCTCTCGGCGGGGAAGCCGATGGGGGTCAGGGTCTGGCCGATCTGGCCGGAGAGCACCTTTTTAAACAGGCCCATATATTTTTCATTCTCCTGCTCATACAGGGTGGAGACGGGCAGGGTAAAGCGGGTAATCGGATGGCCCAGATAGTCCACATAGCATCCGCAGATCAGGGAGGGATTCCGTTTTTCGGGGTTCAGGCGGCGTTTGATTTCCGCCAGGTCGTGCTGGTTCATTCGCATTCGTCATCCTTTCTGTAAAATCAACCGGGGTATTGTACCCCGATTCGGCCCGGAATGCAAGCTTCCCTCCGGGCGGCCTGTGGCACGTTACTGCTCAGCCCCGCTCCCGGGGATGCCGTCCCGGGGGAGAGGCGCGGCGGAGCCTTTCCGTCGGTTCGCTCCCGCCCAGGAGCTGCGAAAAATAGTTCGGTCATGTTTTCATTCAAGGCAGGAAAACAGGTCGGATATACCGAAATGTACATGTGAGTCATCAGAGACCCTGGAGCCGTTTCGTTTCAGGCAACGTAGAGACAGAGAAGGAGCAATCGCTTGAACGCAGAACAACATTCGCCCCTGGAGGAACTGGTTGGAAAGCTGTATCAGAAGGGCCGGGCTCAGGGATCCCTGCAGTACGAAGAGATCACGGAGCTCATGGGGGATGTCCATTTGGACTCCGACCAGCTGGAGCGGCTTTTTTCCGCACTGGAAGAGATGGGGATTACGGTGGGCGCTTCCTCCGCGAACGCTCCCGGAAAGGGCATGGAAGCAACGGCGGAGGGGACGGCGGAGGAAGCGGATTTCGAACCGGATGAAGCGGATCTGCTTCTGGCGGAGCAGGATGAGCTGCAGGATTCCGTGAAGCTGTACCTTCGGGAAATCGGCGCCCACGCGGTTCTGACCCCGGAGGAGGAATACGAGATCGCCAGGCGCGCCGCCCAGGGGGATCCCTCGGCCAATGAAACGCTGATTCTGTGCAACCTGAGGCTTGTCGTGTCCATCGCCAAGAAATATCTGGGGCACGGGCTTTCCTTTCAGGATCTGATTCAGAACGGGAATCTGGGGCTGATGAAGGCGGTGGAGAAGTTTGAGTACGACAAAGGATTCAAATTCTCGACCTATGCCACTTGGTGGATCAAACAGTCCATTACCCGCTCCCTGGCGGACAGCGGAAGGACCATCCGGCTTCCCGTTCATATGGTGGAGGGGATCAACCGGGTCAAAAAGGCGCAGCGGGAACTGTTCCAGGAGCTGAACCGGGAGGCCACGCCGGAGGAGGTCGCGCAGCGGATGGGCCTTTCCGTCCGGGCGGTCATCCACTATATGAGCGCCGGCACCGACGCGGTCTCCATGGATAAGCCGGTGGGGGATGAAGAAGATACCACCCTGGGGGATTTCATCGAGGACAAGAGCATGCCGAACCCGGAGGAGGCCGTGGGGGAGAGCATGATCCGGGAAAAGATCAACGAGGTCATGACAAAGCTGCTTTCGGAACGGGAGCGGTATGTGCTGACCATGCGCTACGGGCTCAACGGCGAGGAGGAGCACACCCTGGAGGAGGTTGGCCAGATTCTCGGGGTGACCCGGGAGCGGGTCCGGCAAATCGAATCAAAGGCTATCCGGCGGCTCGCTACCAATCCGCAGTCGAAGGAACTGAAGGACGCGCTCTTTGTCCAGTAATCATATGCATTTTTTCGGTCGGAAAAGCATACCGGCGAAAAAGCATACCGGCGGAAAAGCAATTTTTGAGGTCGGAAAAGCATACCGGCGAAAAAGCATTTCAGCGTTCTGAAAAGCATACCGGCTAAAACGCATTTTTGCGGTCGGAAAAACATACCGTTTGATATCATATCGCGATCCGATCAGCAGGGGAGGGACCGGGATGAAAAAGAAACTGCGGGTCACGTTCAATTCGCCGCTGGTACTGGGCTTTGCGATGGCCTGCGCTGCCGTGACGCTCCTGGGATCGCTGACGGGACAATCCAGCACGGCGCTGCTGTTCTCAACCCATACCGCCTCGCTGTCGGATCCGCTGATGTATCTGCGGCTGTTCACGCATGTGCTGGGGCATTCGGGTCTGGCACATCTGGTGAGCAATATGGCCTATATTCTGCTTCTCGGGCCGGCGATGGAGGAAAAGTACGGATGGAAGAACCTGCTGATGGTGATTCTGGTTACGGCGTTTGTGACAGGGTTGGTGCACAACCTGCTGTTCCCCAGGACCATTCTGCTCGGCGCCAGCGGGGTCGTCTTTGCCTTTATCCTCCTGACATCCTTCACGGAGTTCAGGGAGGGTGAAATCCCGCTGACCTTTATTCTTGTTGCGGCCATTTATCTTGGCCAGCAGCTCTGGGACGGGCTGACCGTGCGCGACAATGTCTCCAACCTGTCCCATATCATCGGCGGCCTGGTTGGCTCAGGCGCGGGATACCTGCTGAACATAAAGAAGGTCAGAAGGCTCTGAGCCCGGAACCGCATATCAGGCAGCGGTGCAGGCAAGGAACAGTCGAATAACGGAACGGGCCGCTCCCGGCGAGGGGAGCGGCTTTTTTGTGCTTATATGCTGGAAAGCAGTACGGATTTGCTTTGTTCTGCATGGCGGTTTCAATCAGCGAGTAAAGGACCGTATTACCGATTGCTGGAAGACTATGGGATAACACAAAGGCTTCATTTGTTCATTGTAGGATGATGCATTTTTCGGGATCGTTGGAAAGCCGCCTGTCGTGCGTCAAAAATGACATATTTTCGCTTTTCGCCTGTGCAAGCAGAAGACGGTCAAAAGGATCCTTGTGACCGTGCACATCAGGAGGAAAGGTTCGGGCAGCCAGAACGTGCTTATCGCGCAGTTCAAGAGGAACGAAACCGGCAGCCTTGCAGCTTTCAGAAAAGATATCTGCCGAGAGATCCATGCGATCAGGATGAGCGGAATGCTTTAACAGCACTTCCCATACGGAGACAACGCTGTAGTAGATGGTATTGTCCGGATCTGTGATGAACTGCTTTGCTTTCGGTGTCAGCCGGGGAGAATCGAGTAATGCCCAGATGGCCATATGCGTGTCCAGGAGGATATTCATAAGCTGCCTCCTGTAAGCAATGCCGCAATTTCTTCATCGTATGCATCGAAATCTTCCGGATCGTGAAATTTCCCTTTTGCGATGCCGATGCGGTCAGACACCGATGTTTCCGGGTAAAGCGTCATAAGGGCTACCGGCTTTCCATTCCTGGCGATCGTGATGGCGCTCTCCCGCTTGGTTTCCAACAGGCGGAGCAGCTTTGAAAAATCTGTTTTTGCTTCGAGAACATTCACTTGCATGATGACACCTCCTTTAAGACCAAGGAGACCAAGCTGGCCAACCTGACTATAGTATAGAGGATTTGCGCTGAAAATGCAAGCGAAACAGAGGATGACAGCACGGCTATCGCACGAAGTACAAAAGTGTTACGACTGTACAGAGTCCTGCGGCGCCAGAATCAATTCCAATGCTTTCAACGGCAATTCCGGATCCCTGGCACACATCTATTTAACTCGTGCGGCGGCCATGTATGGTTGAAATTCGGAAGTTGTTTTTTCAGACAGAGTATATTATAATACAATTGTTGAGTCGCCGGAACACATCTGAGCTGTGATTATCAGAGGGAGGCTGTCATATCATGCGGAACGATGTACCCTTCAGGAAGGTCTGTCGTGTATTTGCGATGATCCTTGCGATGATTTATGTTTTTACCGCCGGGGCCCTGGCGGATACGCTGGCCCTTCCATCCGCGCTGAAAGTGATCGATGCGGAGGCGTTCTATGGGGACACCTCCCTGGATGAGGTGACGCTGCCGGACCGTATAGAGGAGATCCGGGACAGGGCGTTTGCCGGCAGCTCGGTCAGGAAGATCAACCTTCCGGATTCGCTGAGATTGATCGCGGATGACGCGTTCAGCGGCACCTCCATCGAGGAGCTGATGGTTGAGGCGGGCGATACCTACGCGTACCGGTGGGCGTACGATCATGATTATGCCCCGCCGGTCATCACCGCGCAGCCCGTGTCCGTGTTTTCGGGGCTGGATGAGACGGCGGTGTTCAGCCTTACGGCCATCGTCTCCGAAGCGGACTATGACTGGCAGTATTCCGACGACGGGGAGGAGTGGACCTCCGCAGGCGTGAACACCCCATCCTATGCTTTTACCGTCACGATGGAAAACAAGGACCGGCGCTATCGCTGCGTTGTTTCCCACGGAACGAAAAGCGTGATTTCGGATACCGTCCGGGTGGAGAACGCGCTTCCCACGGAGCTGTCCCTGAGCGAGACGGGGATCCTCACCTTCCGCATTACCGAAACAAAACCGCATACCGTCATGCTGGGCGTATACGGATCGCAGCCGGCCCATACGTCGTTCTTCCCGCTGATTCCGAAGGCGTTCGCGGAGGGGGACGATCTGCTGGCCGTTATTCCGGTGATGATCGGGGCGAATGAAACAGAATATTCCATCAATATCAGCAACTTCTTTACCTCGACCGGGGATTACCGCGTGGAAGCCAAGGCGGTCGGGTCCGCGGAGGAGAAAGATGCCCGGGATATGGGCGTGGGCAGCGTTGTTTCTTCCAACACGGTTTATTTCACCCGCCCGGATACCTCCCTGGAAACGCCGGCGGGGATTTCCTGGGGAACCGGAATGGCTTACGGGCGGGCGTATTGGAACGAGGTGGCGGACGCCGCGTCCTATCAGGTGATGCTGTACAGCGGGAACGACATCGTAGCCTCCCGCAACATCAATACCACTTATTTCGATTTCAGCTCGGGATGGGTGGACTTCGCAAATGTGACGGCGGGACAGTATACCTTCACGGTGACGGCGCTGTCGGCGGATATTACGCAGGTCTCCAACTCGGCCGAATCCGCGCATTCCGCGCTCCTGGCGGAGCCGGATCAGTCCAGCGCGGTTTCGATCGTCACGCAGCCCGCGTCCAGATATGCGGCGCAGGGGTCGGAAGCGAGCATCTCCGTCGCCGTGAACGGGATCGGGGTGACCTGCCAGTGGTTTGTGGATGAGGAGGCTGTCGGCCTCGAGGACGATTTTTCCATCGACCTGGATACGTCCGTCCTCGGGACGCAGGACGTATACTGCGTTGTCACCGACGCGTTCGGGAATACAGAGCGTTCGGCGACGGCCACGGTCACGGTTCTCGACGACAGGCCGGTCGAACATATCATCTCCGCTCAGCCGCAGGACGCGGAGGTGGATCCGGACGGACACGCGGTGATTTTCACGGTGGGGCACAGCCTTCCGTCCTATTACCGAATCGAGTATACCTGGTATTACAGCTATGATGAGGGAGCAGACTGGGAGGTTTTCGGCGGGAACCGGAGCCGGGTCAGCTGCGATGCGTATCCGAGCAACAACGGACTGCGCATTCGGTGCTCGGTGAAGGCGACTTCTCCGACGGGCGCCGTGATCTGCGAGGAGATGTCGGAGACCGCGGCGCTCACCGTCCGGAAAAAGGATATCGCCATCACCACGGATCTGGATTCTTATTACTGGACCGCCGGCGAACGCTATGCTTTCATCGGCGCGGAGGCCGACGAATCGCTGAATGCGCAGCTGACATACCAGTGGTATGTGGACGGTCAGCCATGGCCCGGCGCGACGATGAACATGTTCGATCTCTCGTTGATCACGGAGGATTCGGAGATTTACTGCGTGCTCACCGCGGGGACGGCGGCTGAAACCTCGCGGACAGCCACGGTTCATGTGGGGACGAACCCCGCGACGGAGGTCAGGATCATCGTTCAGAGCGGGAACACAGAGCATCTGGCGGCAGGAGACTCGGTGCGGCTCCGGGCGGCCCTGAGCCCGGCGAAGTGCACCTCCGCCGTCGAATGGTCATCCGACGAACCGGGCGTGGCGGCCGTGGATCAGTACGGCCATGTGACCGCCGTTGGCTTTGGGGAGGCGGTCATCACCGCCAGCGCCGAAGGCTGTTCCGACTGGGTTACGGTGCATGTGGACAGCTATAAGGTGACCTATGACCCGATGGGCGGGCGGTTCCCGGACGGGGAGACGTCGAGCCGGCTGGAGAGGGTGGCCATCGGTCAGAATGCCTCGCTGCCGCAGGTGTTCAAGCAGGGGGATACCTTCCGCGGATGGGAACTGAACGGCGAAATCGTGACCAGCCTGATTCCCGCGTCCGATGTTACGCTTTACGCCGCGTGGGAGAACTCCGTTCAGCAGGAAGATGACGACGTGGAGATCGCGCAGGATATGGAGCCGCGCCAGTACGCGAAGATCGGCGAATACGCGAAGTTCGAGGTCGTCACCAACGGGGCGAAGGTTCGCAGCTATGAGTGGCAGGTCAGCACGGATGAAGGCGGGACCTGGAGCAGGTACGATGACGGGGTGGCCGACGGCCGGAAGACCAGCCTGGAAGTGCTGGCGGCGGCGGAAAACAACGGATGGCAGTTCAGGGTTGTGATCACCGGATACAGGAACGGCACGGTGGTGACGTCCACTGCCAGCACGCTGGCCACGGGGACGACGGATACACCTCCGCAGACGGAAAGCTTCCGCTTCACGCTGCAGCCCGTGGACGCGGTTTGCGGCGAGGGCGAAACGGTCAGCTTCACGGTGTCCGTGAATGCGGACGACGCGGTCTATCAGTGGCAGAAGGACGGGCAGGATATCCCCGGCGCGGCGGAGGCGGTTTATACGATCAGCGCCGCGGAGCTGGAGGACGCCGGTTCGTATGCGTGCGTGGTCACGGCCGGCGGAAGTACGAAGCGTTCGGAGGGCGCAGCGCTGACGGTGAATCAGACGCTGATCCATATCACGCGGCAGCCTGAGGGCAAAGAGATCGCGGAGGGCGCGGACGAAACGTTGTCGATCGTGGCGACGCCTGTCGGCGTGACATACGCGTGGGAGGAAGCCTCCGCCTCCGGGGACGAATGGGAACAGCTGGGGGCAGGATCGGAGCTGAGCCTGAGCTGGCTGCCGGCGGGGACGCATACGATCCGCGCGGTTGTTTCGAAGGAAGGATTCGCATCCGTTATTTCTAACGAGGTGACGGTTGCGGTGCAGATGGCGCGCTATACCGTGACATATGATGCGAATCAGGGGCATTTTGAGAGCGATAACGGATCAACCGTCACCGTTTCTGGTGTTCGCGGAACCTATACGATCGATGTAGAGATTCCCGTCAGGGAGGGATATGAGTTCACGGGCTGGATGATCGGGGACGAACCGGTTGAAGGGGATACCATTACCGTGAACGGAGACGTGACGCTGTTGGCAGGCTGGAGGGAGATCAGGTATACGGTGACCTATGACGCCGGCCTCGGTTTCTTTGAAAACGATCAGCGCACGATGACCGTGGAGAACGTGAAGGGGACATATGCCCTGATTGATGACGAGCCGGCGAGAGAAGGATACTCCTTCGGCGGATGGATGCTGAACGGGCAGATCGTCACGGGAACGATCGAGGTGACGGAAGATATCACGCTGCAGGCTGAATGGGCGGAGAATCCCAGCCCGGACATCACGCAGGATCTCGCCCCGGATTATTACCCCAGCATAGACGGACAGGGATTCAGGGTAGACGCAGAGGGCATCGATCTCCATTATCAGTGGCAGACCAAAATGCCGGGCGGTGACTGGACAGATGTCCCGGACAATGACAGCAATCTTTACACGCCGTTCCTGAACGCCTCACATGACGGCATGCAGATCAGATGTGTGATTACAGATGAAGGATATGCTCCGCCAACGACGACCAATTCGGCAACGGCGACATTCCATTGGGTCATTCACGCCACGTCTGTCAGAATTGAGGAAGTCGACGTTCCGAATAATCCGGTTATCGGCGACCAGTTGACGCTTCGGGCTGTTGTTGAGCCGGAAGGATATACCGATCAGATTATCTGGACGAGCGATCATACAGATATCGCAACGGTCAGCGACGGCACTGTCACCATAAACGGCCTGGGCGAGGCGGATATCAGCGCTTCTGCGAACGGGATGGCGGCCAGCTATCATCTGACGGTCAACCATGTTGTCGTGACGCTGAACGCGAATGGCGGGGCGTTCAGCGATGGTTCGGAAACCATTTTGAAGAGAGCAGAGGTCGGCGCTTATGTGCCGTCGGATGAGCCTGCAAAAAAGGGATTCAGTTTTATGGGCTGGAGCGAGACAGAGGATGGGCAGGTTATCTCAGAACTGAATATTACCGAGTCAGTCACGCTATATGCTGTCTGGGAAGAAGAGTCTGCAGGGGAGCTGACAATTCAGACGCAGCCCGCTCATGTTCTGGCTAAATATAATGGAAGCGTAACGTTTGCGGTGGAAGCCGGACTTCAGAAAAATGGCAGTTTATTGATTCCGGAAGGGATATCTTATCAGTGGCAGAAGTACAGTCAATCCGAAGGAACTTGGGGCGATATCCCTGGCGCAACCGGAGATAGTTATACAGTTTCCGGCGTGAAAGATTCAGACAACAGGGCAAAATATCGTGTGATTGTATCATATCAGTCGGATACACTATTTTCTGATGAGGCGGTCCTGTTTGTCTTAAATGGCTCTTCCTATTCTGAGACGATGATAGTTCAGGTCGGTGAGGTTGTGAATCTGTATAATTATGTATCCGGTTACCCTCGTCCGACAATTGAGATTTATGAGGAAGGGCCAAATTATCAGACACCGGTGAGCCATGGGAGCGATTACACCTTCATTGCTGATGCAGAGCAGGATGGACACGGGTTTTTCTGCCAGGTAACACTGGACGATGTGAGCGTACAAACGCAGACGATGACTTTATCGGTGCAGCAGCCTTCATTGACTCCTTATAGTGTGATAATCACGGCAGGACAGGAGGAATATGAAATTGATCCTTCAATGTCGGGGTCAATTTATATTAGTATAGATAGTAGCGTATATAAAGATGAATACGAACAGTATTACGGGGATGAAAATAATAATCTGTATTATGTCTGGGAAAAGAGTACAAATGAATCAGATTGGATGATTATAGAAGATCACTATGGAGATTATGAAATCGATAACTATTCTTTGACAACATATGAAGAATGGATAGATACAGCAACACCAGGTGAAGTATATTACTACCGTCTCGTCGTAAATGGTGTGCTGTCGGAACCGGTGACGATCAGATTTACTGAAAGCGAATATCATGATGAAATTTGTCCTGAATGTGGAGGTATGGGTGGAGAGCATGCTCCTGGGTGTCCTCTCGGACCAGGAGGTGGGGAAGGAGGGGATCCTTACGATACCAACGATCCCGACAATCCAGACTATCAATACAATCCCTGAATGTAACCATAATATATAGCCTGCGTAGGGGGCATGTACCGCCCTTACGGACAGAGATCAGATGTGGCGCCGAGTTCACCGGTCAGTTTACCAAGGTAAGGACTGTAAGCTCGCTGTAAAAGAACAGAGCAAAGCGAAAACAAACAGAACAGAAAAACAGCACCCGCCCGTGCATACGGGCGGGTGCGTGCATGATGCGGCAGAAGAATGCTAATTCTTCACAGATTTCGCACTAATGCGGTTTCCTCTGCACCTCACGCAAGTCAAACATTGAGAAATGTCAGTAATTCTTCGAACGTCTTCCAGCTCTTTCGGTAGGAAAAGAGCTGGGGCTGTTTTCAAAGCTGAAAGCAGATTATGATGGATCCTTATCGTCCATGCCTGCGACCTCAGCCTCACAATACTTCTTCAGGGCTGGAATATCATCATGAACTATTTCCCAGGCTGTCTGTTTGTCTACCGATCCATAGTTATGCGCAATAATATTTCTTAAGGCACGAATCTGGCGCCACGGCATCCCGGTATGCTCCAGACGGTATGATTCCGACAGAAGCCCCGCAAGTTCCCCGATCTGCATCAGACACATTGCAACAGCGTTCTGGTAGATGAAGCTTTCGTCAAAAAGACTTTTGTCATCTCCGAAATGAGCTACAGTAGCTTCAATCTGAAGACAGTAATCCAGCATGTGCAGCAGTAAGCTTTGATCCCTTTTACTGGCGTTCATATAACAGTTTCTCCTCATTTTGAATCGAAGACAGAAAGGAATCATCCAGGGCGGTCGTTGACAGTAAATCCACAGAAGTACCCAAGGCATCCTCAAGATCAGTCAGAAGGAACGCCATCTGCAATCCATGAACTCGGCCTTTATCAATCCGAAGATCAATATCGCTATGAGCTGTGTTATCGCCTCTGGCATAAGAACCAAAAAGCGTCATTCGATCAACACCATACCGCGCAGCGATTGGTGAAACAATTTGCCGTATTTCAGAAACGCTGTACACGCTCATGCCCTCCTTCAAACTTCTTCCTGAAAGATTTTAACATGATCTGCCTGTCTGCGCAAGCGCTTTACGGTTTCATTACTCAGCATAACAGCATAAAGCTACGACTCACGGTAAACAGATGGATCAGTTTTACAGAATAGACACACCTGAACAAGTGTACATAAAGCATACGAGGGAACGCCCGTGAAATCAAGGGATTCCGCGGGCATTCCGGCATCTGGAGGGGAAGGAACGTGGGAAAAAGGGCGGAAAACGGAAAACGATGGACACACACGGAAAGGTGTACATTATGCAAGGCGGGAAATGCGGGAATAGAAGGGGCGGAGGCCAAGAAAAAACCCGAAAACCGCAAAATTTTTTTCGAAATACCAGGTTTCCCCTATTGATTTCCTCCGCTTCACAGTGTATAATAACCGCTGTTGTCTGTGTAGGGATGAAGGGGTAAGTTGCCGCCGGGCCAGGCGGGTAATTATCCTGGACCAGCCCGCCAATCGGGCGACGGACTCGAACGCCAGAGCCGGCCGAGCACCTGCGAGCGACGCCGGGACAGGGCGAAAAACAAGAACGAAATCAAGGAGGTTAACAGGTATGGCCAGCCAGAAAATTCGTATCAAGCTGAAGAGCTACGAGCACAAACTGATCGATCAGAGTGCCGAGCGGATCGTTGAGACCGCCAAGCGCACAGGTGCCCGTGTCTCCGGACCTATCCCGCTGCCCACCGAGCGCGAGGTCGTGACCATCCTCCGCGCGGTCCACAAGTACAAGGACAGCCGCGAGCAGTTCGAGCGCCGGACGCACAAGCGTCTGATCGACATCAATAACCCGAATCCCAAAACGGTGGACGCCATGATGAAGCTGGATCTTCCTGCTGGTGTCGAAATCGAAATGAAGCTGTAAGCGGGAGGAAACGAAGATGAAGAAAGCGATCGTGGGTAAAAAGATCGGTATGACGCAGGTCTTCGCGGAAGACGGCCGTCTGATCCCGGTCACCGTGATTGAAGCGGGTCCCTGCACGGTGGTGCAGACCAAGAATCAGGAAAGCGACGGTTATGACGCGGTGCAGGTCGGTTTCGGCGACCTGACCGAGAACCGGGCCAAGAAGCTGCTGAACCGGCCTGAGCTGGGTCATTTCAAGAAGGCCGGCGTGGACGCCAAGCGTCATCTGCGGGAATTCCGCTTTGACGACTGCAGCGGCTACAAGGTCGGGGATGTGCTCAAGTGCGATCAGTTCGCCAGCGGCGACAAGATCGACATCACCGGCATCAGCAAGGGCCACGGCTACACCGGCGCCATCCAGCGCTGGAATCAGCACACCGGCCCCATGGCTCACGGCTCCAAGTATCACAGGGGCGTGGGTTCCCTGAGCGCCAACTCCGACCCCAGCCGGGTGTTCAAAAACAAGCACATGGCCGGCCAGTACGGTGTGGAGCGCGTAACGGTGCTGAATCTGGAAGTTGTTCAGGTGGACGCGGAGCGGAACCTGCTGCTGGTGAAGGGCGCTGTGCCCGGCCCCAACGAAGGCCTGCTGCTGATCCGTGACACCGTGAAGGCGTAACCGGAAGGAAGGAGTTAGAACAATGGCTAAGACTGCTCTGTATAATATGGAAGGAGCAACCATCGGCGAGGTGGAGCTGAGCGACGAGATCTTCGCCGCTCCCATCAACGAAGCCGCAATGCACCTGGTGGTCCGCTCTTACCTGGCAGCCCAGCGCCAGGGCACCCAGAGCGCCCTGACCCGCGGACAGGTCCGCGGCGGCGGCCGGAAAATCTACCGTCAGAAGGGCACCGGCAATGCCCGGCACCATGGCAACCGCGCTCCCCAGTTCAAACATGGCGGCGTGGTGTTTGCACCGAAGCCCCGGGATTATGTGATCGCCGTGAATAAGAAGGTTCGCCGCCTGGCCTTTAAGAGCGCCATGACCGCGAAGCTGAACGAGGGCGGAATCATCGTGGTGGACGCCCTGAACCTGAAGGAAGCCAAGACGAAGCTGATGGCCCAGGCCCTGAAAAATCTGAAGGCCGACAAAAAAGCCCTCGTCGTGCTTCCCGAGAAGGACGAGAACGTGGTCCGCGCTACCGCCAACCTGGCTGAAGCGAAGACCACCTACGTCAACACCCTGAATGTGTATGACATCCTGAACGCGGACAAGGTGATTCTGACCAAGGCCGCCAAGGAATCCGTCGAGGAGGTGTACGCGTAATGAAGAACGCCTATGATATTATCAAGCGGCCCATCCTCACCGAAAAGGCGTACGAGGGCTTCGCGGACAAGCGCTATATCTTCGAAGTGGATATTCACGCCAACAAGGCCGAGATCAAGGAAGCGGTCGAAACCGTTTTCGCGGACGACGGCGTGAAGGTGGACAAGGTAAACACCCTGCGGACCATCGGCAAGATGAAGCGCCAGGGACGTACCCAGGGCAGGACGCCCGAAACCAAGAAGGCCTATGTGACCCTGAAGAAGGACTCGAAGCCCATCAAGTTCTTCGAAGGCATGGCCTAATTACAGCAGGGAGGAGACGAAAACATGGCTATTCGAGTTTACAAGCCGACTTCGCCCGCCCGGCGCTTCATGTCGGTTCTGACCTATGAGGAAATCACGAAGAAGCAGCCTGAGAAGAGCCTCACGGAGTACCTGAAGAAGAACGCCGGCCGTAACAACCAGGGCAAGATCACCGTCCGGCATCAGGGCGGCGGCAACAAAGTTAAGTACCGCATCATCGATTTCAAGCGGGACAAGATCGACATTCCCGCCAAGGTGAATGCCATCGAGTATGACCCGAACCGCAGCGCATTTATCGCCCTGCTGTTCTACGCTAACGGCGAGAAGCGCTACATTCTGGCCCCGCTGGGCCTGAAGGTCGGCGATACCGTGATCTCCAGCGACAGCGCGGATATCAAGCCCGGCAATGCGCTGCCGATCAGCAACATCCCCGTCGGTACCCTGATCCACAATCTGGAGATCAAGCCCGGCCGCGGCGGACAGCTGGTTCGCAGCGCCGGCATGAGCGCCCAGCTGATGGCGAAGGAAAACGGCTATGCGCAGGTCCGCCTGCCCAGCGGTGAAATGCGGAAGCTGCCGCTGAACGCCAGAGCCACCATCGGAACCGTGGGCAACACGGATCATGAGAACGTCCGTCTGGGCAAGGCAGGCCGTGTCCGTCACATGGGCGTGCGGCCCACCGTCCGCGGCGTGGTTATGAACCCGAACGATCACCCCCATGGCGGCGGCGAAGGCAAGAGCCCCGTGGGTATGCCCGCTCCTGTGACCCCGTGGGGCAAGCCGGCCCTGGGTTACAAGACCCGGAAGCATAAGAAGTATTCCAACAAGATGATCGTCAAGCGCGCCGGCAAGAAGTAAGCGGAAGGAGGCTATGGAGAATAAATGAGCCGTTCCATTAAGAAAGGCCCCTATGTAGAGGCCGCGCTGATGAAGCGCATTCAGGAAATGAACAATTCCGGAAAGAAAGCGGTCGTAAAGACCTGGAGCCGCGCAAGCACCATCTTCCCGGATTTTGTGGGACACACCGTGGCCGTACATGACGGCCGGAAACATGTTCCGGTTTATGTGACGGAGGACATGGTGGGTCATAAGCTGGGCGAGTTCGCCCCCACCCGCACCTTCCGCGGCCATGCCGGCGACAAGGGAAGCAATCGGAAATAAGGAGAGGAGTTGAAACAACATGGCTACCCGTAGCAAGGAGAAAGCGGCGGCCCGCAAGGCGAATGCCGATCGTCGGCCGCAGGCTCACGCCAAGTACGTTCGCATCTCTCCCCGGAAGGTGAAGATCGTGATCGATCTGATCCGCGGTAAGGACGTGGACGAAGCTCTGGCCATTCTGCAGTACACCCCCAAGGCCGCGAGCCCCGTGGTGATGAAGCTGATCAACAGCGCCATCGCCAATGCGGTGAACAACCAGGAGTTGAACCGCCAGAACCTTTACGTCGCAGAGGTGTATGCCAATCCCGGCCCCACCCTGAAGCGGTACGTTGCCCGCAGCCGCGGCAGCGCGTCTCCCATGCTCAAGCGCACCAGCCATATCAGCGTGGTGCTTGACCAGAAGTAAGGCGAAGGAGGATTCAACATGGGTCACAAGGTAAATCCC
>JAFWES010000039.1 GCA_017512805.1 Clostridia bacterium
CGCGGCCTTTTGGTCCCGAACCAAACGCGCTACCAAACTGCGCTACACCTCGAAGCTGGAGCCGATGAGGGGACTCGAACCCCTGACCTGCTGATTACGAATCGGCTGCTCTACCAACTGAGCCACATCGGCACAACCAGCAAATCGCATTATAACAAAGCTTTTTCATTTTGTCCAGCATTTTATTTTTTATTTTTGCGAAACCACATTTTATTTTTTAATTGTGAAACCCGGGAAAGATCCTTTCCCGGGTTTCGCTTTTGGCTTATTTCACGACGATATTCAACAGCCTTCCAGGCACAAAGATGACCTTCATAATCTGCTTTCCGTTGGTGAGCCGCTGGACTTCCGGATTTTCCGGAAGCTCTTTTTCCGCCGATTCCCTGGTCAGATCCGCGGGAATATGAATCCGGCCCCGTACCTTCCCGTTAATCTGGACGGCAATTTCCACCTCACTCTTCTGCAGCGCGGCTTCATCCCAGACAGGCCAGGGCTGATGATGAATGGGCTCGGTGTGGCCCAGATTCTGCCACATCTCCTCGCAGATATGGGGCGCCACGGGAGAGAGGATCTTCAGCAGCGTTTCCATTTCCGCCCGGGTGATGGCGGGCTGGGCCATCATCTCGTTCACCAGGCTCATCATGGCAGCGATGGCGGTATTGAACTTCATCCGCTCAATATCCTCGGATACCTTCTTGACCGCCTCGTGAACAGCGGCATTCAGCGCGGGAGAATAGCTGTCCCCCTCCCCCACTTTTTCCTGCAGGCGCCATACCCGGTCCAGGAACTTCTTGCATCCCTTCGCGCCATTGGTGGACCAGGGAATCGCCTGATCAAAGGCGCCCATGAACATTTCGTAGCAGCGGAAGGCGTCAGCGCCAATCTCGTCCACGACCTCCT
This sequence comes from Clostridia bacterium, assembly GCA_017512805.1. Classification (GTDB taxonomy): domain Bacteria; phylum Bacillota; class Clostridia; order Christensenellales; family Aristaeellaceae; genus Aristaeella. The sequence goes on from JAFWES010000039.1 coordinate 901, forward strand.
CCGGGTTGACCACGTTGCCCCGGCTCTTGGACATTTTTTCACCGTCCGTCCCAAGGATGAGCCCCTGGGCGGTCCTTTTGGCATATGGTTCCGGGCATCCGACCTCGCCGATATCATACAGGAACTGATGCCAGAAGCGGGAATAGAGCAGATGGCGGGTCACGTGCTCCATGCCGCCGTTATACCAGTCCACGGGCATCCAGTAATCCAGTTCCCCCCGGTCCGCGTAAACCTGATCGTTATGCGGATCGCAGTACCGCAGGAAATACCAGGAAGAGCCCGCCCACTGGGGCATGGTATCCGTTTCCCGCTTGGCATCCCCGCCGCACTTCGGACACTTGCAGTTGACGAAGCTTTCGATCCTGGCCAGAGGGCTCTTGCCATCCGTGCCAGGTTCGAAGTCGTCCACATCCGGCAGCCGCAGGGGAAGTTCCTCATAGGGCACCGCAACCACGCCGCACTTCGGGCAGTGGATCAGCGGAATGGGCTCGCCCCAGTACCGCTGCCGGTTAAAAGCCCAGTCCTTCATTTTGTACTGCACACCGGGCCGCCCGATTCCCCGCTTTTCGATTTCCTCCAGCATCCGGGCAATGGAATCCTTCTTGTTTGTATATCCGTTCAGGAAGTCGGAATTGACCATGACGCCGTCGCCGGTATAGGCTTCCTTCGTGATATCCCCGCCCTGAATGACCTCCACGATATCGATGCCAAACTTGGTCGCGAATTCCCAGTCCCGCTGGTCATGGGCCGGCACGGCCATGATGGCGCCGGTGCCGTATCCCATCATGACATAATCGGACAGGTAAATCGGCACGGTCTTCCCCGTGATGGGGTTCACCGCGCTGAGCCCTTCCAGCTTCAGGCCGGTCTTTTCCTTGGCCAGCTGCGTCCGCTCGAATTCCGTCTTCTTGGCGCATTCGTCGCGATAGGCGCGAATGGCGTCCATATTGCGGATCCGATCCGCGTATTTGTCAATCAAAGGATGCTCGGGAGCCATGACCATAAAGGTCACGCCAAAAAGGGTATCCGGCCTGGTCGTGTAGATCTCAATCTCCTCATCCAGGCCTTCAAAGGGGAAGCGGACAAAGGCGCCGGTGGATTTCCCGATCCAGTTCACCTGCTGCTGGGCAATATTTTCCGGATAATCCACATCCTTCAGCCCTTCCAGCAGCCGGTCCGCGTAAGCGGTAATCCGCAGATACCATACATCCTTCGGCAGCTGCACCACGTCATTGTGGCAGATGTCGCACTTGCCGCCCTGGCTGTCCTCATTGGAAAGAACCACCTTGCAGCTGGGACAGTAGTTCACCAGCGTCTTATCCCGGAAAACCAGCCCGTGTTCAAACATCTTCAGGAAGATCCACTGGGTCCAGCGGAAATAACCCGGATCCGTGGTATCCACTTCCCGGCTGTAATCAAAGGAGAAACCCAGCATCTGCAGCTGGCTGCGGAAATGGTCAATATTTTCCTTTGTCACCTTGGCCGGATGAACATGATTCTTGATCGCGTAATTTTCCGTGGGCAGGCCGAACGCGTCCCATCCGATCGGAAAAAGAACGTTATACCCCTGCATGCGGCGCTTGCGGGCGATAATATCCATGGCCGTATTGGACCGGGGATGACCCACATGCAGCCCATGTCCGGAGGGATAGGGGAACTCGATCAATCCGTAAAATTTGGGCTTCTCATGGCTCGCCTCCGCTTCAAAGGCGTGGGTCTCCGCCCAGATTTTCTGCCACTTGGACTCGATCGCTTTCGGCTGATAAGCGGGAATTTCAGACATAGCAAACAAACCTCCTGTTCGTTGAAACAAAATGCAGTATAGCAAAAAATGCAGGCAGTGTAAAGGATAAAAAGTCCAGTCGAATTCAGCCAGGCAGAATGCGCAGGCGATGGAGTGATCGTTCCTTAATCCGCGAAATTGTTATCGAAATTGATATCCGCCTGATAACCGGGAAGCAGTTCCGCGATATGTCCCATCAGATCCTCCCGCAGCGCCGGACGGTTTACCTGGAAATCGGTCAATACGTCGATGGTCATGGTCTTCGCCTCGTCGTCCACATAGATGGCATGGGTGCCCAGGACGCCTTCGTGCTCCATGGCCACCCGGTGAAGCTTCCCGCGGATTTCATCATGGGCGCTGTCGATGGCATAGATCCCGACGGTCAGAATCACATGGTACTTCATCATCACCGTCTCGGAAATCCTCCGGGTCAGCCGGTGAATCTGATCCGCGGAATAATCCGCGGGAATTTCAATATGAATAGAGCCGATCGCGTATTCCGGGCCATAGTCATGAAGGAGCAGGTCGTACGCCCCGAGCACCCCGTCAAACTGGCATACCGTCTCCCGGATGGCTCTGGAAACCTCGCTGTCCGGGCGGTTGCCGATGACGCTGGAAACGGATTCCCCCAGCATTTCCCAGCCGGATTTGATGATGAACACAGCCAGCACCGCACCGATCCACCCGTCCAGATTCAGGCCGAACAGCCGGATAATCGCGATGCCCACCAGCGTGGACGCGGACAGAATGGCATCAAAGCTGGCGTCAGAGCCGGAGGCCACCAGCGCCTCGGACTGGTATTTTTTCCCCTGGCTGCTCACATACCGGCCCAGGATAATCTTGACCACCACCGCTACCGCCACAATCAGGATGCTGGCAGCGGAATAGTCCGGCGTCTCCGGCTCAATGATCTTTTTGACGGACTCCACCAGTGCCGTGGCGCCGGCAAAAAGCACAATCCCCGATACGATAATCGCGCTGAAATACTCCACCCGTCCATGCCCGTAAGGGTGCCTTTCATCCGGCTTCTTCCTGGCCAGCCGCACGCCCACGATCGTGACGATCGAGGAAACCGCGTCCGTCAGATTATTCACCGCGTCCAGCACGATGGAGATGGATCCTGAAATCATCCCCACCGCCGCTTTGAAGGCGGTCAGCAGTAAATTGGTAATGATCCCGATCAAGCTTGTCCTGGTAATGCCCTGTTCCCGGGTCGCTGTTGTCATGGGTCTATTCTCCTTTTCGCTCTACAAAAAAACATGCGGGCGGCCGGGTCTTCCGATCCGCCCCTTTCCCCGCCGGAATCGGCGGGACATAAACAGGAAGCATGAACCCGGTCCGCCGGCGCAGGGTTTACGGTCTTTCCTTCGCGGCGCTGGCTCCCGCCAGGGCGCCGGTGCTGAAGGCAATCTGCAGGTTGTATCCCCCCGTATGGGCGTCCACATCCAGCACCTCTCCGGCGAAAAAAAGCCCGGGCACCTTTTTGCTCTCCATCGTACCGGGGTTCACTTCCCGAACGCTGACTCCGCCGCGGGTCACGATGGCTTCCTGAAAGCCGCGCCGGCCCCGGAACGGCAGGGGCAGATTCTTCACGGTTTCCCGCAGCCGCTGCCGCTGCGCTCCGGTCACCTGATTGCAGGGCTGCGTTCCCGGCAGGCCGCAGAGCCTGGGAAAAACCTCCGCCAGGCTGGCCGGCATCAACGCCGGCAGGATGTTCCGTACCTGCTTTTTGCTCCCGGCCTCCAGGTCCCGTCTCAATCTGGCGTCCAGCTGCTCCGCCGTCAAGCCGGGCTTCAGGTCCAGGGTCAGCTCACAGCCCTCTGTCGCTTCCGGCAGATGGCAGCTGGCTTCCAGAATCAGCGGACCGGAATATCCGAAGTGCGTAAAGAGCATCTCCCCCTGCTCCGTGTAGAGGGTTTTTTTCCCTTTTTTCAACGTGACGCTGACATTTTTCAGGCTCAGCCCCTGCAGCTCCGCCGGCCAGCTTTCCTTCGCCTCCAGCCCGACCAGGGACGGAATCGCGGGCTCTACCCTGTGTCCCGCGGCTTCGGCGAACCGGTATCCGTCCCCGGTGGAGCCGGTGGAAGGATAGCTGACGCCCCCGGTCGCGATGATCACCGCCTCCGCCGGAATCAGTTCTCCGCCGGCCGGAGGGCTGACGTCCGCCCGATCCGGGTCTTCCCGGACTGCATATACGCCCTGAAGGGTTCCGTCCTCTCCCGCGGCGATGCCGCTCACCCGCCGGTGAAGGCAGATTCGCACCCCCAGCTTTTCACAGATTGAAAGCAGGGTCTTCGTCACATCGCTGGCTTTTTCCGATTCGGGAAAGACCCGGCGGCCCCGCTGGGTGACGACCGGGCAGCCGTTCTCCTCCAGCAGCCGCATCATATCCGCCGGAGAAAAAAAAGACAGGGCGCTGAAGAGGAACCGTGCATTGCGGGCCACCTCCATCAGAAACGCGTCCCGGTCGCAATTGTTGGTCACGTTGCAGCGGCCCTTCCCCGTCAGGTAAATCTTCTTTCCCGCCTTTTCGTTCCGCTCCAGAACGGTCACCTCCGCGCCGCCCCGGGCGGCGTGGATCGCCGCCATCAGGCCGGCGGCCCCGGCCCCGATGACAATCACTTTCTTCATCCTTCGTCCTCCAGAAAGGCCGTTTCCCCGATCCGCACCGTTCCCGTCAGCCGGATCTCCCGCAGCGCCCCTTCCCGGGCCTCGGATTCCGCTTCCATCGTGCCTCCGGGCTGCCTGATCCGCGCCTTCAGGGAATACCCCGCTTTCGAGGCCAGCCAGAATGCGATGGCGGTCGTGCCGCTGCCGCAGGCTGTTTCCCACACCATGGTTTCGCTTCCCCGGACATAAACCAGCGGCGTCATGTATTCCCGGCCTCCGTCCCATTGCAGAAGCCCCAGCGCAGGCGCGGAAAAACGGAGGGCCGCCTTCCGAAGAAGCTCCTCCGCTCTCTCTTTTTCAAGGGATCCCTCCGGCAGGATCAAATGCGTCATCCCCGGCAGAAAAACCGCCGTCACCCGCCGGTCCTCCAGCTCCGTCTCCTCCATCCCATAGGGCAGAGGCATGGACACCGTCCCCCTCCAGGCGTCCGGTTCCCTTCGGACAAGGCAGGAAATGATCCCTTCCGCCCCGGAAACCTCCAGGGGAATGACCGTTTCCTCCCCCTTCTTCAGCCCGCTTTCCCCGGCCAGCCAGGCCGCGGCGGCCATGGAGGCGTTTCCGCAGAATTCGCCCCCCATCATTTCCAGGCGGGCCTTCGCCCCGGATTCGCCCGCGGGCAGAAGATATCCCACCTGCTCACAGCGATCCATCAGTCGGTCTGTAATCCGGGGCCGGTCCGCCCATGAAACGGGATCCAGCACCAGGCAGGTGATATTTCCCGTGGGATCCAGCCGTACATATCGGGCTTTCTTTCCGGAAGTCATCCTGTCCTCCCTCCGATTTCCGTGATTCGATGTCCGGAAGAAGATTATACACCCGAACGGTTCCCTCCCGCAAGCGCATCGCTGCCCCTGCGTTCCATCCATCTCAATCCCCGCTCATTTTCCGCAGGAACTGGATGGTCCGCTCCTGGGTCGGATGGTCGATCACCTCCCGGGGATCCCCCTGCTCCACGATGATCCCATCATTCATGAACACCACCCAGTCGGACACCTCCCGGGCGAAAGCCATTTCGTGGGTCACGATCACCATGGTCATTTTCTCCTCCGCCAGCATCCGGATCACCCGCAGAATCTCCCACGTCAGCTCCGGATCCAGGGCAGAGGTGGGCTCGTCAAAAAAGAGAATCTTCGGCTTCATGGCCAGGGCCCGGGCGATGGAAACCCGCTGCTGCTGACCGCCGGAAAGCTGGTAGGGATAAGCGTCCGCCCGATCCGCCAGGCCCATCTGCTCCAGCAGGCTCCGGGCTTCCTCCTCCACTTCCTTCCGGCCGCGCTTCTGCACCAGCATCGGCGCTTCCATAATATTCTTCAGCACCGAATAGTGGGGAAAGAGGTTAAAGTTCTGGAACACCAGTCCAAACATGTTCCGCACCCTGTGAAGTTCCTGCGGCGAGGCATACACCGCCTTCCCGCCCTGATCCCGGGCGGCGTAAAGGCCGTCGTAGATCAGATCGCCCCCGTCCATGGTTTCCAGCAGTGTGGCGCAGCGCAGCAGGGTGGATTTCCCGCTGCCGCTGGGCCCGATGATGGACAGCACCTGGCTCTCCTCCACGCTGATATTCAGATCCTTCAATACTTCCAGGCCGCCGAAGCTCTTCCGGCAGTGATTGATTTCCAGCAGTTTTTTCATGAGCCGCTCCTCCTTACAAAACCGAGTTTCGTTTCTGACTTTCCGGCCACGGATGATTCTTTTGCAGCTCCGCCCGCATGGCGGCCGTGAGCCAAACAGGTCTCCCGTATGTCCAGATGTCGTTGTACCTGTTCCGTCCGGCGCCGTGACCGGTCGTTTTGCTTACCGGTAATAGCTCAGATGCTTTTCCGCCCGGCCCATGATGAAATCCACCAGCAGGTTGAACACATAGTAGAACGCGCCTGCCACCAGGAAAGGAACGAAGCTGGTCTGGGAATTGGCAATCTGCTTGCCGATGGTAAACATTTCCTGATAGGAAACGGTAAAGGCCATGGAGGTATCCTTCACCAGCGTAACCACTTCATTGGTCACGGAAGGCAGAATCCGCTTGATCACCTGCGGCAGAATGATGCGCATAAAGGTCTGGAATTTTGTGTATCCCAGCACCTGCGCCGCTTCATACTGGCCCACGGGCATGCTCTCAATTCCGCCCCGGTAAATCTCCGCGAAGTAGGCGGCGTAGTTAATGGAAAAGGCCACCACCACCGGGATCAGTTTATTTCTGGATACGCTGATGCCGAAAAGATAGTAAGGCCCGTATGTCACGGCCAGGAGCTGCAGCATCAGAGGTGTCCCCCGCAGGACGGAAATCACAGCCCGGGTCAAAGCGGAAATCAGCCGGTTTTTGCTCATCCGCAGCAGCGCCACCACCATCCCCAAAGGCAGGGAAAACAGCAGCGTCAGAAAAAAAATGGCGCAGGTCTTCCCGAACCCGTCCCCCATTTTCAGGATCATCGTCGTCAGCGTCATGGTGGTAACCTCCTCCTCACTGCGGTGCGTTTTGCCGCAGGATTCTGATTTACTTGTTCCCCGCTTTGCGCAAAATTCCCGGAGGGATATTTCCTCCGGGATGATGGTTTCCCCGATTGCCCGTCCGCGGGCGCGGGCATCGCTGACCCACGGCCGCGAAACCGGCGGCCCCGGGCAGCGAAAGCAGTCAGACCCTCAAGGGTCGAACCCGTTCCTTAATCCGCGTTCAGGAACAGCAGGTTGTTGACGATGTCGGGATACTTCGCGGCAATCTCCGCATAGGTGCCGTTGGCCACCAGCTGATCCACCGCGTCCTCGATCTTCGCGCAAAGCTCCGCGTCGCCGGACCGGAAGGCCAAACCGTACTGCTCGGCGCCCAGGTTCTCATTCAGGATCTCCAGATCCTCCTTCCCCGCCACGTAAGCCGCCGCCACCGGCAGATCCACGAACACCGCGTCCACCGCGTTTCCTTCCAGTTCGGTGAAGCACATGAGGAAGCTCTGGCTGGTCACCAGCTCCGCGAAGGTGCTCCGCAGGTCGGCCAGATCCCCGTTCAGCAGCGCTTCGCCGGAGGTTCCCAGCTGCACCGCCACCACTTTCCCCGCCAGATCCGCGGAGGAGGCAATCCCGCTGTCCTTCTTCACCACCAGCACCTGGGTGTTGTCATAGTAGGGCCGGGAGATAATGTAGCCCGCTTCCTTCATGCTGTCCAGAATGGTCATGCCGCTCCAGATAACGTCGCATTCCTTGTTATCCAGCTGAATCAGCTTATTGTCCCAATCCACGGCGAATACTTCGTAGTCCAGCCCGGCGATTTCGCAGGCCGCTTTGGCGATTTCCACATCGAAGCCGGTATATTCTCCGTCGTCCCCCAGGTAGCTGAAGGGGGGGTATTCAGGGTCAATCCCGTGAATAAAGGTTTCCGCCATCGCCGCTCCGGCGCCAAGCATCAGGGTCAGGGCCAGCATCATTGCCATCAGTTTCTTCATTTCGGATTCCTCCTTGATTGCTCTTCCGCCCCGCCTCAGCGTAGGCGCTTTTTTACATTATCACTTTACCGAGGGAAAGTCAACCGTCCTTCTCCCCCTCCGTTTGAAAAAACAGGAAGAAAACAGGCGTGAAAAACCCCTCCCGCAAAGGGAGGGGCGAGGATCCTGTTCGGATCATTACTTGTGTCCGTTCGGGGCGTTCTCCCAGGCGAACTCGATGGCCTCCGTATGAAGCTTGTCCACCCTCTTGCTGCCATGGGTCCAGCTGTTGGTAAAGTGGATGCAGACCTGGCCCGTCATTTCGTTGTTCGCGATGGTATCCCCATCCGGATTGTGGGGGACGCCGTAGAGCGAGCACGCGAAGGTCCGGTTTCCAATGGTCACCAGGCTGGGCCGCCGCTGGTACAGCTTCTTTCTGGCGATTTCCGACGCCGTGGTCACCCCGTAAGCCTTGCACAGCCGGGCGGTATCCGCCGCTGTCAGGGGCTCCACGTCCGCATGGTAACCGCCGCTCCAGCGGTGGGCCCACCAGACGATCCCCGTCTTCACGTCATAGACCTTGTAGTTGGTGCCCTTGGCCCACATGGAATTGATGCCGCCGGTCCACCAGTCGATCTTTTCCGCCGGATACAGGGTCATGGTCAGGTTGCTGCTGTCCGCCGCCCCCACCGGCACCGTGCCGTACAGGGCGTGCTGGGTAGCCGGTCCGGCCACGCCGTCCACGCTGACGTTCGCGTCCTTCTGGAAGGCCCGGACCGCTTTGGATACGGCGGTGGTGTACTTATCCGTCACATTGCCGGTAAAATATCCCCGGTCCTTCAGCGCCTGCACCAGGTTGCGCACCGCCGTCCCGGTGGAGCCGATCTTCAGGGTGGAGTAGCTGGCCTCCGTCTGGGATCCGGTACTGGTCGCCTGGGAAGTCACCACCGCGCCCGTCGGCACTTCGGTGGGTTCCGGCGTCGGGGTAGCGGATCCGTCCGCGTTCACGATCGCCACGTAGCTGCCGTGAATATAACCGTACCCCAGGGTGCTGTGCCGTACGTAGTACCAGGTCACGCCGTTTTCCGTGGTGGGGGCGCCGTAGTACGGCATAATAACCCCCTTGTCCACCCGGCCGATCGTGGCGGTGTATCCCGCCTTCTTCCGCAGATTGACGCTGGAAGAGGTGGTCTTTACATAGCCGGTGGCATTGTCGTCCGCCACAGTGGCCGCCTGGGCCTGCTCGCCCTCCGCCGCGGCGCTGTCTCCGCTTCCGGAAATCACCTTCACCACGTCGCTGCGCAGATACCCCCTGTTTCCGTCCGCGTCCACATAATACCAGGTGTATCCGCCCTTGGTGGTGGGAGTGGCCAGATAAGGCAGCGTCACGCCCCGGGCGATCTGCTTGATCGTGGTTCCGCCCATGGTGGATCTCAGATTGCATCCGCCCTTGGTGGTCTGCACATAACCGACCACGCCGGAAACCGACGGAGCGGCGGTGGCGGCAGGCGCCGCGGTCACCGCCGGCGCTTCCGTCACGGCGGGGGTCGCAGCAGCCGGGGTTGCGGTCACCGTGGCCGCCATATCGGAATAGACCAGCCTCACGCAGTCATTCCGTACATAATACGTTCTTCCTCCACTGAGCACCGGATACCAGATATACTGCCCGCGGCTGACCGCGGATCCGTTCAGGGGCAGGACGGAGCCCTGCCCTTCCCAGTCGTTGTCCCGGTCGAAGTCCCCATTGGGGCTGGTCCGCAGATGAGCGGAGGTCAGGATCAGCTGCACCGCGTTGTATCCCTCGGTGCTGGGGGGCGGGGTGGGCGTCGCCGTGGGGCTGACCGTGATCCCGGCCGACGCTCCGCCGGCCAGCACCCGCAAAAATTCGCTGCAGATATATCCGTTCCGTCCGTCATAATTGACCCCATACCAATAATCCGGCCCGATGCCGTCGGGAATGCTGGTGATGTTCACCACTGTCCCGCGGTCCAGCTTCATCATGCTGTGGTACTTTTTCCCCGGGCCCTCCCGGAAATTGGTTTCCCCGTTTGTGATGGATCCCGTGGTTCCGGTTGCCGCCGCGGTATAGGTCGTGGTGCTCCCCGAGGAAGAAGAGGAGGACGAGGTCGCTGAAACCACGGATCCGCTCAGGTACGTCTGGGTCTCCTCGTCCGTCAGCTTGCGAAAATAATCGTCCTTAATATATCCCCAGTAGGTTCGCGCCGTTTTCGGATCACTGGCTTCCGGATGAGGCGCGATGACCCGGTACCAGTGGGTTCCGTTCACCGTGGTATCGGAATGAATGGTGCATACCCACCCGACCGGCAGCACAAACCAGAAGGCCGAGCTGTCGCTGGCATCCTTCCGCAGCTTGACGCTGCTGTTTATGACAATCCCGTATTCCTCCGCCAGGGCGGTGGTCAACATCAGGTCGCCGGGGATCAGGGAGATCGCCAGCGTCAGCGCCAGAAACAGCGCCAGAAAACGGCTGTGCCGAATCGTCATCGTGAATCACCTCGAACGTAGCATTTCACGCCTCTATCTTATTTCAAATTTGTTACGTTGTCAAGCTTTTTGTTACAATTTATGTCCAATTTTTAGAATCGTTCGTAACTGTTCAGTCCTGAAACCGGAGCGGCTGAATAGCTGCCATTCCTATCAAAAAACTCCTTCCCGTCACGTCGGGAAGGAGGATTCCGGGCTTTGAAACCGCAGCGCGGCGGCGCTTATGTTCGCAGGAGGATCACTTCGCTGTCCTCGCAAAAGACCACGGCATGGGGCGTATAGACGTACCGGCGGCCGGGCTTCTTCTCCCCGAAGGGGACGAACTGATCCCGCCGGACCATCATGCAGGCGGGGCTGACCCCCTCCACATTGTGCACCTTGTTCATCCGGTCCCGGGGACCGCCCGCGCCGTTTCGCAGTCCCGCCTGATCGTTCCGGTCCTTCACCCAGCCCCCAAAGGTAATCCGGTTCTTCCGGTCCACCAGCACGGGCGTGACCCCCGCCACCCCGTCCATCTGCGCATACATCATCAGTTCCCGGAAAAAATGTCTGGTTTGCACCATGGCGGCCGCGTCCAGAAAAACCAGGTAGTCCGCCCGGCTTTCTTCCGCCGCCTGATTCAGGGTATCCGTCAGCGACGCCAGATCCGTCACCGCCAGCGTCGCGCGCATATTCGGCCAGGGGGCCTGGATCTTCAGTTCCTCCAGGGCCTCCCGGCAGGCTTCCTCGGTGCTGGAAAACAGGACCGTCTCGGTGCTCACGCCCCGCGGGACGTCATACCACAGGCGGATCTTCCGGTCCACGGGGACGGCGGTCACCGGTATGGCGGAAAGATCCTCGTTGGCCCGGCATCCGGCCCACAGGCACTGATCCAGATGCTGCCGGCTCAGGGAGGAATTCACCTTTCGCCAGCTGTACAGGATATAGGGCACATGGACGATCCTGTCCGTCTCCCGGCACAGGCGCAGATACAGTTCGTGGTCCTGACTGCCGTCGTACCCTTCCCGCAGTCCCCCGATCTTCCGCAGCAGCTCCGCCCGGATCACGCCCAGGTGACTCATGTAATTGTCCGCCGCCAGGGTTTCCGGCTGAAAATCCGGTTTCCGATGCGGATCCATATGCCGTTTCCCGTTCTCCGTCACCATATCCTCGTCGGAGTACAGAAAGTCCGGATGTTCCCGCTCGATCGCCTCCCCCATGCGCCACAGGGCATCCGGGGTCAGCAGGTCGTCATGGTCGCACAGGGCGATGTACGCTCCCCTGGCCAGCTCAATGGCGGCGTTGGTGTTTCCCGCGATGCCCCGGTTTTCCGCGCCGCGGAAGACCCGGATCCGGGGTTCTCCTTCCGAAACCGCCCCCAGGGCTTCCCGCGTTTCCGGCCGGGTGCTGGCCCCGTCGTACAGGATGGCTTCCCAGTTCCGGTACGTCTGCGCCTTCAGGCTGTCCGCCAGTTCCCGCAGGAAAACGGCTTTCGTATTATAGATGGGAACCGTCACGCTGATCAGCCCCGCGGCGGGCTGGTTTTTCCGCTGCCGCTCCAGCTCCGCCCCGTCCGGGCGTTCCTTTTTCCACTGCCGGTCCCAGGTGCCGAAGAACTGCTGTCCCGCCTTCTCCCCCAGCCTTCGCAGGGTGTATCCCGTCCCGTGCACCTGCGCGTACTCCTTCAGTCGGATCCATTTGTTCATCTTTTTGCCTTCTTCGTTCCAATTTGGGGGAATTTCCCCCCAAATTTCAAATTATTCCCCCCGAAACTATTGACAAATTCCTGACAACAGGCTATACTGACCCTACTAATTGTAATATTTGGTCTATAATATTGGAGGGAACGCCATGGATTCCTACCTGCTGCAATCAATCCCGGATGAACTGGCTTCCCTGGCCGTGGAAGGGTTCCACAAGCCAGGCAGCCTGACCCTGGCCAGCGGCGCCTGGATTCATGCCGCCGGCAGTTTTGTGCTGGAGGAGGGAGTCTATCCCCTCCGGGAGCATGAACAATGGGTCTGGCTGGCTGTGGAGGCCGGCGATATGCTTCTCCGCTGGGATCAGCATGATCTGATGCTGAAAACCGGCTCCACCTGTTTTCTCCCGGGAGGGGACCGGCCCTGCGAAATTCAGGCTGACAGCCACGCGCACTGCCTCTGGATCGCCCTGGAGGGGCCCCTGAGTCCCCTGGTGGTCCGGAAAATGGGGGCCCTGCTGCATATGCCTCTCCGGCAAAGCGCGCTTCCCAGCCAACTCTACCTTGCCTCCCAGATCGTTCAGGTCATCGTCCGCCATTCCGGCAGCTCCGATGCCACCTACCAGCTGCAGCACCTGCTTTACGGCATGATCGCCAGCCACTGGGGCCAGCCCGTGGCCATGGACGCCATGCTGAGCCACGAGATCGCCAAGGTGGTGGATACGCTGCGGGCGAACCAGTATAAAGACAATTTTTCCCTGGCGGAGATGGCCGCCATCTCCCGCATGCCCATGGAAACCTTCCGCAAGCGCTTCGTCGCGGAGGTGGGGATGCCCCCGCTCAGCTATGTGCTGCACTGCAAAATGGAGCGGGCCAAGGAGCTCCTTCGGGATCAGAACTGTTCCGTCCGGCAGGCCGGCATGGATGTCGGCATGCAGGATCCCTACCATTTTTCCAAGCAGTTTAAGAACATCGTCGGTATCAGCCCCAGCGCTTTCATGAAGCAGGCCGCCGCTCCCCATGCCACCATTCGCGGCTCCACCAGGAAAGAAAAGAAGAAAGGCTGATCACAGCGGTTCCATTCTGCAAGCGCCGCGCTGAGGGGTTTCCCTCCGGGGGCCTTGCGTCTCGCCGGTTCTGATCTCTGTTCCTTTTCCGCTCCCCGCCCGGGGAGCGGTTTTTTGTTCCTTTCCCATGCCGCGCCAGGCCGTCACGGGGTTCCGATTTTCCTCCGGTCCATCCACCGCTGCACCGGTTTTTCCACCAGATACGTAATCAGAATCGCCAGCAGCAGCGAAATCCCGAAGGCCAGCAGCGTATATTGGGTCTGCCAGGGCTGTTCCCCCGCCTGGTTCGGATATTCCGCCTTGCTGGGGGGAAAGCCGATCCGCCGCATATGGACCATGACGGTCTGGTGAATCAGGTAATAGTTCATACTGATTCCCCCCAGGAAACGGGTCACCGGATTTCCCAGCAGCTTCCGCAGGGGCCAGAGGCTCAGGGGCGCCGACAGCAGCAGGCTCCCAAAGAGCGCCGCGAAAATGGGCCGATAGATCATCTGGTTCCGCTGGATGATGGGATAATTGCTGTCTCCCCTCTGCATGCCCAGCCAGCCGGCAATCCGTCCGGCCAGTCCGCTTTCCGCCGTATAGACGCTGGAGGCGGCCTGAATCCGCATCATCCGCAGCAGCCCCCAGAAGGCCAGCAGGAACACCGCGGTGGCGGCCCACCCGATCCAGGCCTTCCGCTCCCGCTTCTCCAGACGCGCATAGGCCGCCGCCAGAAGGCCGCCCATCACATAAACGTCCAGGAAGTTGATCAGCTGGTTCACCACCAGATTGAATTCCGTCAGGCTCCACAGGCACCAGGTCCGGAACCCGAAACAGATCAGCAGCAGCGCCGCCACCGTCCTTCCCGGCTTTTTCAGCGCCGCCCGGGCCACCCAGGGAAACAGCACGTACGCATAGGTTTCGATGGCCAGGGTCCAGCTGGCGGCCCCCAGGGGGGTGGCCACATAGGTGTCATAGAAAAAAGGGAAGGTAAAGGTCAGATGGGTGGCCACATCCTTCACCATGTACTGCGGAGAACCGTACAGCCCCCAGGGCAGGCAGATCCCGAAGAAGGTCAGCGCCAGGATAAAGTAGTATCCCGGCAGGATCTTCCGTGCCCGTCTCCGGTAAAAAGCCCGGGGATCCGGCAGCGGCCCCCCGTCCCTCTTCGCCCTGGCGTAGGGCAGAAACAGCAGAAACGCGCTCAGCAGCACGGTCCCGTCCACCCATACATATCCGCTGCGCAGCAGGTAATCCAGGGAGTATTTCCCAATGGCCGGGGTCAGCCAGCTTTGCTGCCAGATATGATACCAGCTGACCAGAAAAATCATCAGCGCCCGCAGCCCGTCCAGCTCCGGTATCCACTTATTCTTCATTCCCGCCCTCCGGCATCCGTGGTGGATTCATCCCCCTGGGCATGCTCCTCCGCCGCCTCGGCGTTTTCCAAGAGCTGGGTCTCCTCGGCCGCCTCGGCGTTTTCCAAGAGCTGGGTCTCCTCGGCCGCCTCGGCGTCGGCTTTCTTTTTCTCAATCTGCTGGATCAGCCGCTGGGCGGAATAATTGTCCGCCACGGGCTCCAGCCAGTCCAGGGCCTGCTGCCATTCCTCCCGCTCCATGGATTCCTCCGCCAGAGCGATCCGCCAGTTCCGGATGTTTTTGTTGGAATTCCCATATCCGGCCACTTTTTCCATCATCGCGACGGCCTGTTCCAGGTCCCCCTGCTCCGCCCGCCGCTTCGCGCCGTTAAACAGCGCCCGGGTCCGGATGGCCGCGGTATCCTTCGTGTCCTCCGGCAGGTCCGACAGGATCCCCGCCGCCGCCTCATACTCCTTCCGGCTGTAAGCCGCGCGGGCCAGTTCGGTGGCGCAGAGGATCCATTTCTCCCTGGCGTCCCCGTCTCCGTCCATCTCCCGATAAAGGGGCAGCGCCTCTTCATAATGCCCGTCCGCCAGAAGGCTCTCCGCCTGGGACCATCGGATCGCCCTGGCTCTCCCGGCCGCGTCCTCGTACTCCCCCGCTTCCAGATAGGCCAGCCTGGCGGCTTCCGTCTCTCCCGCGTTTTCCAGGGTCATCCCGTCCAGATAATGGTTCTTCAGAATCTGCTCCCGGCTGTCCAGATAGTCCGGAATCTCGGCCAGACAGGCGATGGCTCCCGCGTAGTCCCCGGCCTCCGTCATCTCCAGCGCCTGCTCATACAGGCAGGCCTGGGCCAGGGTCTCCGCCTCCCGGTAGTCCCCCAGGCTCAGAAAAAGGCTCCGGGCCGCCTCATAGTTCCGCGCCGCCCGTTCCGCTTCCCCTCTGCTGTAGATGCATTCCGTCTTCAGCGCTTCCAGCCCCTCGGTCTCCTCCGGCAGGGACGCCAGCAGCGCTTCCGCCCCTTCCGGATCCCCGCGGAAAAGCAGGAGCTCCGCCCGCTTCAGGTCCACCCGGTCCGCCAGAAGCGCGTCCCCTTCTTCGCCGCCCTGCTCCCGCAGGCGGGCCGCGATCTCCGAAAGCGGCTCCTCCTCCAGCTGCTCCGGCGTTTCCGTCAGCGCGGCCTGTCCGTCCCGCCGGGCCATGGCCCTTTTCGTCCTTTCCAGCCGTTCCGCCGTCCCGGGAAAGCCGTTCATGGCCAGGAGAATCTGCTCCGCGTCCTCATACCGGCTTTCCGAATAGGCCCGATCCGCGCTCAGCACGCGCAGCAGGGGAATCCCGGCCCCGGCCAGGGCGGCGCACAGCACGGCCGCCGCGGCCAGCGCCGCTCCCAGCCGCTTCCGCCTGCGCTTTGCCGCCTGCCGCAGGTTATATTCTTCCTCCCGAACCCGCTGCATCTGCGCCGCTTCCTCCCGGGCGCTGCGGGTCTTCAGATCCAGCTGCCGCTCCCGCTGGCTCACCTGCCGCAGCACGGCATTTCGGTTATACTGCTGAAAGATCATTTCCTTCTGCCGGTGGCATCGGCCGCAGATCGTCTCATTGTTCCCGTTCGGCCGCCCGCATACGCAGACCCACAGCAGCGCCTGCTGGCTGGGAAAGCCCACGGCCCCGTTCCCCGCCACATAGCGCAAGGCGTTCAGATCGTTCCCCGGAGGCAGCGTATTCTCCTCATATTCCGTTTCGGTCTTTTCGTTCCGTCGCCAAACGTCATGGTCCTCGAACCATACCTTATCCAGCCGGGCTTCGGCGGTGGCCGCTCCGGGGCCGGGCTCCAGGGGAACCGTCATCCGGAACGTTCCGTACGGCCTGCCCGCCAGGGCCCGGGCCCGGTGCACCGCCCGGCCCAGCTCCTTCCCTTCCCCGTCCAGCAGCCGGACCGTCGCCTCGCAGGAGTCGATTCCCCGGTCCGTCCCGTTCATCAGCGTCAGCTCCGCCCAGGGCCGGTCCTTTTCCGGCATCTCCGTTCGCAGGATCTCCGCCGGACAGGATAAATCAATCCTCATTCCCATATTCTCTCCGCTTCGTTGCGTCTATTTCCGGGCCCGCCGGGCCGCCCGATGCCGCCGGAACCGTCCGCGCTCCGGGGAAAACGGGTTATCTGCCCGGTTCCCGGTCTCCCGCGCCAGGCGGTCAAAACTCCTTCCGCCCTGCTCACAGGGTATGGACGGTGATTTCCGTCAGCACGGTATTTTCGTATCTCAGCAGCAGTTCCGTTTCCCGGCCGCTGAGCGTATCGGTGACATACCGCAGGATCATTTCATCCCCGTTGCCGTACTCCGCCAGGCCGTAGGGCGCGACGCCCTCCCGGCCGTAAAGCACCTCCCGGGTTCCGTCCTCATTGATCTCGCCCTCTCCGTTGCGGAAGCGCTGCAGATCCTCGTGAAACAGATCCCCCAGCCGGACCGCCCGGGGCCCCTCCAGATCCGGGCTCAGAATGGTATAGCTGATCAGCTCCGCCTCCCGGCCCCGCTCATCGCAGGTGAACACGGCGGAAAACCCCTCCCCGTCCACCCGACGCAGCCAGGTTCCGTCATCGTTGTCGATCAGCACATCCTCCACGTTGTCGCCGAAGATTTCCGGCACCGCGGTCTGATAGCTGAGGGCGGAAAAATCCAGATCCGATTCCTGAAACATGTCCAGGGTGGAACCGTCCAGGCTCTGACGAACCCGGCTGTACCGTTTTTCGCCCCCGAGGGCCGTAAGCTCCTCGTACAGGGCCGAAAGGCTCTCCGCATCCTGCCGGGTTTCCATGCCCTCCATCCGGATGGCGTCCACCCCGTCCCCGCTGATCTGCAGGCTCATGGCCAGGCGCTTTCCGCCGGCGGGATCCGCCGCCCCGTACTCCATGGCCCGGATGCGCTGCCCGTCCCGCTCCACGAGCCCATAGGCATATCCGGTCTCCATATCCCCCGTCAGGTACAGCAGCGCCCTTTGATACGTGCCGTCCATCCGGGGATTATCGCAGGGGATGGCTTCCATAATCCGGTTAACCTCCCAGTCGATGGCAATCCCCCGCACGGCGGGAACCTGTTCATCCATCACCAGGAAAGCGTCGACGCGGGTGCTCTCCGCCATTTCCCCCCGGTCCGCGTAAACGACGCCGAAATCAAACTGCAGGCCGATCCCATCCTCGCTTTCCGCGTCCTCCGCCGCGGGATCGTTCAGCACCATCCGGGTCATGGCCAACTCCCGGACCGTCCGGCCAAAGTCTTCCAGCTCGGCCATCGTCACCGGCCGGGTCTCCCCCGCCGCGGCCCCGCCCCAAAGCAGCGCCGCAAGTCCCGCGAGCAGTATCACCTTCATGACCTTCCGCATCATATCGGTTCCCTTCCTTCCCCGTTTCGCGGCATCTTTGCCGCCCAAAACACAACCTTTTGTGGTTGTGCTCCAGTATAACACGTTGAAATAGCGGTTGCAACTTTCCCCCGGAGCTTCTATAATAGGCGTAACAAAAAAGAGCTGTGCGGCCCGGCCGCCACGGCGGATCAAAAAAACAGGAAGGGGCCTGCATATGCGTAAACGGCTGTTGTTTTGGATTCTGATTCTGTCCATGTTTCCTCTCTGGGCTGCTCTGGCCTTTCATGAGCATACGGATATTGACGGCGCCCCGACCATGAATTCCGGCTACCGGGCCCCCACCTATACGGAAGACGGCTACACCGGAGATGAGGTCTGTTCCGTCTGCGGAGAGGTGGTGGAGCGCGGCTCCGTCATTCCGGCCCTTCAATCCCCCACTCCGCCGACCGCCGATCCGACGGCGGCTCCAACCGCGGCGCCCACGGCCCCTCCGACAAGCGCCCCGACTACGGCTCCGACGGCTGCCCCCACCACAAGCGCTCCGACGACTGCCCCCACGGCCGCTCCGACAGCCGCTCCGACCGCGGCGCCCACAGTGGCTCCGACGGGGACCCCCGTGCCCACGGCGGTTCCCACCGCTGTGCCGACTTCAGCGCCCACCGTGCCGCCGGTCACGAACAGCCCGGCTCCGGCCCCCACCGAGGTGCCTTCCTGGCTGACCACCCCGACCCCCGTCCCGACCCAGGGCCCCACCGAGGTGCCTTATTGGCTGACCACCCCGACCCCCGTCCCGACCCAGGGCCCCACCGAGCTGCCTTCCTGGCTGACGACCCCGACTCCCGTCCCGACCCAGGCGTCCCCCACGGAAACGCCCTTCTGGCTGCCCTTTCTGCTGACGACGCCGACCCCCGTCCCCACCCCGGTGCTCCCCACGGAAACCCCTTTCTGGCTGCCCTTTTTGCTGACGACGCCGACCCCCGTTCCGACCCCGGTGCCTCCCACGGAGACCCCCTTCTGGCTGCCCTACTGGCTGATGACGCCGACGCCCGTCCCGTCTTCCACCCCGGTTCCGACCCCGGTGGCCCCCACGGAACCCCCCACGCAGGCGCCCTCCTGGCTGACGACGCCGACCCCCGCCGTTTCTTCTACCCCGGTTCCGACCCCGGTGCCGACCTCGGCGCCCACAACGG
Organism: Clostridia bacterium; assembly: GCA_017512805.1. Classification (GTDB taxonomy): domain Bacteria; phylum Bacillota; class Clostridia; order Christensenellales; family Aristaeellaceae; genus Aristaeella. The sequence continues at coordinate 19,895 of JAFWES010000039.1, forward strand.
TCCCCACCCCATCCCCCGTCCCCATAACGGTTCCGCCGCTGGGAGAGGATGACGGCTGGATGTTCTGGGTAACCCCGATCCCCGGCAAAGTGCCCACGCCGACCCCCGGTGCGGCTCCCACGGATGTTCCGCCCCTCGTCACGGCCCCGCCGCAGATCACCCCCACCGTGATCCCGACGGTCTTCCCCTACGATCCCTCCGGCAGCGGCGGCTCCTCCTTCCTGATCACTCCGCAGCCGGATCTGAACCAGGATCCTATCGTCCAGCAGTACCTGTGGGACGCGTCTTTCCCGGCTGACTGGCCATTCTACGGCGGATCCGCCGGATACAGCTACAGCTCTTCTTCCGGGATCCTCGGGCGGCTCCTCCGGATCCCGGAGCTCCTCCTCCTCCGGCGCCTCCGTCACATACAGCGGCCGTGATTTATCCCGCTATCCGATCTTTTCCTCTCGCTTCCCCTGGCGTCGTCTCTTCATGCGGCCGCAAAGCGATATCTTCCTGCCCCTGGCGGGGGATCTCATCTGGCCCCGGGAGGACGCTTCCTCTCCCCTGATGACGCTGATGCTCCCGGGAACCTAAACGCCGCCCACGCAAAAAACCCGCCCCGAAAGGCGGGTTTTTTGCATTCGAAAGGAACTGTTTCATTCTGCAAGCGCAGCGCTGAGGTGTTTTCCTCCGGGGGCCTTGAGTCTCGCCGGTTCTTAGCGATTGGCTAACGAAGCGACCGTCTGCCCTGTGGGCAGTTCGCCGAAGGCGAAAGGAAGCTGAGTTAGTTAGCGCGAAAGGGAGTTCAGAGCCCGCCCCAAGGGCTCTGAACGACCATTGAGCGAACGGAGAGGCGAATGCCGAAGACAGAGCTTAGAACCGCTGCGTAAGCGAACGGAGCCGAGAGGTTTCGAACGCCCGGAAAACTGTCCGGTGGACAGTTTTCAGTGAGAAACGGGCGGCAGCCCCGAGCAGGTCCCCCGGAGGGGAATACCTCAGTGCGGAGCGATTGTATACTTGCATTTAGAAAAGGAAAGGCTCCAGCGGCAGCCCGTTGGCGCCGAACAGGTTGACGGCGCCGTAATCCGTCCAGGCGTACCGGCAGTGCAGCGGATGGGACACCCCCGCCGCCGTCAGATGCAGCACGGGCCCCTCCAGCATGGCCCGGGCGGGACGGAACACCCCGTCCGCTCCCGCCAGCTCCAGAAAGGCGGGCTCTTTCCCGTCCCGGCTCATCAGGGCCTGATCCGTCTTCAGGGTCATCATGCTGCCCTCGATCCGCCGGCCGGTGACCCGGGGCGCTTCGGCGCTGTCCGTTTCCCCGTATACCACCCGCTTCGCCAGCTCGAAAAGCCGCTCCCCCACCACCCGTTTGTTGGTGGGATGAATGTTGTCGAACTCTCCCTGATCCAGCAGGCACACCATACCCGTGTTCCTCATGCGGTCCCTGACCCGGCTCTGGCACAGGCGCAGAGCCGGCCAGGTCCTGCTGTCCTCCGCCCCCTTCGCGATCCACATGGGCAGCTGCACAAACAGGAAGGGCAGCTCCTCCTCCTCGAAGGCGGCGCGCCACCGGTCGATGAGGGACATCATCAGCGTGTCGTATTTCTCCGTCCGCCAGGTGTCCTCTTCCCCCTGATAGTATAGCACGCCCGTCAGGGCCAGCGGCGTCAGCGGCGCGATCATGGTATCATACAGTCCCGCCGGCCGGTAAGGGGAGGCCGGCCCCTTCGGCGGATCCCAGGGGCATTCCCCGATCTCCGCCACCATATCCTCCCAGGCGCCGCCGGGATGGGCCGCCTTCCATTCCGCCATGTCCGCGTTCCATTGGTCCAGGTTGTGCCGGAAAACGGATTCCTTCTTCAGGAAATCCTCCATCGTGATTCCCTTCGTTTCCTCTGCGTATTCCCGCAGGTACCGGGCGCCTTCCCCCGTGCGTTCCAGCCATGCCGCGTCCATCCAGCATGTCACGGACGTCCCGCCCAGATAGCTGTCGATGATCCCCACGGGCACGTTTTTTTCCCGCTGCAGCTTCATGGCGAAGAAATAGGCGGCGGCGCTCATGTCCTTTCCCCGGCCCGGGCCGATGGCTTCCCATCGGGCGTTTTGCCAGGCGGCGGTTCGCTCTTCCCCGAAAAAGCCGAATTTGGGTACGTTGAAGTACCGCACCAGGGGATTCACATGTCCGGCGATCAGCGTCTGGCCTTCGTCCGCGTTCTGCAGCTCCAGCTCCATGTTGCTCTGCCCCCCGGCCAGAAAAACCTCCCCCACGCAGATATCTAGGGCCGTAAAGGCCTCCCCGCCTCCGGCAATGACCAGCCGGCATCCGACGGCGGCCTCCTGGGGCGGCAGGATCACCAGAAACCTTCCGTTCCGGGTCTCCCCTTCCCCCCGGGCCATGAGGACGCCCTTGGGGCCCAAAAGCTCACACCGGACCAGGGTTCCTTCCTCCGCTTCCCCGAAGATACGGATCTCCTTCCTCCGGCACAGCACCGCCCCGTCCGAGAAAACAGGCGAAATCTTCATCATGGTCTTCCATTCTCCTCCCTCAACCGAGTTTAGCTTCTGACTTCCCATTGTGTCAGCATTTCCCGCATCCAGGCGTACACATCCATGCCATAGACCCGGCGCAGGTTGTCCGGCGTCAGCACCTGGTCGACGGGCGCCTGGGCCACGCGTTTTCCGTGGTCCAGCAGCAGCGCGTGGGTCCCGTACTTCCGGGCCAGGCTCAGGTCGTGCACCACCGACAGAACTGCCCGGCCCGGCGTCTTCAGCCAGTCCCGGATCAGGGAAAAGATCTGCTGCTGATACTTCAGATCCAGGTGGTTCACCGGTTCGTCCAGAATCAGGACCTGCGGGTTCTGGGCGAAAACCTGGGCCAGAAAGGTCCGCTGGGTTTCTCCCCCGGACAGGGTCAGCATGCTGGCCCCCGCCAGGGACGTCATCCCGGTCATGGCCAGGGCCTGCGCGATCCGCGCCTCCCCGTCCTCATCCTTTCCGGAAAGGAAGCCGGGCCGGTAGGCATAGCGGCCCAGGCCCACCACTTCCTCCACCGTGTACGCGTATCCCACGCTGTTCCGCTGGGAAAGCACGCCCACGCGCCGGGCCCGCTCCGCCGGCTTCAGCCCCTGGATATCCCGCCCCTCCCACAGAATCTCCCCCGTATACCGCACCCCTCCGGCGATGGCCTCGATCAGGGTGGATTTTCCCGCCCCGTTGGGCCCCACCAGCATCAGCCACTGCCCCTCCGCCAGGTCAAAGGACAGGTTCTCCAGGGCGGTGAACGCCCCGTACCGGACGGTCACGCGGTTTCCCTTCAGCATTCCGGTCACCTGCCCTTTCCCGTGCGGTAAAAGATGACGATAAACGCGGCCGCCCCCACCAGCGAGGTCACCACGCCGATGGACAGCTCGATGGGCCGGAGGATCGTCCGGGCCGTCAGATCCGCCAGCAGCAGGAAGATGGCCCCGGAAAACAGGGACGCCGGAAGCAGCCGTCGGTGGTTGGGTCCCACCAGCATCCGGGCGATATGGGGCATCACCAGCCCAACGAAGCTGACCGTGCCGGAAACGGAGACGCAAACCCCGATCAGCACCGATACGGTAATCAGGATCGTCAGCTTCACCCGCCGGACGTTGACGCCGATATGCCGGGCGTTGTCCTCCCCGATGGCAAAGGCGTTCAGCTCGTTGCGGCAGTGAAAGATCACCCCTCCGCAGCAAACCAGCGTCACGCCCAGCAGCTTCGCCTGATCGTAATTCGTGCCGGAAAAGGATCCCAGGGTCCAGAAGGCCAGGGACCGCGTATGGTCGCTGGCAAAGGTCACGACCAGGGAGATCAGCGCGGAAAGAAACATGGTAAAGATCACCCCGATCAGGATGATGCTGCTGGTCGCCAGGGACCGGTCCAGGGCGTAGGCCAGGCTCAGGATCAGCACCAGGGACCCGAAGGCAAAGGCCATCGCGCTGACGGTGACGCCCCCGTAACGGGATCCCGGCAGGGTAAACCCGGCGGCCATGGCCAGCACCGCCCCCAGCGCCGCTCCGGAGGAAACCCCCATGGTGGACCCGTCCGCCAGCGGATTGCGGAGCAGGCCCTGCATGGCGGCCCCGCAAAGGGACAGGGATGCCCCCGACAGGGCGACGCAAAGCACCCGGGGCAGCCGCACGTTCAGGATGATGTTTTTCGGGATCTGCGCCGGGACGGGCAGGCCCCGGATCCCGTTCCACACGGCGGTCACTGTATCGGAAAAGGAGATCCGTACGCTGCCCACGCTCACGCAGAGGATCATGGTCAGAATCAGGCAGATTCCCAGCATCCCATAGGTCAGCGGGGAGAACCTCTCCCGTTTCAGGATTCTCGCATCTTTCATCTCGGCCTCTTTCTTCTGAAAGCGGGGAGCCGGAGATGCGCCGGCTCCCCGCGAAACGGGTGATCCCCGCGGCGGAAACAACCGCCGCGGCCTTTGGGTCCGCGGGCGCAAACCCCGCGGCCCAACCGCCGGCCCCTGCCGGCCCGTGGGTTACGCGGCGGGGACTTCCTCCTCCGCGGTTTCGGTTATAAAGGTATACAGCTCCACGGCCGCGTCCTTCAGCCGGGGGCCGGGGCGGGACAGGGTGTTGGAATCGGACGCGTTGAACACCGCGCCGTTCTTGACCGCCTTCATGTCCTGCCAGCCCTCCCGGCTCATAATTTCCTCCACCGGGGTGGGGCCTTCGCCGTAATACATGGTGATGGTCACGATGTAGTCCGGATCCCGCTCAATGACCTGCTCCTCGCTGATGGCGGCCCAGTCGGTCACATCGGCGAAGGCGTTCGTCAGGCCGCAGATGCCCGCCAGTTCATCCATGAAGGTGCCGCTGCCCGCGGTCCACAGCCCCCACTGCAGCGGGGAAACCTCAAAATACACGGTCTTTCCTTCGTCGGCGGATTTTGCCTTGATCTCCGCGAAGGTGTTCTGCATGTCGGCCACGATGGCTTCGGCCTCTTCGTCCCTGCCCATCAGGGTGCCGAACATGCGGATGGCGTAGTACACACCCTCGATGTCCGCCGCCTTGCTGACCACCACCCGGACCCCGTTTTCTTCCAGCTGGTTCACCTGCTCCTCGCTCTGCGCCATGTCGCTCATGAACACCACCTGGGGATTGAGCGCCAGGATCTCCTCGATATTGGTTTCGCTGCCGGACTGCACCACCGGCAGCCCCGCGATGGACGCCGGATAGTCACAGTACTGGCCCACCCCCACCAGGGCTTCCTCGCAGCCCAGGGCGCAGAGGATCTCGCAGTCCGCGGGCTGCAGCGCCACCACCCGGGTGGCCGGTTCCTCCAGGGTGATCTCCCGCCCGTGCATATCCGTCACGGTCAGGGCAGCCTCCCCCGCCAGGGCGGGCAGGCACGCGGCCAGCATCATCGCGGCCAGAAAAAGGGAAACGGTTTTCATGGTCATTTTCTTTCTCCTCTTTGCGGCGAGCTTTTGCCGCAGTATTCTGACTTCCTTTCCCCCGCTGGGCGGGGGACAGGCTTTTGTCTCCAAAATGAATTAATACACCACAAACTCGGTGCCGCCCTGGGCGAAGGGACCCGGAAGGGTCTTCGCGCCCCGGTGGCCGTCGAAATAGTCCCGGTTGAAGATGATCGCGGTGCCGTCCGGATTCTCGAACCGCTGCTCCGGCTCGAAGGCGCACCCCAGGATGTCGCTGTTCACGATTCCGTCGCGGAAGTCCCCGATGGCCTCATACGCGTTGGTCTTCAGCACCCAGTGCCCGTCCTTCTCGGTCAGCTCCACCTCCGTCTTCTGTTCCTCGTCGCGGATATAATGCCCGTCATGCTTGCTGACGGCGGCCCCGTTCAGATAGGCGTTGCCGTCCACCCACACCGGCAGATGCCCGAAATGCGCCTTCGCCAGGGCGCCCATATTCGGCTCCTGATCCATCATGAACTGGGCCTTCCACTCCTCGTATCCGGGGAAGATGTCGAAGGGCGTGGTCCCCGCCACCTGATACTCATCTTCCTTCGGCGTCCGGGAAGGATCGGTCACCGGATATTTCTGCACGATGATGTTATTGTAAATCCGGTCGTCCCCGTGCAAAATGGTCATGAAGCCCGCCACTTCCGTCCGATGGCGGATATGATAGGGCGTATAGCGGGGTTCCCGCTGGCCGTTCACTTCGCTGTCCACGCCGGCATTGATCTTGCAGAAGGTGCCGCAGATCAGGTTGTGCACGCAGGCGACACCCTCGGTGGGCAGCCACACGGCCACCTTCGACAGCATCACGTTGTTGTCGATCAGGGTCGGTCCGTGGCCCACTTCGATGAATACATCGTTGTTTCCCATGGCGCCCAGGGCATGCTGTACCCCCGCGGGCTTGTGGTTGTCATGCAGCAGGTTGCGGGTAATGCGGGCGCCCTGGGCCTCCCAGTCGAACCAGATGCCCATGATGCAGTGATGGATGTGGCACCGGCGCACCGTCACGTCGATGGCCGCGTGCAGCTTGATGCCCGCCGTCTCCGCGCCGCCCAGCTGCTGGGAATTGCAGATGTGGTGAATATGGCAGTCCTCGATGGTGGAGAACACCGCGCCCATGCGGCCCACGATGCCGGTCTGCTCGCAGTGATGCACCTCGCACCGGCGGATGATGTGATGGCCGATCTTCTCCTTCAGCCACCCGTGATACTGCCCCCGGCATACCGCGTCCCGCTCCATCTGGGTCGGGCTCTTCACATGCTTCGTATAGAAGTACATGTCGTTCTCCGGGTCCCTGTATTTGCCCAGGGAAATCCCGCAGCACTTGCTGCCCCATACGGCGCAGTCCTCAATAATCCAGCCCTTGGACCAGTGGGGCCCGATCATCCCGTCCTGATAGGCGGCGGGGGGCGCCCAGGTGGTGGCCGCCTTGTTGATATCAAAGCCCGACACGGTGATATAGTCGATGCCGTTCTCATCGGGCATGAAGCAATTGCGCCGCGCCAGGATTTCCACCTTCTGGGTGTTGGGATCCAGATCGTGGAAATTGGCGTACAGCACGGTCTCGTCCCCTTCCTGGCGGGTGAACCACTTCCAGGTGGATTCCTCCGCATTCCAGGCGCAGGGATCCGCCTCCCCGGCCAGGCACTCCTCCAGGGTCACCGTTTCGTACATCATCTTGTCGTTCAGGAAAACCGCTCCGGTATGCCGCACGGTGGGGGCAAAATACCAGTCGCCGCACACCATGGTGGTATAGGGGTTATAATCCCCGAAGACCCCGTTGTTCACCCGGTTCATCCACACGCCGCCCTGAACCTTTTCCCATCCGGTCAGTTCCTCCGCCCCGGTGATGACCGCTCCCCGCGGCACCTCGGACCGGTAGGTGATGCGGGCGTCCTCCCGCCCGGCATGGCGGGGAGTCACCTTCTCGCGGTAGATGCCCGGCGCCACCAGAACCTCGTCCCCGGCCACGGCGACGCGGGCCGCGTCGTCGATATGGCGGAAGGGCCTGTCCTTCGAGCCGTCGCCGTCCCGCTGCGCGGCGCAGTTGACATACAGAATCATCGCAATCTCCTTCCTTTCTCCCGTCGGAATCCTCCGATTTACCTGTCTGTATTCTACATGAAAGAACCGCCGGCCGCAACCCGCCGCCGGACATTTTTATCCACGCGTTTCCTCCGCCGCCTCATCCATCGCGCGGTCCGCCGCCAGTCTCGCCGTCTCCCAGTCATACCCCCGGCGGACGACGCCCTCCAGGATCCTCCGTCGAACCTTCCGGGGGTCTTCCCCGGGCTTCGCCCGGGCGGCCAGCTTCCGGGCCACGGCCGCGGCGGCCTCCATCTGCTCCTCCCCGGAAAGGGCCTCCAGGGCCTCTTCGGCTTCCCTGCCGGCGATTCCCTTGCTGCGCAGCTCCTGGGCGATCCGGCGGGGGCCGATCTTCTGCCCCGCCCGGTAGCTGGCCCACTGTCCGGCGAACTCCCGATCGTTCAGGAAGCCCTCTTTTTCCAGCCTGCCGAGAACCCTCTCAATGGTTTCCGTCGAATACCCGGTCCGCCGGAGCTTCTGCTCAATTTCGCCCCGGCTGCAGGCGCGGACCGCCAGCCTGGAAACCGCCTTGTCCATGGCGGAGCGGTACTGCCGCGCGGCCACCCATCCGGCGTATTCCTCCGGGTCCAGCTCCTCATTCACCGCCAGCGGGCGCTCCCGGAACATGGATTTCAGAATCGTATAGGCGGTGCCGTCGTCCAGCAGGATGCGCACCCGCCCCCTGACGGTCTCTATCTCACTGACCCGGACCATGCCGGCATCTCCTTTCTGAAAGCCCATCGCAGCATTTCCTCGTTGCAGGTTCCGAGGCGGCCCCTGCGTCTGGCCTCGCTGGCTCCTCCGTTCAGGAAGACGATCATGCGGCCGGTCTCCTCCTCCCAGAACGCCCCGTCCGCGCATCCGTAGGCAAATCCCTGATGGCCCAGGATCCGCCCCGGGGAAAGGGACGCGTCCTCGATGATCAGCACCCCCAGCCCGTAATGGAGCGCCGGAGACGCCGCCCCGTAGGAGGCCTGCCTGCTGATCATCAATCGCCCCGCCCCGCCGGGGCGCAAAACGGGTTCGCCCTCCGCCCTCAGGCAGCGCAGCAGCTTTTCCAGCGATTCCGTGTCCGCGTACATGGCTCCGGCCGTATGGCCGAAATGGCGCAGCGGATCCGGGGCCTTCAGCGGAATTCGCCCCAGCGGCGTAACGGTCAGCTGCCGGGAGGGGGCGTAGGGCAGCACCCTGCAGATGGGCACAATCCGCTCCTCCGCAACGGAGGAAGCGTCCAGGGTGGCCCGCATCCCCAGCGGCCGGAAAACGCGCCTGTCCAGGCTCTCTGAAACCGGCAGGCCGTCCACCGCCTCCAGCAGGCAGCCGACCAGGCCGAAGCCCAGGTTGGAATAGCGGAACGCCGCCCCCGGCGCGTCGGCCCGGCATCCGGGGAGCACCTCCGGAAACGCCTTTCCGGCCAGCAGGGATGTTTCCAGATCCGGCGGATCCGCCAGCCCCGAAGTATGGGACAGCAGCTGCTTCAGGGTGACGCCGTCCAGCTCCGGCGCCGCGGGAAGGCCCGCGGACAGAAAGACGTCATTGACGGGCCCCTCCAGGGACAGCTTCCCGTCCTGCGCCGCCGACAGCGCGGCCAGGGCGGTGGCCATTTTCGTGATGGAGGCCACCCGGAAAAGGGAGTCGCGCCGGATCGCGCGCTCCGGTTTTTTCAGGGAGCAGGTGATGACGCTTTTCTCCTCCCCTGCGGCCAGCAGCGTCCCCGCTCCCAGCACCCTGTGCTTCCGCATCAGCCGCGCAAAGGCCTCCGGATGCGTAAGCCGGCGGCCTTCCACCCGGATCTCCGGCCGCAGCGGCCCGGGCCCCTTCACCGGCAGCGCCAGCCGATAGATCAGATTCTTTACCTTCGTGGTGGGCATCGTGTCCCTCCGTCCCTCCGTTGAAGCAGACCAGCCCCGGGAAAACAGCCAATCCCCGGCAGCGGGCCGCTCCCGGGGATTGTTACGAATCAGCTTAATGGCCTAGCGCAGGGGTATTTCGTTTCCGGGGGCCTTGAGTCTCGCCGGTTCTTAGTGATTGGCGAGGCGAATGCCGAAGACAGAGCTTAGAACCGCTGCGTAAGCGAACGGAGCCGCGAGGCGTCCCCCGGGACGGAATACCCCGAGAGCGAGGCTGAGAAGTAACCGGGGATTGGATAATCAGCCGTCAAACCTTTGAATTCAGATAACGCAGGTTTCGTTCGATCAGCTCGAGCCGCTGCTTTACGCAGTCCACGCTGCGCAGCGCGTCCTCCGGCGTGTGGAAAATCCAGTCGCACAGCCGCTCCGCGTCCGTCTCCGCCACATGCATCCGCGTGTCGGAGGAGGCGTAGTAGATGTAGATTTTTCCGTCCTCATCGGCAATCGCGCCGTTGGTGAAGGTCACATTGCTCACGTCCCCCACCCGTTCGCGCCCCAGAGGCCCCAGCAGCATGCCGCCGGGCTCGGCGATGATCTTCGATGGATCCCTCAGATCGGTGGCGAAGGCGTACAGCACGTACCGCAGCCCGGCCGCCGTGTTCCGCACGCCGTGGGCGATGTGCAGCCAGCCCTTCTCCGTTTTGATGGGCACAGCCCCGGCGCCGTTCTTGCTCTCGGTAATGGTGTGATACCGCCGGCGGCTGATGATCTTCTCCTCGTCGATGACCGGATGGGTGATATCCCCGCAAAGGCCGAAGCCGATGCCCCCGCCGCTGCCGGTTTCGATAAAGTCGTCCATCGGCCGGGTATAGAAGGCATACTTCCCCTCCACGAATTCCGGATGCAGCACCACGTTCCGCTGCTGCGGGGACCGCAGGGTCTTCAGGTTCGGCAGCCGCTCCCAGGTTTCCAGGTCCTTCGTCCGGACGATGCCCGCCGCCGCCACCGCCGCGGACAGGTCCGGGTTCTCCGGATCCTTGCTTTCGGAGCAGAACACCCCGTAAATCCACCCGTCCTCATGCCGCGTCAGCCGCATATCGTATACGTTGGTTTCCGCCTTCTCCGTATCCGGCAGCAGGATCGGCCTGTCCCGGAAGCGGAACCCTTCCGTGGGCTTGTCGCTCTCCGCCACCGCGAAGAAGCTTTTCCGGTCCATGCCCTCCACCCGGACCACCAGGCAGTATTTCCCGTTCACCTTGATGGCCCCGCTGTTCAGCGTGGCGTTGATCCCGAGCCGCTGCATCATGAAGGGATTGCTGTCCGGATTCGCGTCGTACATCCAGAAGGGCGGAATATGCTCCCGGGTCAGCACCGGGTTCCGATACCGGGTATACACGCCGTTGTAAAAATGCTCGTCCGCCGGATTCGGCCGAACCAGAAGCCGTTCGTAGGCTTCCATCAGGGAATCAAAGCTCCGCTGCCGCATGATTCATCCTCCCGATCAGTAATGGTGGACGGCTTCGCCGTCCCCGGGTTCCAGAACGCTGTGCTCCTGAATATACCGGACCACCTCGTCCACCTTCGTAAAGGCCAGGCCCACATGCGTGTCGGCGCAGCCGTAATAAATGGCGATCCGGCCGGTGGGCTCATCCTGCAACGTGGCGCAGGGGAAGATCACGTTGGGCACAAACCCGGTCACCTCATAGTTCTCCTCCGGCGTCAGCAGGTAGTTTTCGCACCGGTACAGCACCTTGCTGGGCTCATCGATATCCAGAATCGCCCCGCCCATGGAGTACACGAAGCCGTTGCATGTGCTGGAAACCCCGTGATAGAACATCAGCCAGCCCTCGGTGGTCTCGATGGGGGCCGCGCCTCCGCCGATCTTGACGCTCTCCCACCATTCATGCCCCCGGCCCATGACGTGCCGGTGCTTTCCCCAGTACACCATGTCCGGGCTCTCGCTGAGGAAAATGTCCCCAAAGGGGGTATGGCCGCTGTCGGAGGGCCGGCTCAGCAGCTTGTACATGCCGCCGATCCGCCGGGGGAAGAGCACCGCGTTGCGGTTGAAGGGAATGAACGGGTTTTCCACCCGGGTAAAGGTCTTGAAATCCCTGGTCTTCCCCATGCCGATAGCCGCCCCGTAAAAATCGGTGCACCAGATGATATAATAGGTATCCTCCACCTTCACCAGCCGGGGATCATAGGCGTAATGCGGCAGCATGGGTTCCCCCTTCTCATCCGTAAAGGGAACCTTCTCCCGGTCCACCTCCCAGTGGATCCCGTCCTTCGAATGCCCCAGGTATACATGGGGAATCCCGTTGACCTGCTCTCCCCGCAGCACGGCGATGAATCCGTCCTCCCAGGGCGCCACCGCGCTGTTAAAGATCCGTCCAATCTCCGGCGTGGGATTCCGGCCGAGAATCGGGTTCCCGGTGTACCGCCAGACCGGCGCCGCCGCCCGGAAATCCGCGGGCTTTTCCTGCCAGGGGATGTTGGGCAGCGCCCCGGCGTTGATCATTCTGATTTCGCTCATCTGTGCTTTCCTCCTTGCGTTCTGTATAAAATGTTCTCCCGGTCCGTTTTTTTCGGCCGCTCCGCCGGCTCAAAGGTTCCCCCCTCCGGGGCCACAGCGCCGGCTTCGGCCGCTCATCTTGTCCAAAGCTCCCCTCCGGGGGACGCCTCCGGCTTTACACCGCCGGATTCTTCTCCATCAGCCGCAGACACATCCGGCCGTTATGGTAGGGGCACTTCCATTCCTCCACCATGGGCCGATCCGTCAGGCTTCCGTCCTCGTGCACCGACCAGTACCATTCCCCCCGCGGCCGGGGATCCACGATCATCCGCTGAATCGCCGCCCACTGGGTGCGCAGGTCCCTGGGCCACTGCGCCTCTCCGGTCATCTCCCAGGCCTCCGCCAGGCCCAGCATGGTTTCCGCCTGCACCCACCAGACCCGCAGTTCGTCGGCCACGCCGTTGACCCATTCGTTTTTCAGCCCGTGATCGGTGAAAGCCCGTTCCCGGACGGATCGGATCAGGCACAGGCACATCTCCCTGTACGGCGCCCGGCGTTCCGCGGGCACAACCTCCTGCGCCGCGTCCCACAGCAGCCAGCCGGCTTCGATGTCATGCCCGTAGCTCTGCATGTCCAGCAGCGGCCGGTATTCCGCGTCGAAGAACACCTCCAGCCGCCGCTTTTCCGGGTTGAACATCTTTTCCCGCACGATCCGCAGCCGACTCTCCGTCAGCTTCGCCAGCGCCGCGTCCGGCTTCGCCCGGTGCAGCTCAGCATAGGCCTCGATCACGTGCAGCAGCGTATTCATGGTCCGGCTGGCCATGACCCCGTTCTCGCTGAGCTTCTCGTTGCTCTCCGGCGAAAAATCCGCCTTGTAGGCCTCCCCGTATCCGTTGGATACGGTGCACTTTTCCTCGATGATCTTCCGCAGCGCTTCCGCCTTCTCCAGCGCCTCCGCCTTCCCCGTCAGCCGGTAATAGGCGGCCAGCCCGTAGATGGCGAAGGCCTGGCAGTAGGTATGCTTGGTGGTGTCCGCGGGCCGCCCGTCGAAGGTCACGCTCCAGAACACCCCGCCGTTCTCCCGGTCCTCAAACCGGGCCAGGCTCTCATACGCCCAGTCCGCGTACGCCCTGTATTCCCCGCTTCCCAGCGCCCTGGCCGCGGTGGCGAAGGTCCACAGGATCCGGCTGTGCAGGATGCAGCCCTTGTCCGCCTCCGGCACGATCCGCAGTTCCTTGTCCACATATCCGTAAAACCCGCCGTGTTCTTCGTCCTTCAGCCTTTCCCAGAAGGGCAGGATCTTTTCCGTCAGATGCTTTTGCAGCTCCTCCCGCAGCATGTTCCGTCGCTCCCCTCCTCCGCTTTCGTCCGGCGTAAGCCTTTCCCGGAAGCCGTCCGCCGTTTCCGTCCAGTGTAAGCCTTTCCCGCATGCCCGCCGTTTCCGTCCAGTGTAAGCCTTTCCCGCTGGCCCGTCCGCCGTTTCCGCCGGCGGCGTTCAGCGTTTGCTTCCTGTCTGTTTGTATAATCTGGTTTTCCGGAATTTGATCATACCACTCCTCTCCCGTCTCTGTCAATTGATTTTCCGCGGGATGAAACCCGGGGAAAAATACTGTTCAGCTTCGCTCAAGCTGAGCAGTAACCATCCGCCGGATGTTAGTCCTTGACAAAAGCATATCCTTGCTTCATAATGCCCATAGCGACAGAAAGCCGTCCTTTTTCAGAAAGCGCGGCGAAAAGAATACAGAGGAGGAATGCACATGACCGTTTATTCCGTTTATGATGAGGCCTTCAAACCCTACGGCAAAGTCCTGGAAGGATACGACACGGCCGAGCTGCTCGCCGCCATGGAAAAGATCGCGCTGCCGGAGAGCGGCACAGCCTACGAGCCCGGGATCGGCGCCCTGGAAGCCTGCGGCATCCTGAAGGATTTCCGGGATCGGGCCTACGGCGGCATGCCGGTGCAGCTGGGGATGTGCTGGGGGCATAACACGAAGCTGAACTGCCTGGAGTATCACCGGGACAGCGAGGTCGATGTCGGCACCACCGATTTCATCCTCCTGCTGGCCAAGCAGGACGAAATCGTGGACGGCGTGCTGGATACGGCGAAGGTCAAGGCCTTCCGCGCGCCCAAGGGCGCGGCGGTGGAAGTCTATGCCACCTCGCTGCACTATGCCCCCTGCCAGGTGCCGGAGGCGGACGGTTTCCGGGTCGCGGTGGTGCTTCCCAAGGGCACCAATACCGCCAAGCCGGATTATGCCCCCGCCTGTGCGGAGGACACCTGGATGACCGCCCGGAACAAGTGGCTCCTGGCCCATCCGGATTCCTCGGAAGCCGCCTCCGGCGCCCATATCGGCCTGTCCGGCATAAACATCGACATCGCGGAATAATCCCGCCCTTCAACGTCATCCGCCTGTGGATCCCCTTCACCGGCGAATTGTGTTCCACAAATAATCTGCCGTTCCATTCATGGGACGAAAACAGCCATGCAGGAGCGTTTCTGCTCTTGCATGGCTGTTCGTCTGTTAACCCGCTCGAAGGATCAGTTCAAACAGGATGCTCTCTGAAAATCCCTCATTTGAACCGCCTTTCTGGCGGTTTTTTGTTCCGGGGATTCGGGCGGGCGATGAAACGCCGTCCCTTACTGCTCGTCCTCCAGGGCGTTGGTCTGCCGGACCAGCACCTTCTTCTCATAGCAGCTGAAGGCGTATTCCACGGTCTGCCTGTCCGGCCCGGGGGTGAGCAGGCTGATCACCGGCACCAGCACCAGCCCCAGCAGCATGCAGAAGGCGCCGGCATTGATGGGGCTCTGCAGCAGGCCCAGGTTCACGGAAAGCACCCCCAGGTTGCTCAGCATATCCACGGTCATAAACACGCAGGAGAACAGGATGTTCACCCAGATGGCCACCTTCGAGGTCCGCTTCCAGTACAGCCCGTAGAGGAACGGCGCCAGGAACGCGCCGGCCATGGCGCCCCAGCTGACGCCCATGGCCTGGGCGATAAAGGCCACGGGGGAAGAGACCTGCACGATGGCGATGGCCGCGGAAATGGCGATGAACACCACCACCAGGCCCCGCATGATCAGCAGCTGCTTCTTTTCATCCATTTCCTTTATCACGTGGCCCTTCAGCAGGTCCAGGGTCACCGTGGAGGAGGAGGTCAGCACCAGGGAGCTGAGGGTGCTCATGCTGGCGGACAGCACCAGGATGATCACCACCGCGATCAGCAGATCCGGCAGCCCGCTGAGCATGGCGGGAATCACCGCGTCATAGCCCCCCACCGGCGTTCCGGCTTCCGTCACGCCCACCACGTCGGAGAACAGCCGTCCGAAGCCGCCCAGGAAGTAGCATCCGCCGGCCACCACGGTGGCGAAGAGGGTGGAGATGACCGTCCCCTTATGAATGTCGCCTTCGCTCTTGATGGCGTAGAACTTCCCCACCATCTGGGGCAGGCCCCAGGTCCCCAGGCTGGTCAGCAGCACCACGCCCAGCAGGCCCAGCGGATCCGGCCCGAAGAAGGAATTGAAGACCCCGGGGGCTGCGGACACCCGATCGTCGCTGATGGCCGCCAGCCCGTTCAGGGATCCGATGAAGCCGCCGTTCTTCCCCAGCACCGCGGCGATGACCGCCACGATGCCCACGATCATGATCAGCCCCTGGATGAAGTCGTTGATGGCGGTGGCCATGTATCCCCCGACGATGACGTACACGGCGGTCAGCACGCTCATCACCAGCACGCACCAGAAGTAGGGAATCCCGAAAGCCATCTCAAACAGCCGGCTCAGCCCGTTGTACAGGGAGGCGGTGTAGGGAATCAGGAAGATGAAAATCACGACGGAGGCCGCCACCTTCAGGCTCTCGGACCCAAACCGGCGGGCAAAAAAGTCCGGCATGGTGGCGCTGCCCAGATGCTGGGTCATGATCCGGGTCCGCCGGCCCAGCACCACCCAGGCCAGCAGCGATCCCAGCAGCGCGTTCCCGATCCCGACCCAGGTGGAGGAAATCCCAAACTTCCAGCCGAACTGCCCGGCATATCCCACAAAAATCACGGCGGAGAAGTAGGACGTTCCGTACGCGAAAGCCGTCAGCCACGGCCCGACGCTCCGGCCCCCCAGGACGAAGCCCTTGACATCCGTGGCGTTTTTCCGGCAGTAAAAGCCGATTCCCAGCATCACTCCGAAGAAAACCACCAGCAGCAGAACCTTGATCAACATGTTCCTTCCCCCTTCTCCTTCTCGGGCGCCGATTCACCGGCATCCCGTTCACTTTCGCGCTTTTAAGCTTTTATATATAAAAGCGCGAAAGTGTTTCAACGTCGGTTATCATACTCTTCTTTTTCCCCGATGGCAAGGCCTTTTTTTGTATTCTCCCTGTTTTTTCGTTTCTACTCCGCTTCATGGCGCGAGCGCAGGGGTGTTCCGTATCCGGGGCAGAAAAAACAGGGGACCCGTTCCCGGGTCCCCTTCCTGCCTTGCGTCCTGTTCCGGCGCGGGCCGGTTTCCTTTGAATTACTGCGCGTACTTCAGCGCGTTCTCCAGATCGCTGGACTGCTTTTCCGTATCTCCCATGGCGGCGTACACTTCCGCCCGCTGATAATACGCCTGCTCCAGCTCATACCCATGATCGATGCAGGTCGTCAGATCCTGCACCGCCGCATCCAGGTTCCCCAGCGCGGCATTGCAAACCGCCCGGAAATAGTACACCGCGTCGTTCAGCGTGGCCTCGCTGTCGGCTTCCGCGGCCTGGGCCAGCTCGTCGAAGGCCGCCACGGCTTCTTCGTATTCGCCCAGCTGCATCCGGCACAGCCCCAGGTTGTACCGGGCGTCCGCCGTCAGGGGCTCCGTTTCAATGGACTTGGCGAAATCGTCCGCGGCCTTCGCCCAGTCTTCGCCCATCAGATAGCAGGTCCCCCGGTTGAAATACAGGCCGCTGAAGAGGCCGCCCTTTTCTTCGGAAGCGGTAAAGGCTTCGACAGCTCCGGCGAAATCGCCCATGTTCATGCGGGAGATGCCGATATTGTACTGCGCGGCCGCGCCGTAGGTTTCATCATCCGCAAGGGCCGCGAAGGCTTCCGCGGCTTCCTCGTACTTCCCGTTGTTCAGCCGATACAGCGCCGCCTGGAAGGCCGCCTCCAGGTTGCCCTCGCCGCTGGCCGCCACGAACTGATCGTACGCGTCCTGGGCCGCGGCCGCATCCCCGTTGGCTTCATGCAGCTGCGCCAGCGTCTCGTACAGGGTCGTGTCCCCGGTCAGGGCGATGTACTTCTCCAGACTGACGACGGCGTTGTTCAGGTCGCCCTCCGTGGTATAAACCTGGGTCTGGACCAGATAGGCGTCCGCCAGGTCCGGCTGAATCGCCAGCGCCGCTTCCAGCTCCAGCAGGGCAATGCTGTATTCCTCTTCGATCACATCGATGCAGGCCTGCTTCAGCAGCAGATCCGCGTACAGCACGGGGTTGCTCTGGGGATCGCAGTATACAAACGCCACGTTCAGATACTTCCGCGCGGTGGCGTAATCCTCTCTGTTAATGGCGTTGAGCGCCAGGGTGTACACCGCGTCCAGCCGCTGGCTGCTCTCCGCGGCTTCCTGCGCGGCCGCCGCGTCCGCCTGTTCCGAAGCAATCTCCTGCGCATCCGCGACGGCGCCGGCGGTTTCCTCCGCCTCGACCGCCACCTCCGCCGCCTCCAGGGCGACGTCTTCCGCCGCGGCTGCTTCCTGCGCGACGTTCGCCGTCCCCGCGCCGATCGTCACGGTTTCAGCCATCGCCGGCACAGCGCCAAAAAGCATCCCCGCAGCCATTGTTCCCGCCAGAATCTTCTTCATCTTCCGCATTGTCATCGGCTTTCATTCCTTCCTATTTTATCTTCTTTCCGGGGTCCCCGGATGAATACACATACATGGGCCTCAGTTTACCCGCAACCTTCTCGCCTGTCAACTGTTTTTTCAAGTACAAGGCGCCGGTTCCGTCCTGCAAGCGGAGCGGCTGAACAGCCGCCACGTTTCATGCTCTGTCTTTCCCGGTCAGCTTCGCGAAGAACTTCCTTCTCTTTTCCCTTCTTTCCAGCCGCTCGCCCAGATCCCGGGCCCCCACCCCGTACACCAGATACAGGATCAGCCCGGAAACCACCATGATAAACACCGTGGAGGCGCACCGCCGGCCGGAGGCGTTCATATTCATGCCGTCCCGCCCCTCCTCGTTGCACATGCTCTGGATGACCATGGCATAGGATGTGCCGTAGCTGGAATGGAAGGTGGCGCTCATGTCGTATTCCGTAAACAGGGCGTTGAAATTCAGCGCGAACACCGCCAGCACGCTGGGCAGCACGATGGGCAGCTTGACCCGCAGGAAGGTCACCAGGTGGCTGGCCCCCAGGTTCCGGGCCGCGTCCTCCAACTCATCGTCGATGGCATAGAAGGCCGCCTTCACCATGCGCAGGGCGAAGGGCAATTTGACCACCGTATACGCCATGATGATCAGAAAGCGCACGTTCTCCCCGTAATACATGTTGTTTCCGAATACGTACCAGATGTTCCGGTTGAAAAAGGTGCGGTAGCTGTAGCAGATCAGGATCGTGGGCAGCAGCCAGGGGAACAGCAGGCATCCTTCCACCAGGGCGGCCCGCTTCTTGTTCCGGTGCTTGAAGATATAGTTCACCGCCACCACCACGATCACGCAGGCCAGCGCCGCCGCCAGGGCGGAGAGGATGAAGCTCAGGCGGATGCCCCCCAGGGTTTTCTCGTTGGCGAAAACGCCGGAAATCGCGTCCGGGCGGACCTTGGTCTTCCCCCGGGATGTGGTATAGGAATAATCCTGGGCCCCGAAATAATTGATCAGCGTCCATCCGGAAACGTTCAGCGTCTTGGCCCGGATGGCCTGCCAGTTCTGGAAGGAGAACACGACGATCATCACCACCGGCGTCATGTAGATGATGAACAGCACATAGGCATAGATATGCGCCAGCACGTTGGCCGCCGGATTGTGAATCTTCTGCTTGACCAGCTTGGCCTTGGTTTTGCTGACGGACAGGTAGTGCCCCTTCTTTTCGTAATGGTTCAGCACCGTCAGCAGCACCATCGTGAACATCGCCAGGATGATGGACAGCAGCGCGGCCCGGGCCTGGGGGAACGCCTCGTCCGCCGTGGTGGATCCCGCCAGGCGGACGATCTCGGGATTGATGGAGTTATACCCCAGCAGGGTCGGGGCCGACATGGCGCACAGCCCGGTGATGAAGGTCATCACCGTCAGGGAAAAGAGGGTGGGCAGCAGCGTCGGCATCACCACCCGGAACAGCACCTTGAAGGGTTTCGCCCCCAGGTTCCGGGCCGCCTCCACCGTATTGTAGTCGATGCCCCGGATGGCGTTGCGCAGGAACAGGGCATGGTTGGATGTACAGGCAAAGGTCATGGTAAACAGCACCGCGCTGTATCCGGAAAACCACTGCCGGTCCATCTGCGGAAACAGCTGCAGCAGCCAGGTGGTCAGTATGCCGTCCTTATCATAGAGGAACTGGTAGCCCGTCACCAGGGCGACGCCGGAATAGATCAGCGTCGTCATATACCCCATCCGCAGGATCTTCGCGCCCTTGATGTCGAAATACTCCGTCAGCAGCACGATGCTGATCCCCACGACATTCACCGTCACCACCAGCGCCACCGCCAGCTTCAGGGAATTCAGCACGAAGCTGGGCATGTTCCCCGCGAAGAAGAAACGGATCACGGCAAAGGGATCCGTCTGGCCCGCGGCGTCCCTCGTGCTGAAAATGGAGGTCAGGGTGTTCAGACAGGGCACCACCATAAACCCCAGAAACAGGTACAGGAACAGCACGCCCCCGAAGATCTTGTACAGCAGGGCAGCGTCGATCTTCCCTCCCCTGCCTGCCTTTTTCGCGTAAGCCTGCATGCGCTCACCTCAATTTCCGCCCGGATAGCTCATCACGTCGGAGGGATGAATCCCCACCGTGACGTTCTGGCCCGGTTCATAGATATTGATGCCGTCGTTCTTCTCGATCACCTTGATGGTCTCGCCCCCGGCGTTGATGTAATACTTGATGTACAGCCCATAGTATTCCCGGCTCATGATGACCCCCGGCATCTGGAATTCGTCCGCGTCCGCCGGCCGGTTCACCCGCACCCGCTCCAGGCGGATAAAATGATGCATCCCGGGGTCCAGGTTCAGCTTGCTCGCCATGCCCGACACCAGGCGGTTGATGTCCCCGATGAAGTTGGCCACAAACTCCGTTTTCGAGAAATTGTATACCTCGTTGGGGGTCCCGATCTGCTCGATGGCGCCGTTGTTGAACACCGCGATCCGGTCGCTCAGGGTCAGGGCTTCCTCCTGATCGTGGGTCACGTAGATGGTGGTGATGCCGAAGTCCTTCTGCATCTGCTTCAGCTCGTTGCGCAGCTGCACCCGAAGCTTGGCGTCCAGATTGCTCAGCGGCTCGTCCATGCAGATGATCGCCGGCTCCGTCACCAGGGCCCGGGCGATGGCCACCCGCTGCTGCTGGCCGCCGGAGAGCTGGCTGACCGCCTTGGCCAGCTGCGCGTCGGACAGATCCACCTTGCGGGCAATGGACCGGACCTTTTCTTCGATCTCCGGCTTCTTCAGCTTCTGGATTTTCAGGCCGAAGGCGATATTGTCGTGCACCGTCATGGTGGGGAACAAGGCATAACTCTGGAAAACGATGCCGATGTTCCGCTTTTCGATGGGCACATGGGTGATGTCCTGCCCCTTCATCATCACCGTCCCCGAGGAGGGCTCGATAAACCCGGTAATCGTCCGCAGCGTGGTGGTTTTGCCGCATCCGCTGGGCCCCAGGAAGGTGAAGAATTCCCCTTCCTTCACGTGCACGTTGATCCTGTGCAGGGCTTCAAACTCCCCGAACGTAACCACGATATCCTTCAGCTGAATCAATGCGCTCCACTCCTTTTACAATCGAAGCTGTTCATCCGCTCCGCCCTCTGAGGTATTCCCCTCTCCTGGAAACCCCTCAGCGCCGCGCCTGCAGGGCTGAACAGTTACGTACAATCGAAAAAACGGGGGAGGCCCGGAAACCGGGCCGCCCCCCGAATCGTTTTCCTTATTCCGCCTTCTGGGTCATGACCGCCCAATCCAGATTGTCCCAGTCGGGTTCCGCCGGCGCGGCCGCGTTGTCCGCCCAGTAGAAGCCCAGGTTGGTCATGATATTGGTCCATTCCGCGCTGTGCGCCGCCACGTATTCGGCGTAGCTCAGATCCGTGCCTTCGATCTTGTTCAGGGCGAAGTTCGGAATGGTGTAGATGGCGGGCGTCTCGTCAAAGACGGCCGCGGCCGCTTCCTGGTTGCAGGGATAGCTGTCGAATTCCTCGGACCAGGCCGCCTGGGTCTCGGCGGAGCCGAACCACTCGGCAAAGGCTTCCACGGCCTTGGTCTGTTCCTCGGTCCGGCCTTCCCGGTCCAGGATGCCCAGATATTCGGCGATGTAATACGTGCCGTCGTCAATCTCCACCAGGGCCCAGTTTTCGGGGGTCAGGGTGCCGTGCAGCGCGGTCTCGATGCCGGCTTCCTCGGCCGCCTCAATGTTCCCGTACAGGGAGGAGGAATAGAAGGTGGACACCTGCACATCGCCCCGGATCAGGGGATCCAGGCCGTATTTGTCGCCGGTGAAGTTGCCGCCCGCGCAGTAGGCCCACAGGGTCTTCCAGCCGTCCACGGAAATTCCGCCCGCGGGGGAAGTGGGATCCACGAAGGGATACAGCATGGCGCTGTTGATGTTGGCGTTGGTGGTGCCGCCCACCTTGCCCTGCCGGTACCACTTGTAGCCGGACTTGACGATATCGGCCCAGTGCTCAAAGTGCAGCTTTTCCCCGTTGGTGCCCAGCTCGTCGTTCCGATAGAGCATCAGCACGTTCTGGATCACGATGCCGTAGGCCTTGCCGTCATACTTGAAGTCGCCGACCTTGTCCGCCCAGGTGGGGGTCCAGTCCGCAATCTTCAGGTTGGCGTAATTCCCCTTGACCAGCTGGCTCCAGCGAGTCTCGTTCAGGCCGAAGATCAGGTCCCCGTCCTTGTTTTCGTCCGCCGCCTGCACCGCCGCCGTATCGCCGGAAATGACGGTATTGTCATCGATGGAGATGGTGAAGCCCGCCTCCTTCGCGGCGTTGATCAGCCAGGTGGTCCGCTCCGGAGAGTTGGAATTGGAATAAATCCGGATGGTGTATCCGGAATAATCCTCCGCGGACGCGCCAAAGGCACAAAGGCTCAGTACCAGCATAAGCGACAGCAGCAAAGAAACAAGCTTCTTCATGAAAAACCCTCCTCTTTTCATTGCCGAAACATGTTGGTTCCGGTTCATTTGCCGGTATTTTATCACAGAATCCCCCACATGGCAAGCCCCTTTTCGGCCCTCATGTATCCGATCTCTTGCTGGTATCCCCATCCACGCACCGATAATACACCGTATCCGGCTGCAGCTCCACCTCATCCTTGGCAAAGAGCTCGTCAATCGTCAGCAGCATATACCCCTCCTCCTCCAGATACCGCACCATCTGCCTCGTGCTCTCGGGGGTATTGTCCTTGATATCGTGGCACAGAATGATATCCCCGTCCTGAATGGCCTTTTTCACCTTGCTCATGACCGCCGTGGTCTTCCGCCCCCGCCAGTCATAGGTATCCAGGCTCCACTGGATGTAGCTCCAGCCCACCTTGGCCTTGATCATCGGCGGATACCGCCCCCCGGGCACCCGGTCGTACCGCACCGGAATCCCGATCACCTTGATCATCGCCTTGTTCACCTTCGCCGGCATGGCCCGCAGGGCGGCTTTGGACGCTTTGGCCGCGTTCCCGTGGTTCCAGTTGTGGCTGCCGATGGCGTGGCCTTCGTCATGTTCCCGCTGCACCAGGTAATCGTATTCCTCAATCCGGTTCCCGATGACGAAGAAGGTGGCCGCAGCCCCGGTTTCCATCAGGCTGTTGAGCACCTTCGGGGTGTTGGTGCCGCTGGGCCCGTCGTCAAAGGTCAGGGCGCAGGTTTTGTAATAGGACAGGTTGTCCGTCTCCGCCCAGGCGGTCTCCGTCATCATGTCCCGGATCTTCGGATAGAAGAAGGTCACCTGCATCAGGGTCTTCTTTCCTTCGTACAGGGCCTCCGCCGGATAGTGCAGCACCAGGCTCATCCCGTGCATCGTAAAGTCTGCCCGCTCCAGCGCCTCCCTTGCGCAAAGGGCCTCCAGCTTCTCCGGGTCCGGCGTCTCCTCCGGCCAGTAGGCGGTCAGGCCCTCCCGCACCCCGTCGGCCAGCATCCGCCAGGTCTCCGCCTCCCCGTCGAAAATGTCCGTCAGGCGGATCCGTTCCCCGGTTTCCATATCATAGGTCCGGGTGGTAAAGATCTGATCCGTCAGATCCCGGTGATACTGGGTCCGGGCCTGCACCAGGAAGCTGAGCCATTTGTGCCCCGTCCGGCTGTATCGGATCTCCACGTCCACCCGGCTGTTGAGCTTGGTGTTGTTCCTCGCCTCCGGCAGCCCCGGCCCGATCTCCGCCGCCCAGTGCTCCGCGATGCCGTTGATCTCCTCGGTGACGCTCTCCAGCGCCGTCTCCGCGTGCCAGAGCCGCACCACCGATTTGTTGTCGTTCCGGGTGTCGGTATAGGTATTGGTCACCTTGTGCAGCGGGGAAATCGCCTCCGCCGCGGCCCGCCCGCCCGGCAGGACCAGCCCAAGAATCAGCCCCAGAATCAGCCCCAGGGCCGGCCATAACGCCTTCCTTCTGATCATCCTTGTCCGCCTCATCCAAAGCTCTCCTCGCAAAGTCCGGTGTTATAGTCAAACACCCCGGCCCAGTAAACCGTTCCCGCGATATATTCCACCTGTTCCCCCTCGAAAAAGAAGCAGACCCGCCGGGCCCCGCTGTTCAGGCACAGGGTATTCACCATGCTGTAGCACAGCAGCGTCTCCGCCTCCCGGCCCATCCGCTGGATCCCGGACCGGAAGCTCTCGCTCAGGTTCACCAGCACCGCGTCGCCCTCCAGCGCGACGCCCAGCACATCCTCCTCCCCGGTGCCCTCCGGCAGCGCCGCCTCCAGCCCTTCCGCCCGCTCCCGGGCGTCCGGGCCCTCCGTCAGCGCCGCCAGCTGGGCCCGCAGGCTGTCCGCCCGGCCCCGGTCCACGCTCTTCTCCGCGGGGGCCAGCCGCCCGTCCCGGATGAAGTACACCGTGGTCTGTCCCATCAGATAATTCCCGAAGCCGGACCGCCGCAGCAGCCCTCCCAGCACCGGGACCTCCCCGAACTTTTCGCTCCGCAGGCTGGTCATCGGCCGGTCCCCCACCCGGATCGCCACCCCCGCCGTCCCGGGGATAAAGGTCGTCAGGCTGTAGCAGATCGCCGCCGCCAGGCACGCGGGATCCACCCCCGCCGCCTGCCATTCCGCCTCCACGCCCTCCCGGAAGCTGAGGGTAATCATCCGTCCGCCGTCCGCCAGCTCGCTGGTCAGGGGCTCGTAGATCATCTGGCTCATCAGGTCCGGCATCTCCGTCACCCCGGTCAGGTACATGGCGCCCTGGCTCAGGGCCTCCAGGATGGCCGAAGCCATCAGCCCCGGCGTCTGCCCCGGAAAGGTCAGCGTCCTGTTTTCGCAGATGATCCCCTGCCCGTTGTCCAGCGGGAAATACAGCGTCATATACGAGGTCAGCGGCGTCTGCGCCGCGTCGCTCCCCACCGGCGTCTTCCGGGCTTCCATCTGCTCCCACAGCACCGGCAGGTTCTCCCCCGGATGGGCCGTGACGCTTCCCATGGGCAGCATGCCCCCCGTATCCAGGCTCACGCTCTGCCCCGCCACCAGCACGTTCACGCACCGGACGTTTTCCAGCTCGCACAGGGTCGACGCCAGGGCCAGCCCCAGGGTATACACCCCCCGGTATCCCAGCCCCAGCGCCGAGGACGCCAGGTTCACCGTCACCACGCCTCCGCTGTATTCCACCGGGTTTTCCGCCGCCAGCGCCAGCTGCACGCCCCCTCCCAGGGCGTCCACCTGCTGGTTGGCCGGATACGCCAGCAGCTCCCGGGCGATGGCCTCCGCCTCCTCCGACCGCAGGATCCCCGGCGTGCTCTGCACGTGCTGCGCCGCCAGGTTCAGCCCGTTGCGCGATGGCAGATACAGCGTCCACAGGCCGGGCTCCCCGTAAATGAAGTCCCCGTCCGGCGCCGTCCATTCCACCGATGCCCGGGGCAGGGTCGGCGCCGGTTTTTCCTCGTCCTCCCCCACGGGGCGGGCGGCGCATCCGCTCAGCCCCAGCATCATCGCCAGCGTTAAAGCCAAAAGTCTTCTGCGCCTCATCCGGCCGTCCGACCCCCTTCCCGGTCCCGGGGCAGGGTCACGATAAAGCAGCTGCCCTTCCCCGGCTCGCTTTCCACCCGGATGCTGCCGCCGTGGAGCCCCACCATCTGTTTCACGATGCTCAGCCCCAGCCCCGTGCCGCCGGTATCCCGGCTCCGGGCCTTGTCCACCCGGTAGAACCGGTCGAAAATATGCTCCTGATCCTCCCGGGGGATCCCGACGCCGTTGTCCTTCACCCGCCAGACCAGGTTCTCCCCCTCTTCCTCCAGGCTGACCTGCACGGTCCCCCCGTCCTGGGTATACTTCATGGCGTTGTCCGTCAGGTTGTACAGCACCTGGTTCAGCTTGCCGCCGTCCCCCCGCATGCGCAGCCCCGGCGCCGCGCGGCAGATCAGCTTCTGCCCCCGCTTTTCCGCCACCGGCCGCAGCAGCCGGGCGATCTCCTCCGTCAGCGCAGACATGTCCAGATCCTCCATCTTCATCGCGTCCTGCCGGTTGTCCATCCGGGTCAGGGTCAGCAGATCCGTGATGATCTGGGTCAGCCGGTCGATCTCCTGATTGATGTCCCGCATAAACTCCTGCCGCAGCTCCGCTGGCATGTCCGGCTCGTACAGCATGGTCTCCAGCATGATCTTCATGCTGGTCAGCGGGGTTTTCAGCTCATGGCTGGCGTTGGAAACAAACTGGTTCCGGCTCCGGTCCATCTTCTCCAGCTGGGCCGCCATGGTGTTGTAGTTGACCGCCAGCTGCAAAAGCTCCCCGCTGCCCTTTTCCGGAACGCGGACGCTCAGGTCGCCCTCTCCCATGCGGCGCATGGTCCGGCTCAGGTTGACGATGGGGCTGGTCACCACCCGGCTCAGGAACAGCGCCAGCACCAGGGTCACCACCCCGATCAGCGCGAACACCGTGTTCAGCTGCCGGCTCACCTGGTTCATGGAATCCATCATGCCCTGGATCCGGCTCACGTACACCAGCGCCCCGATCAGCCCCCGGGATCCCGTCATTTCGTGGGCCCCATAGGCCACGTATTCCGCCTCCGCTTCCCCCGTCATGCGGTAAACCGCCTCCCGGTCCGCCCGGTGCATGCCGTAGGAGGCCGTATCCTCCCCGCTGAGCACCCGCAGCACCTCCGAAAGCTGCAGCCGCTGTCCGCAGAATCCGTTCAGGCTGTCGTACTGGACCTTCCCGTCCGTGTCCACCAGCAGCAGCCGCCCGTCCAGCCCCAGGGCGTCCTCCTGCAGCCGGTTGTTCAGGTCCGTCACGTCCCCGCTCTGAAACAGCGGCGCGTAGATCGCCGCCAGGTTCTCCGCCGCCTGGGTGTCCTCCCGGGTCCGCTGCCCGGTCAGATAATTCCGCACCACCCCGTTCATATTGTTGGCCGCGACGATGAAGCTGGCCCCCACAACGACAAAAAAGGCCAGCAGGATTTTCACCCTTATGCTGGCCAGAAAAGCCCTGACTTTAGTCCTGATCCGTGAAATAGTAACCAACTCCCCACTTGGTGAAGATGAACTCCGGCTGCGAGGTATCCCGTTCGATCTTCTCCCTCAGGCGGCGGATGTGCACATCCACCGTGCGGGCGTCGCCGGCGTAATCGTACTTCCACACCGTCTCCAGCATCTGCTCCCGGCTGAAAACCGTCCCCCGGTTGGTCACAAACAGCTGAAGCAGGTCGAATTCCTTCGCCGTCAGTTTGACGTCCTTTCCGCCCAGCATCACGCTGCGCTTCACCAGGTTCACGTCCATGTCGTGCACCCGGATGACCCGCTGCTCCTGCTGCTGCGCACTGGCGCTGACCCGGCGGAAAATCGTCTTGATCCGGGCCTTGACCTCCAGGATGTTGAAGGGCTTGGTCATGTAATCGTCCGCCCCGTACTCCAGGCCCAGGATCTTGTCCATATCCTCGCCCTTGGCCGTGAGCATGATGATCGGCACGTCGCTCTGTTCCCGGATCCGCTGGCAGACGGATATCCCATCCAGCTTGGGCAGCATCACGTCCAGCAGGATCAGATCATAGGCGCTGTTCTCAAATTTCCGCAGAGCCTCTTCCCCGTCCGTCGCGCTGTCCGTCTCATACCCTTCCTGTTCCAGCGTATATTTCAGCCCCTTAAGGATCAGAGGCTCATCGTCCACCAGCAGAATCCGCTTCGCCAAATCGAACACCCTTTCGTAACCTTTTCTTCTTGAATTTTAGACTATTTTGCCCAAAAATGCAAGCTTTTCGTTACATTTTTCATTGCTTTTCAGTCGCGCAAAAGGGACGGATCCTCTGTGCGGCGCACGGATGATCCGTCCCGAAAGACGACTGCGTCCGATGGATTACTCGTAGCTCACCGACCGATGGTCATACTCGTAGTCCATCACGATAATCAGCGTCCGGCCGCGCTGCAGCTTGATTTCCTCGCCGTTCTCGTCATAGAACACCGTCCGGTCGCTCAGGGTCTTCCGCTGCCAGACCCCCGCCATATGCTTCCCCTTCTGGAAGTAGTCGGCGTTCCCGGTTCCCAGCACGGTGGGCTTCGGCGCGTCCGTGCGCACCCAGTCCATCTGCGTAAACTGCACGATGATGTTCGCGAAGGGGATGGATTCCGCCTCCAGCTTGTTCTTCACCGCCAGCGTCTTGTATTCCCAGTCCTTGGAATCATTCACCAGGTCCTTCATGTACCGGTAGTAGCACTCTTCATCCTCGTCATATTCCAGATAGCTGTTGTAGTACTTCAGGTTCCCGGTGGCCCAGTTCACGTAAATCTCTTCCGCGTCGTCATCCCAGTCCGGCTCCCCGTCGGTAAACAGCCAGGTGTGGTTCGCCGCCTCAAAATCGCTCAGAATCAGGGAGGAAACCGCCGCCGCGTTCACAGTCTTGTCGTGGGGCTTCTGCAGCTTCACCTTTTCGTACACGTCAAAATACTGCTTCCAGGGCTTGCTGGATCCCACCGTCCCCAGGAACAGGACGCCCGCTCCGTCAATCACCTTGCCGGATTCGTCCTTCACCCAGCCTTTTTCGTCCGCGCCCGTTTCCTTGAACACCGCGGGCACGTTGGTCTCGGTATATTCCTGCTGGCCATAGAAGATGAACCCGCAGTCCCACTCTTCCCGCAGCCAGGCATGGAACAGCCGCGCGGACCGCAGCGGCCCCACGCTGTCGGGAATCAGGTCCGAAAACAGGAAGCTCAGCCGGGTATCCCCCTGCCGGTACAGCGGCGTTTCGTAAATCACGTCCGCGTACTGGGCGCCCCAGGGCGCCCGCTTCCCGGTCCATTTTCCGTCGCTGTCGTATCCGATGCCGCCCTCCGCGTTATCGATCTGCACCAGCATGGGCATGTACCGCCCGGTAATCGCCAGCCCCGCAAACCCGTCGGTCGGCGCGCTGTTTTTCACATCCGCCAGAACCCGCCCCGTGGTCGGGGACAGCCGCGCGTCCTCCCATACGTTGGGCTCCGCTTCGTCAATGCTAATCCCCCGGTTCTCGCTGGGGTTGATGGTGGTCTCCGCCAGTGCGGCAGTCATGCTCAGTGCCATCGCCAGGCACAGGATCAGGCTCACAAACCGTTTCATCCGTCTCTTCTCCTCCTTACGGAATATCCAAAAAAAGTGCCAACGGATGTATTTTACATATTCTTTACAGTTCTGTCAACATTCTGTTTCCAATTCTTGCTGTTTTATCTTGTAAGCGAAGCGCGGGCATGGTCGATCGCCGCCTGGACCTGGGCCGGCGCCGGCGCCCCCGGAATATCTCTCTTCTCCACGCAGGTCAGCAGGCTCATGGCCTCAAACGCGTCCTCCTCAAACGCCGGATGGAACTGCTTCAGCTCTTCCAGGCTCAGGTCCAGCAGCGCCTTTCCCTCGCTCAGGCAATGGGCCACCAGCTCCCCCACCACCCGGTGGGCGTCCCGGAACGCGACCCCCTTGCGCACCAGGTAATCCGCACAGTCCGTGGCGTTGGTAAAGCCGCCGGCGGCCCCCTTCTCCATCACGTCCGTCCGGAAGGTCACCGTCCGGAGCATCGCCGTGAACACCGTCAGGCTCTTCAGCAGCGTATCCCGGGCGTCAAAAAACGCCTCCTTGTCCTCCTGCATATCCTTGTTGTACGCCAGCGGAATCCCCTTCATCACCGTCAGCAGGGTCATCAGATCCCCGTATACCCGCCCGGTCTTTCCCCGGATCAGCTCCGCCACGTCCGGGTTTTTCTTCTGGGGCATGATGCTGGATCCGGTGGCAAACCCATCGTCCATCTCCACGAACCGGAACTCGTTGGAGCTCCACAGGATCAGCTCCTCGCAGAACCGGGACAGGTGCATCATGGCGATGGAGGCCGCCGCCAGATAGTCCAGCAGGAAGTCCCGGTCCGACACCCCGTCCAGGCTGTTTTCCGAGATCCGGCTGAACCCCAGCAGCTCCGCCACCCGTTCCCGGTTCAGGGGATAGGTGGTTCCCGCCAGCGCCCCGGACCCCAGCACCATCACGTCCGCCGCCTCATACGCCCGGGCAAACCGCTCCCGGTCCCGCAAAAACATCTGGACGTACGCCATCATGTGATGCGCCAGGGTGATGGGCTGCGCCTTCTGCAAATGGGTATACCCGGGCATGATGGTATGCAGGTGCTTCTCCGCGATGTCCAGCAGCGCCCCCACCAGCTCCTCCAGCAGGGTTTCCGCCTCCCGGCTGGCCAGCCGCGCGTACATCCGGGTATCCAGCGCCACCTGATCGTTCCGGCTGCGCCCGGTGTGCAGCCGCTTCCCCGCCTCGCCGATCCGCTCGGTCAGCAGGGCCTCCACATTCATGTGGATGTCCTCCGCGTCGGTCCGCCACTGGATGGTCCCCGCCTTCGCGTCCGCCAGGATGCCCCGCAGCCCCTCCACGATCTTCTCCGCGTCCTCCTGGGGAATAATCCCTTCCTCTCCCAGCATGGTGGCATGGGCGATGGAGCCCGTGATGTCCTGCTCGAAGAGCCGCTGGTCAAAGGAAATGCTGGAATGGAAGTCGTCCACCAGCTGATCGGTGGCTTTGCCAAAGCGTCCGGCCCATAATTTCATCTTCTTTTTCTCCTTTTCTCTTTGTCCCGAACAGTCTGAAAGCCCGGCCGGAGGCCGGGCTTTCTCTGTTCCCCCGTAGCTGTTCAATCCAACAAGCGCAGCGCTGAGGTATTTCCCCTTACTTCTCTTCCAAAGTGCATCCGCCGATGAACTCCCGCAGCAGGCTCAGGGGCGGAATCTCGTCGAGGATCTCCGGATCCACGTCCGGCAGATAGTTCAGCGTCTTGATCAGCCGCCGCGCCATCAGATAGTTGGGCGATTCCTCCGGGATCTTCCGCAGCAGGTCATACACCGGCGCCTTCAGCACGGGCAGCTCGTAGTGCAGCGCCGTGTTGAACATGCTGTCGGCGTTCTCCTGGTAGGTAAAAATCCATTTTTCCTCCCCCTGCCGGACGGAAGGCCACATGGCCAGGGTCTCCTCCGGGTCGGTCCCCCGGAACAGGTAATCCCGCACCACCCGGCGCAGCAGCCGCACATCCGTGGTCCGGATCCGGTTGTGGTCGTCCAGGTTCAGGCACGTCAGGGCGGAAACGAAGATCCGGTACACCTCGTCGGCGGGGAAGAGCCCGGATACCGCCGGGTTCAGCCCGTGGATCCCCTCCAGGATCAGCACCTCGTCCGCCCGCAGGGTCACCGGCTCGGTCACGTATTCCCGCTTCCCGGTGGTAAAATTGAACGTGGGCATCGATACGCTTTCCCCATTGAGCAGCGCGGAAATCTTCTCCGCCATCAGGGACAGATCCAGCGCCTCCAGGGCCTCCAGATCGACCTCCCCGTCGGGCCCGGGGGCGATGTCCGCCCGCTCGAAATAGAAATCGTCCATGGAGATGCGCCGGGCCGGATGCCCCTGCACCTGCATGTGCACCGCCAGCCGGCCGGCAAAGGTGGTCTTCCCGCTGGAGGAGGGCCCCGCCACCAGCACCACGTGCTTAAACTGCCTGGAAATGTTCTCCGCAATAGCGCTGAGGGCCCCCTCGTGCAGCGCCTCGTTCACCCGGATAAAGTTTCTCAGCCGCTTCTGATCGATCATCGCCGATACGTCGGACACATTCCGGATCCCCAGAATATTGCACCAGTCGGCACTCTGCCGGAAGATTTCCAGGTGCTTCGGCCGGTAGGCATAGGGCGCCGCGTGCAGGTGGTCCTTCGCCGCCGGCAGCTGCAGCACGAATCCGCCCCGCAGCTCAAAGAGCGTGAACACCTTCACCGCCCCGGTGGAGGGGGCCATGGCCCCGTAGAAATATTCCCACATGCCGTCCACCGCGTACATGTTGAAGGTGGGCAGCGGCCGCCGCTCCAGCAGCTCCACCTTGTCGGGCTGCTGCTCCTCGGCGAAGTAGTCGATGGCGTCTTCCTTCTTCCACTGCTTCTTTTCGTACGGAAGATCCAGGTCGATCAGCCGACGCATCTCGTTTTCGATCTTCACGATCTCCTGCCGGTGCAGCACCCGCCCCGGCATCCGCACGAACACCCCGTATCCCACGGAGTATTCGATCCGGACCTGCTCGTAGGGGAACAGATGCTTCAGCGCCAGCAGCATCACAAACCGCAGCGACCGCTCGTACACCCGCCGCCCCTCGTCATGGTCCAGGGTCAGCGGCAGCAGCGAGCAGCTCTCGTTTATCTTTTCGTTCAGCTCCACCACCAGCCCGCCCTTCAGGGCCGCCAGGGTCCCATCCGGCAGGGCGTTCAATGCCTCCAGGCAGGCGCGGACGGTGCTGCCCTCCGGCAGCGTCGCTTCGGTATTCTGGGTACGGACGTTGATCATCAAACGAGTCCTCCTTCTTCAGGGTTGCCGTTCCGGCCTCTGTGCTCCGCACAGAAATCCCGTCCCTCTTTTACTCCAAAAATCGTCACTTTTCAGCCTTCAAACGGAACGCTGGACCGGGCCGCCTGCCGCAGAGCCTCGTCCGGATCCGGCCGCTCTTCCATCTGCGAAATCTGGAACTGCTTGGTGTGTACATAGGCCACATTCGCCCGGTTCGCCGGCGCCGTCGAAATCTTCAGCGAAACCTTCCCTTCCTCCTCCGGCCGAAGCCTCAGCCGGATCAGCAGCTTCCCATGGCTCTTGCACTTCCCTACGCCGATATATTTATCCGGCGTTTGAGGTACATATTCGCCGTCCAGCGCCAAATTCCTGCCGCACCGGGGGCAGATCGGCTTCGCGGCCGTCTCGCAAGAGAGCGCCTCCCGGACGGAGGAAAACAGCTCCGCGTCGGATTTCCAGCTCTGCGGCGTTTTGTGAATCAGGTTCTTCGGCCGCTGCACGCAGCTTAGCGCCGCCGCCGGATCCGGCACGGTCTGAAAAACCAGCGCCGTATACCAGGCGTCGTTCCGCGCGTTGTGGAACGACAGCCGCTCGTCCGCCGGGATGTTCATCAGCTCCATCGCCTTCTGCAGGCTGGGCCGGTCCTTCATCCCGTGCACCTGGGCAAACAGCTTCTGAATGTCGCACACTGGGGGTAGCCGCAGGTCGTTGCACTCGAAGAAGTTGATGTTCTGCTGCAGGACGCTGACGTCGTCGCAACCCCAGGTCAGCAGAGCGTAATCCTCTCCGCACCAGGCGATAAATTCCTCCATCGCCGCCCGGAAGGAGGGCGCTCCGGCCAGTTCTTCCTCCCCCAGGCCGGTCATCCGCCGGATCCGGGGATGAATCTTCAGATAGTGGGTCGGCGCGATGGGGATGGAAACGCTGTCCATGATCGTCAGATCCTCCCCCATCTTCACAGCGCCGATCTGGATCATTTCAAATATCAGCCGGTCCCCCACTCTGCGGTATACCGGGCTTTGCCAGGAGATGGGCTGGTTCCACTCCAGGTCCAGGATAATGTAGTGCATTGGGTTTCGCGGTCTCTCCTTTACAAACAAAAATCCAAAAAAGCACAGGCGCGAAAAAGCGTCTTTCTTCCCCGCAGATTATATCGGATGAATGTCCGTTTGGCAAGGCGTCCCTATCGGGCCGAAAACCGCTTGACGCCTCCTCCTGCCCGAATATAATCCGAACCGGCCCCCCTGTTGCCGTTCCTGGCCAGAGCTTCCGTTCCTGTTAGCTTTGACTAACAACCAGCCATAAAAGAAGGGAAATGGCGAAAAACCACTCCCCTGTTCTGTTTTAACGACCACAAGTCTTATTCCCCGCGGAACCGGATTGGTGCCCGCGGTTCGCGGCCTCGGCCATAAAACGGTGTTTTAAGACCGAGATCGCATCAGATCAGATCCTTGAGATCGGTATACTCATACCCATGGGCCAGCGCGACGTTCCGATTCGTCAGCTTGCCCAGATAGCAGTTCACCCCGGTCTTAATGGCCTCAGACTTCCCGCACGCTGCCTCCAGCCCCGCCTCCGCGATCTGAAGGCCGTATTTCAGCGTCGCGTTGGTCAGCGCAATCGTGGACGTTCTCGGCACCGCGCCGGGCATATTGCCGACGCAATAGTGAACAACCCCTTCCTCGATATACACCGGATCATCGTGCGTCGTCACATGGCTGCTCTCGCCGCATCCGCCCTGGTCAATGGCCACGTCCACAAAAACGGCGCCTTCCTTCATTTCGGTCAGATACTTCCGCTTGAAGAGCTTCGGCGTCGAGCCACCCGGAATCAGCACGGACCCAATCACCAGGTCCGCGTCCTTCAGCACCCGCTCGATATTGCTGTCAGTCGAAACGAGCGTCTGGATATGCGCGCCGAACATATTGTCCAGTTCTTCCAGCCTCTTCAGGTTGATATCCAGGATCGTCACATTCGCGCCCATGCCCACCGCGATTTTGCAGGCATTCATGCCCACGGTGCCGCCGCCGAGAATCACCACGTTCGCTTTCGGCGTGCCGGGGACGCCCGCCAGAAGAATCCCCTCTCCGCCATACTTCTTTTCCAGATATTTCGCGCCTTCCTGGATGGAGAGCCTTCCCGCAATCTGGCTCATCGGCGCCAGGCAGGGAAGATGCCCATGATCATCGATCGTTTCATAGGCCACGGCCTTGACTTCCCCCTTCAGCAGGGCGTCCGTCTGCTGTTTGTCCGCGGCCAGATGCAAGTATGTATACAGGATGAGCCCTTTATGGAAAAGAGGATATTCCTCTTCCAGGGGCTCCTTCACCTTCACCATCATATCCACCAGATGCCATACATCCTCCGCGTTATCGATCAGGGAAGCGCCGGCATTCACGTACTCGTTGTCCGAAAAGCCGGACCCCACCCCGGCCCCCTTTTCCATGTAAACATGATGACCCGCGGCAACGTATGCCTTTACATTGTCCGGCGTCAGGCCCACGCGGAACTCGTTGTTCTTGATCTCTTTTACGCATCCGATTTTCATCCTGTAATCCCCCTTGTTATTATGAGTTTTTAGAATATTCTATTCACACACATTTACGTACAAGGTTCTCATCATTGATGGCCACATCTAACAAGCGGCTTAGGAATGCAGTGTATCCTTTCCCATATGTTCGCGCCTTATCGTAAGTGTTCTTAGAAAGGCGAATGGAAACGGTTCGTTTCGTTCTGTCTTCACTGTACATTCTCTTGAACTGCTGCAGCTGTTTAGCCGTCATCTCCGGACTGTCTTCGTCAAAATAAGGTAGCCGCTTTTCTGCTTCCTCCAGCTCTTTCCTTTCTTCATCGGAAAGAGGAATCATGAGTTCACTCATCTTGATCTTCGCCATGTTCATACCTCGCTTTCTCGGCCTTTGTCGCTGGTCTGGCTGAAATCAATCGAATCGTGTCGCCTTCAAGAAATGTGCAAACAACGAACAACACTTTACCAACCTTTCCAAGCACATCATATCTCAATTCATTCTGATGCTCTTCATCCTCACGAATCAACTTGTATGGGTCAAAGAAGACTCTAGCCGCAGTTTTAAAATGAACGCTGTGCTTAATGAAGTTGATCCTTTCTTTTTCATCATCCCAATCAAATGATGTCTTGGTGACATCTACCTCAAAGTACTCATTCATAACCAGTACCCTTCACAACCTCATTATGCCATGGAGAATTGCAAATTGCAATACATTCCGCAATTTTTTCTGAGGTCACGCACAACCACCCGGAAGGCATTCTAGTAGAACGTCCTCCAGTTAACTGGAGGACGTTCTACTAGGGCTGCACTATGAGCCAATTGCTTAAAGAGATTTCAAGTTGAAAGAGAAAACCCTATTGCGCCAGATAGATAATTCGGGTAGAATAAGGATGAAGAATACCTCTTCTGGTCTTACTACCGCAGTGGGTTCTTCTGAAAAGGTTGCCTCATCATTTGCAGGGAGGTGATGGTGATGGCAACTTCGACGATCTTCGCCAATGTGAAAATATCTGATCCTGAACAGGCAAAAGCATGGTCCTGCCTGGATTGGAATCGGCCCAGTATCGATTTCTATCTTTCTCTCGGCGCTGACCCCATGGATGAGTGGACGACCTACCGCCTGACCGGCGAGACCCTTGTGGAGATGGCACGATCATGAAGATGCTGCAATACGAAGGTAAAATCATCCGTGTGATCGACACGGACGGCCGTGCGTTTACCGGCATGCCCATCGCCTTTCCAGCAGAATACGGATATCATGAGTTTGGCCGGGAGGAAGAGAGCATCAGGCTTCATAACTATCAGCTTTTTGAATCGGATATCGCTGAGATCAGGGAACTGCCCTCCTTTGCCGTTATCCGGGCTACGGAAACCTGGCAGCAGGCGGGGGCCTATTATGTCCGGATCCAGGCCATGGCAAAAAAGCATCACATCACGCTCCAGCAGGAGTTTGATGAACATGACGGACCCGATACGAAATACATCGTTGTGACCGATAACGACTTTCCGATCGCCACAGCCCGGATGTACCCACTGGATGAGCGTAAGATCATGATCGGCCGGGTCGTCGTTCTGCCGGAGTACAGGCATCAGGGCATCGGGACGATGGTTGTCAGCGAGTGCGAGGAATGGGCCGAAGAGCTGGGCTATATCAAAGCCGTCGTTGAAAGCCGGGAAAACAAAGTCCCCTTTTATGAGCAGATGCTCTATGAGGTATGCGGCGAGGCCGTGGACGGAGACACCTTCCGCTGCGTCAGAATGGAGAAAGACCTGTAAACTATCACCCAGCCACTTTCTGAACATCATACATCATTGGAGGTCAGCCAGCATGGCAAACGCTACCTCACAGATGTCGCCAACACTGAGCAGTTGCTCCGGATCATCCAATCCATGCTGGCCAGTATTACACTTTGAAAGAAAGCGATATTTATGTTCAATCATCACGATATAACCCGTGATGCCTGTATGCTTCACGGCCCCTTGGCCCACCAGGGCTATGACTGGTGGTGGCACTCTTTTACGGCGCAGGATGCGGTAACCGGTGAAGACAAGCCGTTCTTTATCGAATTCTATGTCTGCAATCCTGCCCTGGCAGAGGATGAGCCTGTCCTGGGCCAGCTGCCTGAAAACCAAGCCGCGGGGAAAAAGCCATCCTATCTGATGGTGAAGGCAGGCACCTGGGGCGAGGATGCCTGCCAGCTGCACCGGTTCTTCGCTTGGAAGGATGTCAGCATGCACGACGACGCTCCCTATAAGATCGAAGCTGCTGACTGTCTGGCCAGCGAGACAATGCTAAAAGGCAGCATTAACATTACACCAGAAGAAGCCACTTTTCACCCTGAGTGGATGTGCGATGCCGGACAAATGTCATGGGATCTGACCATCGATAAGCAGATCGCCTTCAACGTGGGTTACGGTGCCAGCAAGCCCCTTCGCGATGCGGAAGCTTTCGCCATGTACTGGCATGCCGAAGGTATGAAAAGCGCATACAGCGGAACGATCACTTTTAACGGCAAGCAATACACCGTCACGCAGGAGAAGTGCTACGGCTATGCCGATAAAAACTGGGGCCGGGACTTTACCACGCCATGGGTCTGGCTGTCCTCCAACTGCCTTGTCAGCAAAAAGACCGGCCAGCAGCTCCATAACAGCGTTTTCGACATCGGCGGCGGCAGGCCCAAGATCTATTTTGTGCCGCTGGACCGCCGGCTGCTCGGCGTGTTCTATTATGAGGGCAAGGAGTACGATTTCAACTTCTCCCACCTGCACCTGATGGTCAAAACAGCATTCTCCTTTGAGGAGCATGAGAATGAGGTTATCTGGCATGTGCGTCAGGAGAGCATCCACGCCGTGATGGAGACGGAAGTACATTGTCTGAAGAAAGATATGCTGCAGATCAACTATGAAGCCCCTGACGGCAGCAAACGCCACAAGCGTCTTTGGAACGGCGGCAATGGTTGGGGCACTATTAAGCTGTACGATAAGCAAGGTGATGGGCTCACACTGGTCGATGAAGTCGAGGCCACCCATATTGGCTGCGAGTATGGTGAATACGATCATGAGGAACCATACTGATAACCCGTAATAACAAAAACGCCAGCCAGGTGATAAGCCTGACTGGCGAATTGCGTAATAAGGGGAATATACTGACTGACTTGTCATGCCTTCAAGGCTGGTGACGCCGGCATCGTACATGTACGGTCTCGATCATTGTGAAGCGCACCCATACAAAGAACAACCGCCACTCTGGCAAGTGACGGCTGATCTTGTGGTGTTAATCCACTACTAGGTTTTCCGGAACCTTGAGGAGCAACCGCATGCGTGGTTCACTCTTCGTCATTGTTTTAAGCCGCATGGCATGGATGCCTAGGGACTGTCTGTGGTACACGGGCAGTCGCTTCAATTAAATTGCTTTATCTTTTGGGTAATGCTAATAGTTCCCTGACTCTCTTCTGTATGTGTTTCTCGATTGGTACAAGACGTTCTTCTGGCAAGTTAATGGAAGGATGACGTGTAAAACGGAAATCAATTAATTTGTGTAATTGAACTCGCTGCTTGTTTCCCATGACCTCTCTGCAGACTATCTCATAAGGAATACCATAGGGATTAGCCCTTGTTTTAGCATATTCATCCAGATGATCTATGTCGTCCTGCATGGCAAAGTTGAACAGGGATAGGCCATTATCAAAAACAGGCGCAGCGCCGAGTACCTTTCCTGTATGATTATCCCGCAGAATACCGAAGTTCCCAAAGTGCCGATCTTCATTGTAAATCACGGCATCAAAAACCAGCATGCTTTTCATCTCTTGAAGTGCATTTTCGCTTATCCCGGCATAATAATCCAGGCAAGCCTGTATGCCGCCGGTTTTCACGATTCTGCCTATTGGTATATATGATATATTGATGTCCGTGAATAGCTTACACGTGGATGCCAGTATCCCTTTCCACTGCTCTAGATCATATTCAACGGCATTCAAGCCCATCTGTCTTGCAATCTGACAGGCATAGTATTCGCTGTACGGCTCCTTTCCGGTATTCGCGGCCCCTTCGGTTCCACCTTTAAAAAGATATATTCCCTTTCCTTCAATATGGCGCCAAGCTTTACGAAGCATCCCGTGGGTGGTTAGTTCCGGGGATGACGTGTCAAGCGGTTTGCTTTGTCCAATACCAGTGTAAGCCACCAAGGATAATGCATTTGAGAAACGGTTTTCATAAAGATTATAGTTTTTGAACTCTCCTTCAAAACCTTCTGGAACGATCCAATAACTGTCGTTCAGGGAAAGCCCTTTGCAGACATCGATGATTCCCGTCGTATTATTGATGTTGAGTCCAAGCGTTTTCAGAATTACATCCACAAAGGCTCGGTTCTTGGGGATCGTTCGTCTTTGAAGCCAGGCATATATACCATCATCTGTCAATTCTAAATCCAGCGGAAACACTTCTCGTCGCTCTTTATTGATCCAACGTATTTTCGTTTTCATGCCAGACAAACCGGCGTCTTCTATTGAAAACGTCAACAGAT
This sequence comes from Clostridia bacterium, assembly GCA_017512805.1. Lineage (GTDB taxonomy): Bacteria > Bacillota > Clostridia > Christensenellales > Aristaeellaceae > Aristaeella. Next base: position 58,950 of record JAFWES010000039.1, read on the forward strand.
TCTCATCATACATACGTAGGCTGTATCGACTGACAGGTAATTCTTCTTTTTCTTTCAGTCCTATGCTCACGTCAAGATCCAACGCGGAAGCATACTTCAACATCGTATCCAAAGAGATGTTCTGTTGGCCACTTTCCATTCGGCTGATATTCGGTTTTTGGGTCCCTATGCGGTTTGCTAGTTCCTGTTGTGATACACCTGCAGCCAGGCGCGCTTCCGTTAACGCCGAAACAATTCTCTGTCGCGCTGAAACCAGCTCAGAGCGTTCCATTTCACAACACCTCCTTGCCAATCGAGATGTTATCACTTATGATAACTGTTGTCAAGGACTTTGAAATTGTTTTTCCAATCCTGGCTCAATAGGTCATAAATCCTTCTCCATTTGGTTGTCCATCTTTGTCACATCTCCAGTTCATCCAGAAGTGAAGCGTCAGGCAAAGACCGGAAAACATTGTTCTCCATGGCGCATTTCACGGAATCTGTGTTCCGTTTCAGGATGTCAGAAGTATAATTATGTCGTAGTCCGCTCTATATGACGGATGATCTTTTCCTTGATTTGATCAAACTTGCTACTGCTCATAGATTACCACTCCTGTATTACGGATTTCATGATCCACCCTGGAATCAGGAATGACATCTCGAGTATCAATCAGATCTACATCGCAGTCAAGCGATTCACACACATCATCCATCAAGCCGAAGAAGGCCAGCCCATGTAAGCCACTGTCAACCATGATATCCACATCGCTGTGACGTGTTGCCTGGCCTTTGCTGTACGATCCGAACAGGATTGCTTTCCTGACACGGTTCTTCTGAAACACAGGTTTCAGTATACCCTGGATCTGAGAAACAGTATAGACTTCGCTCATGATGCCGATCCCTCCTTCCCTTGTCTCAATTTGATTATACGATAATTCCTCAAAACAATTCCTTTGGGCATCTGTTGCTTATCTCATCCTTTGCCCAGTCGGTTATCAGCTTTGCCTGTTCCAGTGCTTTCTTCGTCAGATAATCATCCACTCTGTTTTCTGAGGGATATCTGACAATGATTGCATAGGGGTCCAATTCCTCTGCGGCATCGAAGATAGTCTCCGGAATGTCGACCTTTCCTTTGATTTGTTCCAGTAGAAACCAAAGGTCATGCTTTCTGGGTATCCCACCTGGAATATCTGCTGCCAGATACAAAGCTTTGACTGCTTTCTCGCCAGCCTGCTGGCAATGATAGCAGATAATCTCAAGTTGTCTCGGCCATTGCTTATCATACAGGAACTGGGCAGTGCTCAAATCACCGTCAGCGTATTCCAACCAGATCGGAATCGCTTCATCCATAAAGAAGCACCCCTTTCTGAGCAACCTCTCGTTCAATTGAAGAATGAGCTTTGCGCTTTTCAAAGTTGCTCTTTGTTCCCACCAGAATATCGACAGGCTTTGTTCTGATAGAGCGAATGGCCTTATACGCTTTCACGGTCTGCGCATGCCAGTCCGTGTACTGATCATCCACAACGATATAGAAATCGTAATCGCTGTCAGGCCCAGGCGTACCATAAGCGTATGAACCAAAAAGATAAACCTGAAGAGGAGACAATTGACTGACGATACGATCTTTCATCTGCATAATTTCTTCGTTAGGCATCCATGCTCCTCCTCTCCTGTTTCTCTACCTCGATTACAAATCATAACACCATATTTATCAAGCCATTTGTTGTGTCTATTGGAGGTGAACCCCATTGGCTGATTCTCTGCGCAACCTGGTCGTATCGCTGTCGCTGAACACGGATAACTTTACCCGGAACATCAAGTCCGTTAACAAGCAGATCCAGGAAGCGGAATCCTACTTTAAGCTGCATGAGTATATCATTCGCCCTTCAGATATGCAACGAGCTCTTCCACGCTCTTGCCGCTGGCCTGGAAAGCCTCCAGCAGCTTAGCCTTATCCTCTTCAGCCTTCTTGGCAGCAGCCTCCGCCTCTTCCTTGGCTTTCTGTTTGGCGGCAGCCTTATCAGCCTTGGCCTTGGCCTTCACTAGCGTCTTCAGCTCATCCTTCTTCGCCTTGAGCTGTTCGCCGATCGCAGCGATCTCAGCTTCGACGGAAGCAATCTTTTCAGAGATCTGGTCGATGTTCTCAATCACGGGTGCAGCGACAGTTGTAGTCTTCTTATTCTTACTTCCCTTGGGTCTCGGCATGGTGGTGACCTCCTTGTATATTTGGTACAAGAATCATAGCATAATTGAGGGGTCTTGTCCATCGGTCTTTTTTCGGGGAAATGCGCTAAATGCATTGTGGCATAAGGCTTTGAGGGCATAATGCTTTTACTCTTTGAGCCTTTACCGGGTTTTGAACCGTTGTGTATCACCAACAATGCTGCTAATCCAGATGCGATCAGCCTCAACATGACATCCGTGACAGACAACCTCCACGCCCGCCTTCACTGCATGTAGCAGTGCCTGCCGGAACTCTGGTTGTGTTTCATCATTAGGATTGACCTGCCGTATCCCGTTCATCTGGATTACAAAATCAATCGAGCAATGATACCCGTTGCGTAGTTCACCGTTTATCCGCTTCCACTACTTGATCCGCGCACTTCTCAGCGCTGGCATAACCGAAATACCTCAGCTGCACACCATATTGCTTGGCATATTTCACCACATTCCAGAACATCGGGTGAGAGATGCAGTTGGTCTGTACCCAGACAATGTCGGAGTTCCGAACCAGCTCCGGGCTGAAGGTCATGTAGCTTGAATCGATAAACCTCACGTTCGGCAGCATCGGTTTGATGGCTTTCAGGAAGGTGTCATGCCCGCCAAACACAGTGGTGCGCTTAGCTGTTTCGTAGGGGTAGGTTGCATCCGATACGGTGGCAGGCTGCTCTGCCTCGCTTGATCCATCAGTAAACTGTGCATTGAATACGATCTCCCGAAGATCAGCCAGTTCTCGGTGCTCACGCTCATAAATGCTCATGGTGGAGGAAAGCTCTTTCCGGGTATTCCTGGACTCAACCTCGGCGGAATGGAGGGCGGCCCTTGATTTCTTCAGCTCTTTTTTCAGCTGATCGATCAAGATGTCCTTTTCATCCTTGGGTCGTGCCGGTTCTTCATCTAGCACAGTCTCAGCGTCTTCCTCGTCTCTTTCCTCCCCCGCATCCCCTTCAGCATCCTCATCAGCATCCTCGTCGCTGTACAAAGGATCAAACGGATCACGCTCCAGAAAGCGTATAGCCTCCGGATCAAGATTGGTGGCATGGATATTCCTTCTCGCCGTGCTGAGAGCCGCGCTCATCAACATCATAAATCCGGCATCTTTGCCCTTTATGCCGTACTGGCGGAATGTATCATATTCCGGGTAATAGATGTTTACGTCGCGTGGCAGGATACACCCTGTCTCTTCATAGAGGATCTGGGCGAGTGACCGCGGAAAGTAATAATCGGAATCCTTGTATGAATATTTCCGCTCATTCAGATCCGGTATCGCGGCCGTTTTCGGCACACTCGCCTCATCGTTATCATATTCCCAGATCGGATCATCCAGCTCGTCGTACTCTTTCATGCCCCATGGCAGGGACTCGCACACTTCCATCATGAAGCCATAGCAGGCTCCGTACAGCCATGGGATGTCATCACCGATCTCGATCAGATACAGGAGCGCAAAGCACAGCCCATACACGTCCGGCAGGCGCATCGGCTCAGATAGCGAAGACGGCAAGCCCTCATGTGACTCTATAAAAACGTTAGAGATGCGGCCATACACCGACATCTGGAAAGAATACGACCGCTCGCGTTTGAAGACAGCATTCGTCTCATCCTGGAGCTCGTTGAAACGATCTTCCAGGTTTTCGATTCTCCGGTATAGGCCTTCGATCTGATCCATCTGTGCATCAAGCTCGTTGTCACCCGATATTCCTTCACCGAACGGAGAAAGTGCACTCGGTGAAAAGCCATAACGGTTTGCAGGCTTCATGCCGGTTTTCATACCTGAAACAGAACCGGTTGTCCTGATTGGCTGGCCCGCTGCGCCATTTGACTGACTCTTTATAAACTCCTCAATGCCAGGCAAGCTCCCTGTCATCGCATTGACCAGTAACGGGTTCTGCTTTGCCGAGGACATTTTCGGATTCACCAGTAACGGGTTCACTGCTGGTGTTCCCAACAGCAGGCTGTCCGTTCCCTGCTTATTACCTTTCCCCTTATCGTTTTTCTTTACCGTCCTGCTCCGCTTTTTATCCTCAAAGGCATCGATCAGCACCTCCAGCTCGTCCACAAGCGCATTGTGCTCTTCGGCGATCTGTGATTTCTGCTGGTCAAGCGGTTCACACTCCTTGCTTATAGCAGCAAGCCCTTCATAGAAACGGTTCACCCATTCCCCAAGCAGAGCTTTGAACTGATCAACGATATCGTCGATCTCTTCTTGAGGAATGAGCGCCAGCAAGGCTCTGAAGCGTTCTCTGTTATCGTCATTATAAGTGGTGCTGCTGGGTACGTTATAGGAGACGGTACGCCAGTCATCAGGCAACTGGTGAGTAGCGGCATACTCGGAGGTTAGGGCATAAGGGTTGTCCTCATACAGATCAAGCCGTTTCTCAAAGTTGTCAATGGTGGACGCGTCTATAGGTTGTTTTCTGTCTACGTTTAAGTTTCGGTAGTAGAGCACATTAACAACGCTGGCGATCAGATCATAGTCATAGGAGCAATCCCAGACGTCCGGCTCGTGAAACTCTTCTATCTCATGTTCATTCCGCGGAAGCAGCCGGAATAGTTTTCTTCGCCAGTTTTCCTGTTCGGTGATCCGGTCGAGCATCCATATTGCCGCGGCAAATAGAACATGGCTTTGTTGCTCCATCTTCGTATAGGAAGCCATTGGAGCGTTCAGTTCGATCCATGCAATGGCGGCTTCCTCGGGGTCCAGTTGAAACTGTCTATGGTTGGGGGTGGCAGTATGCGCAGGGGCCTGTTGAATCTGCCTATGCTCTGAGTTATCGATATCCTCGAAGGTCAGTTGAACCTGTTTATGGTCTGAAGCGGCTGCTTCCTTCATATCCGTTGGCGCTTTCCGCTGCAGGATCTCATTGAGTGATCTCCTCAGCGCAGCCTTCCGCCGTTTCTCAATATGGCCCTGATACGTCTCGCGGATAAAGTAATCGGCTTCTTTATCAAAGGCGCTTTTCCTTGAGATTTTCCTGCTGAAATCAAACGCCTCGCGGATCACCTCATCGAACTGCTCTGGCTTGGTCCTTGGGGCATGCCGATTGCGTTGTATTTTTGTCGGTAAAAAGCGTTGTGTACGTGAGCTCATACCATGCGTCCACCCCTCTTAACAGTTTTCTTTACACATCTGTGCTTTGTCAAATCCACGTCTTCAGAATATCAGTCCCAAGCTCAAGCATACTGTTTCTTCATAGGTCATAAATCCTTCTCCATTTGGTTGTCCATCTTTGTCACACCTCCCCATAATGTCAAGTACCAAATTCAGTAGAATTAACATTTTTTTCGTCTGATTCTTCACCAGGATGAGTCTTACTACGGATAGTTCCACGCCTCAAGGGCGGAAAATAACGTTCATTGGGTATGCAGGAATACAGCGTCATGCTATAGCGGTCCTAACATGCCCACTTCACACTACAGTGACGAACCTCCCATGTCCAACAGGGTCATCGCACGGCAGCGAGCCCTCACTTCCTTCGTCCCGTCTATCCATAGTATGGGCGCCGGCTCTGCTCCAGTACAGGGTCATCAATTTTTTATATCTCGATTATTCGTCTTCTTCGTTCGGATTTTCGCCCCTCAGGAAAGCCTTAATCTCATCAAACGATCTCGGCGTGGTTTTCAGCAGCTCCAGAATTTCCTTGCACTCAATCTGCTTTTTCTTCTCGACCAGCTTCGCCATCTTTTCTATCTCGGCTTCGTATTTTGCCTTCATATCATGGCAATCAATTCAGCAGGAGTCACTATGAAGGGCTTCACCGGATAGTGTTTCAGGTTTCCAGAGACAAGGTACGCATCTTCGCTCTCTGATAAATCTTCTCTTTTAGCCATTACGACCTCATAAAATACCTTGTCATCTGTATCTCGAAGAAAAGACTCGTCAGTATCAATCGGGTCGATGCTTTGACCAAATTGGTGTAGCATTTTCAGCAAATTGTCAATAGACTCATCGCTTAGCGAGAATTTGGGCCTGTGAAGCACATCAGTATATTCATCTAGAATGTCTTGATTAAAGACTGGCGTTAGCACACCGTCTGCGATCATATCCACAACTTTTACGGTAGGTGCCTCCAGATTCTTTGTAATCAGAGAAGAGACCAGGACGTTGGTGTCAAAGACGACATAGTATTTCATCTGCGTGCCCTTCTCTCAGCTCTAGCTGCTGCAATTTCAGCATCAATTTCTTCCATACTCATCTCTGGAACATCCGAAGCTTCAGCTCTAAGGGCCTGTATCGCCGCCTTTGCCTCTCTGCGGGTCATACGCTGTGCAGGAAGAACCGCTGGGAAAGGAAGGCCTCTTACCATCCTGGTCCGTTCCATAAACATACGGAAAGCAGTATTCAAGTCCATCCCCATAGCCTCATAAATCGCGACACAATCGTCTCTCAATGCCTTATCTGATCTGAACTGGTTCAAAACTTGTTCTGACATCTTGATCACCTCATTCTCAGAGTATCAAAACAACTACTGAAGTATTTGTTTTGTATTTGTATTGTAACTCTTTTCTTCTGCATAGTCAACTCCTATCTGGAGGTAATATGTGAACTTCCTCGAAAATTAACCCGCTACAATTCGTTTTGTTTCTTTTCGATCCGAAAAGAATCGATTTTTTCTATCGTCTCGTTTCTGCTTTTCAGGTGCTGAATCCTGGATGATAGACACAATGCGGTTGATTAGTGCGCCTATGCGGAGTGCAGCAGATCCTGGTAAAGGAATGCAGACACCGATTATTTGACCGTTACAAAAAAATAGAACCACGGCGTAGCGCGGTCCTTACAAAGCCGAATGGCTTTTCTTGATGCATGATCCTCTCGGGGGCCGGTGGGTGAATCACTTCCCACATCTCTTTGATGCCGCTTCGGCGCGTAGAAACTCAATCTCTACCTCGGCCCACTTGAATTATACCATACTGAATCCGTTTTTGTAAACTACCTTATTCTTCTTTTCCAGCTTTTTGATAGACCGTTCGCCTACAGGATGCACTGTAACAACAAAGCTGCGATCATTTGCGTTGCTGCTAAGCGCTAACTTGATGACAACATTTCCTTCTGCCTCAATGCCACAATGATAAGCTGTCTGATTTCATCCTTGGTTCTGCGGCTGTTGCCTTCTTGGGACTGTCTAAACAGGGCTTTTCCGCAAACACAGATTGTCTGGAAGTCGTATTCATTTTCCAGCCGTATTTCAGCAGTATTTAGAAATTACTGCTAAAAATCAGTTGACAGAATCGTTTGTTTGGAGTACACTATACGTGGCTGAATTTTAGCAGTAATTTGATTTATCTGCCAATTTCATGTTAGAAAGGAGGTACCGTCACGAACATGATGAATTCGCTTCCCGCCAACCTGGCAGAAAGAAAAGTTTTCACGCACCAGGATTTTGCTGCAGCCATGTCTGCACAGTACAAAATGACTTCTCCACAGATTGCCTATGATCTTCAAAAAAGAATTGACGCTGGTAACTTAATAAGGATCGGGTGGAATCAATATACAGTCCAAACAACAAAACGACGGTATACCCCTCATTATTCAATCCTTGCAGATAGAATTGCTGGCCTCATTGATAAAACATTTGTTGGACTCAATTTTCAGCTTTTCGAATTAGTCCAGCTGAACGAGTTTATAAATCACCAGATAGCCCATAACACAGTCTTTGTCTTTGTCGAGAACGATCTTCAAAACTATGTTTTCGACACTTTGAAGCAGTCCTACCCCGGTAGGGTCATGCTACGGCCCAATATAAAAAACTATTATCAATATCTACAAGATGACCAGATCGTTATGCTCCGTCTTCCATCAGAATCCCCCAAAGGTTTTGAAAAACCGTGGCATATTAGATTAGAAAAGGTCATCGTGGATGTATTGACAGATAAGCTAATCAGCCACATCGTTCCTGAAAGTGAAAAAGAAGCAATCATTAAAGGTGCGGTTAACACCTATCTCATGGATGTAAATACCATGATCAGATACGCAAAAAGAAAGGGCGCTGAAGAAAAATTCAGGCAGTCTTTGAATTCCTATGAGGTGACAGACCTATGATTATTCGAGATAATTACAGTGAACAGCATATCCGTGAACTACAGGCTGCCAGCAAGGGCGATCCTCGTCCGCTTCTCTCAGCATCTCTTTTGCTTCTTCCCAATCATCTGTAAGGACCATATCACGATCATCTATGTCGCCCCTCAGGTAGAGCGTGGACGTATTGAAAAGCTGCGCAAGAAGCAACAGGTTCTCATTCGATGGAGGATTGCTTCCATTCTCCCAACGGTAAATCGTCATTCGCTGGACGCCGATCTTTTCTCCGAGCTCTTCCTGCTTTAGGCCTGCTTCAGTTCGGAGTTTTTTTAATCTTTCCGCAAAATTCGCCAAACTGATAACTTCCTTCTTTGCGGCAATCTATTTCAAATCTTTTTTCGGCAGAATTGTCTCCGGCATTACTCCCGCGATTTTGGATGCAGCACCTTGCGTCTGATAGATTTCTGCCAGTCGCTGCTTGCTGTACTGATAAACCGTATTACGGGTTATATCTGCAAGATACGAACTGTAATATTCCTCCCAGCTCATAAACGCCTTACTGTCTGCGTACAAATATGTCTCGTGCAGAATTCCCTTCGGCACTTCCATGAGTCCGGCACTCAAAACCAGATACTCGAAAGATTCCGGTGCATACAGGGTGCAGTTCACATTACTCGTTTCCAGATATCGAAGAACCTTACCTATCTCCGAACCAAAGGCGGCGCCGTCTACTATAGCCAATACTGTTTTGTCTTGAACGCTCCGAATGCTATCATAGACATTGCTCTTCCCATGAGCGGAAATACATCTGGCACCATAAAGCATGTGGAAGTATTCGTATCCAGAATTGGAATCCTCCGTGATTACTGCTTCCGGCTCTATCGTCCCCTTCGTATCAAGATGATACAACTTGTACATTTCGTTGTAGATTCGTTTATACGTTTTGTACTTCTGTGTATCCGATACATTTCTTAGACCATAGATTTCGTCGATACTGTATGGAAGCTGGCTTAAATCATCCCGAGATACAATCACAAAATAGTTATCTGAACCCTTGACTAATTCTGCAAATCGTTGGGAGCGAAGAAAACCTGCGGTTTCATCTATAAAGACGATTTGAGTATTCATGGAAGACAGTCTCAGTTCCCAGTCGACTGCGGTGAGCACAGTGCATTTCACATCGCAGATCAGGGTAATGCCTGACGATGTTCCATTGGTTTCATGCTCCTGAATCAGGCGGATCAACTCTGTTTTCCCGGTCGCGCTGTTTCCCTGGAGTATTGTGATGTTCCGTTTGATTGTCAGAAAGTAGTGAACCTTGTTGTTATATACTTCTATCTCATATTTTCCAACCATGCCGATACCTCTTTACAGGAGATGATGATCCATCACGGCTTCGTTCAGCTCTTTCATCGAATGAACGATCTGGTGCAGGTTTACAATCTCGATATCAAAGCTTTCTTTTCCAAAGTCCATTAGATAGCCCAATCGAATTGTCAGATCCTTTTCCTGTCCGATTTTCAGTATCCACGGAGCGCAATTATCACCGCAGGCTGATGCATTAAAGATGTGATCCGAATCAAACTTCATCAGAATCAGAGTTTTTACACCGCCGGAAAGCCGTTCGGTTGGGATGGGTCCTAAGAAAGGGCTGTCAATCAATCTTGGCCCGACAACCTCTGATCCGTCTATGTCCTTAATCATCTGCTTTGTAAGCGGATCTGTGATCCATTCTTCTTCATAAGTATTATTAAAGAAGACATCCGGATTGAAGATGTATTTTTCTGACTCAATATCTCCGTAATATATGCTCAGCATAGTCTTTCCCTCTTCGTTGAACTGCTTTCCGTCATGATTTCATCTTATTTGGAGCCCGATGCATATCCAGCCAGCATCACAAATAACACCTATGAATCTACTACTTCAACCATGGATGATTTAACCTTAGACGACGGAAATTTTAGCACTACATTCCTGTAATGCACAATACTTTGTGTTTGAATGTCTCGATCTTTACATTGGATGGTATATCGATACCGATCATCTTGTAGTACTCTTTTGTCTTCTTGTTTGGTGTTTCCACGTTAACTAGACCGTTTCGGTTCCTATTGCACATC
>JAFWES010000040.1 GCA_017512805.1 Clostridia bacterium
ACGCCTCTCGGCTCCGTTCGCTTACGCAGCGGTTCTAAGCTCTGTCTTCGGCATTCGCCTCGCCAATCGCTAAGAACCGGCGAGACTCAAGGCCACCGGATGGAAACACCTCAGCGCTTCGCTTTCAGGGCAGTATACCGCAAAAACAGGCCCGGCGCAAGGTTGCAATGCTGTTGGTTTCTAATTATAATACGAACAATGGCAACTGTTCAGTCCAGCAAGCGGAGCGATTGGATTGCTACAGAAAATCCTCAATGAGGAAGGAGAAACCACATGGAGCGGGAACTGAAGCTGCCGGACAGCCTGCCGGCGGATTTCGCATATACGCCCGAATCGGGCCTGACCGGGCCGGAAGCGGAGCGGAGGAAGGGAGCGGGGATGGCCAATACTCCGCCCCAGGATGGGGGAAAAACCACGGCGCAGATCGTGCTGGGGAACGTGTTTACCTTCTTTAACGCCCTGAACCTGCTGCTGGCGGCGGCCCTGATCCTGGTGGGCAGCTGGCGGAACCTGATGTTCCTGGGTGTGGTGGTGACCAATACGGGCATTGCCATCCTGCAGGAATGGAAGGCGCGGAACACCATCCGCCGCCTGAAGCTGCTGAACGCCCCGAAGGTGCATGCCATCCGCGACGGGCGGGAGACGGAGATCACCTCCGGCGAGGCGGTGGCGGGGGATATCCTGGTGCTGCGGGGAGGGGATCAGGCGGTGGCCGACGGCATCGTGCTGCGGGGCGGCGGCCGGGCGATGGAAGGGCTCCTGACCGGGGAGAGCGACGCGATCGCCAAAAAGGAGGGGGACTGGATTTATTCCGGATCCTACCTGACGGAGGGGAAGGTCTTTTACCAGCTGGTCTATGTGGGGGAGGAAAGCTACGTCAGCCGCCTGAGCCATGAGGCGAAGCAGATCCGGAAGCCGTATTCCGGGCTGATGGGGGAAATGGAAAAGCTGATCCGGCTGGATGCGTGCGTGCTGCTGCCCCTGGGGGCGCTGCTGTTTCTGAAGCAGTTCTTTCTGCAGCACGTTCCCCTGGGGCAGGCGGTGCCCACCTCGGTGGCCGCCATGCTGGGCATGATCCCGGAGGGCCTGATGCTGCTGGCCAGCATCGCCATGGCGGTGGGGGTCGTCCGGCTGGGGCGGAAGCAGGTGCTGGTGCAGGAGCTTTACGGAATCGAAGGACTTGCCCGGGTGGATACCATCTGCCTGGATAAGACCGGGACCATCACCACCGGCCGCCTGCAGGCCGACGAGATCGTGCCGCTGGCGGGGACGGAAGAGGAGACGAAGGCCGCGCTGAGCCGGTTCCTGGGGGCCTTTGACGACAGCAGCGCCACGCTGAAGGCGCTGGGCGGGGCGGTGGCTCCGGGGGCCGAAAAGCCCGTGGCGATCCAGCCTTTCTCCTCGGAGCGGAAGAAATCCGCTGCCAGCTTCCGGGACGGGAAAACCCTGATCCTGGGGGCGCCAGAATTCGTGCTGGCCAGGGAGGTTCCCGGGGACATCCGGGAGAAGATTTCCGCCCGGACGCGGGAGGGCAAGCGGGTGCTGCTGCTGGCGGAAGGGGACGGGACGATCCAGGGGGACGTGCTGCCTGCCGTATCGCGGCCGCTGGCCCTGTGCTGCCTGCGGGACGAGATCCGCCCTCACGCGCGGGAGACGATTCAGTATTTTAAGGACCAGGGCGTGGCGGTCCGGGTGATCAGCGGGGATCATCCGGAAACCGTATCCCGGGTGGCCCGGGCGGCGGGCATTGACGGGGCGGAAAAAGCCGTGGACGCCCGGGGGCTGGATACGCCGGAAAAGATCCGGGAAGCCTGCCGGACCTGCACGGTTTTCGGCCGGGTGACCCCCGGGCAGAAGAAGCAGATCGTGGAAGCCATGAAGGCCGAGGGGCATACCGTGGCCATGACCGGGGACGGGGTCAACGATATTCCCGCCCTGCGGGCTGCGGACTGCTCCATCGCCATGGCGGAAGGGGCGGACGCGGCGCGGCACGCGGCGCAGATCACCCTGCTGAAGAGCGATTTCGGGGTGGTGCCGGAAATCGTTCAGGAGGGGCGGCGGATCATCAACAACATTACCCGGTCCGCCACGCTGTTCCTGACCAAGACGATCTTCAGCTTCCTGCTGAGCCTGCTGACCCTGGCGCTGCCGGGCATGTATCCCTTCCAGCCCATCCAGATGACCCTGGTGAGCGCCTGCACGGTGGGGATTCCCGGGTTCTTCCTGGCCCTGGAGCCCAGCCGGGAGCGGATCCGCGGGCGGTTCCTGGAAACGGTGATCCGCCGGGCGCTGCCGGGCGGGGTGGCCGTGGCCGTGTGCGCCACGCTGGCCATGCTTTTGACCCGGGCGGGATGGAGCCCGGAGGCGTGCTCCACCCTGGCCACCGGCGCGGCGGGGGCCATGTGCCTGATCGCGCTGGGGCGGGCCTGCGTGCCCTTTGACCTGACGCGGGCCCTGGTGCTGGCGGGGAGCGCGGGGCTGTTCAGCGCCCTGGCCCTGACCCTGGGCAGCGTGTTCTTCCTGACGCCGCTGACCGGGGCGCAGTACGGGGCGCTGGCGGGGCTGAGCGCCCTGGGCGCGGGGATATACGCGCTGACGGACATCCTGGAAAAGCGGCAGCGGGCAAAGCGGGCGTAAAGGCATCCGGCGGGAGAAGAATTCACCGGATGTTAACACGCGGGCGATGCGGAATGTGTTATACTGGAAGCTGGCGGATGAAATGTTTTTCCGCCGGCATTTTGTTTTGCGCGGAAGAGGAATGTCGGCCCTCCTGTCCGGCTCCGGCATTCTCAATGGAATGCGATTTTGATTTGCGCGTTGGGGGATTTTGAACGTGAAGGCCATCTGGAAACGGGAGCTGCGGAGCTATTTCACCACCCCGGTGGGATATGTGTTCATCGGGGTGTTTCTGCTGGTTTCCTCCATCTTGTTCTTCCTGACCATTCTGCGGCAGCACAGCGGCGACCTGCCCACCTTTATCGGACAGATGAGCTATTTGTGGATGCTGCTCAGCCCGGTGCTGACGATGCGGCTGCTGGCGGAGGAGCGGCAGAAGCGGACGGATCAGTTGCTGCTGACCAGCCCGGTGAGCCTGACGGGCATCGTGGCGGGGAAATACCTGGCGGCGGCCACCGTGCTGGGGATTACGTCGGGGCTGACGCTGGTGTATGTGGCGGTGGTGGCCGTGTACGGCCGGGTGTATCCCGCGGAGCTGGCGGTGAATTACCTGGGATTCGTGCTGCAGGGCTGCGCCTTCACGGCGCTGGATCTGTTCCTGAGCGGATGCGCGGGGACGCCGGTGACCGCGGCGGTGATGGGCTTCGGGGCCAATTTCCTTCTGTGGATGACAGACCTTTTGCGGGATCAGGTCTCCGTAGGATGGCTGAGCCGGATCCTGAGCTTTGGGAGCCTCTACAGCCGGAACGAGACCTTCCTCATGGGGCAGCTGAGCTTTGCGGGGCTGGTGTACGAAATCAGCTTCGTGATTCTGTTTCTGGCCCTGACGGTGCATCGGCTGGACAGCCGGCGCATGTCCGGGACCTGAGGACGGAGGCGGAGCATGAAGAAGAACGGAACCGAAAAGCGCCGCCGCAGGAAGCTGCGGGGGATGAGCACCGGGATGCTGCTGATGCTGATCGCGGCGCTGCTGGCGATCAATGTCAGCGCCACGATGCTGGAGAAGCGCTGGGGCCTGCGGCTGGATTTTTCCTTTAACGGCATCACCACCCAGAGCCGGGCCACCCGGGAGGCCCTGGCGGAGATGACCCATCCGGTGCATGTATACGCCCTGTTCACCAAAGGGCAGGAGGACGCGCCGCTGATGGAGCTGCTGGACCGATACGCGGCGGCCAGCCCGCTTTTTACCTGGGAACAGAGCGACCCCGGGCTGAACCCGGCGCTGCTGACCCGCTTTTCCACCGGGACGGAGAGCGTCAGCGCCGATTCCCTGATCGTATACTGCGCGGAAACCGACCGGTGGCGGATTCTGAACCCGGCGGATTTCATCAGCCTGAGCATGGATCCGGAGACCGGGACCTATTCCTACGCGGGCTATACCTATGAGCGGGCCATCACCAACGCGCTGGTATACGTCAACCGGGAGACCGTTCCCCGCGTCAATATCCTTCAGGGGCACGGGGAGCTGGACGGGGACACGCTGCGGGCCTTCGACCGGCTGATGACCGACAACCATTACGAGGTGGTGTACCGGGATCTGTCCGACGCGGGCTATACCCCGGATCCCTCGGAGCTGATCGTCTTTTTCAGCCCGATGCGGGATATTACGGAGGCGGAGCTCGCCAAGCTGATCGCCTTCACGGAGGCGGGGGGGAGCCTGCTGTTCACCTGCGATTATCCGGATCCGGTGGAGGAGATGCCCAACTATCTGACCCTGCTGCGGTCCTACGGATTCATCCCCCTGGAGGGGATCGTGGTGGCGGACGGGGCGGACGCCAACAGCTATTACAACAACATTCCCATCGACCTGATTCCGGAGATGCGGCGGACTGATGTGACCGCCGCTCTGGTGGATTCCGGGGCGGATACGGTGCTGCTGCCGGGGGCCCGGGCCTTCGAAACCCCGGGGGAGACGGACCGGAATCTGACCGTGACGCCCGTGCTGGTCAGCGGGGAGACGGCTTACCGCAAATCGGTCCACGCGGAGATGAGCACGCTGGAGAAGGAAGCGGGGGATCCGGAGGGGGCCTTTTCCCTGGCGCTGCAGGCGCAGCGGATCACCGGGGAGGGGTACGTGAGCCGGGCCTTTATCCTGGGCAGCAGCGGCATGATGACCGAGGAGCAGATTTACGCCATGACGGATGCCCGGGAGCTGATCATCCGGATGGCGGAGTACCTGACGGGGCAGAGCCGGGCCGCCCTCAATATTGAAGCCCGCGACGCGATGCGGCAGGCGCTGAGCGTCAGAAGCAACGGGACCGGCTCCCTGATCGTGACCGCCCTGCCGGTGGGCGTGCTGCTGCTGGCGGCCATCGTGCTGTGGCGAAGAAAGAATTTGTAGAAGAGGGAGTTCGGTCATACAAGCGGAGCGAATAGAGGACAGAGAACATGCTTGGGGTTAAAAAGAAGAAGCAGCGGGGCGGGGGGCGAAGGAGCCTGTTCCTGATCCTGCTGATCCTGCTGGCGGCGGGAGGCACGGTTGCGGCCCTGCTGTTGCGGGCGGAAAACACCCCGCTTCCCGCGCGGGAAGAAAAGGGCGGAGCGATCCTGACGGAGGATCCGGGCCCGGTGCGCCGGGTGACCCTGCGGGTCCGGGGCCGGGAGGCCTGGACCGCGGAGCGGGGGGAGGACGGCGTCCTGCGGAGGACGGGCGATGAAAGCTGGGCCCTGGACGAAAACCGGGCGGAGCAGCTGACGGACGCCCTGGAAAACCTGGTATACGAGGAGATTCTGACCGAGGACGCGGCGGATTACCAGGACCGGCTGGAAGATTTCGGGCTGGCGGATCCGGCCCTGACCGCGGAGGTCACCTATGAGGACGGGAGCCGACTGGTGTTTCGGATCGGGGACGCCTCCGCCCTGAAGGACGCGGACGTCCGGTTCATGACCGTGGAGGGGGACGACCGGCTCTACGCGGTGGCCGGCAGCCTGATGGAGGACCTGGGGACCGAAGCGGAGGTGCTGCGGGGCGTGACCCAGCCGGAGATTCAGACGGCGCGGCTGGATCGGATCCGGGTGCTGGACGGGGAGGAGCGCCTGATCGCGGAATGGGCGCTGGACGGGGAGATCACCGATCCGGACGCAGCGGCCGCCTGGACGGTGCGCACCGACGCCTTCCGGTATCCCGCGGATCAGGACCGGATGAGCCTGCTGAAGAAAAACGCGGGGAACCTGCTGCTGGGCCTGTATATCGCGGACGCGGCGGAAGGGGATGATCTGTCGGCCTGGGGCCTGGACCGGCCCCGAAATGTGATTGAGCTGCATATGGCGGCGGGAACCACGGGGCAGGCGGGGCCGGACGGCGCGCTGGATGTGACCCGCCGGGAGGAGGAAACGGTCCGCTTCGTCATCGGAAACGAGCGGAACGAGATGACATTTTACGCCCTGTATAACGGAACGGTCTGCACCATGAACCGCTTCACCGTTACCGCCCTGACGGATGCGGATCCGCTTTCCACCGCCAGCCGGTATCCGGTGGTGGTGCCGCTGGAGGCCCTGGAAAGCCTGACGGTGGAAGGGGACGGGCGGAGCGACACCTGGCGGCTGAGCCGGACAGCCCTGCCCGCGGAAAACGGGGAAGAGCCGGAGGGAAACGAGATCACCTGCGAAAAAAACGGCGAAGCCTGGGATTACGAGGCGTTTTCCGCGGCCTATCAGCGGGCGATGGTGGTGACGGTCAGCGGAACCCTGCCCGAAGGATGGGAGAAACGGGAGAGCACCCGGGTCTATATTTTCCGGACCCTGGGGGGAAAAACGGTGCGGGCGGAGCTGAGCCCCTTCGACGCGATGCACGACGCCCTGACGGTGGACGGGGAGACGCTGTTTTATGTTTCTCATACCGCGGTACAGGACCTTTTTTGAGCGAGGGGAAGGCGAAAAGCGTTTGCTTACACAAATTCTTTGTGCTATAATGAGGGGAGAAACACAAAGGAGGGGCGACGGATGAGGGACGCGGTCAACGGTATGGTCAACGCCCGGGGCATCCCCTACGGCGATCTGATTCGGGATTACCGGAAGAAAAAGGGCCTGAGCCAGGAGCAGCTGGGCGCGGTGGCCCATGTCAAGAAAAACGCCGTCAGCGCGTGGGAGGCAGGGCGGAGCAGGCCGGATATGGCCATCATTCCGGAGCTTTGCAGGCGGCTGGATCTGCCGCTGTACGAATTTTTCGGCCTGCCGCCGGAAGGGCAGGAATCGCTTTTTGCCCAGAAGTTTGACCGGCTGAGCAGCGATCAGCAGCAGCTGATCCTGAAGCAGATGGATGAATGGATCGAGGCGCAGGGGGAGCCATAAACAAATGTTTGGATATATTGCTCCCTGGATGGAAGGGCTGGAGGAGGAACGGCGGAAACGGTACCGGGCGGTCTACTGCGGGATCTGCCGGAAGCTGGGAGAGCTGTCCGGGCAGAGCGGGCGCCTGCTTCTGAGCCATGATATGACCTTTCTGGCGGTGCTGCTGTCCTCGCTGGAGGAACCGGAGGAGGAAGAAAGCGGGTACCGCTGCGCGATCCATCCGGTGAAGGAGCGGATCACCGTGGCCAGCCCGGCGGTTTCCTATGCGGCGGAAATGAACCTGTTCCTGGCGGACCTGAAATGCGAGGATCAGATCCGGGATGAGCATTCCGGGGCGGCCCGGCGGGAGCGCCGGAGGCTGGCGCCGGCGATCCGGACGATCCGGGAAAAATACCCCGAACAGACGGGGGAGGCGGAAGCCGCCCTGGAAGCCCTCTGGGAGGAAGAGAAGGCGGCCCGGCCGGACCCGGACAGGCTGTGCAACCTTTCGGGCCGGATGCTGGGGGCGGTGTTCGCCCCGGCGTGGGTCAGCCCGTTCTGGACGGGCGCGCTCCGGGCCCTGGGGGCCGGGTTGGGGCGGGCCGTATACTGGATGGACGCCTGGGAGGACCGGGAGGCGGACGCGAAAAAGGGGCTGTACAATCCCATCGGCAGCCTGCCCGAGGAAAGCCGGACGGAGGAAGAAATCCGGCGGATGCTGGAGATGATGATCGGGGAAGCGTGCGATGTTTTCGAGGCGCTGCCGCTGGAAAAGGATATGGACATTCTGCGCAATATCCTGTATAGTGGCGTGTGGCAAAGATTTGAAGCGATGCGCAGCAAGAAGGAAAAGAAGGTGAAGAAGACATGACCCGGAATCCCTTCGAGATCCTGGGGGTCTCTGATTCATCGAGCGAAGACGAGATTAAGTCGGCTTATCGGAAGCTGGCCAAGAAATATCACCCGGACCTGAACCCCGGGGACAAGGCCGCCGAGCAGAAAATGAAAGAGGTCAACGAGGCCTACGCCGAAGCCATACGGGTCAAGAAGAGCGGCGGGACCTGGCAGCCCGATCCCGAGCCCGGTTCCCAGGGCGGGGCCTGGGGCGGATACGGGGGCTATGGCGGATATGGCGGATACGGAGGGTACGGCGGATACGGAGGAACCGGCGGGTATGGGTCCCGGGGCGGAAACGGGTCGAACCCCTTTGAGGGATTCGGATTCGATCCCTTCGCGGATTTCTTTGGCGGCGGCGCCGGGCGCGCGCGCACCGGGTTCCGGACCCGGCAGTACGCCAATCCCGAGCTGAAAACCGTGGAGAACCACGTGCTGACCAACCGCTTCCAGGAGGCGGTGGCCCTGCTGAACCGGATTCCCGACCGCGGGGCCGACTGGCACGCGCTCTATGCCCGGGCGGATCTGGGCATGGGGAACCGGATTTCCGCCCTGGATCACGCGAAGCAGGCGGTGCGGATGGCGCCGGGGGACGAAGAGTATCAGTCCCTGCTGAACCAGATTGAGGTGGGGCGGCAGCATTACCGGAGCGCCCGGCAGGCCGGGGGATATACCTTTCAGCAGCAGATCTGCGCCAATCCCTTCCTGACCTGCTGCGCCGTGAACATCGCGATCAATTGCTGCTGCGGCGGGCGGTTTTTCTGGTGCTAAAGCGCGAAGGAAGGACGACGGAAAGGAACGGACGGGAAATGAACGGATTTTGGCAGAAAATGAAAAACGGGTTCGCCCGGATGATGGTCGGGCGGTACGGGGCGGATCAGCTGGGCATGGCGACGCTGATGGCCGGAGTGGTGCTGTATTTGATCGGGATTGTATTCCGATCCGGGATTCTGAACATTCTGTCCTTTGCCCTGTACGCGGTGACGGTGTTCCGGATGTTCAGCCGGAAACGGGAACCCCGGATGGCGGAGAACCGGAAGTACCTGGAGATCACCGGGAAATGGCGCCTGGAAGGGACCCGTTTTATCCGGCGGCAGAAGAACAAGAAGGAGTACAAATATTTCCGATGCCCGCAATGCAGGCAGCTGCTGCGGATGAAGCGGGGGCAGGGGGAGAAGGAAATCCGGTGCGCCAAGTGCGGAAACTCGTTTAAGATGAAATCGTGAGAGTTTTTTTGCTTTGCAAATTGAAAGAAGGAGAGAAAAGAAATGGAGAGACCGAACGCCTGGAAGGATTATGGGGAAGAAGAGCTGCGCCGGGTGCAGGACACGGCGGCGGATTACCGGGAGATGCTGAGCCTGCATAAGACCGAGCGGGAATGGACGAAGGCGCTGATCGCCCGGCTGGAAAAGGCCGGATACCGGGATCTGGCGCAGGTGATGGAGAACGGGGACGCCCTGAAGGCCGGCGACCGGGTGTATGTGAACCAGATGGGGAAGGCGCTGCTGAGCTTCCATCTGGGGAAGGCGCCGCTGGAAAAGGGCATGAATATCGTGGGGGCCCATATCGATTCGCCACGGATCGACCTGAAGCAGAATCCCCTCTACGAGGACAGCGACCTGGTCTACGCGGATACCCATTATTACGGCGGCATCAAGAAGTATCAGTGGGTCGCCCGGGAGCTGGC
Source organism: Clostridia bacterium (assembly GCA_017512805.1). Classification (GTDB taxonomy): domain Bacteria; phylum Bacillota; class Clostridia; order Christensenellales; family Aristaeellaceae; genus Aristaeella. The sequence continues at coordinate 9,527 of JAFWES010000040.1, forward strand.
GCTGCATGGGGTGGTGGCCGGGAAGGACGGCCGGATCACGGAAATGGTCATCGGCGAGGATCCGGCGGATCCGGTGGTGGGCATCAGCGATCTGCTGCCGCACATGGCGAAGGATCAGATGGAAAAGAAGCTCTCGGAAGGGGTTTCCGGGGAGGATCTGGACCTGATTCTGGGCGGGCAGCCCCTGGCCGGGGCGGAGAAGGAAGCGGTCAAGGCCATGCTGCTGTCCATCCTGAAGGAAAAATACGGCATGGAGGAAGAGGACTTCCTGAGCGCGGAGATCGAGGCGGTGCCCGCGGGAAAGGCCCGGGATTTCGGACTGGACCGGAGTATGATTCTGGGCTACGGGCATGACGACCGGGTCTGCGCGTACGCGGAGCTGAAGGCAGTGGAGACGCTGCCGGACATACCGGAGTATACCTGCTGCGGAATGTTTGTGGACAAGGAAGAGATCGGCAGCGTCGGCGCCACCGGTATGCGGGCCCATTACCTGGAGAACGCGGTGGCGGAAATCCTGGACCGGATGGGGGACTACAGCGAGCTGAAGGTCCGGCGGGCGCTGCGGAACAGCCGGATGCTCAGCTGCGACGTCAGCGCGGGATACGATCCGCTTTACGCCGGCGCCTTCGAGAAGAAGAACGCGGCGTACCTGGGGCGCGGGGTCTGCTTCAACAAGTTCACGGGCAGCCGGGGAAAGAGCGGCTCCAATGACGCCAACGCGGAGTTCCTGGGGAAGCTGCGGAAGATCATGGACGCAAACGGCGTCCGCTGGCAGACGGCGGAGCTGGGCAAGGTGGACGTGGGCGGCGGCGGAACCATCGCCTACATCTGCGCGCTGTACGGCATGGAAGTGGTGGACAGCGGGGTGTCGGTGCTGAGCATGCACGCCCCGATGGAGATCATCAGCAAGGCGGATCTGTACGAAGCCGTGAAGGCTTACAGGGCGTTTATGATCGACGCGTAAGCTTGGCGGGGCGGAATCGGCTCCAGCTATGGAGCCACCCGGGCCGTGACGAACGACTTTATGGATGTCTGTGTGTTTATGAACGCGGTTTTGCAGAGCGAATCCTTTGGGGAAGCGGCGGACTGTATGCGGGATTTGTCCGGCTTCTTCTACTATACCTCCAGTTTTTATTCTGTCAGCCTGTATTGGCGGAACCAGATGCTCAACGCCATTACGGACGAAGTGGTTTACTGCGTGAACGGACCGGACCGGAGCGAGGCCAGAGGCCTGTCCATCTGCTTCGGGCCCGATATGACGGCGGAGGAGCTGTATACGTACACGGAGAACTGCGACATTCCGGCGTACCTGGCGTTTCTCGACGCGATGTACGACAACTGGCAGGCGCCGGACTGGGTGTACGAGCTGGTGGAAAGGCCGACGGAAATCAGCGAGATTCCGGAATACGTTTATTTCGTCGGCAGAAAAATCGTATCTCCGCTGGCGTTCAAAAGGAAAACGGGGCTGTATACATAGCTTCTCTGATCCAGCTTTGCGGGTGTATGATCCTTCTCCATTTCAGCAATGGAAAGATGAAAATACCGATATTTTTCCGCGGAAGACGCCGTGCCGTCATCCCATGTCACATCCGTCATATACCACTTTGATCCGCTTTTGACGGCGTTCCATTCATGATTGGTTTCTCCATAATACACATGAAGGCCGCTTCTCCCAAAGATCGGCACGCAATACACACCCAGCCGGTTGAGCAGGAGCTGATTCGCCTGGGCATATCCGGCACAAATCGCCTTATGGTTGACCAGAGGGCCGTAGGCCTTTCCGACTACATCCACATTACGGTAATTTGGATCCACATTTCCGGAAGCGTTCAGCGCGGCATAGTCATATTCACAGTGATCGATCAGATAATCATGCACGTATTTCTCCAGCTTTTCTCCGGAAAGGCCGGACGGCACCTGATCCAGCACCGTCTGGAGAGCGCTGAACAGCTTTGCACGTTTTTCCTCGAGCTCAGCCTTCGGGAAAATGGAACGGATCAGGTAGCCGCTTCCATCCAGGTAGGATGAAAACGTGATCCAGAAAACTTCCGGGTGATCCTCATTGAAGGCTTTCCAGCCCAGAAACACGTCCGTCAGGGTCGTCTTGTCGTTCAGGGAACCTTTATACAGAGCGTTGTTTTCTCCCTGAGGCGTATTATAGGCTTTTTTTTCAATTTCACTGTAGACCTGTCGGGCCCCTTCAGAAATCAGCGCGTTTCGGGCAAAGGTGTTCTGAACCGGGGCGTAATACTTGCTGGACGGGATTTTCACCTGATTGGGCCGATTGTTGAAATACGCGATGGCCAGGACGATCGCGATCAGCACCAGAAAGACTCTGCCCCTGCGGCCGCCCGGTTTCTTTTCCGTTCCGGCCGAGGCCGCCGGGGATGGGCTGGCGGGCTGAGACGAGGATTTTCCGTTGTCCCGGCCGGCCTCCCCTGCAGAAGCCTTCCGCGCCGCCGCGCCGGAATTCGTCTCCCGGACCGGTGGGGACGATTGCGCGGCAGGTTTACCTCCGGTTCCCCGGTCACTACGGGTTTGCTGATTCATTCCCGGCTGATTCCGGACAAACCTTGGATAATCGACGATAAATCCAACCTGATTGCCCTTATCATCCACCATGCGCCCGTCGCTTACGACGGTGCAGAAGGGATCCCTGCCTGATCTGGAATAAACCTTTCCCTCCCGGTAAAAGAACGCGCTGGCACCGGTTTCATCCTGAATCAGGCCTGTAACGCCATCCATGCTCAGCGTGCGGTTTCCCTCCATGAGCCATACGCGATAGGTCTGTCCGCTCATTCGCAGGTCCTCCTTTTCCTTCCCTGGGCATGCCCCGGTTCTTCTTTTATGTTTAAGCCGCGTCCGGGCCGCGCCTTCGCAGTCCCGCCGCGCGTACGGATTATACTACCGGAGAATTCTACAAAAATATCTGCGTTTCCTTTCTGATCCGTCAAAACCGGATGGCAGACAGAAAAACGAAGCGGAAAAAATATTCCTGTACCGGAGGGAGGGGCCTTTGGGCTTCCATGAAAGCCACCCCGAAAATTTTCAGGCATTTTTACCCAACATTTTCTTGGAATGTTTCTTGGGCATTGCCCTGATTCTTTCGTCTTTCTCCCTTCTGAATTCGGGCAAATTCTTCATGCCTCAAACACATCTTAATTCAAAACCCATTCTCCGCTTGTGTCACTTCCCTTGCGAGTCAGGACACCGGATTCCTGCATTTCTTTCAGATAACGCTTGACAGTTCGCTCACTGACGCCTGACAATAGCGTCATCTCAGCAATTGTAATATGCGCATTGGCAGCTATTGCGCTCATCAGGCTTTCCGCTGTTGCTCTCTTTACCTGCTTATAACTGCGCAGGAAAGTAGAAGCGCTTTCAGGCAGATTCTCTGTGCCATTCTCTGTGCCATTCTCTGTGCCATTGTCACTGACAGCTGCTTCGTCATAGAATCCCTCCCGGATATACAACCGCGTAATGAAGTAGCTGTGATCATCATCCGTGATGAATTCGGGTAGTGGTGAACCATTATTTTCCAAGGCGTTCAGGATCTTCCGAAAACCGGTGTTTCTGCCTTCTGTCAGATGCAGTTCTTTCAGGAAATCGCCGATCCGCCGGTTCCGATAGCGGCGGACAAACACGCTGAATCTCTTCAGCGCTTCAACCGTAACAGACCTGTCGGGGCCGGGAAAGCTCAGAATTTCGATCTTGTCCTTTTCAATCCGCACCTCTATCGGCTCACGGACGTCATAAGCCTTGTGATATACCGCATTGGCGAGGCTTTCCTCAATCGCTGCATAGGGATAGTTGAAGAAACGGTCAGCCTCCGCCCGGTCCGGATGCTTGATAACACGCTCTTTGATAACGCTGTTTCGAATGTATTGCAGCGCTTCCCGCAGCTGCTGATGAAGCGGCCCCCTGAAAACCTTTTCCTCAATCCGGTCTCCGCCGACGCCTTCCGGAAATTCCACCACATCAATCCGGGCGCAGGGAATATACTTTTCAGGCTCCATGCTGAAAAAGAGAAGACCGACGTTCTTCGGTTTCATAAATTCCGGCATGCTGTTGGAAATGCCCATATTGACACACAGCCGGTTAAAATCCATCATATCCGCTTCGTCAAACAGGGCGCTCTTGATCTCCCTCAGATATGCCTTAATCAGCATAATGTTCAGATCCGTCATTTCTGCCTGATGACAGATTCGGTCGTCAAATGGAATCTGGTTGGCCAGGGCAAACAGATCGCTCATTTCCTGTGTGGAGGGCTTAATGGTGCTGGCCATCTTTCTGATCCAGTATATGGCTTCCTTTGAAGGGATGGCTTTGCCTTTCTCATAAGTAAACCCAGCCGGACTGCGATATGGACGAACCGCTCCGCCCGGACACCACACAACGATCAGTTTGGTGTGATCATCATAATCCACCGGCGCAACAATGGGCAGATAGTCCGGCTCAATCAGCTTGCACTTGTTCAGCAGGTCTTTCAGGATATCATCTATCTCCGAAAGTTTCAGGCCCTTGATGGGATACTTCGGCCTGCCGTTATCATCCTCCACGCCGACAACCAGATAGCCGCCGCCCCAGTTGTCCAGGTCGTTGGCAAAAGCGGTGATGGTCTTCAGTGAGGCTTCCGGCTTCCAGGATTCCTTAAACTCAATCCGCGCCCACTCCACAACATTGCCGGAGAGCAGGGTCTGGATATTGGTTGGAATGGCCATCACTGCTCACCGTCCTTCTTCCTGATATATTTCCCGCTTTTGATTCTCGCATCCGCAGGCTTTTCTGTTTTCCTGGGAATGATCCAGGCTCTTCCAAGACGGAATGCTCCGTCAATTCTGCCTTCAAGGCATAATGTCTGAACCCAGCGTATTGTGACGCCCCATTTCTCCGCTGCCTGTGAAACGGACATGAAATCATCTGCACTCATACTTCGGTTCCTTTCGCCAAATAGTATGTATATATTATATGCGCTTAAGCGAAGAACGTCAAGACGATTTTGGTCTTGAAATCTGCTCATGATTTGCACATAATAGCCCAAAGGCGTTCGGCTGAAAGTATTGCTATCAGCGGGAGGTGTTTAGGTGAAAATTTAGATCTGACAGGATACCAGCTGTGCCATTCTCAGAATCCTACATACTGGGGAGATAGTACTGTTGCTCGAATCCTGGAGAGCAGAGAATACACAGGCTGCACGGTCAACTTCCGCACCTATTCACTGGAGATTGATGTGTTGGACGGCTACGTTATCCATGAACTGATTGAAGCCATCTACGTGGAAGCTCCCGATAAGAGCAGCGGACACCGTGTGCAGAAGATTCATATCAAGTACAACGGTATCGGCTTTATCCCGATCAATGAACTGATGGCAAAGCAAACGGCGTGACCGGAGTCACGCCGCAAGCCTTGAAAACAGTTGTTTTCAGCGATTTAAACTTAATACTGTTTTACGAAGCCCCCCGATTCGCGGGCCGTGCTTTTTGCGCCTACAGGTTGTCGGAGGGGAAGAGCCGCTGGCTCAGGTCCCGGGCGGGATAAACGCCCATGCGCCGCAGGCTCAGGTTGCGGGCGGCCACCTCGATGATGATGGCCAGGTTGCGGCCGGGCTTGACGGGCATCGTGCACCGGACGATGGGGACCCCCAGAATTTCAGTGGTATCCTCCTCCAACCCCAGCCGATCGTAGAACTTGTTTTCATCCCAGGCTTCCAGCTCCAGCACCAGGTCGATGGACTTGGAATTGGTGACCGCGCTGACGCCGAACATGGCCTGGATGTCGATGAGGCCGATGCCCCGGATTTCCATCAGATTCCGGATGGGAGCCGGACAGGAGCCGATGAGCCGATCGTCCGCCACCCGGCAGATATCCACCACATCGTCGGCCACCAGCATGTGCCCCCGCTTGATCAGCTCCAGGGCGGCCTCGCTCTTGCCCACGCCGCTGCGGCCGGACAGGAGCACCCCTACGCCGTAGACGTCCAGCAAGACGGCGTGACGCAGCTCATGGGGCGCCAGCTCCAGGGACAGATAGTGGATGAGGATGGCCGTGAAGCGGCTGGTGATCACATCCGTCTGGAACACGGGAATGCCCGCCTCCGCCGCGATTTCCGGCAGCTCCGGAGGCGGGATCAGGCTGCGGCAGATGATGACGCAGGGCAGCTTGTAGCTGAAGTAGGTATGCAGCACCTCCCGCCGGCGCTCCGGCTCCAGCTGCTCCAGATAGGCCATTTCCACGATGCCGATCAGCTGGGGCCTCTCCCAGGCAAAGTGCTCGTAAAAGCCGCAGAACTGCATGCCCGGCCGGTTCAGATCCGAGGAGCGGATGTCCAGGGTGTCCGATCCGGAGGGGACCAGGCAGGTCAGGTTCAGATCCCGCTGAAATTTCTCCCGGGAAATCATGCCTTCCAGCCCTCCACCGCCGCCCGCTGGGCCGGGATGCAGGCCGCGAAGCTTTCCATATAGGCGTCGAAGCCGGCCTCATCCGCCGGATCGGGGGCGACGGTCTTCTGCTTCATGGATCCGAAGACCTTCTGATCCAGGTAATCCTCCAGGGATTCGCCCGCCTCCCGGTGCACCATATAGGCGCAGAGCAGGGCGATTCCCCAGGCGCCGCCCTCCCCGGCGGTTTCCATCACCGTCACCGGGGCGTGAATGGCGGCGGCCAGCAGGTTCTGGGCCACCCCCTCTGTTTTGAACAGGCCGCCGTGGCCGTAGACCTTGTCGATACGGACCTTTTCCCGGGCCATGATCTCCATCCCGGCCTTGAGGGTTTCCATGCTGGCGTAAAGCTGAACCCGCATGAAGTTGGCCAGGGACATTTTGGCGTCGGGCTGGCGGATCAGCATGGGGCGGCCGCCTTCGGGAAGGCCGGTGACCGGTTCGCCCGCGAAATAGTTAAAGCTGACCAGGCCGCCGCCGGCCGGATCGCCCTCCATGGCTTTCCGGAAGAGGCGGGTAAAGATGTCGCCGGTCTGCACCTGGAAGCCCATGGTTTCGGCGAATTCCCGGAACAGGCCGACCCAGGCGTTGATATCGGAGGAGCAGGAGTTGCAGTGCACCATGCCCACGGACTGGCCGGCGGGGGTGGTGACGACGTCGATTTCGGGATAGACCTTCGAAAGGGGCTTATCCAGAACGATCATGCTGAAGATGGAGGTTCCCGCGCTGACATTCCCCGTGCCGGGGCGGACGGAATTGGTGGCCGCCATGCCGGTGCCCGCGTCCCCTTCCGGGGGGCAGAGGGGGCAGCCGGGCTGCAGATCCCCAGCGGGATCCAGGAGCGCCGCGCCTTCGGGGGTGAGGGCGCCGGCCTGCTCGCCCGCGTTCAGCACCCGGGGCAGGATGTCCCGCAGACGCCAGGGGAAGCCTTCGCCGGAAATCAGGTCCTCAAAGACGGATACCATCCGGGCGTCGTAGTCCACGGCGTTGGGATCCACCGGCATGATGCCCGAGGCGTCGCCCACGCTGAGCACCTTCTCGCCGGAAAGCCAGTAGTGCACCCATCCGGCCAGGGTGGTCAGGAAGCGGATGTCCGGCACATGGGGCTCCCGGTTCAGGATGGCCTGATACAGGTGGCTCAGGGACCAGCGCTGGGGCATGTTGAAATTGAAAGCGGCGGTGAGCTTTTCAGCGGCTTCCCCGGTCATGGTATTGCGCCAGGTGCGGAACGGGGTCAGAAGCCGCATGTCCCCGTCGAAGGGAAGATAGCCGTGCATCATGGCGGAAACGCCGATGCCGGCCAGGGCGCGGAGGGGGACGCCGCACGCGTCGAGGACGTTCTTCTTCAGATCGGCGTAGGCGGCCTGCAGGCCCTGGCGGATCGCGTCCTCGCTGTAGGTCCAGACGCCGTTGAGCAGTTCGTTTTCCCATTCGTGGCTGCCGGAGGCCAGGGGGACGAAGTCCGGGCCGATGAGGACGGCCTTGATACGGGTGGAACCGAATTCAATCCCCAGGATGGCGCTGCCGCTTTCGATGATGCTTTTCATGGTGTTCTCCTTTTCCTCGATTTTTTTTTATCCGCGGGGAGCCGCGGTTTATTTCACATACCGGTTGACGGGCTTCGGGGCCCTGGCGCCGCGGCTGCGAACCTTCCGCAGCAGCAGGTACAGCAGGAACAGGACCAGGGCAAGAAGCAGCACGGGGCCGAAAAAGACCACGGCGAAATACAGGCTGAAGGCCGGGAACGGATTGGGGTCGGCATAGGTTTCCGCCGCGATCTGCTCCAGGGTTTTGGGCACGTTCTCCCGCACGTCCACGCTCCGGGAGGCCACCAGGTCGTAGACCACCGCTTCGCCGCTCTCCGTGAAATAGGTCATGGAGCCCATGATTTCCCCCGCGGTCACCGGCGCCTCGAAGGACCGGTCATACTGGATCAGCAGGGAATCCTGGATGCGGGAGGCCATCTGCTGGACCTCGGCCTTGGTGGCGACGATGGTGGTGTCCGGCGTATCAGCCCTGGCCCGGCAGACCAGCTGAATCCGGCCCCGGTTGGTATCCGAGGTGGAGTAATTGCTGGTCTCGACGGTGAGGGGATTCATGGCGTAGAGGTTCTGGGGCGTGATGCTGACATACTGGCTGAAACCGTAGTTCATCAGCTTGATGGTATCCGCCCAGCGGGCCCGGCGCCCCGTAAAGAAGACCACCGAGATCAGGTCCACCCCGTTGCGGGAAGCGGAGCCCACGAAGCAGTATCCGGAATGGGAATGGGACCCGGTCTTGATGCCGGTGGCGTCCGGAAAATAGTACTTGTTGGGGCTTTCGTCGCTGCCCTGAAGCATGTATTCCGACTTGGTGGTGATGGTGCGAGCCCGCTGCATATTGGTGCGGGGAATGGCGTAGGTCACCGTGCCGGCGATCTGGCGGAAGGTCTCGTTTTCCATGGCCTGGCGGGCGATGAGGGCCATATCGTAGGCCGTGGTGTAATGGTTGTCGTCATGGTACCCGTGGGCGTTGGCGAAATGGGTGTTTTCGCAGCCGAACACCTGGGCCGTGCGGTTCATCAGATCCACAAAATCCGCGATGGTGCCGGAGACGGTCTCGGCGATGACGTTGGCGCCGTCGTTCCCGGAGAGGAGCATGGTCCCGTACAGGACGTCGATATAGCGGATTTCCTCCCCCGCGTGCAGCCCCATGGTGGAGGAGTCGGCGGGGATGGCCATGGCCGTCTCGGAGACGGTCACCTTCTGGTTCAGGTCGTCCACCATCATGATGCCCAGCAGGACGGTCAGGATTTTGGTAGTCGAGGCGGGATAGCGCAGGGAATAGGCGTCCTTCTCGAAAATCACGTCCCCTTTGGAGGCGGTTATCAAGATGGCGGAAAGGCCGTAGAGCTGCTCCGGCTCCAGAAGGTCGGGATGCTCCGCGTCATAGGGGGAGGCTTCGGGGGAGAGCGTTGGCTCGGGAATGGTTTCCTGCGGAGCCTCGGCCCGGACGCCGGCCGCGAACAGGCAGCAGAAACACAGCGCCAGGGACAGGAGCCTGATACAATACCGGGATCCCGCGCGGGTCCGTTTCACGGCCGGGTCACCTCCTTTCCGCAGTACAGGTCGGGTTTACCCCATCGCCGGCGCGGGCACCGCGAAGGGGGGCAGCATCGGGTTCCCCTGCAGCTGAAGGAACAGATACAGGATGCCGATGACCGCCAGATACAGGGCGAACCAGGCCATGGGCACCCGGGAGATGATCTTCAGCATCAGGCGGATGGCCAGGAAACCGCAGACGCAGGCCACCAGGATGCCGATCAGGGTCGGCACCAGCTGAATCTGGCTCAGGTAGCCCTCCTCGATGGCGTCCTTGCCCTCCATCAGCAGGGATCCCAGGATCGCGGGGGCGGACATCATGAAGGAGAAGCGGGCGGCCGCGTCCTTGCGGACGCCGGACAGGACGCCCCCCGTAATGGTGGAGCCGGAGCGGGAGACCCCGGGGATCATGCCCACACCCTGGAACAGGCCCATGAGCAGGGCCGTCCCGACGCCGGGGCGGGCCTTCCGGCAGGAAGGGGAACGGCCCCGGGCGTCACAGATCAGAAGGAAAACGGCGGTCAGCAGGAAGCTGGCCCCCAGGAACCAGCCGCTGTCGAACACGGCGAACCCGTCCACGCCGGGGAAGGCCTTCTTCGCCAGAAGGTAGACCCCCAGGGTGGGGAGGGAGGCGATGAAGAGCAGCAGCAGGGTTTTATTGCGGAGGGGATGGCGGATCATATCGATCCATTCCTTCCGGAAAATCACCAGCACGGGGATCAGGGTCCCCACGTGGAGCAGAATATCCAGCATCTTCATGGCGGGGGTATCGGTCTGGATCCCCAGAAGCAGGCGGGCCAGCAGAAGGTGCCCGCTGGAGGAGATGGGGAGAATTCGGCCAGGCCCTGCAGCAGGCCCAGGAAAGCGGATTCCCAGATTTGCATAGCGTGTATCCTCCTTTGAGGCCCTTTGGCTGCCGCCAAACGGCCAAAGATTATCATATCATAAAACGCGGGGATTGAAAAGTTTCGGAAAAAAAGTTATAATCTCCCTGTTGCGGCTCGGCCCTGAAGCGGAGCCAAGAACGGGGCGGGCTTCTGCCCGCGGAGGAGAAGGTACGGATGAAATTAGGCATTGTCGGATTGCCCAACGTGGGGAAAAGCACTTTGTTTAACGCGATTACCAGGGCCGGGGCCCAGGCGGAGAACTATCCGTTCTGCACCATCGAGCCCAATACCGGGGTGGTGCTGGTGCCCGACAGCCGGCTGAACGTGCTGGCCGAAATGTACCATCCGAAGAAGGTGACCCCCACCACGATCGAATTTGTGGATATCGCCGGCCTGGTCAAGGGGGCCAGCAAGGGGGAAGGGCTCGGGAACAAATTTCTGAGCCATATCCGGGAAGTGGACGCCATTGTGCATGTGGTCCGCTGCTTTGAGGACGAAAACATCATCCACGTGGACGGGAGCGTGAATCCCGCCCGGGATATCGAGACGATTAATCTGGAGCTGATTTTCGCCGATATGGAAACGGTGCTGCGCCGGAAGGAAAAGGCCCAGAAGAATCTGCGGGGCGGGGACAAGAAGGCCGGGCTGGAGGCGGAGCTGGCGGAAAAGATCTACGCCCACCTGGAGAGCGGGAAGCCTGCGAGGACCTATCCGGCGGATGAGGAAGAGAAGGCCGTGCTGAACGGGTGGTTCCTGCTGACCACCAAGCCCGTGATTTACGCGGCGAACATCGCCGAGGACGACCTGGGGAAGGACGAAAGCGAGATTCCCGGGGTCGCGGCCGTGCGGGACATCGCCCGCAGCGAGCAGGCCGAGCTGATCACCATTTCCGCCGCCATCGAGGAAGAGATCGCCCAGATGGAGCCGGAAGAGAAGGAGACGTTCCTGGAGGAGCTGGGCATCGGGGTCAGCGGGCTGGACCGGCTGATCACCGCCTGCTATCACCTGCTGGGGCTGATTTCCTTCCTGACGGCCGGGGAGGACGAGTGCCGGGCCTGGACCATCACCCGGGGGACCAAGGCGCCCCAGGCGGCGGGGAAGATCCATACCGATTTTGAACGGGGCTTCATCCGGGCGGAAGTGGTGCCCTTCGAGACCCTGGTGCAGAACGGGTCCATGGCGGCCTGCCGGGAGAAGGGCCTGATCCGCAGCGAGGGAAAGGATTATGTGATGAAGGACGGGGACATCACCCTGTTCCGGTTTAATGTGTAAAAACCAGGGAGGGAACAGCATTGTCCAGGATGGCGTATTTCTGGGATCGGGTCAAAAAGGTGGACAAAAAAGCGCTGTGGGAGACCATGGGCGTTCTGAAGAAGCGGAGCGGGAAAAGCAGAATCTGGCTGGCCCGGGACATGCTCAAATGCGCCACCAGGTATAACGCCGGATACGTGGATTACAAGATCGCCCAGATGTACAGGCTCAATGAAGCGCAGCGGAAAACGGTGATCACCCGGGGAATCTCCAACGAGATCGTCCGGAAGATGAATCCGAAGGAGTACTGGCATTTCTTTGACGATAAGACGGAATTCAACCGCACCTTTGCCCGGTGGATCCCCCGCAAGTGGCTGCGGATCGACGGCGCGACGGAAACCGAGGCCCTGTTCGAGCTTTGCCGGCGGAATTCCCAGCTGATCGGGAAGCCCCTGGAGGGGTCCAGCGGGGTGGGGATTCAGAAGTACACGGAGGCGGACTGGAAGGACGGGCCGGAAGCGTTCCTTTCGCGGCTGAAGGCGGACGGGATCGGGATTCTGGAGGAGGTCGTGGTGCAGCATCCTGCCCTGGCGTCCCTCTGTCCCACGTCGGTGAATACCTGCCGGATCGCGACCCTGCTGGGGGAAAAGCAGCAGGGGATCGTATACGCCTTCCTGCGGATCGGCAACGGAAAGGTGATGGACAACGTGGACTGCGGCGGCATGGCGGCGCGGATCGACGTGGCCACCGGGCGGATTCAGACCGTGGGCGCCGACAAGCAGGGAAACACATTCCTGAAGCATCCCATGACCCAGACCACCATCGTGGGCTTTCAGATTCCCTTTTGGGAAGAGGCGAAACGGATGTGCATGGAGGCCAGCCAGGTGATTTCCCAGATGGGGTTCATCGCCTGGGACGTGGCGATCACGGCGGACGGGCCCACGTTTATCGAGGGAAACAGCTTTCCGTCCCACGCGATTCCCCAGTTCGCCGCCCATTATCCGGACGGCATCGGGATCCTGCCGGAGTTTGAAAAGTTTATTGATCTGTAAGGGAAACCTCTGAGAGCGCAGCGGCTGTTGCTGCTGAAATTTTCCGCTTGATTTTTCTTGGACGGTATGATATAGTAGCCGGGTATGCGGGCGGTCCGCTGGCCGGTGTTTGATCGGCTTGCCCGTTCGGGCAGGCTGGCCGGTTTATGAACGTCTATGAAGGAAGGAGGCATATCATCATGAACGAAATCATCCGTTCCATCGAAGCGAAGCAGCTCCGGGCGGATCTTCCCGAGATCAAGGTGGGCGACACGATCCGCGTCTGGGTCAAGGTTGTGGAAGGTACCCGCGAGCGTCTGCAGGCGTTCGAAGGCACTGTGATTGCCAAGCGCAACGGCGGTATCCGCGAAACCTTTACGGTTCGCCGGGTGTCTTACGGGATCGGCGTTGAACGTACGTTCCCGCTGCATTCCCCCCGCGTGGATCATGTGGACCTGATCCGACACGGCAAGGTGCGGCGCGCGAAGCTGTACTATCTGCGCGATCTGCAGGGCAAGGCCGCCAAGATCAAGGAAGTCCGGCGCGTGTGATGCATGCCACCCCCCGAAAATTCGGGGGTTTTTTTATTGCTGTTCCGCCTGAAGGAGGGAGGGGCCGGTTTCCGACGTTTTTTTATTCCCGGGATTGCTTTTCCCCGGGAATGGGCATATAATGAAGTGATTTTTTCGGCAGGAAAAAGAGGACAAGGAGGACGGAACATGAACTGGCTGGCGTTAAAGAGCGGATCGGATGTACGGGGGCGGGCCGTCGGGGACGGCGCGGTGATTACGGATCAGGTGGCGGCGGCGCTGGGCATGGCTTTTGCCCGGAAGCTGGCGCGGGATCTGAACAAACCGGTGGAGCAGGTCTGCGTCGCGCTGGGGCGGGACAGCCGGATCACCGGGGAAAAGCTGCTGGCCGCCGCGGCGGACGGGATTCGCCGGGCAGGCGCGGCGGTGCTGGATTTCGGCCTGTGCACCACCCCGGCCATGTTTATGAGCATCAAGACCCCGGGCTTCCAGCCGGACGGGTCCATTATGCTGACGGCCAGCCACCATCCCTGGGACCGGAACGGCCTGAAGTTTTTCACCGCCGGGGGCGGCATCGACGGGAAATATGTGGAAGCCCTGCTGACGGAAGCGGAAACCCTGCGGCCGGAGGAACAGGAGGCGACGGGGTCCTATACCGCCAAAGCCTTCCTTCCGGTTTACACGGAGCAGCTGGCCGCCCGGGTGCGGCAAGGGCTGGGGACCGAGGAAGAAAAGCCCCTTGCCGGACTGCACGTGGTGGTGGATGCGGGGAACGGCGCGGGCGGCTTTTACGCCGGCATGCTGGAAAGCCTGGGCGCCGATACGTCGGGAAGCCAGTTCCTGGAGCCGGACGGGATGTTCCCCAACCATATTCCCAACCCCGAAAATGAGGCGGCGATGGAGAGCGTCTGCGGCGCGGTGAAGGCCGCCGGGGCCGACATGGGGGTTATTTTTGACACGGACTGCGACCGGGCGGCGGTGGTGGACGGAGAGGGCAGGGAAATCAACCGCAACCGGCTGATCGCCCTGATCAGCGCCATCCTGCTGGAGGAAAAGCCGGGCCGGACCATCGTGACGGATTCCGTCACCTCCGCCGGGCTGAAGACCTTTATCGAAAGCCGCGGCGGCACGCATTACCGGTTTAAACGGGGATACCGGAACGTGATCGACGAGGCCGTCCGCCTGAACGGGGAGGGGATCGACTGCCCCCTGGCCATCGAGACCAGCGGGCACGCCGCCCTGCGGGAAAACTATTTCCTGGACGACGGGATGTATCTGGTGACGGTGCTGATCATCCGGGCGATGCGGATGAAGAAGGACGGAAAATCCCTGTCGGACCTGATCGCGGACCTGAAGGAGCCGGCGGAAAGCCGGGAGATCCGCCTGAACATTACCGATCCGGACTTCCGGGCCCGGGGCCAGGCGGTGATCGACCTGATCCGGACCCACGCGGAAGGGACGGAGGGATGGCACATCGCCCCGGACAACCGGGAAGGGATCCGGGTGAGCTTCGATATCGGCGGGCAGGCGGACAGCGGATGGTTCCTGCTGCGGCTGAGCGTGCATGACCCGGTGCTGCCCCTGAACTGCGAAAGCGACGTGGCCGGCGGCGTGAAGGACATTCTGACCCGGCTGTACCGGCTGCTGGAGGGCCAGAAGGGGATCGAGCTCGGCGCGCTGGAACAGGAACTGGCCGCGGGGAGCAACGCGTAAGGAGAGCGTCTGATTTGGCGAAGATCAACTGGTATCCCGGGCATATGGCGAAAACCCGCCGGCAGCTGGAGGAGCAGGTGCGGCGGGTGGATCTGGTGATCGAGCTGTGCGATGCCCGGCTGCCCCATTCCTCCCGGAATCCGGATCTGGACCGGATCATCGGCGGGAAGAAGCGGGTGCTGTTTTTAAACAAGGCGGACCTGGCGGACGAGGGCGTGAGCCGGCAATGGCTCCGGCTGTTCCGGGAGGCGGGGACGGAGGCGGCCCTGATTCAGGCCAAAACCTTCCGCCCGAAGGACGTGCTGGGCCTGCTGGAAGCCCAGACCCGGGAGGCGGTGGAGCGGTCCGCCGCCAAAGGGGTCCGCAGGACGGTGCGCATGATGGTGGTGGGGGTGCCCAATGTGGGAAAGAGCACCTTCATCAACCGGATGCACGGGGGCGCCATCGCCCGGACCGGGGACCAGCCGGGGGTCACGAAGGCGAACCAGTGGGTGAAGATCACCGACTGGCTGGAGATGCTGGATACGCCCGGCATGCTCTGGCCCCGGCTGGACGACCAGCTGGCGGCCCGGCGGCTTTGCTACCTGGGGACGGTGAAGGACGATGTGCTGGATCTGGAAGAGCTGACGATGAGCCTGCTGGACGATCTGGCCGAGGCCGTGCCGGGCCGGGTGGCCGAGCGGTTTCATGTGCCGGACACGACCCTGCGGGGGGAGGACCTGATGGAAGCGGTCTGCCGGGGGCGGGGCTTCCTGATCCGGGGCGGGGAATGCGACTGGGACCGCTGCTGCAGCGTGGTGCTGGATGAATTCCGGGGCGGAAAGCTGGGCAGGATCACGCTGGAAAAGCCTGGAGAGAAGAAAGATGGCACGGAAGAGCAGAGAGGAACGGATGCGGGAGCTCCTGAGCTTTGACGCCAAATGGCGGGATCTGGGGCTGGTGGCCGGCATCGACGAGGTGGGCCGCGGCCCCCTGGCGGGGGACGTGGTGACGGCCTGCGTGGTGATGCCGCCGGAGTCCGCCCTGCTGTGGGTGGACGACAGCAAGAAGCTGTCCGAGGCCCGGCGGGAAGCGGTGTACGAGGAGATCATGGCCTCCGCCCTGTACGTGGGGATCGGCCGGGTGGGCCCGGAAGAGATCGACCGGATCAACATCCTGGAGGCCACCCGGGCGGCCATGCGCCAGGCGGCGGCCCAGGTGCCGGCGGACGCGTTTCTGGTGGACGCGGTGCGGGAGCTGGGCCTGAAGGGGAAGGAGATCGCCATCATCAAGGGGGACGCGACCTCCTACGCCATCGCGGCGGCCAGCATCGTGGCCAAGGTGACCAGGGACCGGGAGATGCGGGCGCTGGACGCGCTGTATCCGCAATACGGCTTCGCCCGGAACAAGGGATACGGGACGGCGGAGCACATCGCCGCCCTGAAAAAATACGGGCCCTGCCCCTGCCACCGGCGGAGCTTTATCGGACATTTTACAGAGAAAGGATCCGCCGCCGCCCATGAAAGCAACCTATGAGACCGGCCTTCGGGGAGAGGAAATCGCCGAGGAATACCTGATCCGCAAGGGGATGCGGCCCCTGGAAAGGCGGTATCGGGAAAAGGCCGGAGAGATCGATCTGATCATGGAAGAGGGGGAGACCCTGGTTTTCGTGGAGGTAAAGGCCCGCTTTTCCGACCGGGAGGCGGGCGGCGGCCTGCGGGCGGTGACGCCGGCGAAGCAAAAGAAGATCGCCCGCTGCGCCATGCTCTACGCCATGAAGCGGGGATGCCTGAGGCGGCCCATGCGCTTCGACGTCGTCGAAATCAACCGGGAGGACATCCTCCATATTCCCAACGCGTTTCAGCCGGGAGGCCTGATGTTTTGAAAAAGTACGGACGAATCGGATACGGAAAAACCCGGCGGAGCCTCCGCGGGGCGGTTCTTTTCGGCCTGCCGGCCCTGATGCTGGCGGGCCTGCTTGTATGGGTGGCTTTGTGCCCCTCCCGGGCCGGAGCGGAGGGGGACAACCTGCTGATCAACGGCAGCTTTGAAACCCTGGACGACCAGGGGCAGCCCGTGGGATGGCGGGAAGATGCCTATCTTTTCGACGAGGGATATACGGTGTTCGCCGTGTCCGACGAGGCGGCGGACGGAGAGCGGTCCGTCACCATCCGCAATATCGGGGAGAACGACGCCCGGTACGCTCAGACGGTGGCCGTGGAGCCGGAGAGCCTGTACCGCTTCAGCGGATATATCAAAACCGAGGCCGTGGAAGACGGCCGGGGGGCCAACCTGTCCGTGGAGGGGCTGTATACCTTCAGCGACAGCGTATATGACACAAGCGACGGATGGCAGTACATCGAATGGTACGGGGAGACGGACGAGGATCAGCGCAGCGTGACCCTTTTCGCCCGGCTGGGCGGATACAGCGGGGAAAGCCTGGGGCAGGCCTGGTTTGACGGCCTGCGGCTGGAAAAGGTCAGCGAGGTGCCGGGAAGCGAGATTGCCGCCCTGTGGTATTCCTCCCGGGTGGTGGGCGTTTACGAGGGGGACGGGGAAGAGGAGGAACCCTCCTCCGGCACCCCCGCCTGGCCGATGCTGATCGTCTCCGGACTGCTGTACAGCCTGGCGGCGGTGCTGATTTTCCAGGGACTGAGAAGGAAGGCCGCGCTGGACCGGGCCGCGGGCCGGGCGGACGGCCGCCGATACGGCGGGCTGTTTGGAATCGGGCTGGCCGCGGCCTTCGTCCTGCGGCTGGCGCTGAGCTACGTGACCCTGGGATATATGGTGGATGTGAACTGCTTCATGAGCTGGGGCGGCACCATGGCGAAGGTGGGGCCGGTAGGGTTCTATCCGGAAACCAGCTTTTGCGACTATCCACCGGCCTATACCTATGTGCTGGGGCTGAACAGCCTGATCTGCGGGATGATCCCGGGGATCAGCGAAGGCATGACGCGGGTGGTGTTCCGGTTTTTCCCCGCGCTGTGCGATGTGCTGACCTGCCTGGCGCTGGACTGGTACCTCCGCCGGGCGAAGCCGGAAACGGGGGATCTGGAACGGCGGGCGGGACTGCTGCTGCTGGCCTTCCATCCGGTGACGGTGATCAACAGCGCCTGCTGGGGGCAAATGGACAGCGCCCTGGCGCTGCTGCTGCTGCTGGTGGCGATCTGGGCTATCGAGGACCGCTGGGAGCTTGCCTTCCCCTGCTATATGCTTTCGGTGCTGGTGAAGCCCCAGGCGCTGATGCTGGGCTTCCTGGGCCTGCTGGCCGCCATTCTGGTCTGGATACGGAAACCGGAGGTCCGCCGGAGAATGATCGGGGGGCTGATCGGGGCCGCGGCGGTGGCGCTGATCGTGGTGGTGCCCTTCAGCCTGCGGCAGGATCCCTTCTGGATTATCAGCCAGTACGGCGGCACCCTGTCCTCTTATCCCTACGCGGCGGTGAATACGGCCAATTTCTACTACCTCTTTGACGGGAACTGGGACGCCGTCGGCAATCCGGCGTCGGCCTGGGCCTGCGCCGCGCTGGCCGCGCTGGCTGCGGGATACGGGGCGGCGCTGTACGCCCGGGGAAAAACGGCCTGGCGCCGGGCCTGGATCGAGCCGGCCCTGGCGGGGGTTTTCTGCGCCTTCTTTGCCGGATGCGGATTTTGGGGCTTGTCCTGGGCCGTGGCGGGGGCCGGGGCCATGGCCTTTGCCTTCCTGGTGACGCTGGGGCTTTTCCTGCGGAAAGGGGATATGGCCTTCCTGCCGTATATGGGCGGACTGCTGTTCCTGATCCTGTACGTGTTCGGAATCAAGATGCACGAACGGTACATCTTCCCGGCCTTCCTGCTGCTGGCCCTCGCCTTCGGCCTGACGCGGGACCGGCGGATCGGCGCGGTGTTTCTGGGCATCACGGTGACCGCCTTCCTGAACGAAGGCATCGTGCTGGACAACAGCATCCGCCTGGGCTCCAGCATGGGGCACCTGAACGCGGATACGAAGGCGCTGGCCATGATCGCCGCGGCGGTGAACTGCCTGCTGACCCTCTACGCCGTGGGGGTGGGCATCGATCTGGCCGCGGAGGGGGAGAAAGAAGCGCGGCCGAAGCGGGGGATCCTCAGCGGATGGCCCGCCGAGAACCGGCTCTGCTGGAGAAAAGCGGATACCCTGGCGCTGTGCCTGATTCTGGCGGCCTACAGCGCCGTGACCTTTACGACCCTGGGCAGCCGGAAGGCGCCGCAGACCGCCTGGACCTCCTCGGTCCACGCGGAAAACGTGGTGCTGGACCTGGGGGAAAACCGGGAAGACTTTACGATGCTGTATTTCGCCCGGGTCAGCCGGTATAACTTCTCCGTTTCGGTGAGCCCGGACGGGGAAACCTGGGAAGAGGATACCTGGGCGCAGATGGACCAGGGACAGTGCTGGAAGTGGAAATACGTCACGGACAGCACGGAAAGCGCCGACGGCACGCGGACCTTTTCCTCCGAGAGGCATCGGTTCTCCGGCCGGTACGTGCGGATCACGGCGCATCAGATCAACCTGGCGCTGTGCGAAGTGCTGCTGCGGGACGGGAGCGGGAACATCCTGCCGGTGGTTTCGGTCCGGCGGGAGGGCGGCGATCCGGAATCTACGCTCTACAGCGATCCCGGGGCGCTGGTGGACGAGCAGGATACCTTCGAGGGGCTGCCGGTGTATTTCCGCTCGGAGCGGACGGGCGCCCAGGACGGGACGGATCCGGCGGTGGCCCAGCCCTCCTGGTGGAATTCCACGTATTTTGACGAGATTTACCACGCCCGCACGGCCTGGGAATTCCTGACCCGGGGCGTGCCCTACGAAACCAGCCATCCCCCGCTGGGGAAGATCCTCATGAGCTGGGGGGTGTTGCTCTTCGGCATGACGCCCTTCGGATGGCGCTTTGCCGGGGCCGTGGCCGGGGTGGTCATGCTGGCGGGGATCTATCTGGTGGCGAAGCAGCTGACCAAAAAAACGTCCCTTTCCGCCTTCGCGGCAGGGCTGCTGGCGCTGGACTGCATGCACCTGACCCAGACCCAGATCGCCACCATCGACAGCTTCCCGGTGCTGTTCATCCTGCTGGCGTACTTCTTTATGCTGCGGTTCCTGCAGACGGATTTCCGGACGGAAAAAGGCGGAAGGGTGCTGTGTGACCTGGGGCTTTCGGGCTTCTTCATGGGCCTGGCGATCGCCAGCAAATGGATCGGCGTCTATGCCGGGGCCGGCCTGGGGGTGCTGTTCTTCTGGCACGGATTCCGGATCATCCGCCTGGCGCGGGCGGAAGCGGCGCTGGGACGCGCGGAGAAAGGGGCGGCCGGGGCCGCTTTCCGCGGGTTTTTCCGGCTGTGCCTGTGGTGCCTGCTGTTCTTTGCGGCCGTGCCTGTGGGGCTGTATCTGCTGTGCTATATTCCGTACTTCGCGTACAGAAACATCGCCTCCCTGCCGGAGTATCTGGAGGCTGTCTGGACCAGTCAGCAGGGGATGCTTTCCTATCATTCCACCCCGGGGCTGGGGATGGATCATCCCTTCTACTCCCCCTGGTACGAATGGCCCGTGATCGGGAAGCCGATGTTCTATGCCACCAAAGCGTATGTGTTTGCGACGGATCTTTCCTCCAGCATCTTCTGCATCGGGAATCCGGTGATCTGGTACGCGGGCATTCCGGCGCTGATCCTGTGCGTCTGGATGTGGATGCGCAGCCGGGATCAGGGGCTGCGGGAGCTGGAGCGGGCGGAGCCCGGGACGGCGGACCTTTCCCTGAGCGGGATGGATACCGGGCTGGTCTTCCTGCTGACGGGGGTGATGGCCCAGTACCTGCCCTGGACCCTGGTGCCCAGGGGAACCTACATCTATCATTACTTCGCCTGCGTGCCGTTCCTGATTCTGATGATCACCGCGGTCTTTTCGCAGCTGCTTGCCCGGAGCCGGAAGGCCGGGCGGGGGCTGATGATCGGGTTCGTTGTGCTGGCGCTGGGCGCGTTTGCGCTGTTCTTCCCCTATGTGACGGGGATTTTCGCCCCGGTGTCCTGGCTGGATCTGGGGAAAGGCCTGCTGAGGATCTGGTATTGATCCTACGAGTAGATATTCAGTCGCTCCGCTCTCTGAGGTATTCCTAATTCAGTCGCCGTCTCCGCAACCTCAATCGGCGCACAGCCGCCTTGGGGCGGCGGCTGCGCTTGTTTCGGTTGAGGCGGTCACCTTCCTTTCGCCTTCGGCGAACGCCCCACTGGGGCGACGGTCGGCTCCCGCCCCCGGAGGGAAACACCTCAGCGCTGCGCTTGCAGGTCTGAACAGTTACAGGAAAGAAAGTCGGATTAATGAGGAGGTTCTCATGTACGGGCAGATGGCACAGACCCTGAGCTTCGGGCTCAGCGGGGTCTCGGGCTTCCCGGTTCAGGTGGAGGTGTTTTCCGCTGGCGGCCTGCCGGGCATGGAGATCATCGGCCTGCCGGACGCCTCGGTCCGGGAGAGCAAGGAACGGGTCAACGCGGCGATCCTCAACAGCGGCCGGGAGATGCCGCCCCGGCGCATGACCGTGAACCTGGCGCCGGCGGATACCCGCAAGGAAGGGCCGTCCTTTGACCTGCCCATCGCGGTGGGCATCCTGGTATCCTGCGGGCAGATCGCCCTGGATCCGGAGATCGATCTGTCCCGGACGGTGTTTTTCGGGGAACTGGGCCTGGACGGACGGATCCAGCCGGTGAACGGCGCCCTGAGCATGGTGATTTCCGCCAGCGAACAGGGGCTGCAAGATGTGATTCTTCCCGCGGAGAACGCGATGGAAGTGGCCTGCGTTCAGGGGATGCGGATCCGGCCGGCCGGCCATCTGGCGGACGTGATCGACCACCTGGAAGGCCGGACGCCGCTGCCCGTGCAGGAGCAGCGGGAGTACGGAAGCCTGCTCTCCCGGCCCTGGGAGGGGATGGACCTGAGCCAGGTGCGGGGGCAGGCGGGGGCCCGAAGGGCGTTGGAGGTGGCCGCCGCCGGCGGGCACAATATGCTTCTGATTGGCGCGCCGGGCAGCGGAAAAACCATGCTGGCCCGGTGCCTGCCGGGGATTCTGCCGCCCCTGACCTTTGCGGAATCCCTGGAAACCACCCGAATTCACTCCATCGCGGGGCAACTGCCGCCCGGCGCGGGGCTGATGGTGAACCGGCCCTTCCGGGCCCCGCATCACAGCGCGTCGGTGGCGTCCCTGGTGGGGGGCGGAAACATGGCCCGGCCGGGGGAGGTATCCCTGGCGCACAACGGGGTGCTGTTTCTGGATGAAATGCCGGAATTCAGCCGGAGCGCCCTGGAGGCGCTGCGGCAGCCGCTGGAGGACGGAACCGTATCGGTGACCCGGGTGAGGCATTCGACCCGGTATCAGTCCTCCTTCATGCTGGTGGCCGGCATGAACCCCTGCCCCTGCGGCTACTACGGCAGCAGGCAGCGGGAGTGCCGGTGCACCCAGGTGCAGATCCGGAAATATCTGGATCAGATTTCGGGCCCCCTGCTGGACCCACGGTCAACGCACGAATTAAATGACGGTTAATAATATTTCGTTAATGTTACGAATTGTTACATAATTATTACCAAAAGGATTTATCGCCTTGTTGGTCGAAATGATCAACGAGGTGATTGAGGATGAAGGAATACTTCGAGACGCTGACAGATTCGCGGCAGCAAGGAAAAGTACTGCATAACTTCACAGAAATAGTGATGATGGTTATCTGTGCGGTAATAGCAGGCTGTGATGTGTGGGAAGACATAGCAGATTATTGTCGGGTAAAGGAACAGTGGC
This sequence comes from Clostridia bacterium, assembly GCA_017512805.1. Classification (GTDB taxonomy): domain Bacteria; phylum Bacillota; class Clostridia; order Christensenellales; family Aristaeellaceae; genus Aristaeella. The sequence goes on from JAFWES010000040.1 coordinate 32,215, forward strand.
TTCGGGAGAGAATCGGATTAAAGTTGGAGAATGGCATACCATCACATGATACGCTGAGTCGAGTGTTTGGCATGTTAGATCCAACAGAGTTTCAGGGGAAATTCATAGAGTGGGCTCAGGCAGCATGCGGGAAGCACTCGAGAGAGATTCTCAGTCTTGATGGAAAAACAATGCGTGGAAGCAGGAATGGTGAAGAAAAACCAGTTCACATGGTAAGTGCGTGGGCCAGCAAGGCTAAAGCGGTGTTCGGGCAGCTGGCTGTGGATGAGAAATCGAATGAGATCACGGCGGTGCCAGCGTTGCTGGAACTACTGGATATCAAAGGATGTATTATTACTGCGGACGCGATGAGCTGTCAGAAGGAAATCATTAGAAAGATAGTAGATAGTGAGGCAGACTACACGATCGGTCTGAAGGAGAATCAATCAACGCTTTGTCATGCAGCGCAAGAGCATTTTGATGCGGTGCTCAAAGAGCCAACGCTTTTTGACCCTTTGGCAAAAGCAGAGACAACAGAGAAAGGGCATGGCCGCATAGAGACCCGTACCTATTATCTGTGCACTGACCCTGATTTCTTGAAAATCTATCAACCTGCCTGGAAGAATCTGAATGGTATAGGAATGATGATCTCAAAGATTGAAAAGAACGGTGAGATTACGGAGGAAAGGCACTACCATATTACTTCGCTGACGAATGTGGAAGAATATGCGGAATCAGCCAGGAGCCATTGGGGAGTGGAGAGCTCGCTGCACTGGTGTCTGGATGTGACTTTCAGGGAGGATCATTCAAGAATGAGAGCTGATCATAGTGCCGAGAACTTCTGCGTTGTACGACATATTGCAATAAATGTTCTCAAGAACATGGATGACAAAATGTCGGTAGCGCGTCGTCGAAGACATTGCGCCTACGATGATGCTTATTTGGAGAAGGTTATCGAGAGGCTTGTTCATGCGTAAGCCGTGCTG
>JAFWES010000041.1 GCA_017512805.1 Clostridia bacterium
CTCAGTCGGTTTGCTCTTTTTGATTGACTCCGGAATGCTCATCTGGCGCGCCTCCTATATACGTTACTAACGTAATAAGTATACACCAGAATGAGCGCTAAATCAAGTCCCGAGGTTGCTAAATCTTGAATAAATCCTTGTTTTTCGGGCTTCTCAGACTACATATTGAAGCTGACAGAATTTTAGAGCCCAAATTAAGCCGTTTCATATATACGTTAAATTTGATGGTTCAGTGTTTATATACCCTTTCTCAACCAAATGCCTACAAGCCTCCGGAGTTACGCTCCACATCATCTCTGTTCCATCATCTCGAACAGGAAACACGGCTACACAACCAGGCTCTTGTTCTACAGAAAAGCGATCAACATCAGGTGTGATTGGATTGCCCACTCGTTGGATTAAGCTGGTTTCTGTATTAATATAGAGTGCATAGAATTGAGATGGACGTGAAGGACGAATATTAGCCGGATTTCCTCGTCTAAACGATCGCCAATGAATCGATTCTCCTTCTTGAGAATAAGCCGCATTTTCAATTGGCGTAATAGTATAGCTTCCAACCATGACAAAATATATGAATTCATTTGTCCGACTGAAACTATTAAACCTTGCAGCTCCACTTCGTGCTGTCAGTGAGCTTATCATTTGAATATGAGCTTCAGGGAACATTTCTTCCAGCAAGCATCCCAGATGCAGATATTCCTTCTCATCAATCGTCACGATCAGCACAGAATCCTTCGGATTGAGTAGCCGCTTTGCCAGTTTTAATCGCTTCTCCATGAAGGACAACCATTTGCTGTGGCGATAGCTGTCCGCGCCGTCCACATAGTCGTTATTGTACTTCCAGTCCTTCGCACCGGTATTGTAGGGCGGGTCGATATAGATACAGTCTACCTGTCCGGCATAGAGGTATTCCAGCAGCTGCAGCGCATGATAATTGTCCGCCTGAATCAGCGTATGCCACAGATCACTGTCCGGGGCATTGCAGACGGTATCGATGGGCTGCAAATACGGATAGATGGGTTCACCAAACCGAGCCACAGCCACCAGCTGATCCAGCGGGTATTCTACCGTTTCGGCATCCTTCTGATAGATGCAGGTGGCCTTCCCCTCCGTGATGGCTGTCACTATCATCAGATCATTCACACTGCCGTCCTTCTTGGCCACCAGCGTTCCCACTCGGACAGGCAGCTCATACAGCGGGGTGCACTCTGGAATGTGATTCTCAAACACCAGGCCGAACTTCTTCTGCCTGGACAGCTTATTCACTTCTGCTTGTATCTGTGCGCGGAGCTCAGGATCCTGAATGCGACTGATCAGGTCGTTAATAGCTGCCATGGTGCATTACCTCTCTTTCTCTGCCGCATCGGTGTCGGGGACAATTTCCACAATATCCTCGATGCCGCAATTCAGCTCCTGACAGATTTTCCGAAGAACCTCCAGCTGAACGGACTCTCCCTTACCCATGTTGGCAATCACATTGGATGTGAGCCCGGCCTTGTGCCGAAGTTCCGTTCTCGTAATGCCTTTATCGATCAGAAGTTTCCAGAGTTTGTTGTAGCTGATAGCCATCTACACACCCCCTAAACCATCATCAAAAGCCATTGTACTATGCTGAGAGCAGTTTATCAAGCTGAAGTTGACATTTTCAAGCAGATAATTTGCTGATTTTTGTAATAGATACACCATTAGCCCTTTTGGATCACCGGAAAACGTGGTAAAATCGAAATAAGGGAGATAGGCAGGCAAATTCTTGCTCTGTTTGTCATCAATCAGGACTTGGAGGGACATACCATGAAGAAAGCTGTATCCGCATTGCTGATCCTGGCTCTTCTCTGCACCTTCTGCTGCACCGCCATGGCAGCCGGAGAACAGAAAAGCGGTAACTTCAGGTACAAGGTGCTGTCCGACGGCACTGTTGAGATCACAAAGTACTCAAGCTATGACTCAGCAGCAATCACCATCCCAGAGGCGATTGATGGACATACTGTTTCATCTATTGGTAAGAATGCGTTTATGTACGCATCTATCACGTCTCTGACGATTGGGAGCAATGTCACCAACATTGGCGATTCTGCTTTCTTAAGCTGTGATGCCGAGACGGTTACAATCAACGCTGGTGATCTCAAGATTGGCAAGCAGGCGTTTTCTTGTTGCTCCAACATCAAGACTTTTTCCTTGACTGCAAACAACGTTGAGATTGGCAATTCGGCGTTTATGTACACGGAACCGCTTACAACCTTCAATTGGCAGCTGGCAGATGCAAATGCGCAAGGGACTAAGACAGTCATTGGCGAAAACGCATTCTTTTCATCTGGCGTTGTGGACATCACGATTCCTGGCGATGATCTGCAAATCGGGAAGAAAGCTTTCAGCTGCTGTTCGTCGATCAAGTCGATGACAGCACTGTGCCGGACCATCACAATTGGCGATCAGGCTTTCATGCACGCCGAATTTGAATCTTTCTCTCTTCCAAACGCCGGCAGTGTCGGAGGCGGAACGGGCAAGCTCGGGGATTCAAGTTTCTTCTCTTGTGGCCTGAAATCGTTTGTTGTTCCTGCCAGCATTCAGAAGATTGAAGCAAAAGCATTCTCATGCTGCTCTGATCTGGAAAGTATCGTTATCCCGCCAACAGTGACATCCATTGGAAGCGGAGTGTTCCAGCTGGCCAATTCCTCCATGGTGGCCAAAGTCGTTGCTGGCTCTTATGCAGACCAATACTGCAAGAAAAACAGGATTGCCTGCGAATACATTACTGATGAAGACCTGACAAGCATCTACGGGGATAGATATGTTGGAGAAGCGGAAAGTGCCAGTGAAGCAGCTGCGCAGCAAGCCGCTGCTCTGCCAAAAAATACCACCCCTGCAGAGCTGCATTTCACAAATTATACCTACAAGAGTGACAAGTGGGACCTGTACAAGGCAACGTTCCTTTCTGCTTCTACCTTGAAGATTGAAAAATGGACCAGATTGAATGCTGGTGAGGATGGCGATCCCTTTAAGTACTCCTCTGATATTTGTGTGGTAAACATCACTGATGGAAGCACAGATTTCGCTTGGGCTGATTCAACCCAAACCGCTTTTACCATCACGCTGACCGATGATAGAAATTCTCATCTGGACGATTCAGCTCGAGCAGCTTTTACTGTGAATCGAAGCGAGATCGACAGCGTTACCGAATACACTTACATGAATGATAAGTGGAGTTGGTACCGTGCCTATGCTCTTTCTGACAGTGTGATCAAGATCGAAAAGTGGAGCCGCTTCGATGCCAGTGAGGATGGCGATCCATTCGCACACGAGAGTGACCTTTGCATTATTCAGATTGTCAATGATCCTGGTGACTTCGCCTGGACGGATGACACCCATGTTGCCTTCACTGTTACTATGCAGGATGAAGATAATGGAAACTGGGAAGAGTCACGGCTCACGCCATTTGCTATAGATGCTGATCCGGAGAGCACTCCCTTCTACTCCTATCAGAACGATAAATGGAACTGGTACAAAGCATATAAGATCTCGGATACTACGCTCCGAGTCGAGAGATGGTCAAGGTTTGATGCGGGCGAAGATGGTGATCCGTTCAAGAGAGAACGTGATCTTTGTATCATAAAAACCGAAGATACAGCCAATGGATTTGCTTGGTCCGATGATACGCATTCCGCCTTTACGATCAACATGATCGACGAGGATAATAGTTATTGGGAAGAAGAGACTTCCACTCCATTTGCCATTGAAAGCAGTGAGCCGGATCTAAGAACTCTGACCTATATGCATGACCGCTGGGATCTCTATGTAGCAACTGTTCTCTCGGACGAGACAATCATTGTAGAGAACTGGAGCCGCTTCGATGCCGGTGAGGATGGCGATCCATTCAAGCGCGAGTATCATGTGATGGTGATCAATACGACAAGCGGCACGCCTGATTTCAGATGGACGGACGATTCACACGTTGCCTTCACAATTACAATGCAAGACGCAAAGAACAGTTATTGGGACGAAGCGCAGCAAGTGACATTTACACTTGATGAGACCCTTGTCCTGCCAGTGGTAAAGACCCTTTCAGTTATGCCAGTCGCCACGCCAGAACCTGCTCAAGGTGCTGCCGCAACTGCAACTCCTGCTCCTACGAGCACACCTAAACCGACAGCAACACCTACTGAAGTACCAGCAACGCCTACTGAAGTACCGACAACAGTATCTTCCGACAATACGCCAGCCAGTGAAGAAGTCGAGCAAATTATCGATCTTTCTGGCTACAATGACGCAGAGCTATTATCCTTATACGCACAGGTGAGAGATGAGATCATTAATAGGCACATCGAGAAGACGGCGATAGTGACGCCGGGTAAATATCTGGTTGGCAGAGATCTGCCTGCTGGGCAGTATGTGCTCAACAACACGTCAGGAGAAGCGGTCTACATTGCAATTTTCAAGGATAATGCAATGAATTACAAGGACTCTGAAGCTGTTGATGCTTTTAACGTCTGGGCAGAAACGACCGTTACACTTGAAGAAGGTCAAGTCTTTGAAGTAAGGCATCATAGGATTGAGATGACAGTTTCTTCAGGGATCGTCTTCAAGTAATCAGGCGAAGTAATCTTGACTTTGTGCCAGCGAACAGTCTGACACACAAAGGGAGGGGCATCGGATTTTTGATCCGGTGCCTTTTCCTCTGCCCGTAGAAGGGAATGTATGGAAACGATCAGTATGGCAGGCACAGAAGCAGCCTGACATGCAGTTAAAAATCTTCATGGCATTCAGCGACCAGCAAACACGCCGGTCGCTTTCTTTATGCCCACCCATGAAAGGAGCACCCATGCCCAGCCGTCTCACGAAATACGAAAAAGAAACCGTCCTGCTCTACAACCAGAGCCGCGACCCTGTCATCATCAGCACTTACGATCCCGGCCTGCGCAGACGCCTGCGAGAATATGCTGCCAGGTATCCTGAATTGTGCCGGCGCGTTGACAAGCAGAAATATCCGGACTATGCCGAGTACGAGATTCAGAAAGATCGTGTGTCTATCCGGCTCCTGCCGCCCATGAGCGAGGAAAAGCGGAAAGCGGCCAGCGAGAAAGCGAAGGCTGCGGGACTCGGCACCAAGGTCAACACATGACGGGCCATCAAAGCAGAGGGCATCGACTGATGCCAAACGGAGTGCCATCGGCAGATACATTTGAAAGGATATGGCAAAGGCTCGACAGCAAAGAATTCAAGAGAAGTTTCCGGAGGTGGACAGAGAGTATACGGGTTAAGATCGCAGGAGAAGTAATCAGTAAAGATGGGAAGACATCCCGCGGAAGCGGAGATGATGAAAAGAAAGCTGTACATATGGTATCAGCATGGTTAAGCGAACAAAAAATGGTACTCGGGCAAATTGCAGTACCGGAGAAAACGAATGAAATCACAGCCGTCCCTGAACTGATAAAGATGCTGGATATAGGCGGGTGTATTATAACAGCAGATGCAATGAGTTGCCAGAAATCAATCGTAGCAGAGGTCATTCGAAAGAAGGCAGACTATGTTATCGGACTGAAAGGGAATCAGAGTGGGTTGCTGGAATATGCAGAGCTGCTTTATGAAGGGATTCGCAAAGACCCAGGACTATATGAAGTCAAAAGTATCGTAACTCATGACAAAGGGCATGGAAGGCAGGAGGTAAGAACATATTATATTTCAACGGAATTATCGGGATTGCACCAGCAGAAGGAATGGAAAGGGCTAAAGGCCATAGGAATGGTACACTCCGTCATTACCGACATCAAGACTGGAGAGGTAACCGAAGCATACAGGTACTACATCACATCGTTAACGGACATAGAAGCATTTGCGCGGGCTGTCCGGGAACACTGGGGAATTGAGGCATCTCTTCATCATGTACTGGACGTGTCTTTCCAGGAGGATGCATCGAAAATTCGGAGGGATAATGCACCAGATAATATGGCAGTTATTCGCCATTTTGTGATTGCGGCACTCAAATATCTTCCTGTTCGTAAGAACAATGTCAGCGCCAGACGAAAACGAAAGATGTGCGGAAGAAATCCGGATTTGCTTTTACAGGCTTTAGAACTTATCCTTGCTCCGCAAAATGCTGAGGCCCTGTAACAGTTTTGTAAATCGTGCGATAGCCATGTTCTATATATCGTATATTCTGTTCAAAATACCCCTGAAAGTGTTACAATACCGATATTTACGTGGCATAATATAGCCTCCTGAAATTCATTTGAGGAGGGGCGCTGCATGGCAAGAATCAGACCCAAAAAGAAAAAGAACAGCGTCTATTACTATCTCGTACCGGGATCCCAATAAGAAAAAGGAAAATGGCGATCTGATCGAGGATGCCCGCCGGAAGAGGATTCCAAGATATTTTCAGATGCTTTTTTTCATCTTGGATTGACAAAATGGAAAAACAGGCGCATCATAATGCATGTTACATAATTGCGATTATAAAAAGGAGAAGCTATGTATGCCACCAAAGACCAGAGTCACAGAAAGCTTGATCATGAGAAGCTGATCGCAAGGCATCTGACAAGCGCGTGGAACGGCGCGCTGCTTGCAGCGAAACAGGAGGATAATCATGAAGAAGCTTTATGAAAAGAGCGAGATCATGGGTCAGGAGAATCATCATGAATAAGAAAGAAATGAAGGCGCTTCGGCGTCCGTTCCTCAAAGCGCTTTTCCGGGATAACAAAATCAACCTTGCCATGACCCTCCTCGCGGCCCTGTTCGGCGCCGCGGCGGAGCTGGTGATCTCCTGGCTCATCAAGGAGGTCGCTGACCTGATCTCCGGGGAATGTCCCTACGGGTTCGGCACGCTGCTGATGATCACGGGAGGCGCGTTCGCTCTGTTTCTGCTGGGCGGCATGCTGGACCGGGCTTTCCTTTCCGAGTTCCGGGCAAAGGCGATGAAGCAGTACCGGGAATATGTTTTTGACCGGCTGATGGAAAAAGGCATTCAGGCCTTCTCCGGCGAGAACAGCTCCCTTTATATTTCCGCCCTCTCCAATGACGTAAACACCATCGAAACGGACTTCATCGGGCGGCTGCAGAACACCATACAGGTCGCCATCGCATTCGTCGGCGCACTGGGTCTCATGCTTTGGTGCAGTCCGCTGCTGACGCTGATCGCCATCGGGTTCTCCCTGCTGCCCATCATCGTTTCCGTGGTCCTCGGAAACAGCGCGGCAAAGGCCGAAAAGAACGTTTCAGATCAAAAAGAGCGCTACACCGGCATGCTGAAGGACGCGCTGACGGGCTTTTCTGTGATCAAGAGCTTCAAGGCGGAACAGAACATTTCGCGCATGCATGATGACAGCAACGACGGTGTGGCGGACGCATCGAAAAAGCGCACAAAGGTCAACGTGCTGGTCAGCTATGCCTCCGGCATTGCGGGAGCAATCCTGCAGTTCGGCGTATTCTTCGTCGCGGCGGCGTTGGCGCTCTCAGGCAGGGCCATCACGGCAGGCACCGCCATTGTCTTCGTACAGCTGCTGAACTACGTGCTGGGACCCATCCAGGCATTTCCGGCGTTCTTCGCGGGCATGAAGGCCTCCTTCGGATTGATCGACAAGCTCGCCCTGGCCCTGAACAAGAATATCCCTGACGAAGGCGAAGATCTTACGCCGCGCCTCGCCGAGGGGATTTCCGTCAAGGATCTTGCTTTTGCCTATGAAGAAGGAAAGCCTGTGCTGCGTGATGTGGACATGGAACTGAACGCCGGCGGCTGCTACGCGTTGGTGGGCGGCTCCGGCAGCGGCAAGTCCACGATCCTGAATCTGCTGATGGCATCCTCGAAAAACTATCAGGGCGAGATCCGCTATGACGGGAAGGAACTCAAAACCGTATCTGCCGGCTCGCTCTATGACCTGGTGTCCATCATTCAGCAGAACGTATTCGTGTTCAACAGCACGATCCGGGACAACATCACCATGTTCTCCGAATTCCCGGAAGAAGAGATCGACCGTGCCGTGCGGCTGTCCGGGCTGAAAAAGCTCATCGATGAAAAGGGCGCGGACTATCTGTGTGGAGAAAACGGATCCGGCCTGTCGGGCGGTGAGCGGCAGCGCATCTCCATCGCCCGGGCATTGCTTCGCAAAACACCGGTTCTCCTCGTGGATGAGGCTACGGCTTCCCTGGATGCGGAGACTTCCTTTGAGGTGCTGGACGCCATTCTGAGGTTGGACGGCTACACCCGCGTCATTGTCACCCACGATCTGGACGAAAACATCCTCCGCCGCTGCACAGGGCTGTTTGCGCTGAAAAACGGCGCGATTGCGGAGGGGGGCACCTTTGATGATCTGATGAAGGAAAAGGGATACTTCTATTCGCTCTTTACCGTGTCCCAGCGCTGATCATGATTCGACTTCCACTGACGCGCGAGTCGTTTCCCCCGACGGCAGCTGGTTATCCTTCACTGTGTCTGGTAGGATGAAGCCGGAAAAGAAAGGAGCTTCAGGGATCAAAGTATCGAGTATGGTTGGCGCTATTCCACATCATGATTGCAATGGCGATGCCCGCCAGAAGAGGATTACAAGATCTTTTCAGATGCTTTTTTTCAACTTGGATTGACAAAACGGAAAAACAGGCGTATCATAATGCGCGTTACATAACTGTGGTTACAAAAAGGAGAAGCTATGTATGCCACCAAAGACCAGAGTCACAGAAAGCTTGATCATCGACGCAGCCATAGATGTTGTCCGCCAAAACGGTTTTGAAAGCATCAATGCGCGGACTGTTTCGGAGCAGCTGCGCTGTTCCACGCAGCCGGTCATGTATCACTTTTCGACCATCGACAATCTGAAACGGGCAGTTTACAGGCACGCGGATCAGCTTCACACGAAATACCTTATGAACACTCCGCCAGGGCAGGATCCGATTCTGGGGATCGGCTTGAATTATATCCGCTTTGCGGTGGAGGAACCGCAGCTTTTCCGCTTCCTGTTCCAATCGGGATACGCGGAGGAAAACAGTCTGCTGGAAATGGTCGATTCCGAAGAGCTTCGCCCTGTCCTTTCGGCAATGATGGAGGGAGCGGGGCTGAGCCTAGAGCAGACCAAAGGCGTGTTCATTACCGTCGCACTGTTCGCCCACGGGTACGCCAGCATCATCGCCAACAACCATCTGGCATTTGATGAGAAGCTGATCGCAAGGCATCTGACAAGCGCATGGAACGGCGCGCTGCTTGCAGCGAAACAGGAGGATAACCATGAAGAAGCTTTATGAAAAGAGCGAGATCATCTTTGCGATCTTCTGGATCGTAGTCTACACTGTTTCCATGGGGAATCTACGCAATATAGGAGATGATAGTCCGTATATGACGATCGGTCTGATTGTGATATCCGTTTTAATGTTCCTGTTCGTTTGGAAAAACGGATTGATGAAGAAATACGGTCTGTCCGGCTGGGCCCGAAACAGCAGGGCCATGCTGTGGTTCCTTCCGCTGTGGATCATAACGACCCTGAATCTCTGGGGCGGTATTACATCGCGGTTTCCGATGCCGGGACAGCTTTTCGCGCTGATTTCCATGGCCTTTGTGGGGTTCGCCGAGGAGATGATCTTCCGGGGCTTCCTGTTCAAGGCCATGCTGAAGGACGGCAGCGTCAAAACAGCGGTGATCGTCTCCTCCGTCACCTTCGGTGTGGGACACATTCTGAATCTCTTCACCGGGCACGAGCTGGCGGAAACGCTCCTGCAGATTGCCTTTGCTGTCGCCTATGGCTTTTTGGTCACAATGGCCTTCTACAAGAGCGGCAGCCTTCTCCCCTGCATCCTGTCCCACAGCCTGTTTGATATGTTTGCTCAATTTGCGGCGCAGGACGCCTCTCCCCTGCTGAACTGGATCGGCCACGGCATCATGGTTATACTGACGGCTGGGTATTGCCTGTACTTGACAAAACGCGTAGAAACGCCGCCGATCAACAGGATCGACAGGCGCGCGGCGAAGGCTGACAGTCAGGCCTGAAAGCCGCATGAATCGCAAAGATAAAATTGCAGCAGGAGCTTATCGGAGGGCCTGCTGCTTTTTTAGCGCTGGGCTCTCTGGATTTCAGCAACGATGCGAAAGGATTTGAAGCGTTCCAGGGATGGATACAGAATCATGTGCGGATGTATGGCAAAAGGGAAGCGATCGCAGGATTCGAACCTCCGGCTTCCGGAGTTCCATTCAAAAAAAGGAGCCGATGGGCTCCTTTTTTTGAACGGGGATCAGATGGTCCGCTCCTTTCCCAGGAAGCAGACGGCCAGGGTCCCAGGCCCGCAGTGGGCTCCGATGACGGGGCCGACGGGAGCGATCCGGATCTGCAGGGCGGAATCCTTTTCGTGAATCAGGGCTTTGAGCTCTTCCGCGTCCTCCGGGGCATCGGCATGCAGGATGACCACCGGGCTTTCGCCGGGATCCGGCTCGTATTCCATGAGCTTATCCACCAGCAGGTTCAGGGCCTTTTTTCGGCCGCGGACCTTTTCCACGTTCTGCAGCGTCCCGTCGCGGGCTTCGCAGATGACGGGCTTTATATCCAGCATGGCGCCGAAGGCGGCGGCGGTGGGGGAGATGCGGCCTCCCCGCTTCAGGTACTTCAGATCGTCCACCGTGAACCAGCCGTGACAGCGAAGCTTGTTGGCTTCCAGCCAGTCGGCCACCTCTTCGATCGACGCCCCGTTCCGGTACATCTCATGCCCCTTCAGGGCCAGCAGGGTCAGGGGCATGGAAATGCTCAGGGTATCCACCACGATGAATTTCCGCTGGGGATATTTTTTCAGCAGCTTGGAGCGGGCGGAGTAAATGGCCTGAATGGTGGAGCTCATCTTACTGGAGAAGGCGACAAAGAGCAGATCCTTTTCCTTCAGGATGGGCTCAAAATAATCCATGTAGACGTCCTCGTTGAGGGCGGACGTCACAGGCGTGGCGCCGGCGCGCATCCGGTCGTAATAGCTCTTGTGATCCAGGGTTTGCCCCAGGTCGTCAAAATACTCCTTGCCGTCCAGGGCGTAGGGCATATAGACCACGGGAATATCGTACTTTATTTTCAGGTCATAGGGCAGGTCGCTGTCGCTGTCCATCATAAAAACATAATCCATGTTCCATCCTCCATCATCAAGCTGGGAAAAATTCCAGGCATTATTTCTCCCCCTGTCATTATAAAGCAACCTGCCGGAAAAAGCAACCTGCGGAGGCGCTTTCCGACAAAATCCAGTTGCTTTTTCCTTTTTTACGCATTACAATTCTCCCGGAAGACATCGGACCGGAATTTGGGCGGAATGCGCAGAACTCAGGCGCTGGACGATACGGTCGGCAGAAGGAGATTATGCAGATGCAAAACATGATTCATGTGGATGTCCATTACGAAAGAGCGGGAGTACGGCCCCCGGATACGCCGGCCACCCTGAATCTTCTGCTCCTGCCCCACCTTGCGGAAATCACCATGAATCCGGAACGGCCGATGGTGATCGTGGTTCCCGGCGGGGCTTATCACTATTGCTCGCCCCGGGAGGGGGAAGCCATCGCGCTGAAATTTCTGGCGGAAGGGATTCACGCGGCCGTGCTGCGGTACAGCTGTGCGCCCTGCCGCTATCCCACGGCGGCGCTGGAGCTGGCCTGGGCGGTGCAGTATTGCCGGGAGCACGCGGCGGAATGGCATGTAAAGCCGGACGCTATTTCCGTCTGCGGTTTTTCCGCGGGAGGACATCTGGCGGGGACGGTGGGGACCCTCTGGGAGGAGCCGGTGTTCGAACAGGCGCTGGGGGACGGAGCCTCCTGGCGGCCGGACAGCCAGATTCTCTGCTATCCGGTCTTAACCATGGGCCCCTTTACCCATGAAGGGTCCCGATACGGCCTGCTGGGCGCCGCGGAGGAACCGGACAACCGTCTGGACGCGCTGGAAAAGATGAGCCTGGAGAACCGGGTTTCCGACAGGACGCCGCCCACCTTCCTCTGGCATACCCAGGAGGACGGAGCGGTTCCGGTGGAGAACAGCCTGATGTACGCGGCCGCGCTGCGCAGGCATAAAGTGCCCTTCGAGCTGCATATCTACGAGAAGGGAGGCCATGGGATCAGTACCTGCCAGGAGATTACCTCCAACGAGCGGGCGCAGGTGGTGGAGGACAATCAGGGCTGGGTGGATCTGGCGGTGCGGTTTGTGCGCAGACACTGGAGAGGCGAGTGATTTCTGCGGGCGGATTCCCACGCCGCGGTTTGCAAAACCCGGCCGCCTGTGTTACAGTAAGCGCGTGAATCTGGCCTGCGGAGGGAAAGCGCATGACGCCCTTTGGTCACTTTTATCTGGATAAGGAAAAGGATATCCTGGTGGAACTGGAGCGGGAGGGGGACGAGCTGTTCTACGTGCTGCGGACCCCGAACCACGGGACGGGAAATCTGATTACCAACCTGGCGGTTCTCTGCCATCTTCCCCTGACGATGGACAAAAGCGGCCTGAAGGTCATACGGGGAACGCTTCCCTGCTATATCGACGGGAAAAATCGGATGGTCTATGTATTCAGACTGCTGGATACCAAAATCGCCAACATTTTTCCGGATGGGACGGTGGAGCGGAAAGCCTCCGTTCCGGCGATTGCCAAAACCCTCATGAGCCAGACCAAGGATTACCGGCTGGATTTCCGAAAAACGGTCGTCAAAACGTATATCTTCCGGGAATGCAAGTTCCGGACCGACCTGCATACCCATATGAACGCCAATCTGGATCCGGATCTGCTGATCGCTCTGGGCATTCATCATCAGATCCGCTATCCGCTTTACTATATCCGGAAGCTGCGCCTTCGCTGTTCTCCCGCGCAGGAGGAGCTGCTTTCCGCCCGCCGGGCGGTGGCCGAGGAAGCGTTCCGGGATTCCCCCCTGACGGGGAAGTATCGGGACCGCAAGATCAATGACGCGACATTCATCAACTTTGCTTCTCTGATTCTGGACAATCTGGAAAATGCCGCCTGGAATATCCCCCGGATTCGGGCTTCCCTGGCCATTCTCAAGGATGGGCAGGCGGTTTTTACCAATCTCGAAAAGGTTTACCTGTATCGATACGTATTCTGCAAGGGGGTTCCCGCCGAGGATCCGGTGGCGCCGGAGACGGCGGAGCGTTTTGAGCAGATCCCGGATGAGGAAATCGTCGGTTACCTGTACCAGATGATGGCGGACAGGGCGCATCCGGCCTTTCGGTACCATACGCTGTTTCAGGATAAACTCCTGTGGATTGCCCGCAACTATGCCCGGTGCGGAGTGGATTACGCGGAAATCTCCGATACGACGCTGGTGAAACCGGAGGCCGCTCCGGCCATGCTGGCCCAGCTGCACGCGGCCCTTCCCGCCATTGCCGAGGAAACAGGGGTGACCCTCCGGTTTCTGGCGGCGATCCGGCGGACCCCCCTGACCATTCTGAAGGACCGGATTGCGGAAAATGACGATATCCGGGAAAACCTGCGGGTGCTGGAGGCCGTGGCCGGAGATCCCTACGTGGCGGGCAGCGATATCGTGGGGGAGGAGATCAACGATATCCGGGATCTTTCCCCGCTGCTGCATCACCTGGTGGCCCTGACGAAGCAGCATCCCTCCCTGACGCTGCGGATCCACGCCGGGGAAAATGACGGCCTGCGGGAAAACGTGGCGAACGCCATACGCTGCGTCCGAGAGGGCCTCTCTCCCGGGCAGCCCATGCCCCGGCTGCGCATCGGGCACGGCCTGTACACCACCAGCCTTTCCTCCCGGAAAGGGCAGGCGCTGCTCCGGGATTTGAAGGAAAGCGGAGCGGTGCTGGAATTTCAGATTACGTCCAACGTCCGCCTCAATAATCTTTCCGCGATCGCCCGGCATCCCCTGCGCCAGTATCTGTCCGCGGGCGTGGCCTGCGTGCAGGGGACGGACGGAGGCGCCCTCTATGGGACGGATTCCATCGACGAGCAGCTGGCGCTGGAAAAAATGCTGAACCTGTCAAAGGAAGAACTGCTTCAGATGCGGACGGCGGAGGAAAAGGTCCGGCAGGAGGGGCTTTCGTCTTTCCGGGAGAAGATGGAGGCCTTCTGCCGGGAGACGAAGGATGCGGATATAGCCGCCTTCTATGCGGAAAAAATAAAGGCACAGCGGCTTCCGACGGAACAAATGACGGAGCTTCCCGCCCTGACGAATTCCGCCGCCTTCCTTGCGGATCAGGTGGCGGATCTGCCGCTGGACAAGGTGCCTCTGGTTTTGGCGGGCGGATCCTTCAACAATGACCGGCATCTGACCAGGCAGCGGGGGAAAGTCTGCCGGATGCTGGACCAGGTGCTGGAAGAGGGAGATCCGGACAAAATGTTCCTGGTCATCGGACATAGCCTGACCGGGTATGAAGGATACCTGCTCAGGCGAAACCAGGGGAAGTTCAGGGTCTTTGCCTTTGTCCCCGCCCGGCTGCACACCGCGGAAGCGGAAAAGCTGAAAAAAGCCGGAGCGGAAATCCGGATATCCATCGAACCCAGCGCCATGGGGGTGTATAAAAGCTTCGCCTTCGAGATTTTTAAGCGACGCCCCTCGATTCTGATTGCCCTGGACGGCAATTCCGCCGGCACCAATCTGATCCAGGAAGCAAAAAACGGCAGGGGGGGGAGCCGCATCTTCATCTATGAAGGGGCCCGCATGCTCAGGGAGAAAGCGATGAGCCTCCAGGGCTATGCCACCTTGTTCAATGAGGAGACGGATCTGCCCGGAAAGGTCAAAGAAACGGTGGAAACGCTGTATCCCATCCGTTGGCTGAGACCGTAATGGTTAAGAAAGAGGTGGATGATATCGTATGCGCATCGTCCATTCATCATAAGGGAGGAAAGAAGAAATGAGCGGTGAATTCAATTCCAAAGCGCGGGAGCTGACGGTGGCCTATATCGGGGGAGGGTCCCGGGGATGGGCTTGGGGGTTCATGATGGATCTGGCCATGGACGCGGACATGTGCGGCACGGTCCGGCTGTACGATATCGACCGGCCGGCGGCGGAACGCAACAAGATCATCGGCAGCATGATCAGCGCGCATCCGGACGCGGTGTCCCGGTGGCAGTATGAGGTCAGCGATTCCCTGAAGGACGCCCTGACCGGGGCGGACTTTGTGGTGATTTCCATTCTCCCCGCCACGTTTGAGGAGATGCGTTCCGATGTCCATCTGCCGGAGCGGCTGGGGATCTGGCAGCCTGTGGGCGATACGGTGGGCGCCGGCGGATTCATGCGGGCGATGCGGACCATTCCCATGTTCGTGACCATTGGCGAGGCGATCCGGGATTACGCGCCGGAGGCCTGGGTCATCAACTATACGAACCCCATGAGCCTGTGCGTCCGGACACTGTACGAAGTGTTCCCGGGCGTCAAGGCCTTCGGGTGCTGCCATGAGGTGTTCGGCACCCAGACACTGCTTTGCGCCATGCTGGACAGGGAAGAGGGCATTTCCGGCGTCAAACGGCAGGATCTGTACACCACCGTCACCGGGATCAACCATTTTACCTGGCTGACCCGGGCGAGTTACAAAGGAATGGACCTGATGCCCTTGTACGCCAGAATGGCGGACAAGTACTGGGAGAGCGGATACGACGAGGGGCAGGATAAGAACTGGATGAACTCCCATTTCAACTGCGCCCATCGGGTGAAATTTGACCTGTTCCGCCGGTTCGGCGCCATCGCCGCCGCCGGGGACCGGCACCTGGCGGAGTTTACGGCTCCCTGGTATACGGCCAGCCCGGAAACGGTGACTTCCTGGAAGTTCAGCCTGACGACGGTGGAGTGGCGGATCAAGGATCTGCACGACCGCCTGCGGCGGTCGGACGATCTGATCAGCGGAAAGGAGAAGCTGACGCTCAAACCCTCCGGTGAAGAAGGCCATCTGCTGCTCAAGGCGGTGCTGGGCCTGGGAGACCTTGTTTCCAATGTAAACATCCCCAACCGGGGACAGATTCCGAATCTGCCCCTGGGCGCGGTGGTGGAAACCAATGCGCTGTTCGGCCGGGACCGGATTGAACCCGTGTACGCCGGACCGCTGCCTTCCAACATTCTTCCCCTGATCGCCCGGCATGTTTACAACCAGGAGAACACCCTTGCGGCGGCGATGAAACGGGATCGGAAGCTGGGCTTCACTACCTTTATGAATGACCCCCAGCTGGCGGCGGTCCGTTTCGAGGACGGTCAGAAGCTGTTTGACGATATGCTGGAGAATCAGCGGGCCTATCTGCCGAAGGAATGGTTTGCCTGAGGCCCCGGGAAGCGACTTCCCCGGCGCGCAGAGCAGGGATCCGGGGTGAAAGCGGAAAACCACGCGCCGCGCGCGGGGACGGCCCGTTCGCCTTGCAAGAACGGGGGTTTTATGTTACGATCATCACGGTCAGCCGTAGTGTATACAATCGAGGAACAAAAAGTGATCCAGGCCGGACCAAAAGGGCGGGATCCTGAAAGGAAGAGAAAAAGACGATGAGCAAATGCGCGATCGTAGGGATTAACTGGGGGGACGAAGGCAAGGGCCGGATGGTGGATCTGCTGACGGAGCAGTTTGACGTGGTGATCCGTTATCAGGGCGGAGGCAATGCCGGCCATACGGTGGTAAACGAGCAGGGTAAATTCGCCCTGCATCTGCTCCCCAGCGGGATTTTTCGCCCGGGCGTGCTGAACGTGCTGGGCAACGGGGTGGCCCTGGATCTGGAAAACCTGTGGACAGAAATCGAGCAGGTCCGCGCCCAGGGGGTCAGCCTGACGCCGGAGAACCTGCGGATCAGCGAGAGAGCCTCCCTGCTCCTTCCCTGGCACCGGGAGCTGGACGGGCTGGAGGAAGCCCGGCTGAAGGATCGGGCGTATGGGTCCACCCGGCAGGGAATCGCGCCCTTTTATTCCGACAGATATCAGAAGAAGACCCTGCTGGCGGGGGAACTGTTCGACGAATCTGCGCTTCGGAGTCACGTGGAGCAGCTGGTGGAGTGGAAAAACCTGGTATTAACCGGGATGTACGGGGCCAGGGCGGTGACGGCGCAGGAAGTGATGGACTGGCTGATCCGGTATGGAGAGAAGCTGAAGCCCTTCATCTGCGATACCACGAAGCTCCTGAAACGCAAGGAGCAGGAGGGAAAGCGCTTCCTCTTTGAGGCGCAGCTGGGATCCCTGCGGGATCTGGATTACGGAATCGTCCCCTATACCACGTCCTCCAATCCCATCGCAGCCTACGCGCCGGTGGGGTCCGGGATGCCCTGGGCGAAAATTGACGAAATCATCGGGGTGGTCAAGGCCTATTCCACCTGCGTGGGTGAAGGGCCCTTCGTCTGTGAAATGTTCGGGGAAGAGGCGGAGAAACTGCGGGAAGCCGGGGCGGAATACGGCGCCAAGACGGGGCGGCCCCGCCGGGTGGGGCCCATTGACCTGGTGGCGACCCGCTATGGGGTGGAGATGCAGGGAGCCACCGGGATCGCCCTGACGAAGCTGGACGTCCTCAGCGATATGGCGGAGATCCCGGTCTGCGAGCAATACGAACTGGACGGGGAACGGATCGACGATTTCCCCTTCCCCACGAAGCTGGAGAAATGCAAGCCGGTTCTGAAGACCGTGCCCGGCTGGAAGAAAGACATTTCAGGCGCCCGGAAGTGGGAAGAGCTGCCGAAGGAAGCCCGGGACTATGTGGAAATGATCGAGAAGGCCGTGGGCTGCCCCATCATCTACGTGTCCGTAGGACCGGAGAGGGACGCATATATCGAAAGGAAATAAAGCGCCATGTATGACCAGTATGAATCTCCTCTCTCCTCGCGGTATGCCAGCCGGTACATGCTGGAGCTGTTCTCCGCGCGAACCAGGATTCGCACCTGGCGGAAGCTGTGGACGGAGCTGGCCCGGGCGGAAATGGAGATGGGCCTGCCCATTACGCAGGATCAGGTGAACGCCCTGGAAAAAAACATCGATCAGATTGATTTTGACCTGGCTGCGAAGCGGGAGAAGGAAGTCCGGCACGATGTCATGGCGCATGTATATGCCTACGGACAGGCGGCGCCGGAGGCGGCGGGCATCATCCATCTGGGGGCGACCAGCTGTTATGTGACGGATAACGCGGATCTGATTCTGTACCGGGACGCCCTGCGGTATCTGCGGGGAGAACTGCTGAAGACCATGAGAAACCTGGCGGACTTCGCCCGGGAATACAGGGCGGTGCCGACCCTGGGATATACCCATTATCAGCCGGCGCAGCTGGTGACGGTGGGAAAGCGGGCGGCCCTGTGGCTGCAGGATCTGGCGTCGGATCTGGAGGAGCTGGACTTCGTGCTTTCCGCCATTCCGTTCCTGGGGTGCCGGGGAGCGACGGGGACAGAGGCCAGCCTGATGGAGCTGTTTGAGGGGGATCAGGCCAAAATCGTGGAAATGAACCGGCGGCTGACGGAGCGGTTCGGCTTCACCCGCATGTGGGATGTATGCGGGCAGACCTATCCCAGGAAGCTGGACAGCCGGATCCTGTCCTGTCTGAGCGCCATCGCGCAGAGCTGCTACCGGATGGGGAACGATTTGCGTCTCCTGCAGCATGACAGGCAGGTGGAGGAGCCCTTCGAAAAGAATCAGATCGGTTCTTCCGCCATGCCTTACAAGCGCAATCCCATGCGCTGCGAGCGAATTTGCTCTTTGAGCCGGTATCTGATGGCGGACAGCATGAACGCCGCCATGACCGCCTCCACCCAATGGCTGGAGCGGACGCTGGACGACTCCGCCAACCGGCGGATCTCGCTGCCGGAGGGCTTCCTGTGCGCGGACGCCGTCCTGCGGCTGGCGCAGAACGTCACCGACGGGCTGCGGGTGAATGAGAAAATCATCGAACGGACCGTGATGGAATACCTGCCCTTTATCGCGACCGAGAACCTGATGATGGAAGCGGTGAAGAAGGGAGCGGACCGACAGGAAACCCATGAGGTGATCCGGAAGTGCTCCATGCAGGCAACCGCCCGTATGAAGGAAGGCCTGGACTGCAACCTGCCGGCGCTGCTGGCCGCGGATCCGGCTTTTCACCTGACGGAGGAGGAGATCCGGGAGGGGCTTCAGCCGGCGAAGTATATCGGCCGATGCGCGGAGCAGGTAGAGGAGTATCTGAAGCGGCTGGAGCCGCTTTTGGCCGGCGTGGAGACCGGAAAAGCGGAAATCAGCGTTTGAGAGAGCGGAGCGGCTGAAGCGCTGCCCCTGACGGACGACCGAATCGGAAAGAGAAATGTATGAGCAGGTTTGGGTGAAAAAGACCGTGTACGGCGACGGAGAGGATCAGCTTCTCCAGGGGGACGGCGCCCGGCTGCCCCGGGACATTTTGGACAGGGCGGGACAAATCCAGTGCGTCTATCTGGATCCCCCTTTCATGACGGGTAAAGCGTTCAGGCGGAAACGGCCCTGGGGCGAGGCAGGATGGAAGAGAGGGGCTCCCTGCCTGGATCTTTCCGGTTACACGGATCGGTTTCCGGACGAGGAGAGCTATCTGGAGATGCTGTCGGGGATGGTTTCCGCTTCCTGGGAAATGCTGAGGCCGGAAGGGGTGTTCTATCTGCATCTGGACTGGCGGATGGCCGGGGAGATGCGGAATCTGTGCGATCAGGTTTTCGGGAAGGAGCGCTTTCTTAACGAGATCATCTGGAGCTACGAGAGCGGAGGGAGAAGCAAAAAAACCTTCTCCCGGAAGCATGACAATATCTTCCTGTACGCAAAGAGCGATCATTACCGCTTCGACATCACCCGGGTTCCCCTGCCTCGGGGGGAGAACCGGCAGAATCATATGGCGCGCAAGACGGACGAGGATGGACGAACCTATTCCAGCATCAAAGCCGGCGGGAAGGAATACCGGTATTATGACGACGATCCCGTGTATCCCGGGGATGTGTGGAGCGATATCGGATTTTTGCAGCAGCGGGATCCGGAACGGACAGGGTATCTGACCCAGAAGCCGGAGAAACTGCTGGAGCGGATGCTCAAGCCGGTGGTGGATCCCGGGGATTGGGTGGCGGACTTTTGCTGCGGCAGCGGCACCACGATGGCGGTGGCGGAGCGCCTGGGCTGCCATTATATCGGCGTGGATACAAACCCGGAATTCGCGGCCATTAGCCTGGCGCGGCTTCGGGGGGAGAATCTGACGGTCACCTGCGGCACGGCGATGGACGGAAGGGAAGCGCATACCCATACTGACCCGGAGCGGAACCGGCTTTGGCTGGACGGACTGGAGCTGACAGGCGCCCCCTATCCGGAAATGGCAAAGGGCACTGACCTTATTGAAAGCTGGGAAGTGGGCAGGATTGAAAATGAGGTGTTTTACAGCCGGAAGCGGTTCCGGCGGTCCTTCAGGTATCCTGCCCTGACGGACAACGTGAGCGTGGAGGACGGAAAGATGCCGGATCTGATGGTGACGGACGCGGCAGGCATCCGCCGGGCCTACCGATGGAGGAACCCATGATCGCGCTGGAAGAGGCGAGAGGCCTGCTGGCGGAGGTGACGCCCCTGAAGACGGACTGCGGGCGGGTCTGCGGGGGAATATGCTGCCGGTCCATGGAAGGGGAAGAAACAGGAATGCTGCTTTTTCCCGGGGAAGAAGATTTTTACGAGGATCTGGATGGCTGGCGGATGCTGCCGGCCGGGCGGGATCTGCTGCTGATCTGCCCGGGGGAATGCGCTAGGGAGGATCGGCCGCTGAGCTGCCGGATGTTCCCGCTGATGCCCGTTCTCCGGGAGGACGGGAGCGTCGCGGTTCGGACGGACGAGCGGAGCCGGGCGGTATGTCCCCTGGCGAAACAGGGAAAGCGGGGGATGGACCCCGCTTTTGTGCAGGCGGTGCGGGAGGCCGGAGAACGGCTGATTCGGGAGAGCGCGCAGCGGGCTTTTCTGCGGAGACGGGCGGAAGAGCAGGAAGAGCTGAAGAGGCTGCGGAAAGCGCTGACCGGCGATTAACCGGATGAAGGGAAATACAGAGGATAACGAACATGCCAATGGACGGAATCACAGCCGGATTGATGGCCCGGGAGCTGAATCGGATGCTGGCGGGGGGGCGGATCGACCGGATCACCCAGCCGGAGCGGGATACGGTGATCCTGGTGATTCGGGCGGGCAGCGAAAACAGAAACCTGCTGCTTTGCGCCTCGGCCCAGAACGCCAGATGCCATCTGACAGCGAGCCGCTTTGCCAACCCGCTGGAGCCGCCGGCGCTGTGCATGCTGATGCGCAAACAGCTGCTGGGCGGACGGGTGCTGGAAGTCCGGCAGGTGGCGGGGGACCGGATTATCCACATCGATATGGATACGGTCGGGGAGATGGGAGATCACGAGTCCCGCCGGCTGGTGCTGGAGATCATGGGGCGGCATTCCAACCTGATCCTTTTAAACGGCGAGGGGAAGATCCTGGAAGCCGCCCATCACGTGAACGCGGAGATGAGCCGGGTGCGCCAGGTGCAGCCCGGCATGATGTACGCTCCGCCTCCGGGGCAGGACAGGCTGAATCCGGAAGAAATGACGGCGGAGGATCTTCTGGCAAAACTGAAGGAGCAGGAGGACCTGCCCTTTGAGAAAGCGCTGGCCGGGTCGGTCAGCGGGCTGAGCCAGGTCTCCGCCCGGGAGATCGCCCTGCGGGTTTTGGGAACGGGGGGCGCCTTTGGGAGCACGGAGGAGGAAAGGAGGGCGGTCTGCGAAAGGACCGTGGCCTTCTTCGCCCGCCTGCCGGAAATGACGGATCCCCGGGTTTTGCGGAACGAAGAGGGGGACGCGCTGGATTTCTTTCCCTTCCCCTACCTGAGCCAGTGTCCGGACCGGCAGGAGCCCACCAGAACCCTGAGCCTGGCGATGGAAGCCTACTACGGTTCCCGGGATCAGCGGGACCGGCTGCGGCAGCGGAGCGCTTCCATGGTCCGGATGCTGAAAACCCAGGTGGAGCGGTGTGAGAAAAAGCTGAGCCTTCAGGAGGAGGAACTGGCTGGGGCGGCCCGGATGGAAGAATACCGGATCATGGGGGAAGTGCTCAACGCCAGCCTCTTCAACCTGAAAAAGGGAATGCGGGAGGCGGTGCTGCCCAACTGGTACGATCCGGAAGGAGGAACCATCACGATTCCCCTGGACGAGCGGCTGACCCCCAGCCAGAACGCGCAGAAGTATTTTAAAAAGTATCAGAAGGCCCGTTCCGCCCGCATTTCCGCCCAGGAGCAGCGGGAAAAGACCCTGCAGGAACTGGATTATCTGGAGGGGATGCTGCTGGATGTGGAAAAATGCGTGGAAGAAAGCGAGCTCGAGGAGATCCGGGGGGAACTGGTCCGGACCGGATACATGAAGCGGGTCACCAACCGCCGGCAGCAGCGCGCCCTGCCGCAAAGCCGTCCCTACCGATACCTTTCGGGGGACGGGATTGAGATCCTGGTGGGGAAAAACGGCCCTCAAAACGACCGGATCACCGGAAGCGCCAAACCGGAGGAAATGTGGCTTCACGCAAAGGACATGCCGGGCAGCCATGTGATCATCCGATGCGAGGGAGACATCCCGACGGAAACCCTGAAGCAGGCGGCGATGCTGGCGGCCTGGTACAGCAAGGGGCAGCGGAGCAGCATGGTGCCCATTGACTATACCCGGCGGAAATATGTGAAAAAACCGTCTGGCGCCGCTCCGGGCAAGGTGATCTACACGCACCAGAAAACGGCCTATATGACGGTGGAGGAGGCGGAGATTCGAAAGATGAAAGAGGAGAGGCTGACGGGCCGGGATGAGCCGGAGACCGGAAAATGAGCGAAAAAGAGGAGCGCGTCCGGAAAAAAGGGAAGGAGTCGAAGGAATCGAAAGAATCCCGGAAGAGGGTGGAACAAAGAAGAGAAGCTCATTCCGGGAAGCATGCGGTGAATGAGCCGCCCAAACGTTCCGTGCTGGAGGAAGTGGGAAATGCCGTCACCCATGGAGTGGGCGCTTTGCTCTCCGTCGCCGGCATGGTTCTGCTGCTTCTGAAATCGGATACGGGTGTGAAGGCGGCCTCCAGCGTTATTTACGGCGTCTGCATGATCATCATGTTCCTGATGAGCTGCCTGTACCATGCCTTTCGACACGGAACCCGGGTCAAGCGGCTGTGGCGGCGGTTCGACTATATTTCCATATATCTGCTGATCGGGGGAACCTTTACGCCGCTCTGGCTGATCTACTGGGGAGACCGGACGGGGACCATCCTCTGCCTGATCCAATGGGGGCTGATCGCCGCCGGGTTGACCATGGTGGGGATCTTCGGCCCCGGGCGCCCCAAGGCCCTGCACATGGTCCTGTTTGTTGTGCTTGGATGGTGCGGACTGGTTTTCCTGCCCCGGATGATCCGGGACAATCCGAGCCTGTTCCGCCTGATTCTGGGGGGAGGAGTGATTTATACGCTGGGCATCATTCCTTTTGCCCTGAAAAAGCGGGGCTCCCATTTCCTGTGGCACTTCTTCGTGCTTTTTGGGGCCATGGTTCAATGGATGGGTATCTACCTGTATGTTTACTGACGGGCCGCGGAAAGAGAAAAAAGCGAGCGCGTCCATTGAGCGGGCATGGGCAGCCGGACGCTTGAAATTGCAGGGAATCATGCTATAATACACGGGAACGGGACGGAGGATTCCCGGCGGAAAGGGAATACATTTTGTCCGCATATGCGATGCGGGAGCGATCCATCTTCATCGAAACGGGCGGACGGACGGGAAAATGGTTTTTTACAGGAGAAAGAGAGGGCGCGAAAATGGCAGCGAAGAAAGCGGCGAAATCGGAAAAGACGATTGTTATGACAGACGTGGCGGAAGAAAAGCGCAAGGCGCTGGAGCATGCCCTGACGGAACTGGACAAGCAATTCGGCAAAGGCTCCGTCATGAAGCTGGGGGCCGATTCGATTCACCGGGATATTCCGGTGATTCCCACCGGATGCCTGACGCTGGACGCGGCCCTGGGCGTAGGCGGCATTCCCCGGGGGCGGATTGTGGAGATTTACGGGCCGGAATCCTCGGGGAAGACCACCGTGGCGCTGCACGTGGTGGCCGAAGCCCAGAAAGCGGGCGGGATCGCCGCCTTTGTGGACGCGGAGCATGCCCTGGATCCGCAATACGCGCGGAAGCTGGGCGTCAATATTGAGGAGCTGTATGTTTCCCAGCCGGATACCGGCGAGCAGGCTCTGGAAATTACCGAAGCCTTGGTTCGCTCCGGCGCGCTGGACGTGGTGGTTATCGACTCGGTGGCGGCGCTGGTTCCCAAGGCGGAAATCGACGGAGATATGGGGGAATCCTTTGTGGGCCTGCAGGCCCGGCTCATGAGCCAGGCGCTGCGGAAGCTGACCGGTGTGATCAACAAAACGGGCTGTGTGGCTATCTTTATCAATCAGCTGCGCGAAAAGGTAGGGGTCTTGTATGGGAACCCGGAAACCACTCCGGGCGGCCGGGCGCTGAAGTTTTATTCCTCCGTACGGCTGGATGTCAGGAAGGGGGAGCCCCTCAAAAACGGCAGCGAGATCATTGGCAACCGCACCAAGGTCAAGGTCGTCAAAAACAAGGTGGCGCCGCCCTTCCGGGTGGCGGAGTTCGATATTGTTTACGGCGAGGGAATCAGCACGGAAGGGACGCTGCTGGATCTGGCCGTGGAAAAGGACATCATCCACAAGAGCGGAGCCTTTTTCAGCTATGGGGAGTTGCGGCTGGCGCAGGGGCGTGACAATGCCCGCTTATTCCTGAAACAGAATCCGGAGCTGACGGCGGAAATCGACAAAAAGCTGAGGGCGGAGCTCTTCGATAAGCCGGAGGGAGCCGACGAGGCGGCGCCGCTGGAGCCTCAGGAAGAGGAAGAGGACGATCTGGAGCTTCTGGAAGAGGAGCTGGATGAAGAGGGGCTGGAGGAAGAGAAAATGTGAACAAAAAACCCCCGGGCAGAAGCCCGGGGGGGTTTTTGGGAGATTTTATCCTTTCACGACCTGCGCCAGAATCCTGGCGCTGCGGTTCAGGAAAGCGGTGATTTCATCCGCCTCCAGAGGCTGGGCCGCCATGCGGGCCAGGTCATAGATCTGCTGACAGATCATCTTTGTACGCTCCTCTTCCGGATCCCGGGAGGCCAGAGCCTGCACGGTTTCGTTCCGACGGTTCAGAACCAGGGTAAACCGATCCGGCAGGGGGAAGCGCTCCCCGTAGAGGCGGCTCATTTCCTTGTAGCGCCGCATCTGTTCATCCTCGGTCACCATGGCGGCCAGATCCGGATCCCCCAGGGATTCCAGCTTCACTTCCAGATCATCCTTTTCCAGGGCTTTGCGGAACAGATCCTGCAGCGCGCCCGCATCCAGATCCTTTCCTTCTTCGGATTCTTCCTTCAGGCCGTCGATATCCGCGTCCACCCGGGCGAAAGATACCCGGTCCTCTTCGCCGGCCTCCATCTCCAGGAAGGACATGAAGTTGGTGTCAATCAGGGTATCCATGACCGCGACTTCAATCCCACGGCTGGTATAGAGGGAAACAGAAGCGGCCTGACGCTTTTCATCGCTGGTATAGTAGATCTTCTTGTCCGTCTTATCGAAGTTGGCGGCTTTGTATTCGCCGATGGTTTCGTACTTGCCGTCTGTCTTGCGCAGGAGCAGGGAACCCTTCACCTGATCGTAGAACTTCTTTTCCCGGATGCAGCCGTACTTGACGAAGGGGGCGATATCGTCCCAGTAGCCTTCGTAGGTTTCCCTTTCGGTGTTCATCAGGGCATTGAGCTTATCCGCCACCTTCTTGGTAATATGGGCGGAGATCTTTTTGACATACCCGTCATTCTGCAGGAAGGAGCGGCTGACGTTCAGCGGCAGGTCGGGGCAGTCGATGACGCCCTTGAGAAGCATCAGAAACTCGGGGATGACCTCCTTGATGTTATCCGCCACGAAAACCTGGCCGGCGAAGAGCTTGATTTCCCCTTCGTGGGTGCCGAAATCCTTCTTCAGTTTGGGGAAATACAGAATCCCCTTCAGATTGAAGGGATAATCCACGTTCAGGTGAATCCAGAACAGGGGGTCTTCAAAATCCATAAAGACCCGGTGATAGAACTCCTTGTATTCTTCCTCCTTACAGTCGCCGGGCTTCCGGAGCCACAGGGGATCGGTGTCGTTGATCTGCTCGGGCTTGGGCATCTCCAGAATCTTCTCGGTTTTGGGGGTGCCGTCCTCGTTGGTTTCATCCCCCACGGGGACGTCCTTTTCCACGGGCTTGGCGTTGGCGTCCTCCAGGAAGATGGGATAGGCCATGAAGCCGCAGTACCGTTTCAGCACTTCACGCACTCGGTACATCTCCAGGAACTCCTTTTCCTCCTCGGAGATATGCAGCAGGATGTCCGTCCCGTGAGCGGCGCGGCTGCCTCCGGAGATTTCGTAGCTCATGCCGTCCTCGGAGACCCAGTGCACCGGCTCGGCCCCGTCCAGGCAGGAAAGGGTTTCAATCTCCACCTTTTCCGCCGCCATGAACACAGAATAGAACCCCAGGCCGAAATGCCCGATGATGTCTCCCTTGCCCTCGTTCTTTCCGTCCTCGAACTGCTTCATGAATTCAGAAGCGCCGGAGAAGGCCACCTGGTTGATGTATTTCTTGACTTCCTCGTCGGTCATGCCGATGCCGGTATCGGAGATGCGGATGGTTTTCGCGTCTTTGTCCACCGTTACCCGCACACCCATTTCCTCATCGGTATCGGGATGCAGCATGCGGAACTTGGTGATGGCGTCGCAGGCGTTGGACACCACCTCCCGCAGGAAAATATCTTTATCCGAATAGAGCCAGCGCTTGATCACCGGCATCATATTCTGCGCGTCAATGGAGACGCTGCCGTTTTCTTTCATCACAGCCATGGAAAAAGGTCCTCCTTCGTTTTCTCCCCGCCGGGCAGCGGGGATATTCGTACCCGGCAGGTATTGTATCACCCCGGCAGCGGAAAATCAAGGAAAAATTAGCACTCATCAAAAAAGAGTGCTAACAATCGTCAAAATTCCGTGAAATCGGTTGAAGAACTGGACGACATCGGGTAAAATACTGGAGAATCGGGCCGTTTGTAGGATGACCCAAGAGCATAAACCTCCGAAGGAGGACTGAAACATGATGACGGACAGAACCCTGCGGGTGTTGGAATTCACGCGGATCCGGGAGATGCTGTCGGAGGGGGCCCTGACGGAGGGCGGCCGGGAGCGGTGCCTGGCGCTGAAGCCCATGGACAGCCTCTTTGACATCGGGGAGGCGCAGCAGGAGACGGAGGAAGCCACGGTGATCCTGCAGTACGTGGGCGGGCACCCGCTGACGGAGTTCCCCGACGCCCGGGGGGCGCTGCGGGTCTGCGCCAAGGGCGGAACGCTGAGCCCCCGGATGCTGCTGGACGTGGCGGGGCTTCTGCGGGCCAGCCGGGCCGCGCGGGACGCGCTGATTACCGAGCGGGAGAACACCCCCCGGCTCCGGGGCAAGGCCGAGACGCTGGCGGAGGTCCGGAACGTGGAGCGGGACATTACCGACGCCATTTTGAGCGAGGACGAAATCGCCGACCGGGCCTCCTCGGAGCTGGCCAATATCCGCCGGCACCTGCGGGGGGCCCAGGAGCGGATCAAGGACCGGCTGAACCAGATGATCCGGTCCGCGGGGATGCAGAAATATCTGCAGGAAAGCATTATCACCGTCCGCAACGGGCGGTATGTGATTCCGGTGCGGGCGGAATACCGCAGCATGGTGCCGGGCCTGGTGCACGACCAGAGCACCTCCGGGGCGACGCTGTTCGTGGAGCCCATGACGGCGGTGGAGATGGGCAACGAGATCCGGGAATGGGAGATCAAGGAAGCCCGGGAGATCGAGCGGATTCTGGCCGCTCTCAGCGCGGAGGTCGCGCCCTGGGCGGAGGCCCTGGAGGCCAACGCCGAGACCCTGGGCGAGCTGGATTTCATCTTCGCCAAGGGGCTGCTGAGCCGGCGGCTGCGGTGCGTGGCGCCGAAGATGAACGAGCGGGGCTATCTGAACATCATCCGGGGGCGGCATCCGCTGATTGACCCGGAGAAGGTGGTGCCGTCGGATATCTATCTGGGGTATCCGGAGGAAGGCGCCGACCGTTCGGGCGGCCGCCGGGGCGGAAAGCAGAAGGAGGCCGGAGGCCAGGCGCGCGCGGACGCGCCGGCCGAAGCGGCGGAGAGCAGGGGTCCCGGCTTTAATTCCCTGATCATTACCGGGCCCAATACCGGGGGCAAGACCGTGACCCTGAAAACCCTGGGGCTTCTGACCCTGATGGCCCAGGCCGGGCTGCAGGTGCCGGGAGCTGGGAACGGAGCTGTCCGTTTTCGAGCAGGTATGGGCGGACATCGGGGACGAGCAGTCCATCGAGCAAAGCCTGAGCACCTTCAGCGGGCATATGACCAACATCGTCACCATCATGCAGCAGGTCACGCCCCGGGACCTGGTGCTCTTTGACGAGCTGGGGGCGGGGACGGATCCCACGGAAGGGGCGGCCCTGGCCCAGAGCATTCTGACCCGGCTTTTGCATATCCGGGTCCGGACGGTGGCCACCACCCACTACAGCGAGCTGAAGGTATTCGCCATGACCACGGAAGGGGTGGAAAACGCCAGCGTGGAATTTGATGTGGAGACCCTGCGGCCGACTTACCGCCTGAGCATTGGGGTTCCCGGGAAAAGCAATGCCTTCGAAATCAGCAGGCGGCTGGGACTGGCGGAGAATCTGATTGAAAACGCGAAAAAACTGCTCAGCAGCGAGGAAATTCGCTTTGAGGACGTGATTGCGGACGCGGAGTATCACCGGCAGGTCGCGGAGCGGGAGCGGCAGCTGGCCCAGGAAGCCAGCAGAGAAACCATCCGCCTGCGGGACGAGGCGGAGAGCCTGCGCCGGGAGATGGAGCAGCGGCGGACGGAGAGCGTCCGCAAGGCGAAGGAGGAAGCCCGCCGGATTCTTCAGGATGCCCGCCAGGAAAGCGAGAGCGTGATCAGTGAGCTGAAGCGCATGAAGAAGGAAGCCGGAAGCGCAGCGGATGTCAACGCGCTTCGGCACAGGCTGGACAAGGGAATCGACGAAATGAGCGAAGGACTGAATCCCGCCCGGCCGGAGGAGGGGGAGGTTCCGGAAACCCTCAGGCCCGGGGATCAGGTGAAGGTTCTGACCTTTGGGACCAATGCCAGCGTGCTGTCCGCCCCCAACAGCAGGGGCGAGGTGGAACTGGCCAATGGCAATATGAAATTCAAGGCGAAGCTGCAGGATCTGCGGCTCATCCGTCACGGGGAGCCGGCGCCGAAGACCACGGTCAAGGCGAAGACGGGGGCACTGACCCGGAGCGTTCCCATGGAATGTGACGTACGGGGGATGAACCTGGAAGAGGCGATCGGAGCGGTGGAAATCTATCTGGACGAAGCGGTGCTGGCGGGGCTGCATGAAGTCAGCGTGATTCACGGGAAGGGGACCGGGGTGCTGCGAAGCGGCCTTCGGCAGGAACTGCGGCGCAACAGGCATGTAAAGAGCATCCGCCCCGGCATGTACGGAGAGGGAGAAGACGGGGTTACGGTGGTGACGCTGAAATAAGCGCAAGCGTTGAGGAAAGGCAGCCATACGCCGAAACGGACAAGGAGAAAGAACGATCATGAAAGAGAAACCGGATATTCTGGTGGTCGATGACGACCCCAATATCGCGCATCTGGTGGCGCTCTATCTGCAGAAGGAGAACTATGAAGTCCGGACGGCGGCCCGGGGAGACGACGCGGTCAATGAATTCAGCCGTCTTCCTCCGGACCTGATGCTGCTGGATGTGATGCTTCCGGGAATGGATGGGTACCAGGTTTTGAAAAACGTCCGGAAGAGCAGCAGGATCCCGGTGATCATGCTGACGGCCCGGGACGAGACGTTTGACAAGGTGCTGGGGCTGGAGCTGGGGGCGGACGATTATATCACCAAGCCCTTTGATCCCAAGGAGATGGTGGCGAGGGTAAAGGCCGTTCTCCGGCGCACCCAGGGGGAAGAGGAGGAGATCAAAAACGATCTGCATTACCCGGGGCTGACGGTCAGTATCTCCTCCTATTCCGTATACTATGAGGGAAAGAAACTGGAGATGCCTCCCAAAGAGCTGGAGCTGCTGGATTTCCTGGCCAAGTCTCCGAATCAGGTTTTTACCCGGGAACAGCTTCTCAAGCAGGTGTGGGGATTTGACTTTTTCGGGGACAGCCGGACCGTGGACGTGCATATCAAACGGATCCGGGAAAAACTGCCGGATTGTGAAAAATACGGATGGGACATCCACACCGTACGGGGCGTGGGGTACCAGTTTGAACTGAAAAAAGGATGAACGGAAGACTGCTGCGGGCGGTGCGGTATTTTACCCGGGATACCGGCATCATGGACGGAATGGCGGCGGTTTGCGGCCTGGGAGGCCGGCGGGCTTACGCCTATGACGGGCGGGAGATCGGAAAGGAGACGGTCTATGACCTGGCGTCGGTGACCAAGCTGTTTACCGGCATGGTGATGATGCGGCTTTTCGAAGACGGCCGGCTGGATCTGTCGAAGAGGGTTCCCTATTACTGCCCGGAATTTCGACGGCTTGGGACGGTGACCGTGGAACAGTTGGCGGGCTTTCAGCGGAAGATTGAGACCCCGGAGCGGATAGACGCGCAAAAAAGCCGGGAGGAGGCGATTGCGTGCCTGCGGGAAGCCAGGGACGCAGGCGCCCCCGGTCAGCGCGCATATTCGGATATCCCGGCCATGATCCTGAAGTATGTGATTGAAGCGGCGGCGGGAGAGGAGCTGTACAGCTGCGTCCGGCGGATGATTCTGGCGCCGGCGGGGATGGAGGAAACCTGGGCAAAGGTGCCGGATAAAAGAAGGGGAGACTGCCTGCTGTATGGGCCGGAATACCGGATTGAAGGAGAAAGCCGGATCTGCCGCAGGCCGCCGGCCAGAGGAATTCCTCACGATCCGAAGGCGGCACTCCTGCAGGGGGACAGTGGGGATCTTTGCGGGCACGCGGGATTGTTTTCGACGCCCTGGGATCTGGAAAAAATGGCTGTGGCCCTGCTGGAGGGAAGCATTCTCCGGCGGGAAAGCCTGAGAATGCTTGCGGTGAACCGAACGGGGCGGGAACGGAAGGCAGGAGGATATACACAGTACCTGGGGTACATGTGCTATCTGAAGCACCCCGACCAGTATTATTCGGAAATTCCCGCCGCCATGGGACCGGCAGCCTTCGGCATCGGAGGTTTTACCGGAAACCATTTCAGCGTTGATCCGCAGGGCGGCAGGTACACCCTGTATCTGGGAAACCGGATCCGGGACCGGCTGACCGTCCTGATTCCGCCGGAGGGAAAGACCCGGGCGGACTACGGGCTGAGCGAGGAAGGGCAGGGGAAGATCCGATGGACGGATGGAAGGCTGCATTTTTCTTCCGTCAATTACGTTCACCAGAAGGATGAACATTTCCACCGGGCGGTGGAAGAAATCCTGAACCCGAAAGGACGGGGCCGCCGGGCGGAAAACAGCATAGAAACGGATCATCCCCCTGCATCTCCCGAGGAGAACGGAAAAGAAGGAAGAAGCGGATGAACAGTCTTTTCGCGAGGATCATGGCGGTCATGCTGAGCGTGATCCTGATCCTGACGGCGGCGTTGAGCCTGCTGAGCTACTACAGCATGCGGGAGCAGCGGATTTCCGCGCGGCTGGATTACCTGGCCAGCGAGGCGGCGGACATCGCCGATCTGGCGGCGGATATGAACAGCGGCGGCTACCCCGCGCTGCTGTTTCAGAGTTCACCCCAGCGATATTTAAACTGGAAGGCGCAGAAGGTCAATGACGAGTTCGGCGCGTATATCGCGGTGGTGGACCGATGGGGCCGGGTCATGGATAATCTGCAGACGGCCTACAGCGAGGACCCGGATTTTGTGGCCAGCCTGAGCGGGGAAGAGATTACCGCTGCCCTGACGAGGGTTCTGGCGGGGGAGCAGATCCGCATCCGATCCCAGAGCGGACAGGATCCCACCTTTACGGTGGGCGTGCCCTTTCAGCAGTATGAAACCGTCACGGGGGCGGTTCTGATCCAGACCAAGGTGCAGCGGATTCAAAGCGGCATGGAGGATCTGCTCTTCCAGGTGATCGGCGTGGCGCTTCTTGCGATGGCGGTCAGCGCGGTTGCGGTCTGGCTGGTTGTCCGGGGAATGATGAAACCGCTGGGAAGCCTGACGGAGGCCGCCCGGGCCATGGGGGAAGGCGACTTCAGCCTGCGGGTGGATGAAAGCAGGGGGGACGCCCAGCTGCGGCAGCTGAGCAGCACCTTTAACGGGATGAGCGAAAGGCTGCAGAAGATGGAAAACAGCCGGCGGGAATTTGTCGCCAATGTAAGCCATGAACTGCGCAGCCCGATTACCAGCATTCGGGGATTCGCGGAGGGCATGGCGGAAGGGATCATCCCGCCGGAGGATCATCCCCGGTACCTGCGCCTGGTGGCGGAGGAGAGCAACAGGCTCAGCCGCCTGGTGGAGGAGCTGCTGGCGCTGAGCCGGCTGGAACGGGACGACGCCACCCTGGAGAAGACGGACTTCGACATGAACGAGATGCTTCGTCGGGCCATCATCCGGAGAATCGAAGATCTGGACCGGAAAAACATTGAGGTGACCTGCTCGTTTGGGACGGATCCCTGCTGCGTACGGGCGGATGAGGGCCGGATCGAGCAGGTGGTGATCAATCTGCTGGATAATGCCATCCGCTTTACGGAGGAAGGGGGCAATATTCGCCTGACGACGGAGGAAACCGCCGATGGGGTGGCCGTGACCGTGTGGGATGACGGACCACCGATCCCCGAGGAGGATCGGGCAAGGGTCTTCGAGCGGTTCTTCACCTCT
Source organism: Clostridia bacterium (assembly GCA_017512805.1). Taxonomy (GTDB): domain Bacteria; phylum Bacillota; class Clostridia; order Christensenellales; family Aristaeellaceae; genus Aristaeella. Next base: position 32,781 of record JAFWES010000041.1, read on the forward strand.
GACAGGGCGCATACCTCCGGAAAGGGAACAGGGCTGGGGCTCAGCATCTGTCAGCAGATCATGAAAATGCATGGGCGAACCGTCGCGCTTCTGGACACGGAGGAGGGAACGGCCTTCCGGTTCGAACTGGATCGGGGGGAAAAGACGGAAAAACCGGCCGGGAAGGGGGCATTTCCGGCGGGAAAAACCGAAGAAATGCCGAAGGAGGAATGACAAAGGCCGGGAGGTGTGTTATACTCACCCTCAGAGGAGAGGGAGAGGACTTGCCGGAAGGAGGCGCTACGATGCTGGACAGGCATATCTTTCTGATCGGAATGCCGGGATGCGGCAAGCGCAGTCTGGGCCGTCGGGCAGCCCGGGAGCTGGGGCTGCCCTTTACGGATCTGGAGGAATGGCTGGCGGAAGGAATGGGGATTTCCCCTGCGGAGCTTCGTGCGCGGCAGGGGGAAGCGGAGAACCGAAGGATGGAAGCGGCCGCGCTGGCCTGGCTGACCAGGGCCAGACCGGGAATCATCACAGTAGGAGCGGCCACGCCCCTGAACCGGGCGAATCTCGGCATCATGCGGGGATGGGGGAGCCTGATCCTGATCGACCGGCCTCTGGAAGAAATTCTGGCGGATTTTCAACCGGAAAAATATCCGGAGATGGGGGACAATCCTGAAGGGAAGCTGCGGGAAATGGAGGAGACGCTGCTGCCCGAACTGCGGAAAGCGGCGGATGTACGGATGCCGGACAAGGAAGACGAGGAGACGGCATATGCTTTATTCCTGCGGATCCTGAAGGAAAGATATCATGCCTGAACGCAGCCTGAAATGGGCTGGGGTGAGACCCGGATCCCTGTTCCAGTCCGGAATCATTCAGGAGAGCGCTGAGAGCTGAGAGGGAGAAAGACTTTGGAATATCAGTTTGAACTGGTCGGGAAAATCGGGTCCATGGCGCTGATCCGAAAAGAGGATCAGGATATTGATTATAATATTTTTGCCCGTCTGGGAGCGGAATTGCGGCCCGGGATGATCTGGGTGACCAGCGGCGCGACGGAAATCGGCCGCCTGGACTATATGAAGAGGACCGGATGCGAGCTTTGCGGGGATCCGGAGCAGGACAAGACGGATTACAGCAGCCAGGGGCAGGCGATTCTGATGCAGACCTACCGGCAGTTTGTAAGGCCGGAGTACGGCCTGCGGCAGATCCTGGTGGAGCATACCCATTTCAATGATCCGGAGAAGCGGGAGCACATCCGTATGCTGCTGGAACGGGCGGCCAGGCAAAAGACCATCCCTATCGTGAACTATAACGATCCTGTCAGCGATGAGGAAAACCGGAAGATGGAGCTGGCGGCGCGGCGGCAGACGGGGGCGGAGGTTCATGAGTGTGTGGATAACGACGAGACCGCCGCGGTGATCGCCAGCCTGGTTCACGCCAAAACCCTGGTGCTGATGACTTCTACCGAGGGGATCTATCAGGATTCAAAGGATCCCTCCTCGCTGGTCAGAGATGTGGTTGGGCCCGATCTGGAGACGGTGGAAGCGCAGGTCCGCAGGCTGCAGGAGCACTGCGTGGGCGCCAGCCGGGAGGGGGCCAACGGGGCCAGGGCGAAGCTGGAATACGCGATGGAATGCGTCCGGTGCGGAACCAGGGTCATCATCGGGCATGCGAGGCATCATCTTTCCGATCTGGTGGAGGGGCGGGTTCCCTGCACAAGGATCGGCATCGAATAAAAGAAGACGGCCGAACCGGACCGAATACAGAAAGGCGCTTCTCCGCTCCTTATGGGCAGGGAGAAGCGCCTTTCTGGTTATGGAGCAAATTTTATGCTTGTCAACGCACTAAAAAGATGATAGAATCAGAAAGTCAAAGAAAGTCAATTTGTATTGGCTTTTGGAGAAGGGAGAGATGGACGTGAGGATCAGTGATTCGATTGAGCGATTTATCAAGGAAATGCTGGGGGAGGATTCCCAGGAGGTAGAGCTGCGCCGCAACGAGCTGGCGGAATACTTTGGGTGCGCACCCAGTCAGATCAACTATGTGCTGGCGACCCGTTTCTCCCCCTCTCAGGGGTATATGACCGAGAGCCACCGGGGCGGCGGGGGATACATCCGGATTGTCCGGGTGGTGGAAACGGGACGGCAGAAAATGGCGTACCTGGTTCGGGACCGGATCGGCGATGCGATCAGCGAAGAGGAAGCGCTGCGAATTATCGGACATCTGCGGGAGAGCGGGAACGCCGACGAAGGGGAGGCGGCCGTCATGACTGCGGCGGTCAGCGGGAAGGCCCTGGCCGTGCCCCTGACCCCGGAGGTCAAGAACGTATTGAGGGCGAGGATCCTCAAATCCATGATCCTGGTTCTGGCCAACCAGAACCTGCAAAAGACAGTGACGGAGGAAAAACATGCTTTGCGAACAGTGCCAGAAAAATGAAGCGAACTTTACCATGTCCGTCATCTCGGAAGGGGAGAACACGACCCGTCACCTGTGCGCGGACTGCTTCAGCCGGATGAACGCGGATCTCATGAAGGGGAATCTGCGGAGCTTTTTGAGTACCATGCTGGGAGCAATTCAGGCGAACCAGCGGACCAACAGCGAGGAAAGAAAGGAATTTTCAATGCCCATATTCGGACGGTTTACCCAGAAGGCCCAACAGACGCTCCAGCTGGCCCAGCGGATCGCCGCGGACCTGCAAATGCCCTACGTGGGGACGGAGCATATCCTGCTGGCCCTGCTGAAGAACAACGATCCGGTTCCCGGACCCGTGGCGGAGAAGCTGAGCTTTGACAAAGTCATCGGCGAGATTCAGGAGCGCCTTTCCGAAAACGGGGAAGGGGAGAGAAGGGCCTCGGGCCGGATTGAGATGAGCCCCCGGGGAAAGAAACTGCTGGAGACCAGCGTTATCGAGAGCCGGAAGCTCGGACAGGGTTTTGTGACGGTGGAGCATTTCTGGCTGGCGCTGCTGGGCAGTGACGACGGGGTGGCGGGAGCCATCCTTCGCAAGGCGGGAGTAGACTGTTCGGCGGCCCGGGAGGAGATTCTCCGCAACATGCGGGATCAGGCTTCTTCGGGGGATAACCAGCGGGGAAACCAGCGCGGAAACATGGGCTTCTTTCCCTTTATGGCGCAGGTGCAGGCCGGGAACCGGGGACAGCAGAACGATCATTCGGCGCTGGACCAGTTTTGCCGGGATCTGACGGGAGCGGCGGAAAAGAACGAACTGGATCCGGTCATCGGCCGGGACGCGGAAATCCAGCGGATCATCCAGATTCTGATCCGGCGGACGAAGAACAATCCTGTGCTGATCGGGGAGCCCGGCGTAGGCAAGAGCGCTGTGGTGGAAGGGCTGGCCCAGCGGATCGTGCAGGGCAACGTGCCGGAAATGCTGCTGGGAAAGCGGGTTCTGAGCCTGGATATGGGAAGCCTGGTGGCCGGAACCAAATATCGGGGCGAATTCGAAGAGCGGCTGAAAAACATGATGGACGAGCTGCGCAAAGCCGGCAACGTGCTGCTGTTCATGGATGAAATGCATACCATCATCGGCGCGGGGAACAGCGAAGGAGGGCTGGACGCGGCGAACATCCTGAAGCCGGCGCTGAGCCGGGGGGAAATCCAGTGCATCGGGGCGACCACCCTGGATGAATACCGGAAACATATCGAAAAGGACTCCGCCCTGGAACGGCGGTTTCAGCCTGTGACGGTGGAGGAGCCCTCGGCGGAGGAGACGCTGAGCATCCTGTGCGGGCTGCGGGATAAATACGAAGCCCACCATAAGGTCCGGATTACCGATGAGGCGCTGGCTGCGGCGGTGAAGCTCAGCAGCCGGTATATTCCCGACCGGTTCCTGCCGGACAAGGCGGTGGACCTGATGGATGAAGCGGCCAGCCGGGTTCGGATTCAGGCTTGCACCACCCCGCCGGACCTTCGCGAACAGGAGAAGCGGCTGGAAGCGGTGCAGATCGAAAAAAACGAAGCCATCGCCCATCAGAACTTTGAAAAGGCGGCCGCCCTGCGGGATCAGGAGCAGCATCTGACCAAAGAGATGGAAAAGAAACGCGCGGCGTGGAACCGTTCCCAGAGCACCGCTCGGGACGTGGTGACCGAGGACGACATCGCGCAGGTGGTTTCCCTCTGGACCGGGATTCCCGTCAGCCGGATGACGGAAACGGAAGCCAGGAAGCTGATGAAGCTGGAAAAGACCCTGCATGAGCGGCTGGTGGGACAGGAAGAGGCCGTTTCCGCGGTGGCCAGGGCCATTCGCAGGGCCCGGGCCGGCCTGAAGGATCCCCGGCGGCCGATCGGCAGCTTCATCTTCCTGGGCCCCACCGGCGTGGGAAAGACGGAACTGTGCAAGGCGCTGGGCGAGGCCATGTTCGGGGACGAGGACGCGGTGATCAGGCTGGACATGAGCGAATATATGGAGAAGCATACCGTGTCCAGACTGGTGGGGTCCCCTCCCGGCTATGTGGGATATGAAGAAGGCGGACAGCTGACGGAGGCGGTTCGGCGGAAGCCCTACAGCGTGGTGCTGCTGGATGAGGTGGAAAAGGCCCATCCGGATGTATTCAACATTCTGCTGCAAATTCTGGAGGACGGGAGGCTGACGGACAACACGGGCCGGGTGGTTTCCTTCCAGAATACCATCGTCGTCATGACCTCCAACGCCGGCGCCCATACCATTGCCAGCAGCCGCACCATGGGATTCGGGGCGGAAGGATCCAGGAGCCTGGCGGACTACGAGGCCATGAAGGACTCGGTCATGAAGGAGGTCAAAGACCTGTTCCGGCCGGAATTCGTGAACAGGGTGGATGAGCTGATCGTATTCCATGCCCTGACGGAGGAGGATATCCTGCAGATTACGGAGATGATGCTCAGGCAGGTGGCGGAGCGGCTGAAGGAACGCGACATCAAACTGACATGGGACAAGCCGGTGCGGGAGAAACTGGCGAAGGAAGGGTATGACCCGAAATTCGGGGCGAGACCCTTGCGGCGGCTGATTCAGCGGACGGTGGAAGATACGCTGTCCGAGGCGCTGCTGGAGGGAAAAGTGACGCTGGGACAGCCCGTGCGGCTGGGAGTCAGGGGCGGAGAAATTATCATCCGGGAACAGAAAGTTCCCGCAGACCCGAAACTCTCGAAGGAGATTGACAGAAAAATAACTTAAAATGTTTTTCTGTTGTATTTGAAAAAGGCTTGACAGCAGAGGAAAAAGCGGATAAAATATGCCTCGTTCGCAAGACTTCAAGGGCTTGTGATGCGGCATATGCAGGTGTAGCTCAATGGCAGAGCCCCAGCTTCCCAAGCTGGTCACGTGGGTTCGATTCCCATCACCTGCTCCATTTTCGCATCATCGGCTCGGAAGCAAGGCTTCGCTTTTGAGCGAGATTTTGAAGGAGGACTGATAACCATGGCGAAAGAAAAGTTTGAGCGGACTAAACCGCATGTTAACATCGGCACCATCGGACACGTGGATCACGGCAGGACGACGCTGACCGCCGCCATCACCATGACCCTGGCCACCAAGGGTGAAGCCCAGGCCATGCGGTATGATGAAATCGACAAGGCCCCCGAAGAGAAGGCGCGCGGAATCACGATCAACACCGCGCACGTGGAATACGAGAC
>JAFWES010000042.1 GCA_017512805.1 Clostridia bacterium
GAGGAGATCAAACCATGCCGCAAGGATTCTATCGAAATTTCCCAGATCGTGCTCTCCCTGGGAGGCTGGAAAAGGGCGGAGTCTACGACCATGACCCGCTGGGGAAAGCAGCGCTATTACGTGAAAGACTTTCCGTACTTCCCCTTTTAAGCCTAACTCTGCCTTTCTTTGAGGCATTTTCAGGCCAGTTCGTTCTTCTGTTCCGCGTCAGTTCCGCCTCGATTTCTGCCCCAAATACCTTATATTATATATATTTTATAGGAGAAAGGATATAAAGAGAACATAGAATAGGTAAATAATCTATAAAGGAAATAGAGTATAGCAAAAGAGGGTGAGTTAGTGTTTTTCGGTTCCGAATAGATTTAGAAGGGGGTGCCCATGCGTCATATTTTATCCCGATGAAACAGCCAAGAAGACAGGCAAAGGAGGAAATACAGTCATGGACGGATATCAGGCGCTGGCCGAAGCAATTATCGCACAGGCGGCCATGGACTATCTGGAGGCGCTGAGTGTGATCCGCGAATATCCGGACGCCAGGGGGGCCATGAAGGAGATCCGGCGGATCGAACGGTTCATTCATTCCGCCTGGTTTGGCGTGCTGACAAAGACCGACCCGGATTATCTGATCGGTCAGATGCGAGATGTAGAAGATCTGTCCTTGTCTACTGTTATCATATGATGCAAAATCAAAAGCCGGGGTTCGCCTCCGGCTTTTGCTCTTCTCCGGCTTAGAAGACAAGGCCAGTCCGCAGCCTCAATAGCCGCACACATGCTTTCAGAAATCACCTTTGCTAAGTTTACGATTGGAGCATAAATACCGCCCATTTGATGTCACCACCAGCCTCGTCATCGTCCTTTTGTCCTTCAACAGAAAGATAAATTGACTTTTGGGGCATCTGTGATACAATAGTCTTGTTCATCGGAGGGTGGATTGTTCTTTGGAAATGATCGACCGGATAAGATGGCAGGCTGAAACGCCCGCTTCTTATCCGGTTTCTTTATTGGAGGGAAAGATATGCAAAGAACCAATGACTTCACAACAGGAAAGATTCTCGGGCCGCTCATCAGGTTCATGGTACCGGTATTTCTGGCCATGTTCCTTCAGGCGATGTATGGTGCGGTAGACCTTCTGATCGTCGGGCAATTTGCCCAGTCGCTGGATGTTTCCGCCGTTTCTACCGGCTCGCAGATGATGATGACCATCACCAACCTGGTCACAAGCTTTGCCATGGGAACGACCATCCTGCTTGGGCAGCGCATTGGAGAAGGGCGTGGACGGGATGGTGGTGAAGTCGTGGGCAGCAGCATTTGCCTGTTTGGGACCATTGCCGTGGTCTTTACCGTTCTCATTCCTCTGTTATGTAGGCGATTGAGCGGAGTGATGAACGCTCCGGCAGAAGCCTTTGACGCGACCGCATCATATATCCGCATTTGCGGTTTAGGCTCTGTGTTCATCATTGCCTATAATCTGATCGGCAGCATTTTCAGAGGGATTGGCGATTCTCGGACTCCGCTTATGACTGTCCTGATTGCCTGCGTTTGCAATATCGCGGGAGACCTCCTACTGGTTGCCGTCTTCCGCATGGGGACAGCAGGCGCTGCTATCGCTACTGTTTTTGCCCAAGCCATCAGCGTTGTGATTTCCCTGCTGGTCCTTCGGAAACGTGATTTGCCTTTCCAGTTTGAGAAGAAAGATATCCGTTTCGAAGGATCGATCATCAGAAAGGTCACATCTCTTGGTCTTCCCATCGCCCTGCAGGATCTGCTGGTAGGCATCTCGTTCCTGGTTTTGCTGGCTATTGTCAACAGCCTCGGGCTGATCCCGTCTGCTGGTATTGGCGTGGCGGAGAGAGTATGCGGCTTCATCATGCTGATTCCGTCCGCTTTCATGCAGGCAATGGCGGCATTTGTGGCGCAGAATATCGGCGCGGGTAAATACCAACGTGCGAGAAAAGCGCTGGCATATGCTATTGCAGTTTCAACGATTCTCGCTATCCTGATGTTCGCGCTGACATTCTGGCGCGGCGATCTGCTGTCCGGGATTTTCTCCAACGATCCGGAGGTTATCTATGCCGCTTCTGATTACCTGAAAGCATATGCGATTGACTGCTTGCTGACATGCTTCCTGTTCTGCTTCATCGGTTTCTTCAACGGTTTGGGAATGACGCGTTTCGTGATGATTCAGGGAATCGTCGGCGCTTTTCTCGTTCGTATTCCCGTCGCCTTCCTGATGAGCCGAGAGGTGCCGGTCTCCATGTTCCATATCGGTCTGGCTACGCCATGTTCAACTGTACTGCAGGTGGTCATGTGCCTGATTTGCTTTATGGCTGCAAACAAGAAATATATGCCCCCAATAAAGCTCAAGTGAACACTAAAACTGGTATCTGCACCTTGTAGATTCGGAAGTGCTCTGGGAAAACGAAACGGACACATAAGAACAATCATTTTTCATTCTGTCTGTCATGCACCGCCGGAACGATTTCCTTGACAGAGGCTTGCGGAAAATGCTATACTGCGGAAGCGCGGATGTGGTGGAATGGCAGACACCGGGGACTTAAAATCCCCTGACTTCACCGTCGTGCGGGTTCGAGTCCCGCCATCCGCACGGGCCTTGGAACAGAAGCGTTCCAGGGCTTTTTGCTTGTAATAAAAAGCCCCGGAGAGGGCGCGGGGGACCCCGGGAGAGCAGGCGAAGGGGGCAGAATAATATACATGATTTGTGAATATATACAGAATAACGTGAGAATAATATGCATAAAAATGCAAAAATCTGGTTGACAGGACGGGAATCGGGTGCTATACTTTCTGCGATCCTTTTCCGAGGGGAATCCATTCGGGAAGGACCGGAATGACAAAAATGGAGGAAAAGAAGATGAAGAAACTGTTGGCCGGACTGATGGCGCTGATGATGGTCCTGGGCATGGCGGCGGCCTTCGCGGAGGGGATTACGACCCTGGAAGAAGGGAAGATGATTTATTCCACCAGCCCGGATTTCCCGCCCTTCGAGTATCGCGATGATAACGACAATATTATTGGCATTGAGCCGGAACTGATTGCCCTGGTGGCGGAGAAGATCGGCCTGACGGCGGAACCTCTGGCCATGGACTTCGACGGCGCGCTGCTGGCGGCCCGGGCGGACCTGGGCGCCAAGGCGGACCTGATCGTGTCCGGCGTGACCGTGACGGAAGAACGGAAGGCCGTCTATGATTTCACGGAGCCCTACACCACCATCACCCAGGCCATCGTCAGCAAGGACGGGGCCGTGACCAAGGATCAGCTCAATGATGTGATCATCGGCGTACAGAGCGGCACCACCGGTCAGATTTACGCCGAGGACAACTTCAAGAATGTGACCAAGTACGAAACCTATTCTCTGGCCTTCCAGGCGCTGCAGAACGGTCAGGTGGACTGCGTGCTGCTGGATGACGCGGTGGGCAACGCTTACATCAAGCGGATCCCCGGCCTGGGGGCTCAGCCCACGGACTGCGAGATCGAAGAATATGCCTTTGGCGTCAACAAGGGGAACACCGCGCTGGTGGACGCCATCAACGCCGCGCTGAAGGAACTGAAGGATGACGGCACCATCGAAGCGATCATTCTGAAGTACAACGAATAAGAATCGAAAAGTGGCCTTGAAAGGGGCGGTGCGAAGCCGCCCCCTTTCTTTCATCTCCGACGGCGGGAGCGGAAGGGCTTCCGGGCGGGGAGAACTCCGTTTGAGGGAAACGGATACGGGCCGCTGTTCAGCCGTACCGGTTCAGCCGCACGGGGGAGACGGGACAGCCTGATCGGTCCCGGACGGAACCATTTTCAGGAAATCGATAAAAGGGGGAACGGCCTTGGAAACCTATACCGCCTGGAAGACGCTGATCACCGCAGGGGAGAGCGTCAGCGCCTGGCAGAGATTCTATGTTTACTTCTATCAGGCCTTTATCGAAAAGGATCGCTGGCAGCAATACTTGCAGGGGGTCGGGACCACCCTGTATGTCACGGTGATGGCCCTGATCCTGGGCATCGCGCTGGGCGTGCTGGTCGCGGTGGTGCGGACGGCCCATGACCAGCAGCGGCCGGGGCACGGGAATGTCGTTCTGGGGATCCTGAACGGGATCTTCAAGGCCTATGTCACGGTGATCCGGGGAACGCCCATGATGGTTCAGCTGATGATCATGGGGTTCGTCATCTTCTCCAGCAGCCGGGAGTTTGCCCTGGTGGGAGCGCTGACCCTGGGCATCAACAGCGGCGCTTATACTGCCGAGATCATCCGCGGGGGTCTGATGGCCGTGGATTCGGGGCAGATGGAAGCCGGGCAGAGCCTGGGGCTGAACTACGTGGACACCATGCGGTTTATCGTCGTTCCCCAGGCGGTCAAATCGATCCTGCCGGCGCTGGGCAACGAGTTTATCGTGCTGCTGAAGGATACCAGTCTGATTTCCGTCATCGGCGGACAGGAACTGTTGTACGCGGCGAAGGGCGTGGTCAGCAGAACCTATGAAGCCATGTTCCCTTATATTGGGGCGGCGGTGATTTATCTGATTCTGGTCATGATTTTCACCAGGCTGCTGGGGATTTTCGAGAGGAGGCTGAGGGCCAGTGACCGGCGTTAACAGGATGACCGGCGCGGAAGCGGCGGAAAATGTGCTGACGGTGAAGAACCTGAAGAAGAGCTTTGGCGGGCTGGACGTCCTGAAAGGGGTGGATCTGGACATCCGGAAGGGCGAATGCGTCGTATTCATCGGCCCCAGCGGCAGCGGGAAGAGCACGTTTCTGCGGTGCCTGAACCTGCTGGAGATTCCCACCAGCGGAGAAATCCGTTTCGACGGGGTTTCCATGACGGATCCGAAGACCAATATCGATCAGATGCGGCAGCGGATGGGCATGGTCTTCCAGCACTTCAATCTGTTTCCCAATATGACGATTCTGCGGAATCTGACCCTGGCGCCCATCCGGACGGGACATCTGAACAGGGAGCAGGCGGAGCGGAAAGCCATGGAGCTGCTGAAGCGGGTGGGGCTGGAGGATAAGGCCGGCGGATACCCGGCGCAGCTTTCCGGCGGACAGAAGCAGCGGGTCGCCATCGTGCGGGCCCTGTGCATGGACCCGGAGGTGATGCTCTTTGACGAACCCACGTCCGCCCTGGACCCGGAAATGGTCGGGGAGGTGCTGGACGTCATGAAGGAACTGGCCAAAAGCGGGATGACCATGGTCTGCGTGACCCATGAGATGGGCTTCGCCAGGGAAGTGGCGGACCGGGTGCTGTTCCTGGACGGGGGCGTGATCCTGGAACAGGGGACCCCGCAGGATATCTTCGGAAATCCGAAGGAACAGCGGACGAAGGACTTTCTGAACAAAGTCTTATGATGATTCAGTCGCGCAGCACGGAGGGAAACGCTTCGGCGCTGCGCCTGCAGGAGGGATTTCCCCTCCGGGAACCGATGAAAAAAGCAGCTCGCGAGAGCTGCTTTTTTCGTGGCTGCGAAGAATCCTTTGCTTCGGGCGGCCGCCGAGGGTTATTCGTCCGTCGGGGTCTGGATATAGGCCGCGACGGCGGCGGGGTCGCCGCCGCGGGCGATGAAGTCGGCGATGGCCTCCTGCAGCTGGAAGGTAAACTCCTCCAGACACAGGCCGTTTTCCATGATGTAGGTGGCTACGGGGACGCCCACATAGCGAAGGTGCCAGGGCTCTGTGTTGATTTCGGTGATGTCCTGCTTATCCTCGGGATAGCGGACGATGAAGCCATATTCGTGGCAATGCTCCGCCATCCACTGACATTCGGGCTCCCGCATCATCTGATCATTCATGCCCCGATCCTTCCAATTGGAGGGAACCACATCGCACCCCAGGCCGGTCTGATGGTCCGAAGCGCCGGGCATGGACACCCAGCCGTCGTCCCTTCCGTTATTCTTGGCCAGGCGGTTGCGGTACATGGTTTTCTGGGTGCTGTACGAACGGTAGGCGGACTTCAGATACATGGTCTTAAACCCGTCCACCTCCCGCATGGCGGCGTTCATGTCGCAGAGAGCCTGGGCGGCGACCTCCTGCAGCCTGTGTCCCGCCTCGGGCCAGGAAACCCAGGAGATGCCGCCGTTTTTCGGCTGGCGGGGGACTTTGACCAGATTGTCCGGCACGTACGCGCTGTCCAGCAGATAGTGCTTATTCGCCAGACGGACGTACTCCGGGTCAATGTCTTCCAGGGGCAGGGGGAAATCCCAGGAGACGCTGCCGTCCCCCGGGGCGTCCAGATCCACGTTCTCGATGATCTCCTCGATGATCAGGTCATCCTCTTCTTCCGCGAGGGCAAAGGAGAAGACCAAAAGGAGGCAAAGGACCAGCGCCGGCAGCTTGATAATCCGGAAAAGCCGGCTTTCGCGGATGGAACCCGGACGACCGGACCGGACCGCGCGGCGAGCCCGCCCCGCAAAGCGGTTCAGAACCCGCGAAATCACGCACAGGGGATGCTTCAAGGGAAAAACCTCCGATCAGTTGTTCCGCAGATCGCCCCAGAAGAAGAGGGCGACCGTCCCGGGGCCGGTATGGGCGCCGATGGTGGAGCCGATGGGGAAGAGCTGAACCTTGCCGTTCAGGTGGGGGAAATTGCTTTCCACCAGGGCGGCGACGGCCTGGGCGTCCTCCAGGCAGTCGGAGTAGGAGATAAAGCATTTTCCGTTATAATCGGTTCCCTGATCGGCGTGCTCCAGCATGCGGTTGACGATTTCCTTTGTGACTTTTTTCTTGGTGCGGATCTTTTCCCGGGGGATGAGCCGCCCCTGATAGTCCACATTCAGGAGAGGACAGATGTTCAGCATCTTGCCGAAGAAACCGGCGGTTTTGGTGACCCGGCCGCCCCGGATAAAGAACGTCAGATCGGTGGAGAAGAACCAGTGATGCAGGTGAAGCTTCTGCTCCTCGGCAAAGTGATACAGCTCCTTCAGCGGCATCCCCTGATTCTTTTTTTCGGCGAGGGTATCCACCAGCAGGCCGAAGCCGGAGGAGGCGGCCAGGGAGTCCACCACCAGGATTTCCCGCCCGGGGAATTCCTTGCGCAGCTCCTCGGCGGCGGCCCGGGCGGAATTCACCGTGCCGGAAATGCCCGAGGAAAGCGTCAGGTGCAGTACGTCCTTCCCGTCCTGCAGGAAGGGCCTCCAGAAGTCGATATATTCGGTCATATTGACCTGACTGGTGCGGCTGCTTTCCCCGTCCAGCATGCGCTGATAGAAGGTATGAGGGTCAATGCTTTCCCACAGGTCGTCCAGACGGGATTCGTTGCCCAGTTTATAATGGAAGCAAAGATAGGGAACGCCGATCTTCCGAAACCAGGCGGGGGTCAGATCGGCAGGGGAACAGGCCGTCAGTACATAGTCGTTCATGAAGATTCTTCTTTCCTTTCTTCCGGGCTTCACCCGGAACGGAGTCAATTTTACCCTGTTTTGCTGTTTCTGGCAAGTCGGTTTCGAGGTTTATTCAGGAAACCGTCAGACGGCTTTCACACAAAAAAAGATAATGAAGGGGGGATTATGGGGGAAGGGAGGACTTGTTTTCCCGGAAGGTTGGGATTATACTTGGAACCGGAGGGAAAACAGGGAAAGGGAGATATGGAGAAAATGACAATACTGATTGTGGACGATGAGGCCCGGATTCGGTCCCTGATCGCCAAGTACGCCTCCTTCGAGGGATATAATGCGGAGGAAGCGGAAAACGGCATGCAGGCCATCGAAATGTGTCGGGCGAAGACGTACGATCTGATCATCATGGATGTGATGATGCCGGAGCTGGACGGGTTTTCCGCGGTGCGGGAGATTCGGAAGGAGCGGAATATCCCGGTTATCATGCTCAGCGCCAGGGGCGAGGAATATGACCGGATCCACGGCTTTGAGATCGGGGTGGACGACTATGTGGTCAAACCCTTCAGCCCGCGGGAGCTGATGATGCGGGTGTCCGCCGTGCTCAAGCGCAGCGGAAGCCTGCCGGAGGCGGGGGACGAGATCGTCACGCTGGGGGAGCTGGAAGTCAATTTTACGGCCCGGCAGGTCTCCGTGGCGGGGCAGGAACTGAACCTGAGCCCCAAGGAATACGATCTGCTGTTCTACATGGTTCGGAACAGGGGGATCGCGCTGACCCGGGAAAAGCTGATCAGCGACGTATGGGGATACGATTTCTTCGGGGACGACCGGACGCTGGATACGCATATAAAGCTGCTGCGCCGGGAGCTGGGCCCCTGCGCGAACCGGATTACCACCCTGCGGGGCGTCGGATACCGGTTTGAGAAGGATTAATCGGGCACGGCGATTTCCGCCGGACCGGTTCGGCCGCACGGAAGGGAGAGATCCTCTGTGCTCCGCTGAACGGGTCCGGACGGAAGGGGAACCATCGGGCAGGCCATCAGAACGAAGAGAAAGAGGGACCGGACGGTGAAAAGGATCAGGAAGAGCGAGCTGGCTTTTCGGGATGCTTTCATGGCAGAAAGAATCGGAATTCGGGGTATGCTGCAGGCGTACCTGACGATATTGCTGGTCTTTATCCTTTCCCTGATCTGGATCTGCCAGGTGGCGCTGCTGTTCAGCTTTTATCAGAACTATCGCAGCGGTCAGGTTCAGAAAGCGGCGGAGATGATCGTGAACAACATCAACCACGAAGAGCTGAATAATCTGGCGGACCGGGTCAGCGCCGAGAACGAGGTTTGCCTGATGCTGCTGGACGCCGAGGGGACGGAGATCCTTTCCATCGATCACGTCCGCTTTTGCGTGCTGCACCATCTGAAACGGCCGGAGCTGATGCGGCCGGTCGACAGCGCACCGCCGGACGGAACGGAATACGTGGAGATGATGAATGTCTTTCCCTTCCAGAACGAAAAATACCGCAGCGAAGATTTCGAAGGGGAGGTGCCGGAGGAAGACCCTCTCCGGGGCCGCAGCATGATGCATATCCAACGGGTCTTTTTCGAGGACGGAAGCTGGGGGACCCTGCTGATCAACGCCCAGATCAATCCGACGAGGACAATTATGAATCTGCTGCGCAGGCAGCTGATCTATATTGTGCTTCTGGTGCTGGCCGCGTCGATCCTCATCGGCTTTTTCATGGCCCGCAGCGTGACGCGGCCGATCATCGAAACCAACCGGGCCGCCCGGGCGCTGAGCCGGGGAAAGTATACCCGGCCTCCCCACGGCGGCGGATACCGGGAAATCGCGGAGCTGAACGATACCCTGGTCCGGGCGGCGGAAGATCTTCATCGGGTGGAGGGCCTGCAGCGGGAGCTGATCGGCAATATGTCCCATGACCTGCGGACGCCCCTGACCATGATTCAGGGATACGCGGAAACCATGCGGGATATTCCGGAGGAAAGGAATCCGGAGAACATGCAGATCATCATCGATGAAACCAATCGGCTGGCTTCCCTGGTGAATGAGGTTTTGGAGTTCAGCCGACTCCGGTCCGGCACCATGCAATTTGAAAAGAAGGCTTTCGATCTGACGGCGACGATTTCCGCCATCCGGGGACGGGTGACCGCCATGACGGAGAAGGATGGATACAGCATCATCATGCGCGCGGAAGGGGCGCGGACGGCGTATGGGGACAGCGCCCGGATCGAGCAGGTGGTGTACAATCTGCTGGGCAACGCCCTGACCTATACCGGGGACGACAAACAGGTCACGATCCGGCAGGAGGAAAGGGATGCGGTTATCCGGGTCTCCGTCAGCGATACCGGAAAGGGGATTGACGCGGAGGAGCTGCCTTATGTCTGGGACCGGTATTACAGGACGAAGGAGAGCCACCGGCGGGCGATTATCGGCAGCGGGATGGGGCTGAATATCTGCAGGAAAATCCTGGAAAATCTCGGCGCGGCCTACGGAGTGGACAGCGAACAGGGGAAGGGAACCACCTTCTGGTTCGAGCTGCCGAAGGCGGAGGAAGGAGCGGAAGTCCCCGGGAGCGAGAATGGGCAGTAACGGGAAATTTCCGGAGACAGAAAAGGCAGAGCATTTCCGGAGACAGAAAAGGGAAAAAGATTCCGGAGACAAAAAAAGGTGTTGACACAGACCGCTTCCGGTGATATAATCCGTTTCTGTCAGCGGAAGGGTTCCAATGCCTTTCTCCGGCGACCATGCTCCCTGGGGGATATGCTCCTGAGGCCTGCGCCTGTAGCTCAGTTGGATAGAGCAACGGCCTTCTAAGCCGTGGGCCGGGGGTTCGAGCCCCTCCAGGCGCGCCATTTGATGGTGGGTATAGCGTAGTTGGTTAACGCGTCAGATTGTGGCTCTGA
>JAFWES010000043.1 GCA_017512805.1 Clostridia bacterium
GCGAAGAACGGGCGGCAGCCCCGGGCGAGGCGTAAGCCGAAGACAGAGCTTAGAACCGCTGCGTAAGTGAACGGAGGTTCGTAGCGCCCGGAAAACTGTCCGGTGGACAGTTTTCAGCGAAGAACGGGCGGCAGCCCCGTGCAGGAGAGGCGTCCCCCGGAGTGGAATACCTCAGAGAGCGGAGCGGTTGAAAAGAAACTGAATACCATGAAAAAACCTCCCCTTGCGGGGAGGCTTTTTAAGGTTAAACCAAAGATTACTTCTTGTCCTTGATCGCGGCCTGCGCGGCAGCCAGCCGGGCGATCGGCACGCGGAAGGGAGAGCAGCTCACATAGTCCAGACCGATCTTGTGGCAGAATTCCACGGAGCTCGGATCGCCGCCATGCTCGCCGCAGATGCCCACGTGCAGCTTCGGATTCACGGGCCGGCCCAGCTTGATGGCCATTTCCATCAGCTTGCCAACGCCGGTCTGATCCAGCTTCGCGAAGGGATCGTTCTCGAAGATCTTGGTGTCATAGTAGGCGTTCAGGAACTTGCCCGCGTCGTCGCGGCTGAAGCCGAAGGTCATCTGGGTCAGGTCGTTGGTGCCGAAGCAGAAGAAGTCGGCTTCGGTGGCGATCTCGTCGGCCGTCAGGGCGGCGCGCGGGATCTCGATCATGGTGCCCACTTCGTATTCCAGCTTCACGTCGGAAGCGGCGATTTCGGCGTCGGCGGTCTCTACGACGATCTTCTTGACGAACTTCAGTTCCTTGACTTCGCAAACCAGCGGAATCATGATTTCAGGCTTCACTTCCCAGTCGGGATGGGCCTTCTTGGTGTTGATGGCGGCGCGGATAACGGCCTTGGTCTGCATCCGGGCGATTTCCGGATAGGTGACGGCCAGGCGGCATCCACGGTGACCCATCATGGGGTTGAACTCATGCAGGCTCGCGATGATGTTCTTGATGGTCTCGACGCTCTTGTTCTGCGCCTTGGCCAGGGCTTCGATTTCCTCTTCCGTGGTGGGCACGAACTCATGCAGCGGCGGATCCAGGAACCGGATGCAGACTGGATGTCCTTCCAGCGCTTCATACAGCTTCTCGAAGTCCCCCTGCTGATAGGGCAGGATCTTGTCCAGCGCCACTTCCCGCTCCTCGGCGGTATCGGAGCAGATCATCTCGCGGAACGCGGCGATGCGCTCCGGCTCGAAGAACATATGCTCGGTGCGGCACAGGCCGATGCCTTCCGCGCCCAGCTCACGGGCCTTCTTCGCGTCGGCGGGGGTATCCGCGTTGGTGCGGACCTTCAGCCGGCGATACTTGTCGGCCCACGCCATGATGCGGCCGAATTCGCCCGCGATGGTGGCGTCCACGGTGGGAATGATGCCGTCATAGATCTTGCCGGTGGAACCGTCGATGGAGATGAAGTCGCCTTCGTGATAGGTCTTGCCGGCCAGGTCAAACTTCTTGTTATCTTCGTCCATGGCGATTTCGCCGCAGCCGGACACGCAGCACTTGCCCATGCCGCGGGCCACGACGGCCGCGTGAGAGGTCATGCCGCCGCGCACGGTCAGGATGCCCTGCGCGCTCTTCATGCCGGTAATGTCCTCAGGAGAGGTCTCCAGCCGGACCAGAACCACCTTTTCGCCGCGGGCCGCCCAGGCTTCCGCGTCTTCCGCGCTGAACACGATCTTGCCGCAGGCAGCTCCGGGAGAAGCGCCCAGGCCCTTGCCGACGGGCTCCGCCTTCTTCAGGGCAGCGGCGTCGAACTGGGGATGCAGCAGGGTATCCAGGTTCCGGGGATCGATCATGGCGACGGCTTCTTCTTCCGTGCGCATGCCTTCGTCCACCAGGTCGCAGGCGATCTTCAGGGCGGCGGGAGCGGTACGCTTGCCGCTGCGGCACTGCAGCATGTACAGCTTGCCGTTTTCAACGGTGAACTCCATGTCCTGCATGTCGCGATAGTGCTTCTCCAGCAGGTCGCACACCCGGACAAAGTCCGCGTACGCTTCGGGGAATTTCTCTTCCATCTGGGAGATGGGCATGGGAGTCCGGACGCCGGCCACCACGTCTTCGCCCTGAGCATTGGTCAGGAATTCGCCCATCAGCTTCTTTTCGCCGGTAGCGGGATCACGGGTGAAGGCAACGCCGGTACCGGAATTGTCGTTCAGGTTGCCGAACACCATGGGCATGACGTTGACCGCGGTGCCCCAGCTGTAAGGGATGTCGTTGTCCCGGCGGTACACGTTGGCGCGGGGGTTGTCCCAGCTGCGGAACACGGCCTTGATGGCGCCCATCAGCTGTTCCTTGGGATCGGAGGGGAAATCTTCGCCGATCTTGGCCTTGTATTCGGCCTTGAACGCGGCAGCCAGCTCCTTCAGGTCGGCGGCGGTCAGCTCCACGTCGAAGGTGACGCCCCGGTCCTTCTTCATTTCGTCAATCAGCTGCTCGAAGTACTTCTTGCCGACTTCCATGACGACGTCGGAATACATCTGGATGAACCGGCGATAGCTGTCATACACGAAGCGCTCGAACTTGGGATCCGGGTTGCCGGCGATCATGGCCGCGACCACGTCGTCGTTCAGGCCCAGGTTCAGAATGGTATCCATCATGCCCGGCATGGAAGCGCGGGCACCGGAGCGAACGGAAACCAGCAGAGGATTTTTCAGATCGCCGAACTTCTTGCCATTGATCTCTTCCATCTTGGCAATATATTCCATGATCTGGGCCTGGATTTCTTCGTTAATCTGACGGCCGTCTTCATAGTACTGGGTGCAGGCTTCAGTGGAAATGGTGAAACCCTGGGGAACGGGCAGGCCGATATTGGTCATTTCGGCCAGGTTCGCGCCTTTGCCGCCCAGCAGCTCGCGCATGGTGGCGTTCCCTTCACTGAAGAGGTACAGGTATTTCTTGGACATGGGAATCTCCTCCTCTTTCATTCCGTGTGCTCCAGACCCAAACCGAATCCGGATCCGCACATCGGTTTAATTATAGCGTTTTGCCATTGTTTTGGCAAGGGAAACTTTTGGAATTCCAGCCTGCGCATCGAAAAAGCATCCAGGCGGAAAACAGGGCGCAGGAGGAAAAAATCACCAGCAGCGCCATTTGATTCGGCAGCGTCTCCAAAGCCGCGTGCCGCCAGCCGCAGCAGTACAGCAGGGCGGGAACGCCCGGAATGATCGGCAGCAGCCCCCACAGGCCGCAGGATGCTTTTCCCTTCTCCTTCCGGATTCTGGTTACCAGCATCAGGAGAACGCAGAAGCAGATCATCAGGCTGAACAGCTGGCTGACCCGCACCCGGGATGTCAGATGCAGGGAATCCGCCCGCAGGTTTTCCAGCACCATCCTGCCGGCCGCATAGCAAAAGGCATAGCAGCCAAAAACCTCCCCCCTCCCCCGGAAAAGGCGTCTCCTGCCCCACAGAAGAAAACAGAACAGCGCCGCGTCCAGCACCGACGCGTAGAAGAACGTTGCCGCGTGCCAGACCAGGGTTCCCCGCTGCGCGATCTGAACGCCGAAAGGAAAAAACTGAAACGCCGGGTTCAGGATTTCCGGCCCGTAGGCCTCCTGATTGAAATAGTTCCCCCAGCGGCCCAAAGCCTGGGCCAGAGCAACCCCCGGCGACAGCAGATCCAGAACGGTCAGGAGGGACAGACGCCTTCTTCTGCAGAACAGAAGCACAGCCAGGATCCCCGCGATCAGGCCGCCATAGATCGCCAGTCCCCCTTCCCAGATCCGAAAAACGGAGAGAGGATCCTGCTGAAAATCCGCCCAGGAAAAAACGACATAATAGATTCTGGCCCCAACGATCCCCGAGGGGATCACAGCCAGCGCAAGATCCACCGCCAGGCCTTCCGGCAGTCCCTGCCGCCGGGCTTCCCGATCCGCCAAAAGGATCGCCAGCCCAGCCCCCAGCGTGATCAGCAGGCTGTACCAGGGAATCACACCCAGAAGAGTGCGGGAATACGGAACAGACAATGATCTCTCCTTTGAAAAAAGAGGCTGGGTTCTCCAGCCTCCCGATTCATTTTATCCGGCATCAGTCCTCGCCGTGGCGATCATTGCCGAACTGCATGATCTCCATAATCTGATACCGATCCATCTGCAGGTGCTTCTCCATCTTCAGCGCCTCCTCGATGGGAATCTCCACGATGCCGCCTTCCTGGGTCCCGATAATCCGGTTGCCCCGGCCTTCGGCGAAAGCCCGAACCGCATAGTATCCCATCCGGGTGGCGGTTTCACGGTCGCGTCCCGTGGGCGCGCCGCCGCGCTGAATATGGCCGATGATCGTGATGGTGGGAGAAATGCCCAGGGCTTCATGAATCTTTTGGCCCACGTCATACGCGTTGCCTGCGCCTTCCGCGACCACCACCATGAAGTGGGTATATCCCGCCAGGCGGGACGCCCGGATCCGTTCGATCACGTTGGTCTCAAAGTCTTCCTTGCTCTCCGGCACCAGCACCGCCGTGGCGCCCACCGCGGTTCCCACATACAGTGCCAGGAAACCGGCGCTGCGCCCCATGACCTCCACCACGGAGCAGCGTTCGTGGCTCTGCATGGTATCGCGAATCTTGTCGATGCATTCGATGGCCGTATTGCAGGCGGAGTCGAAACCGATGGTATAGTTGGTGCACCCTACGTCGTTATCGATGGTGGCGGGAATGCCAACCACCGGAACCCCCAGCCGGGACAGCTCCAGCGCGCCGCGGAAGGTGCCGTCGCCGCCAATGGCCACAATGCCGTCCAGGCCCAGCATCTTGCAGGTGGTAACCGCCTTCTGCCGGCCGGCTTCCGTCATAAACTCCTGGCTGCGGGCCATATACAGAATGGTACCGCCCCGGGAAAGCAGATGCCCGACGTTGGACCGCGTCAACTGAATAAAGTCCGTATTGATCAGGCCCTGCCAGCCGCGCCGGATCCCGACGCACTCAATGCCGTAGGTCAGGGCGGTCCGGGTCACCGCGCGAACCGCCGCGTTCATGCCGGGGGCGTCGCCGCCGCTGGTCAGCACACCGATCCTTTTGATTTTCTCCTCCATCTGTTCGATTCCTCCTTCTATATTTTACTCCGATTTGGATTCCTCGTTTTGAGCCGCGGCCTTTGCGGCTTCCCGCTCGGCCTTGGCCTTCAGGGCCGCGTCAATCTTCATCTGCACCTCGGGGGAATACTGGGGCTTTGGCTTTTCCACCGGCACCGGCGTATCCACACTCACCGCCTCGGGGGTCGTTCCCACCTTGGCATAGGCGTCTCTCGTATGTTCCCGCACCTTCAGGGTAATGCACTTCTTGGGACACTTCTCAGCGCACTTTCCGCATCCCGTACAGGCGTCCAGCACCTCATGAGGCTTTTTGACCTCGCCTACGATGGCTTCAAACGGACACTGCCGCTTGCACATGCCGCATCCGATGCAAACGTCTTTGTCAATCTCCGCGATCTCCCGATGATCCCAATCCGCCCAGATGGCATTGGTAGGACAGGCCTCCGCGCACATCATGCAGCCGCGGCATTTGGCCGGATCGATGATGGGCAGATGGTTCTTCATCGTGATGGCTCCGAACTTGCAGGCGTGCAGGCAGCGTTCGCAGCCAATGCACCCAACCCGGCAGTTGTCGCTGACCAGGATTCCCCTGTCCGCAGCGGAACAAAGGAGCCGGACCGGCGTCTCCAAGGGTTCCAGGGAAATCAGGTGCTTCGGGCATACGTCCACGCATTTGCCGCAGCTCTGGCATTTTTCCCGGTCCACCACCGCGATCCCTTTATGCGGATCCACGTGAATCGCGTCAAAGGGGCAGGCCCGGACGCAGGTCCCCAGCCCCAGACAGGCGTACTTGCAGGCCCGGTTGCCGTCGTTGACCAGGGTCGCGGCAACGCAGTCCTGAATTCCGCTGTAATTGAACTTGTCCTTGCAGTGTTCCCGGCCGCCCTGACAGGCCACCTGGGCCACCCGCTTTTCGCCTTCCTCCACTTCCTGGCCCATGATCTCCGCGATTTTTTGCGCCGCCCCGCTGCCACCTACCGGGCAGGCATTCACCGGCGCCTTTCCAGCGGCGATGGCATCCGCGCACCCATCGCAGCCGGGATAACCGCATCCGCCGCAGTTGGCGCCGGGCAGCGCTTCCCGTACCGCGTCCCGGGTGGGGTTCGCGGGCACGGCAAAAACTTTCGATGCCACCGTCAGCAGGATTCCGAACAATGCCCCCATTCCGCCGAGGACCAGCGCCGCATACAGAACTTCCATGTTTTACGCGATCCTCCTTATCCGATCAATCCCGAGAAACCCATAAAAGAAACGGCCATCAGCCCCGCGGCAATCAGCGCACCGGGGAACCCCTGCATCCATTTCGGCATATCGCTCATCTCCAGCCGTTCCCGGATGCAGGAGAACAGCAGCAGGCTCAGGGTAAAGCCCAGAGCGCTGAAGCATCCGCTCAGGGTACTCTGCAGAAGCCCATATTCATTGTTGGAATTCAGCACAGCCACACCCAGCACCGCGCAGTTGGTGGTGATCAGCGGCAGATACACGCCCAGCGCCTGATACAGGCTGAAGCTCAGCTTTTTCAGCGCCATTTCCACCAGCTGCACCAGCACCGCGATCACCAGGATGAAAGCGATGGTACGCAGGTACATCAGATCCAGGGGAATCAGCAGAAAATGCTCCACCATCCAGGTGATGCAGCTGGCCAGCGTCATGACGAAGGTCACCGCCAGCCCCATGCCCAGGGCCGTGTCGAATTTTTTCGAAACCCCCAGAAAGGGACAGATGCCCAGGAACTGGCACATCACGTAGTTATTCACCAGCAGGCATCCGACCAGCATCAGCAAATACTCTTTCACGCGGCTTCAGCCTCCTTCCTCGCTTCAGCCCTTTCTGTCAGCTTTTTCCGGATCATATTCAC